>NZ_NKFK01000010.1:0-124560 GCF_002223365.1 Burkholderia sp. AU6039
GCAGCTTTACCAGCAGCGTCTGGGCGCGACGTCACACGGTCGTGTAGTTCGGTACCGGCAAATCGGCGAAAGCCAGGTCACGCAGGCTTTGTGCGAAGCCTTGCACGGCACGCAACGGAAGATGGAACACGGTCTTCAGTCCGAGCAAGGCCCGAATCAGCACATCGCTGTACAGCCGCGGACGCCCCCGCGTGGGCGCGATGTCGGGCAGGTTCGCAAGAGCGTCGTCGTCAATCCACATCGTGATTTTGCCTCGATTGATCAGGCCGGCGTTGTATGCCGCCCAGTTTCTGACGCGGTATTTCGCCTTCGGCTCCTGCGTCCCGCTCTTGTCCTTGCGCATGTTCTCGCACGCAAAGATCGAGAATCTACGCAGGATGCCGAATTGTTAACAGAGGCATCGCTCAGGCTGTTGTGCGTAAACGTCATCGCCACGGGTGGGATTAATGCAACAACGCCCCTTGCTGCATACGGACAAGGACTTGACGATACTCAAACAATACGAACCTCCGGTTGGTCATAGGCGCTCCGTTCAAAAAGAACAAAGCGTACCGACTGGGAAAGTTCAAACCGCGCTTACAACCCGGCATCACTGGCGTCAATGCGCCGATCATCAGGTGGCTCCTTTACGCCGACCACGGATTGGCTCCATAACGGCGATCCGTGACATCTGCCGCAAAACTCGCGCTCGGTTTGGCCCAGGATGACTAAAGCAGATCAAAAGCTACCGAAGGCTGGCCGATCCACACCAGATCGCTGGAACAACTCGCGATAAAGAAGTCGTTGATGCGCAAGAATGTTCAATCCCGCAGCTTTGCTTACGTTCTATCCTGCGCCCTTTGTTAGAGGAAGACATGGCTGAAACTCTCTCGGGAAACACCCCGCAAAAGGGGGATTCCAGCACAAACAGAAATGTCTTTGCCCTCGACGAGGTTCAACCCCCGCGAGGCGCAGAAGTGCTGGTCGATATCCTCCTCAGCGAAGGTGTGCGTTATGTGTTTGGTAACCCAGGTACGACCGAATTGTCGTTCATCGATGCGCTCACCGATGTACAGGACCTGTCCTACATTTTGGGTCTGCAAGAAGCCGCCGTGGTCGCGATGGCAGACGGCTATGCGCAGGCATCCGGCCACACTGGGTTCATTAATCTCCATACGGTGGGCGGACTTGGCCATGCCATGGGCGCGCTCGTGAATTCGAAGGCCGCAAAAACGCCATTGGTGGTCACGGCGGGCCAGCAAGATATGCGTCATGCTTTTACCGATCCACTGCTTTATGGGGATCTACTGGGGGTCGCTCGACCCGCGGTCAAGTGGGCGCATGAAATCGCACATCCGGACGAAATCTCGGTGCTCGTGCGAAGAGCCTTCCACGACAGTAACGCGGCCCCGTCAGGTCCGGTATTCCTCTCGCTACCAATGGACGTGATGGAGCGCACCACGACCAGACCTGTCTCGCATCGGTCTGCAATCGACCGGACCTCAGTCGCCAGTGCGTTGCCCGAACTGGCCGACGCGCTGGCATCGATCGCGCCGGGTCGGCTTGCCCTGATTGCGGGCGACGATGTGTTCGCGTCGGAGGCGAGTGCGGAGGTGGTGGTTGTTGCCGAAATCCTGGGTGCGACCGTGTTCGGATCGTCGTGGCCTGCTCATCTCCCTTTTCCGACGTCGCATCCCTTGTGGGCGGGCAATCTCCCCACGACTGCGTCCGCCATTCGCGCGGCTCTCCAGCCATACGATGCCGTTTTCGCGCTCGGCGGCAATTTCACGGTGACGATTCTTTATTCTGAAGGTCCCGCTATTCCGGCCACTTGCAAGCTATTTCAGTTGACGGCCGACGCGAATGATCCGGGTCGAACTTACGCAACCGACCTGGCGTGTGTTGGTAGCCTACGGCAATCGCTCCAAGCCTTAGTGCCGCTGCTGAACGAGGCGACGCACTGCCAACGTGCCGCAATCGAATCGCTGAAGTGTAACGCGCAGCGCGAACGCGAACGGCGGCGCACTGATCTCGCGCTGCGCTTCGCGTCCGAGGTCGATTCACCGGACACGACGCCATTTGTGGTGGCACACGAGGTGGCCCGAGCAGTAGGCGCGAGGATACCGATCGTCGACGAATCGCCTGCCACGATGCCACTTCTGCGCAGTGCGCTGGATTCTGGCAGTACACGGCAGTACTACGGCACACGAGGGGCCGTCTTGGGCTGGGGCATGGGCGCAGCCGTCGGGGTATCACTCGGATTGGGACGAGAGCCCGTTGTTGCCATCATAGGCGACGGTTCTGCCCTTTACGCGCCGCAGGCCTTATGGACAGCAGCGCACGAACGTTTGCCAGTCACCTTCGTCGTGCTCAACAATCGTGAGTACAATATCCTGAAGAAGTTCATGAAGTCGCAAAGTCATTTCGCGAGTGCGCGCACGAGCCGTTTCATCGGCATGGAACTGGATGATCCGCCCATCGACTTCATTGCCCTCGCCCGTTCCTGGGGTTTGCATGCGCTCCGCGTCGACCGCGCCGCTGACATTGCAGTGGCGGTCGAGCATGGCATTGTGTCGGGTGTGCCTAACCTGATCGAGATCCCTGTCGGCCTGGTTTGATGTGGGGTATTGTCAACTTGGCGGCCCGAACGGGTTACGGTTTTTCGAGGCTACAAAAATCTTCTGCGAGCCTCATTGACATGCGGCGGAATTTTGTAACCAATCAGGCAGTGAGTCTCGAGTCGAGATTGTCGGAATCCAGCCAGGCTCGACGGACCGTGGCCGGAGGTTGATGGCGATGCGCGCTGTGGGGCCAGCGCTCGTTGTAAAACTGCCGCCAGCGTTCGATGAGCACCACCTTGGCCTCGGCGCGGCTGCGGAACCATTCGCGGTTTAGCAATTCGTCGCGCAGCCTGCCGTTGAAGCTTTCGATGAACCCGTTTTTCCACGGACTGCCTGGAGCGATGAAGGCCGGGGCGATTGCAGCATCTCGCAGCCAGCTGCACGACCTTGGCAGCGGTGAATGCGCCGCCGTTGTCCGACCGAATGAAAGCGGGGTTGCCGCCAAACGCTTTGCGCTACAGAAGATGAGATCACATCGCGTTTAAGGAATTCGAATAGTGCAGTAGCGGTTGGAGGGCGGGGTAAGGTCACTTCGGCACCGAGGTCTCGCCCGACTTCATCAGCTCTCTTACCGACAGGTCGTGGCCAAGGCGCTGACCTGGAAGAGCTGCCCCCGGTGGTGTTCTTCGATGCACTGCGCGTGAAGATCCGAGACGACGGCGTGGTCAGCAACAAAGCCGTGTATCTGGCGCTGGGCATCCAGACCGGCGGTCAGAGCGACGTGCTCGGCCTCTGGATCGAGTAGACCGAAGATGCGAAGTTCTGGCTGCGGGGTGGTCAACGATCTGAAACTGCGCGGCGTGCAGGACATTCTGATTGCGGTGGTCGACGTGCTGAACGGCTGCCCCGAAACGATTGACTTCGTATTCCCGGAAACGACGGTTCAGACCTGCATCGTGCACCTGATCCGGAACTCGCTGGACTCCACGAATTGGAAAGATCGCAAGCCGACTGCCGCCGCACTCAAAGAGGTCTATCGGGCGCAAACGGCCGAGGCAGCCGCCATAACACTGGAGGTGTTCGACGCCGGCCGTGGGGCGAGAAATACCCGACCATCGTGCAATCTGGCAGCGCGCGTTGGAACACGTCGTACCGTTCTTCGTGTTTCCGTCGGAGATTCGACGGGTTGACTACACAACGGATGAATGACTGAACATGCAGTCGCGCAAGATCGTCAAGACCCGCGGCCACTTCTCGAATGACGAAGCGGCCATCAAGCTGCTCTGAGCCGCCCTCAACCTTAATCCGCGTACCTGGAGGTGCGGCAGGCCCATACATGATGCCCAGTGCCGCGGAAGCCGGTGATCGAGCAGCGGGTTGGACAGAACATCGCCGTGACGGTGCGCGATCCTAAGAGGTCGGGCGCCAGCCTGGGCCGTGCCCGTTAGACAGAGCCTTCGGCATCAGATTGCCAGGATTTGCTCGAGCCCAGGCTGACTCTACGGCGGTCAACTCTCATATTGACAAATCGTGAAATACCGATATACTCGCATCATGGAATTGCTCGAAATATTCAAAGCCCTCTCGAACCGGACACGCCTTGAAATCTTGCAAGGCTTGAAGGATCCCGTGAAAAACTTCCCTCCGCAGGATGAAGGGGACGTTCTCACGGTGGGCGTCTGCGTCAGTAGTATTCAAGAAGGCGTCGGACTGTCGCAGTCAACGGTGTCCGATTATCTTGCCACCCTGCAACGAGCAGGCCTGGTCGAAGTCAGGCGCATCGGTCAGTGGACCTACTACAAGCGGAACGAAGCAGCCATCAGCGCCCTTGCCAAGAGCATTGGCAAAGAGCTGTAATTTTTTACCCAATTATATCGATAATTCCCGATATCCCTTTTTACAGAAACAAGGAGTTACAATGAAAGCACTCATGCTCAAATCATTTGGCAGCCCGGAATCGTTCGAACTTTGCGACGTGCCCAAGCCTGTGCCGCACACGGGACAAGTCCTGGTCCGGGTACAAGCAACCTCCATCAATCCGTTGGATTACCAGGTCCGACGCGGCGACTATTCCGACCTGGTGCAACTGCCGGCCATTACCGGACACGACGTATCTGGCGTTGTCGAAGCAGTCGGGCCGGGTGTGACGGCCTTCTCTCCAGGAGACGAAGTCTGGTACACCCCGCAAATCTTCGACGGCCCAGGCAGCTATGCCGAATACCACGTTGCTGCCGAAGGCATTATCGGGAAGAAGCCTCCCTCGCTGAGCCATCTCGAGGCGGCAAGCCTGACCCTGGTTGGCGGGACGGCGTGGGAAGCACTGGTCGTGCGTGCGGCGCTGAGAGTGGGAGAAAGCATTCTGGTACATGGCGGCTCGGGCGGCGTTGGCCATGTGGCGATCCAGCTCGCAAAAGCCATTGGCGCAAGGGTGTTCACGACCGTGCGCGAAGCAAACGTCGAGTTCGCTCGAAGCCTGGGTGCCGATGTGGTCATCGACTACGAGAAGGACGATTATGTCGACGCCATCATGCGGGAAACGGATGGCCGCGGAGTCGATGTCGTGTTCGACACCATCGGCGGCAACACCTTGTCGCGCAGCCCCGACGCGCTTGCACAACTTGGCCGCGTAGTCACGATCGTGGACATTGCACAGCCACAAAACGTCATCCAGGCCTGGGGCAAGAACGCGAGCTATCACTTCGTTTTCACCAGACAAAACCGCGGCAAGCTTGATGAGTTGAGCGCATTGATTGTGCGCGGCCAACTGCGGCCGCACGTTGGCGCGGTCTATTCCCTTGCCGACATTCCGCTCGCCCATGCCCGACTAGAGAGTCCCAACAACGGTGTTAGAGGAAAAATCGCGATTGCAGTCGGGCCGTCAGCTCATCTCGAAAGTGTGTGCCTTTAACCGTTGCAGGCCCTTTTGACCCTGCCTCGATTCCACGTACAGCAAGAAGTTTGAAAACTTTTTGACTGTATGGAGAAGAACATGGCAGAGAACGTGGTACCGAGACGGCAGTACACGAAGGAATTCAAGGTTGAGGCGGTGCGGCTGGCTGAGAGCGTCGGTCAGCATGAGGCTGCTCGCAGGCTGGGGGTGCCGGTGGCGACGCCGGGAAACTGGTACCGTGATCGGCGCGATGGAAGTGCGCAGGCCGCAGCAGGGCCGGCGCCGAGTGCACCGAGCTCAAGTCGTCGTCCGGTCAGCGACCTGGAGGCTGAGAACAGTCGTCTGGGTAAGGAACTGGCCAGCGCAAAACTGGATATCGAAATTCTTCGAAAGGCGACGGCGTACTTCGCGACGGGGGCGCGGTGAGGTACGCCTGGATTGACGCACATCGCGACCAGTACAGCGTGAGTCGGCTTTGCCGGGTTCTGGGTGTGTCGCGCAGCGGCTATTGCCAGTGGCGCGGCCGGGAGCCAAGTCGGCGGGCACTGGCCAATGCCATGTTGGACGCTGAGGTCGCCGCCATTCATCGTGCCAGCCGCGGCAGCTACGGCCGTCCTCGTATCGTGCGACAGTTGCGTGCTCAGGGCCGGCCGGCGAGTGCCGAACGCGTGCGTCGCAGCGGCTGCGCCCGGTCTACAAGCGCCCGTATCGGGTGACGACGGATTCGACCCATCGCCTGCCGGTGGCGCCGAATCTGTTGGATCGGCGTTTCGATGGCTGGCGGCCCAATCAAGCCTAGGTAAGCGACATCACGTTCATCAAGACCGGCGAGGGCTCGTTGTATCTGGCGGCGATCCTGGATCTGGCGAGCCGACGCATCGTCGGCTGGTCGATGTCCGAGCGGATCAACGCGGACCTGGTCTGCCAGGAGTTGCGCAGCGCGTGCTTGCAACGCAAACCGCCACCGGGATTGCTGCTGCACTCCGATCGCGGCGCTCAAGGTGGATTCAACCGGTCGTCGCAACACCTTAATCCAGGAGGTGTTTCATGGGTCGTCCATCGAAGTGGATACAACAGTTGACGAGGCGAGGAGCGATGCGCTCGCCAGGTGCACCATCGCTTCGGCACGAGGTTGAGCGCCAGTTTTGGGAGCAGGTTGCGACCGGAATCACAAGCGAGAAGGCTGCTGCGGCAGTTGGCGTGTCCCAGGCGGCAGGGACACGCTGGTTTCGCGAGCGTGGCGGTATGAACCGCCCCGAGTTTTGTGGAGGCTCCAACTCTTGAGAGAATGGAGCCATGAACAAGAAGCCAAGCAAGTTTTCCCCGGAAGTCCGAGAGCGCGCAGTGCGCCTGGTACGCGAGCAGCGTAGCGAGCACCCGTCGATGTGGGCGGCCGTCGAATCGATTGCGCCAATGATCGGCTGCACGCCGCAGACGCTGTTGGATTGGGTTAAGCGCGACGAGGTCGACCGTGGAGAGCGCGATGGCGTGAGTACGGCCGAGCGTGAACGCATCAAAGCCTTGGAGCGCGAGGTCAAGGAACTGCGCCGGACCAACGAGATTCTCAAACTGGCGAGCGCATTTTTCGCCCAGGCGGAGCTCGACCGCCGTTTCAAGTCCTGAAAGCCTTCATTGATCAGCATCGCGACACCTTCGGGGTCGAGCCGATCTGCAAGGTCTTGCGGATTGCCCCGTCGGGCTACCGACGCCATGCAGCACAACTTCGCGATCCGTCGAAACGCTGCGCCCGCGCGAAACGCGATGAGCTTTTGCAACCGGAGATCAAGCGTGTCTGGCAGGCCAACATGCAGGTCTATGGCGTGCCGAAGGTCTGGAAGCAGATGAACCGGGAAGGCATTGCGGTGGCACACGGTCTACCTCGAGCGGGCCGTTCAGGCCGTTCAGGCCGTTCACGCGCGAAGTGTACCGGCCGACACAGCGCCGCTGCTCCCGTATTTGTCGCCGCTGGGCTGGAAGCACATCAACCTGACGGGCGACTACGTGTGGCAGCAAAACCGGAGACTTCAGTCCGTCAGGTTCAGGCCCCTTCGCCCAACCGCGGATTATTCCCCCGGACCGGATACATCGCACTCTTCGCATATATGGAGACTTTTTCCGATTGGCGATGAGAGAACGCGACTTTCTGTGGAGAAATGTGCGTTTCTATAGTGATCGAAAGAGGGAATTATGCTGGGCTGTGGAATCGGCAAGAATGCTAGGACAACCCGGATCTGAATCGAGGATAGATACTCAATTTGCAACAGGTTCGCGCCCCGATCGCTCTTTTCGCCTGAGGGCTGGAAACGGCGAGCGAATGCGTGTCAACTTGAATGTCTCGCCATAAAAGGAGAATCAAGTGACCATTGAACTCAGATCGGGTCGTACTTAAGGGCCTGCGACACCGCCCGGCCCGGCAGAGCAGCCCCATCACTAGCCGGTGTCGCCGGGCGAACCCGCCAGTCGCCCTCACCCCTCTGGGCCATTGGCCGGTCTGCTTGGGAAGACCTTCCGAGATCACAGGACGCATTGCATCTCATATGGAACCGCAGTTTGTGCATGAGCGAAATAGATTACGGGTTACGCAACAGTTGACCGTCGTCGAGCACTTGCGTGCTATGGCAAGTATGGGTTCTGCAGCTCAGTCCGGCTATGGCGCCGAATCCCCCCTCGCTGTTCCCACAACTACGCGACAATCCGCGCCACTACCTCTGCATCAAGGCGTGTTACGGCACTGATGCTAGCACGATCACGACGCGGGCGGCACTCACGGTGTTGACGGACAAATGGCGTCGAACGCCTCGCAGTTCGCGTCAGGGAAAGTCACCTTAGCGTACATTTATTTTGAATTCTGAAGCCATCCCTCTAAAGAATGAGAAATTTTCCGCAAAGCCACGTATCGAACATCGTAAGATGAATTATATAGGAATACAAAATGAAAGTGATTTTCGGCCGCACGCGATCCCGGCGAATCGTGGAATATGCGTTTTCCACGTGCATCGTTTCGGGATGCTTATCTGCGATTGGGGCTCCAGCTAATGCGTTCGTGCCACTCGTCCGCAGCATAGCCGACCGCCTGGACACAGCTGCCCAAGTCGCCCTTAGCAAATGGGATACCGGTCAAGCTGTCTGCGACCCTAAGCGAGAGGCGCAAGTTATAGCGAACGCATCTGTAATGGCTGCCTCTCTTGGATTGACTACTGACGATGCGGCAAACATCTTCACAGACCAGATCGAAGCCAGCAAGGAAGTCCAGTATGCGCTACTCAATACTTGGCGACGTGATGGCGGTGCCCCTGCGACTCCACGGCAAAGCCTGACCGATGTAATTCGTCCTGAACTGGATAAGCTCCAGGTCTCAATTCTCCAGAATTTGCAGGATGTGGGGCCTCTACGTAGCTCTGCAGATTGTCAGGCACTTGTTGCGATAGCGGTGGGGAAAATTGCCCAGGAAAAGGCGCTCGATACCCTCCGCCTCGTGGCTCTGGATAGGGCGACTGCGCACATATGCATTAGATCCTGAACTTGCGCCGCTGCTTGCCGAAATACTGGGGTAGCGGCAAGCGCGCGTCGGCGGACGGCACCAAGTGGAGCCTGTACGAGCAGAACCTGCTGTCCGAGTATCACGTCCGCTATGGTGGATATGGCAGGATCGGTTACTACCACGTGTCCGACATATACATCGCGCTGTTCAGCCACTTCATTCCGAGCGGCGTTCACGAGGCCGTCTACATTCTTGATGGGCTGATCCTGAACGGCGCCAACGTCAAGCCCGATACGATCCACGGCGATGCGCAAGCGCAAAGTGTCCAGTGTTCGGCTTGTCCTACGTGACGGGTACGCACCGTGCCATCCGCAAGCGCCGTTTCGAGTGCCGCAGGCATCGATAGGTAGGTAGCGAGCATCCACCGAATTGTCTTCATGGGCGTTTTCCGACTTATGAGGCACTGCCGGTGCGTTCTCGGAAAGCATCGATAGCCGCCAGGTGAACGCGATAGAGCTGCTGCCCGTGCGCACTGAGAGACAGCTCGTCCACAAACGACGGCTGCACATGGAACGTCGGGTCTCCGCTGATACGAACCCCAACTACGTACCAAAGAAGCGTCACGGGAGATCTGCCAGGTTCTCGGTTTTCCGTCTCGACGTCGTCACGCACTACTTTGGTCAGGGCCGCCATGGCGGCCTCACGCCCTCGGTCAGCCGAGAGTGTGAGAATACGGTCCAATATCAGCCCCGGACTGCTGACAAACGAATTTTTGCTGTCTTCCATGGTTGACGTCTCATCTCCGGCTTCGGGCCTTTTCCGGGCGCTCGGCGCCAATGTTTTCCTAGTCTTCTTTCCGTGAACCGCGTGGCGCCTTCTGCACCTGGTCAACGAGGTCGCTGTCGACGTCATTGAAAAAACGCTGGTCGAACTCGTAGAGGTCGATTTCTTTCAACGCAAGGCCGACTTCTCCCGATATCGGATGACCGGCGCATGTGCTGATCAATCCATCCAGAGGCTGGTGACAAAGCCCGCAGACTTGTTTCACGAGCTCTTCCGCTTTCCGACTACTGGTAACGCTGGTTCAGCTCACTGGCCGCCGCAACTGCGTCAACGTCCGATTCGAACATGTCGACCAAGATTTTATTGTTATCTTTAAGGGCGCCCTTGATCGCATCGTGGCGCATCAAGTGGTTTCGCGTCAGGCATTTGCCAACTTCAGCGAGCCAGTTTTGTAGCAATTCGCCCTGAGGAATTTCCGGCAAACTTTCCCAGCGAGAGTCACCGTCGTCCGGGCGGATTAGCCACGCCGAGCCGTCATCGCAAAGAGCTGCGATTACAAGCTCTTGTTCAGCATCGCGAGGGCCGTTGCCAGTGGTTGTCATAGAAAGTTGAATAATTTTTCGCATCTGATGTTCTCCGGTGTCTGCGATCGAGCTTTCAGGTCATTCGAGGGCTTGGTTCCTCAACGTCGTCATCCCTCAACTCTGAATTCTTCGGCAATTCAATAATTTTAATCATCCGAGAGGCAACCATTTCCAACGAACAGCCATTGCGCTGTAGTTTGGCACAGGGCCAGACATGGGTCGGTATCCGAGAACCTCGCGCCTTCGGCCCCCATACCTCTGCACCGGGGAGCTCATATCCAGCCGCAGCGGCTCGGGCAAACCATTCGGCCTCGGCACAATCTGCATCCTGCTGGTTACCGAATACCGCTTGCACAAGCGTCACGTTCACGGCGAGGCTCCTCTCCTCGGCCCAATCAAACAACGATCGGGAGCCCTGGTTGCCGGTGCGGCGCCTCCAATGCTCTCGCATTCGCCTACTCACGTTGCGTGTCTGACCAATGTAGCACGCCTTTTCGGCCGCGCTTTGAGCAAAGAGGACGTAGATCCAGAAGTCGTAGACGACGTCGCGGCCAACCGGCTGCCCTGCTCTGCGTGCCCTTTCGTGGTTTCCGAGGTAGAGTCGGAATCGGCGGCCGTCAATGCTCATCACGCTGACGTGTGTCGACCCGACACGCAGGACTTCTAGGTTCTGCTCAGCTACAAAGCTGAGCATTCTGGCCATGTGGGTGATTCCATCGGCGTTCACAAGCCGTTGGTAGTCTTTCTTTCCGGACATAATTAAGCGGTCGAGTTTTCGATTCGTCGATCCGGCCGTCATCGACATAATGCTGAGGCAGTTTTTCTAGTCGTTGTACTCGTCGTGATACCGCCCCGTTTGCACACCGTTTTCGGTGAGGGTCACCGTGAAACGATTGATATCCGGTATGTTTTGGAACGGTCCACTAGGATCGTACGAGCGCACGTGCAGTTCAACCCGGGCGCCAGATTCGTCCACACCCTCGAACCGGTATTCAAGCTTGGTCAACGAGCCGGTTTGACCACCGGTCAGGCCAAGCTGTACTGCATACTCGCAGGCTTCGTTGAAGCCTCGTGCAGCTACAGTCCGCGCTATGGCGTCGGCCAGTAGATCTAAAGCCTGTTTCGCGGTGGTAAGCAGCATACGGTTTCCTATCGCACTGTGCCGTTCTTGCAGTGACCGCACCACATCCCCTTGCTTGCGCTGCACAAAGCAAGACGGCCACAGTGCTGACAACGGATCGAGATTGCTCCTAGATACATAGCGTTTTCCGTGTCATTGAGGGCGACCGTAGTTCAGACCGTACTCGTATTCGTCCCGCGGCAATTGACTGACGATCAGCGCTTTTTCAGCGGCCACTAAAGCGAGTCGCAGGAAGCCGTCTCGGACGGCGACCCGAGCGTAGTCGAGTTCGCGTTGCTCCCACGCGCCGATTGCCCCCTCTCGCTCTTCTTCCATCGCGCTCTGGCAATCAGCAATGACATCGAGGACCGCTTGCTCGTGGCCCTCATAGCTGTTGGCCACAAGCTGGAAGCCTTCCGCAATCGCGCTCATCTGCTTCTCGTACATTGTCTGTTTCTCCCGCCGTTTTTTTTAGCTCAGGTTGGTCACGCGGACTGGTTGAGAACTTCGACTTCGAAGCCTTCCGGCCAACCATGATCCTTGGCACCGGTGGCGTCGACGAGCTCGAAGTCGCAATCTAAGCTCCAACGATTGTTACCTTGCCCGCTGACCATTCCATGCGCTTCGGCACCGCTGATCGCGATACCGAACGAGCGCTCACGGCATGCCTGGTCGATAAGCACACACAGCTTGTCGAACGTCTCGCTCGCATTCATATCACTTCCCTTCCCTGGCTCGGCCAGAGTTTTCCGATCAGTTTTTCAGCACATTGGCTACTGCCCTTGCATCTGGGGCGCGTCCGCCGGTGGCGTGTGCTTGGATCGGATCTGTTCGATGATTTGAGTCAGCACCTCAAATGTCGCGCGCGGTTCAGCCTGCGCAGGCGGAGCTCGGCGCGGATTTCGGTGAGCAATCCAGTCGCGATAATCCTTGATTTGCTTGGCCTGCCCGAGCAATACCCCGTCGATTTCGCCTTTAAATAAGTCGAGAATTTGGTCAAGTCGCCAATACTCGACCTCATCTTTGAATTTCTTCGCGAGCTTGCTTGAGTATCCGGCCGGAAATCCGTTGCTCAGACGCTGATTCGCTGTTTGCAGATGCTCGATCACGAACCGTTCGAATGTTGCGAACAGTGCCAGAATGGCGAGATCGGATGCTTGACTGGCTGCGTCCGAAATGGCGGAATTCGCGTCAGCTTCGGCGAGTCCGTAAAATTGGGTGCGATGTACGAGCGTTGCCTGCTGGTCCCGGATTGTTCGCTTGGCGACCTTAAAGCAATCGCTCGACACCTCATATGCCTTATATATTGGCGCGAGGGGATTACTGGAACTCATAGTCCGAAACGTCCGTGATCAAGTCGAGGAACAATGCTTCATCAACGCGCTTTGCCTTCCGGATCGAAGCCTCGTACCAATACCACCCGTCTCCGTCGATCCCTGAGTAAATCGGAGTGGGGGCTTCGTGCGAGATGGTGCCATCTGCGGCCGTCGTGGTTATCCCAATTCCGGGTCCTTTGCCAGTTTGATACAGAAATGCATGACGTGCTAGACGGCCCCTCAGATCGATTCGGCCATGCGCACCGATGATGGCCGAGCCGGTCGGGAGGAGTTCGGCGATAGGAATGTCGCTATCTACAGTCAAGATCCGGATGGAGCGTGCCTCGTATTTCGGGGTATACGACTCCAACACATGCGTTGGGGTCTCTTCGACCCTCAACCCGTGTGCCGTACACCATCCGTGCGCCTGGACCATGAAATCCTTCACACGCTGCTGGTAGGTCGCTACCTTCTCACTTAATTGGTCCATTTGTGTTTACTTCCTTCCAGTAATCGTTGCAGCTCTAAGCTCGGTGCACACCGACCGATGTGCGGTGTGCGCCCGCGCTAAGGCTTTTCCTTTGTCTATTTCGTCGCCGGCCGTCAAAGAAGCGGGACGTTCAAGCTCGTCCCTTTAATATGCAGTTCGGTACTCCCGTAATCGACGAAGCCGGCGGTCGCATGTTCGAAGCCGTTTTCGCGAAACCAAGCAGCTGCTGCGTCCTGCATGCGGTTCATAAGATCGACGACCTTGTCCCATTCTGATGGACACGGTTGCTCATCGTTAAGGGGAAAGCCGTCTGAAATCGTGGCGGCAGCTATCTTCTCCAAAATCTCTCGGGCTCCGTTGCTGTCAACCACATGCCCGCTCTCTTCGCCGTCGCTCATTCCTTCAATCATTTTTTTCAACGCGACTGGTGCAAGAAAGCGGACAAAATATGCGGGTGGCTCCGTGGTGACGCTGGCCGTCTCGAACTGTGTCAATCCGTCGGCGAATGCAGCGTCAATGGCTGCTTGCCGAGACGGAAAGCCCGACACCCACTTGCCAGCAGCGTTCTTAAAGACGTATGTCGTTTCCTTCATGGCGCTTTCCTATCGCTTCCAGACCCATAGCACAAGGGCGGCAAGTGGACTGCAGTTCACCACTGCCCAAATTGCGACGAACCCCATCTTGCCCCGAAGCGCGCCGCATTCGTTGCGCATCCCGATCACGAGGATTGGCCCGCTGACCAGAATCCAAATCAAAAACGCGGCGATCGGGAGGATCATCGTTTTCCGTTACAGG
The DNA here is from genome assembly GCF_002223365.1 of Burkholderia sp. AU6039. NCBI lineage: Bacteria > Pseudomonadati > Pseudomonadota > Betaproteobacteria > Burkholderiales > Burkholderiaceae > Burkholderia > Burkholderia sp. AU6039. The sequence continues at coordinate 14,000 of NZ_NKFK01000010.1, forward strand.
TCGTATTTCGCGCGCAATTCAACAACGCGCTCCAAGCGCGCATGATGCGCCGAGCGAGCGTCGGCCGAAACGTCCGCGAGATTCACCTTCCCACATGCGACCGACGTTTCCCATTCGGTCGTTCGGCGAACCAGGTCGACCAGCTCGCGCAGTTCACGCTTCATCGTGTCGAACACCATCGCGCCCCCGTTTGCCGATTTTCCGATTTCCTACGCTTTTACCGAACCGTTCCCCGTGCGATTGGGCTTCGACGCGGATGTCGCCTTTTGCGATCCTGTCTGGGGTCCGGGTTCACCGCTCAGCCGTGCTTTTTCTGCCAAAATTCGCAACAGAGTCGCTTTCTTGTCCGTCAGTTCGCCGTGTCCGACGTGCGTGCCTTTTGCCATGTCTACGTTTTCCGTTATTCCAAAATTGTTTGAAGGCGCGCGAGCGCATCTTCGACAACCTCGACCGGCGCGCGCTCAACCTTGCGTGCGCCGCGCGCGTCAAGATCGAGCGTCCGAACCATGTTCACAAGCGCGACGCCTTGCGTTTCGGTGCCCGAACCCGAGAGCGGCACGGCGAACCCGGCATATCGCGCAAATTCACCGCCTTGCGTAATCGGCGCGACTAGCGCCACGCCGAGCGCATTGAATGCAGCGGGAGACAGAACGAGCGCGGGCCGAAAGTCCCCTTGTTGCTCCTTTCCCATCGTCGGATTCAGGCTGACTCGCACGATATCGCCACGCTCGAACTTGACACGCTTCACCATGCTTCACGTCCCACCGCGTTGACCTCACCCCATGCAGCAAGGTCGGCCGGTTCAGGGGCATTCGCGTCGCACTGCGCGACAAGTTCATCGAGCGAATACTTGCGACGAGCAGGCGTAAGCAATACGCCATCGGGCCGCACATCGGCATTCAGCGAGCTACCCGCCGATGCGCCGATCTGCTCCAGTAACACTGCGGGAAGCCGGACGGCGGCACTGTTGCCCCATTTCTGAATCTTGAGTTCCATGATATCGCTCCAAATGTAGATCCATTGTAGACACTCACCATGAGAAAGGCAAGCGTTTTGTATCTACATTGAGTCTACGCGCGGCTCGCTTGACGGCCCCATAAACGGCTCCCCGGTTTAACGGCATCCCGCGCCGAAACTCAATGCCCCGCAAGCGCCAAATGGCTCTCATAACACTTCGCAAAACATCTGCCGTAGCTTTTTATCGGACACGGCCAGATAGGGCCGAACATGCTCCAGCTCCGCATGACCTAAAAGCTGCTGTACCGTTTCAATGTCGTGCCCTTGCTCAATCAGGTTACTGGCGAACGAGCGCCGTCCTGAATGGGACGATCCGCCGCGTATCCCGGCATCCCTGTAGAGCTTTGTGACGTAGGCTTGGAGGCTGTCACACGCCGAGTAATCAACCGGCTCCCCGGCCTCGTTGATGCGCCGCTTGGTGCTCATCGCAAACTTGCGGCCCGTGCCAGCAAGGACCAGGCAAGTTGACGGCGCGAGACCTCGATAGCGCTCTGCGGTTAGCTCGGTTCCCATGCCGCGTGCAATGCGATGGGTCAGATAGCACTCCAGGGCCGAAACCGTTTTAGGATGCGTGAGATAGACGCATCGTTGCCGACAACCCTTCGTGATTGCGGCCCGAAGACTGACCTCTGAACGGATTGCGCCCGATGGAAACAACACGTCTTGAACTTCGATTTGAGCTATTTCGCTGACGCGCATCCCGCATGTAATGCCTAGCAGGAGAACGAGACAATCGCGTTCCGGATGGCGCGATGTTGCAGACGTGACGGCGAGTAGATGCCGGATTTGAGCCGGGCGAAGTGTTGCAGCTTGGGCCATGCGTCCCTCTGAACTGGACAGGTTAATGACGTATTCAGAGAGAGATTTGGTAGGGGTCTTTTTCGAGCCTATCACGGCTTGTTTATTCACAACCTCGGAAAATTCGGCGTGGCGCCGACCATCCATTACCATTCCGTCCTATTGCAATTACTCGGCAACGATCGTGACGACTGAACTACAAGACCTACAGGCTCAGCTCCGCGAATTGAATATTCGACTCGCAGACGTGAAAAAGGACGAGAAGCAGGCGTATTTGGCCGGCGTCCAGGAGCACGTTGCGCTCTATGGCATCACCGAAGAGGAACTACTGCGCGCGGCGGGCTTCCGGAAATCCCGCAAACCGCAGGCGCAAGCGAAGTACTACGACCCCTCTTCGGGTAAACAATGGTCTGGATTCGGGCCGCGACCGAAATGGCTGGAAGGCAAGAATCTCGACGACTACCTGGTCGAGCGTGCTGCAAAACCGTGGTGGCCCGGAGAGGACGCCTGACGGCTCGTCCTCGCGATGATCGTTCGGGGAGGACGTTCGGCGATCGGCCGAACGTCGCGACAGTGGTAGGTCCATGCTCAAAACTTGCGGTACCCTGTCCCTGAACGGTTGCTTAGGGGACACGGCAATGTGCTATTCCGCAAAGATCCAAGCCAACTACCGGGAGTACGTGCGGTGCTATGGCGCCGACATGGACATCGAGACGTTCAGGCGCATCTTCTTCGCGCGCGCATCCGGGGCCGACATCAAGATCCCGAAAGCGGTTGAGGCCGCGTTCGCCGGTGTCGATGAAGAGATCACTGCCGCGATCGCCGCGTATCGAAGCCAGCGAACACGGAAGCTGGAGACGGATCTGTTCGAGCAGCGCGCGCGGCTCGCCGCGGCCGAGAAGAAGCTTGCCGCGAAGGTCACGAAGAAGGCCAGCGAGGACGTCCGGATCGCCACGGACAAGATCGAAGCGGCGATGCGCGGGCTCGACGATCTTCGTCGGACGGACCTGCAGGAGCGCGAATCGCGGATTTATCCCGGCTGGTATGCGCCCGTGCTGATCGACCTCGAAGGCAAGCGGCTGATCGTACCGATGCGATATCGATGCCGCATACCGGGATGGACCGAGGCAGATGAGAGGGCGAAGCCCGGTTGTTATAACAGCCGCGTAGATTCACTTTCCACGGCCTGGCGCAAAGTCTTCGGCTTCACGCACGGCCTACTACTGGTCGACGCGTTTTTTGAAAACGTGAAGCGCGACGGCCAGAATGTCGTGCTTCGCTTCGATCCAATGCCGCCGCAACACATGCAGGTCGCCTGCCTATGGACGCGCACCGAGTTCCCGGGCGCAGACGACCTCTGGTCATTCGCGGCGATCACCGACGACCCACCGCCCGAAGTGGCGGCTGCCGGACACGACCGATGCATCGTGCCGATCAAGTCCTCGAACGTCGACGCCTGGCTCGCACCGGACCCGTCCCGGTGCGCGCAGTTGCGCGAGATCCTGGCCGACCGCGAGCGGCCGTACTACGAGCACCAGCTCGCAGCGTAAACGCGGGGGTTGGAGGGGCGGTTATCTCTGGCATATACTGTATAAAAATACAGTGTTTTGCGTAACCGACCCCATGCACCCCGCCCTCGCCCATCCGGAAGCGATTCATCCGAGTCTGTGGAAGGCGTCGCAACTGCCCCGTTCCGGCACGCGCGGCGTCGACACGGGCCATCCGGAATTGACAGCCGAACTGCCGGGTGGCGGTTGGCCGGCCGGCGCGCTGATCGAACTACTCGCGCCGCAGCCTGGTATCGGCGAGCTTCGGCTGCTGGCGCCCGTGCTCGCGCGCGTGGCCGGGAAGCCGGTGATGCTGATCCAGCCGCCGCACGCGCTGCAGCCGCTGGCGCTCGCATATTGGGGCATCGACCCGTCCGGCTTCGTGACGCTGCCGGCGCCGCGCACGGCCGATGCGCTGTGGGCCGCCGAACAGACGCTGCGCGCCGGCACGTGCGCTGCCGTGCTGATCTGGCAGCCGCATGTCCGTACGGACGGATTACGGCGGCTCAACCTGGCCGCACAGAGCGGCCAGGCGCTGTTCTATCTCTTCCGGCCGGCGGCCGCCGCGCGCGACGCTTCGCCAGCACCCTTGCGGCTCGCGCTGGCGCCTAAGCGCGACGGAATCGACGTCACGTTCGTGAAGCGCCGTGGGCCGGCACGCGACACGCCGCTGTTCGTCCCTTTGTCCCCCTCGCCGATTTTGTTGAACCGCCATGCAAGTCTGGATCGGCGTGCATCTGCCGCACCTCAACCTCGAAGTGTTCCGGCCGCGATCGCCGGCGCCGTCGCCTGACGATGCGCGCGGGCTCGTCGTGCTTGAGGGCGGCCGCGTCGTGGCGCTCGATCGCGCCGCGCGTACGCTCGGAGTGGTCGCCGGCATGCGCCGCGGTGGCGTGCTGTCGCTCGCGCCGGACGCGCAGATCCGCGAGCGCGACGCCGCGCGCGAGCGCGAGCTCGTGCTCGGCGTTGCCTATGCGCTCCTGCAGTTCACACCGAACGTTGTCGACGCCGAAGAAGCCGTGGTGGTGCTCGACGTGACGGCGAGCCTGCGCCTCTTCCATGGCATCCGCGCGTTGCGCCAGCACGTGCGCGACGTCGTCGCGTCGTTCGGCGTCACCGCAGCGATATCCGTCGCCTCGTCGGGTCCGGCCGCGTGGATGGTCGCTCGCGGCCTGCGCGGTGGTCTCGCGCTGTCCGCGCGATCGCTGCGCCGCGCGCTCGCGCGCGTGCCGCTCGTCGTGGCGCCGGACGCGCGGCGCTACGCGAACTGGTTTGAGGATCTCGGCTGCGAAACTCTGGCCGATCTGCAGCGCTTGCCGCGCGCCGGGCTGAAAAAGCGCTGCGGTACGCAGTTGTTGGACTGGCTCGACCAGGTCGCCGGCACCGCGCCGGCCCCATACGACTGGCTCGAAATGCCGCCGTCGTTCGACACGCGCGTCGAACTGATGGACCGCGTCGAGCACGCCGAGGCGCTGCTGTTCGTCGCGCGCCGGCTGATCCTGCAGCTGACCGGCTGGCTCACCGCGAAGCAGCTGGACGTCGCCGCGTTCGCGCTGCTGCTCGAGCACGAGCGCGGGCGGGACGCGATCGCGCCAACCGAGATCGAGATCGCCTTGGGTGCCCCTACCCGCTTCGAGGAATACCTCACGCGGCTCGTCAAGGAGCGGCTCGGCCACGTCGAGCTCGCCGGGCCCGTGATTGCGGTGCGCCTGATCGCCCGCAGGGTGCAGGAAGCGGCCGCGCCGAGCGACTCCCTGTTCCCGGAGCCCGGCGGCACGCCGCAGGATCACGCACGGTTGCTCGAACTGCTGACGGCACGGCTCGGCGCCGAGAACGTGCTCGTACCGGCTCCCATGGCCGACTACCGTCCGGAGCCGGCCGCTCGCTGGGTGCCGATGCGCGATGCGCCGAAGCCGGCGCCGCTGCCGGCGGATCTGCCGCGCCCGGCCTGGCTGCTTGCCAAGCCAGTGCCGCTGCTCACGCGCAAGCATCGGCCGTTCTACGGCACACCGCTGCGCATGGTTTCGCCCGGCGAGCGCATCGAAGGCGGCTGGCAGGACGGGCAGACCGTGACGCGCGACTACTTCGTTGCCGAGGACGACCACGGCGTCTGCTACTGGATCTACAAGGAGCGGCCGACAGCCAGCGACGAGAGCGAAGCGCGCTTCTTCCTGCACGGCCTGTTCGGCTGATCCGTCATGGACGCCGGCAGTTTCGGCGCCCTGCCCGCCTACGCGGAACTGCAGGTCGCCTCCGATTTTTCATTCCTGCACGGTGCGTCGCGCGCGGAGGAATACGTCGCGCGCGCGGCGCAGCTCGGCTACAGCGCGATCGCGATCACCGACGAATGCTCGCTGGCCGGCGTCGTGCGCGCGCACGTCGAAGCGAAGGCGGCGAACATGCCGCTGATCATCGGCTCGCACTTCCGGCTAACGGCCGCCGACGGCGCGCTGGCGATCGCGTTCACCGCACTCGCGATGAATCGCGACGGTTACGGCAACCTCTGCGAATTCATTTCGCTCGGTCGGATGCGCAGCAAGAAAGGCACGTACCGCCTAGCGCCGCTTGATCTAGAGCATCCGGAAGCGCCGTACACCCACCTCCGCAGCCTGCCCGACTGCATCGCGATCCTGTCGCCGGACTTCCCGGCAAACGAGCAGCGCCTCGACGCGCAGGTCGAATGGTTCGCACGCGTGTTCGGCGATCGCGCATGGGTCGCGCTGACGCTGCACGCACGCGCGATGGACGACATCCACCGCGGCGTGGTCGAGCGCGTCGCCGCGCGCCACGGCGTGCCGGTGGTGGCCACCAGCTGGCCGCTGATGCACGTGCGGTCGCGCAAGCCGCTGCAGGACGTGCTGACGGGAATTCGCGTCGGCCGACCGGTAACGGAGTGCGGGTACGAGCTCGCGCCGAATGCGGAGCGTCACCTGCGATCGCGCCTGCGGCTCGCCAACCTCTATCCCGCCGGCGCGCTCGAGGAAACCGTGCGTGTCGCGCGACGCTGCACGTTCTCGCTCGACGACCTGAAGTACGAGTATCCGGATGAACTGGTACCGGCCGGCACCGACCCGGCGACGTACCTGCGCGAGCAGACCTACATCGGCGCACGCCGGCGCTTCCCTGCCGGCATCCCGGTCGACGTCCAGGCGCAGATCGAGCACGAGCTGCAACTGATAGCGGAGCTGCACTATGAGCCGTACTTCCTGACCGTCTACGACATTGTGCAATTCGCACGGGGACAGGGAATCTTGTGCCAAGGGCGCGGATCGGCGGCGAATTCGGCGGTGTGCTATTGCCTTGGCGTGACCGAGGTGGACCCGTCCCGCTCCAACATGCTGTTTGAGCGTTTTGTCTCAAAAAATAGGGCCGAACCCCCAGATATCGACGTCGATTTCGAGCATCAGCGCCGCGAAGAGGTCATGCAGTACATCTACCGGAAGTACGGGCGCGATCGCGCCGCGCTGACGGCCGCCGTCACGACATACCGGCCGCGCAGCGCGTTGCGCGAAGCCGGCAAAGCACTCGGCGTGGATCCGGCGATCGTCGAACGCGTGGCGAAGCAGCATCACTGGTTCGACTCGCGCGCCGATCTGCTGCAGCGGTTTGCAGAGGCCGGTCTCGATCCCGAAGCGCCGCTGAATCAGCAGTGGGCCGCGTTTGCCGCTCAGTTGCTCGGCTATCCACGTCACCTGTCGCAGCACTCGGGCGGCTTCGTGATCAGCCGCGGCAAGCTCACCCGGCTCGTACCGGTCGAGAACGCAGCGATGGACGATCGCTCGATCATCCAGTGGGACAAGGACGACATCGAGGCGCTCGGCATCCTGAAGATCGACGTCCTGGCGCTCGGCATGCTGTCGATGGTGCGACGCGCGCTCGACATGATCTCGGAAAAGCGCGGCGAGACTTTCGAGTTGCAGGACATCCCGGCAGAGGACAAACCGACCTACGACATGCTGTGCGACGGCGACAGCATGGGCGTGTTCCAGGTGGAATCGCGCGCGCAGATGTCGATGCTGCCGCGCCTGCGACCGCAATGCTTCTACGACCTGGTGATCGAAGTGGCGATCGTCCGGCCGGGCCCGGTTCAGGGCGGCATGGTCCATCCGTTTCTGCGCCGGCGTCAGGGGCTCGAACCGGTCACCTATCCTTCGCCCGACGTCGAGAAGGCGCTGAAGCGCACGCTCGGCGTGCCGATCTTCCAGGAGCAAGTCATGCAGGTCGCGATGCTCGCGGCCGGCTTCTCCGCCGGTGAGGCTGACCAGCTTCGGCGCGCGATGGCGGCCTGGAAACGCAAGGGCGGCTTGGAGCCGTATCACGAGCGCCTGGTCAGCGGCATGCTCGCGCGCGGCTACGATCACGAGTTCGCCGAGGCGATCTTCGCGCAGATCAAGGGTTTCAGCGACTACGGCTTCCCGGAAAGCCACGCGGCCAGCTTCGCGTTGCTCGTCTACTCGAGCGCATGGCTGCGTCGCCACGAACCGGCCGTGTTTCTGGCTGCCCTGCTCAACAGCCAGCCGATGGGCTTCTATACGCCGTCGCAGCTGCTGCAGGACGCGCGACGCCGCGGCGTTGAGGTGCTGCCCGTCGACGTCAACGTGAGCACATGGGATTCAGCGCTCGAAGGGCCGACGACGTCGGCGCCCGTGCGGCTTGGCTTCTCGCTGTTGCGCGGCATGCGCGAAGATGTCGCCGGCCGCATCGAGCTCGCACGCGCAGCGCGACCATTCGTCGACGTCGCGGATCTCGCGCGCCGCGCGCGGCTCGATCGGCACGACCTGCAGGTGCTCGCGCGTGCGAACGCTCTTCGCTCACTGGCCGGCGGCAATCGACGCGCGGCGCTTTGGTTGGCGGCCGCCGCAGTCCCTGATCGCGATTTGCTGCGCGGTACCGAGCGCGACGACGCGGTTCCGGCGTTGCCTCAAGCATCGGAGGGCCACGAGATCGTGACGGACTATCGCGCGATGGGCTTTACGCTCGGCCGTCATCCGCTGGCGCTGCTGCGTGAGCGCCTCGCGCTCGATCGCCTGCAGTCGGCCGAGCAGCTGGCAACGTTGCGCAGCGGCCAGCTCGCGCGCGCGTGCGGATTGGTCACGGTGCGGCAGCGGCCGGGCACGGCCAACGGCGTGCTGTTCATGACGCTGGAGGACGAGACGGGCCAGGTCAACGTGATCCTCTGGCCCGGCCTGCTGGAGCAGTTTCGGAAGGAAGCGCTCGGCGCCGCGCTGCTCGCCGTGTACGGCGTGTGGCAGGCTGAAGGTAAAGTTCGGCATCTGATCGCGAGCAAGCTCGTCGACCGGTCCGAACTTCTCGGGGCACTGCCCACGACGGCGAGGGAGTTTCGCTGATTTTGGTTGGCCGGAGCCGTATGGGCGGCCCAGCGGAGTGAATTGCGAAAACTTGACTTACCAGATCGCTCCGTATGCTGGTCGATATCGATTTCCTAACCACGACTGGAGAAATGATGTCGACCTTCCAAGAACTGCTCGCACGGCGAGCTGCCCTTGAAACGGAAATTCAGACCGCCAAGGCAGGAGAGCGCTCGAATGCGCTGAAGGAAGTCAAACGACTCGTGGACGAGTTCGACTTTTCGACGCGGGAGATTTTCGGCACGAGCAAGATTCGGAAGCGCCAGACCGTTCAGCCTCGGTATCGCGATCCCGCGACTGGCGCGACGTGGAGCGGTCGCGGCCGGCCGCCGAAGTGGATTGACGGCAAGGACCGCTCGCAGTACCGGATCGAGGCGCCGGCCACGCACGCTTGAACAGCGCGGCGACACTCGATACATTCAACCTATCTCGCTCGCGGCGGGGATACGCAATCCAGCCCGCCGCGTACCATTCAACGACTCCCCATGAAACCCTCCGATAATCCCGCAATCATGGATCTGGAAACGGACTCGGTGATGTTCGAACACGCGCTTGAACGAGCCACGGAAGACTTGCGCCGAATCGTGATGTCGATAACGGAGCGCCATTTCAATTCAGGTTTGGTGCCCTCGATCACCTGGCCTGCGCTGCTCGAGATTGAAGAGGAAGCCTTTTCGGACCTTGCATTCCAAAGCCGCAACGAAGCCGCAGTAGTCGCCGCGCTTCCCCGGATCGGGCCTACTACGCTGCCGGGCATCGATCTGAACGGGCTGATCGACTGGCGCCTGTCCGCACGGTGGCTGCCGATCGCTTACGAATGTGTCCAGGACTACCTGTTGACCGCGCGTCCGGCGGCACAACGCGACGACGAAGTGTGAGGCGAACGTTGCCCCAACTGATCGGTATGGCCCGCCACGGGTCTCGTGACCGTAGCCATGGCGCAGAGCCACCGGCGATGCGTCCGCAATGCTCTCACGACGCGCCGGCGGCCGTGTCAGCACTGCCGCCGGACGACCCCCTCCTCTTGGAGACGAAGGACGCGAATCGCAGATTCGCGTTATGCTTGGGGTATCCAATATTCAGTATATAAGATCGAATGGACGAACCGACTCTCTGGCTGTCGGCACCGACCGAGGCCTATCAGCAGTGGCAGCGCACGGAAGCCGCAGGCGCTGATCGGCGTGCGTTCTCGCCGAGGTCGATCGTCCAGCACGAAGCGATGTTTGAACGCTTCATGCGCCACCTCGCCGCCGCTCATCGGTCGCTGGCCACCTTCGGGCCCGACCACCTCGAATCGTTCTTCGCTGATCTCGATCGCCGGTGCAAACCCGGCACCACGACGCGCCTGCGCTACGAGAAGCTTCTCGACAGGCTTGGCCGACACCTGGTCGACGTCGGCGTGCGCAAGACCAATCCAGCGGCCGCCTATGCGTTGACGCAAACGTGGCCGGCGGACGAACCGGTCCCGGTGTACTTGCTCGAAGCCGACGATCTTCGATTACAGGCGTCGATCCGGGCCATCGACGGGCTCGACGATCGCGCGCTGCGGAACCGCGCCATCGTTGGCTTATTGCTCTCGACCGGCATTACCGCGCAGGAAATCCGACAGGCGGCCGCCGTCGACCTCGATCTGTCGCCGGCGCGGCCGCGCCTTCAAATCCCGAAGCGCGGCCCGCGCGAAGCACGCCGGGTCAACGTAGCCGAATTCGCGGAACCGGCGCTCGCGCGATGGCGGAACCTGTCCGCGGCCGCCGACAGCCCACTACTGTTCCCGTCCCCCCGTGCAGGCGGGCCGATGACCGACGAGATGCTCGGCCGCATCGTTCGGGACGAGCTCCTCGCGATCGACGTTCGGCTCCCCGATATGAGCCCGCGCACCCTGCGGAACACGTTCGCCAGGCGCCTGCTGCTCGCCGGCAGAAGCAACGATGACGTCATGCATCTCTTGGGCCTGACGAGCCAGCGCACTGTGATCCGCATGCGGGCAACCATCCCGACCGAGCCTCAAGCGGCACTCCAGACTTGACTTCCGCCCCGCCTCGATAGCCTGAAAAAGCCAGCAAGTTCGCTGGCTTTTTCGCTATTGGAGCATTCAATATGGACTACGTATCGCGCTACACGGACCTCGTCTACTCCGCCAACGGCGGCATCGCCGTCTGCCGCTACCGGTTGCTCGCGCTCGCGTCGGAACCGAAGCAGCTCGTCATACAGGTCGAGAACCACGGCGGCAACAAGGACCTCCTGATCACCGATCACAACGTCCGCGACGGAATCCTCAACCGAATCGCCGATCGCGAACTGACAGGCATCCCGTTCGACCTGCTTTGCGTTGCGTTGACCGAGGCCGGCCAACATCACATCGTCTTCGTCGAAGCCGATCTCGAGGACTACATACATCGCGGATTTCCGTTTGAGCGATCCGCTCAGCAGGCCGCACGTGGCCGACATATCGAACGGATCTCGATCAACTCCCGTGACCTGGTGGTCGGCCGGACCCGCCTGCAGACCGCGCATGCGACTCCTACGCTCGCAGACGACAGTCTCGCGGCCATCCTCGACCGGCCGACGTCCGTGTAAGCGCCTAATACGCGGGCGTGTAGCCTCGGCTGGGCGTCATGTACTGAGTCCGATCGCCAACAACAACGGAGGCGGCAGGCAGAAAAAAACCCGGTGCAGACGCACCGGGTTTGTTCCAAAGTGTCGAGCTTCAAGCCGCCTGCGAGAACATATCGACAGGCGCCAGGTTCAGCATGGTGAGGTGCTCGGTGTTCGATATCGCGCGGTCGACGAGAAATCGATCAAGCTCGGCTGGCGTCAGGTTGTGTCGCTCGGCGAGATGCGCGAAGTACTGCCCACGCTTGGCCATCTCCTGATACCGGCCCGCCATACCGTCCGGAAGCCTCAGAATGCCCTCGTTCAACCAGAACCGAGCCGACTCCATCCCCGAGTGCTGCTGCGCCTTCACAGACCACCCAGCATCGAAACTGCAGGTCACGAACGCACACGCTGCCTCAACGTCTACCTCGAACTGGTCACTCTCTTCGAAATAGACGATCTGCTCACCGGATCGTGTGCGCGCATATCGGCTCGGCCGATCGGGATGGACATAGCGGTTCCACTGTTCCGCGGCGTAGTCTCGGAGCCCATCCGTGGGCACCTCTGCGTCGTACGCGCCGACGAAGAACCACCCATGATGCGGGATGTCGATCTTCGGCAACGGATCGAGGACCGGAACATGGTAGCGCCGGCCGAGCCTATGCACGTCGAACCAGACCGACAGCGCTGGAAACGCATGCGGTGCGTAGTGGTGCATCGAGAGATAAAAATCGATCGCGACCAGCTGCGCCGGCGCAACCATCTCGAACTGAACGTCGCAGAGCGCGCGGTTCTTGGGTGTGTCAGGTATCTCGCCCGTGGCCAACGCGCCCTCATGCCGCTCAGCGCGCTCGACCTCAAGCGCGTCGAGGGTGAGCAGGTACTGCAGCAATCGAACACGCTCCAGGTACGACAGAACGTCCGGCTTGACCGCCAGATACCCAGCGTCGCTCAGCTTCCGGCCGACGAGCTCGCGACGGCCGAGATCCCATTGCACGGCCATCAGGTAGTTGCGAAAGCGGTTCAGGCCCTCCAGATGACGGTGGCCAGCTTCCTTCACCATTGACTCCATCGAACGATCGCGCTCGCCGGTCACGCAACAGAACGCGCATCCGAATCGAGACCCGCACGCGGCGCGCGCGCCGCCCTCTCCCAGAATCACACCGCAAGTCCCCTCGTTCCCGGCGCGGTATAGATCTGACAGGCGCCGGATCGACTCGCTGGACACGGGCGACGGAAAGGGACGGTCTGAATCCTCCGCGAAGAGCGAAAGCATCGTCCATACACAGTCGGTGGACCACTCGGCGATCGGCGAAAACGTGAGAAATCCGTCCGCATTCCGGACGGGTCTCAGCGCATTCTCGTTGCGAGCGGCCATGGCCGCCGCGCGACTGCCGCTTTCTCCAAACCGGTTGCCGAGAATGGTGACGACTTCACCACTGCCGCCGACGGCCGCCGAACGCTCGAGCGTGACGCGCAGGCGATTCTGCGGGTCAACCTTCCAGTCCGCCGCACAGGCACGTATCCGCTTTCCGTTCTTCACCCCGTTTTCCGGGGTGCGCGGAAGCGTCCCGCGCCCGATCGTCGCAACAACGAACTGCGACGCAAGGGACGGCTTCGCAACGTGCACGGAAACCGGGACATCAGCATCGTGATACGCGTCGCCGATCTCGTCCAGCATGACCTGAAGGTGCCAGTGCATACTCGGATTTTCGATTGTCGTGTCTGCGCTCGTCACGAAGTGCTCGCGCGACACGTCGGTGCCGGCACGCCGCACCGCCTCGAGCATGAGGATCGCCGTACAGGTTGAGTCCTTCCCACCGCTCAACGCGTTCGAGAGGGTGTAGCCCTCTCGAATTAGCGTGACAAGGCCGTCGATCGCCGCTTCCATCTGCGTCAAGATTTCAGAAAACATTTGCTGCTCCACGTGCACGGGAACAGCCCCATGCGGGAGCCGTTCCCGCATGGGTTGAGGATAGGTATCGATCAGGGCGCGCGGTAGAGTTCGCCGCGCGCAGAGACCGATTCCCAGTTCTTCAGATAGACGTCCGCGATCCGCGCGTCGCCGCGCAGAACCACTACGTTTTCCGAGTTGTACCGGGCCGCCTGCTGCGAATAGTTGTAACTGCCCGTCTGTACCGTCACGTTGTCCACGATCAGGACTTTCGAGTGCTGGGCCGAGTAGCTGCTCACGACACGAACCGTGATCCCGGCGTACGTGAGCGCGCCGAGCGCGGCACGTGCTCGGCCGCTGCGATCCTCGTCGAGGTTGCTGCGGGCATCGACCGTCACCGCGACGTCGACACCTCTCCGCTTCGCGGAGATCAACGCTCGAGTTACCGCCGGAGCGGTAAACGAGTAGGCCAGCACGCGAATCGACTGGCGAGCTTCGCCGATCGTCCGCAGCACCAGCGCTTCAGCGCCACCATCCGGCGAGAACGCAATTTCAACCCGCGGCAGGGTCTCCGCCTGTGCGCGGCCGCCCAGCGCGATCGCAACGCAACAGCACAGCCATGCCACCAGCACGGCCCAACCGATTTGCTTCTTCATAGAGGTATCTCCAAAGGAAAAAAGAGCGCCCCTCCGTTCCCGTGCGGGGCGTTGAGAGACGGCATCGAAACGTTGTGACGAACGAATTAGCGGTTCGCCAATACTTTCTCCACATCACGCGCGGTGACGGTCAAAAGCCACCGATCGCTGTCTCTCCGCGGCCACTTGGCGAACTCCGCGTACCCCTCTTTCTGCGGAACAGCTGAACTGCCAACCGCAACGAGAAAGTCGAAGCGATCGGCGGGAACGCGCAGTAGCGCGCAGCTGGATTGGAGCGCGATTCGGACCGCCGAAAGGCCGACGTATGCCGGGGCGTCGATCACCGTCAGCGCATGCATTGCAACATCACGCACCGACGAGTTCTCTGCTTGATCGGCGGTGATCGATAGCGTCGCCAGACGCGCCCGAACCGACATCGAGTCGAACGAATCTCGCGCGCCTTGCGGCACGACACTCGACGCGAGCTGAACAAGATCAACATTCAGGAGTGGCATATAGCGGCCTTAAAAAAAGGGCCCCACTCTCTTACGAGAGCGGGGCCGTTGGTCAACGGATTAGATGCAAGGCTTCGGGCGCCCTGCGGGAAAAGTGTGAACTTGGCCATCCTTGCAGATGACCGCGTCCGTTTTCATAGGCGGCCACCTATTCACGGCCTGCGAAGCCACCGCGTAGCGCATGGCCGGCGGCTGCGAGCCGCCGTGCATCGCGATCAACAGCATCACCAGGTTCGTCATCCCGTCCATCGAACACTCCTCCGTCGACGATTCAGGACACGGCGACAGCCGTAGCGGCCACCGTCACCCAGCACCCATCAACCAGCACGTCGCGCAGCCGCGAGCCGTTCAGCTCGTAGACGTGCTCTGTACCCATGCGGATGGGTTTCGGGCGAACCGAAACCGTCAGGCTTCGATGCAGAGCAACAGAGTTGGACTTCAGTTTCATTGCGTTCCTCGAAAAGAAAAAAGGCGAGGAACGCCCCTGTGGGGAACGGTCCCCACCAGGGTTAAAAATGTGTGCTGCACTACCTCGCGAGTGCGGCCACGTCGATGACCGCATCGGCCTCCGCAATCAGGTCGGGCGTTTGCGAGATGAAAAACTCTCGCGCATACCCGCCCTGACGCAGCACCTCGCGCTTCATACGCATGAACTGCACCTTGCGATCGGGATCAAGCGGACCATCCGACTCGTCGCTAAACAGCGTCTCGTACGGTTGTCCCGCGTTACCAGCGATGTACAGGGCGACGCCCCGTGTCAGGCATTCGTTGATCCACACCTTCTGACCACCAGACATCACGCCAACCGCTTTGCTGCTGTCGCTTTCGGCGTCGTGCACGAGGATTTCAAATCCCTCGCGCGTGTCACCATTGGCCAGCGTGCGCTGCGTCTGGATCTCGACCGTGAACCGCGTGCCGTAGCACGCAAGCAGCAGGTCGTTCACCGTCTGCGTCAGTGCCGGGCCTGCGTCGTCGATCGTCAGCGCGATCACGCCGTCATTGCCCAGCCCTTTCGCCAACAGCTTCCACTTCGCGATCTCGTCCGAGATGCGCTCTGCGAGTGCCTGCGTCGCTGAAAAGCCCTCAAGCTCGCGCTCGAGCGTTACCAGCGTCGTTTCTCCCGTAGCCTGACTCCGGATCAATGCTTCGATCCTGGCATCCAGCCCCGTGCAGGTCTCGCGTCGAGCGGCCAACTGGCGATCGACATCCGCAATCGCTTGCGCGACATCGACAGAAGCCAGACGCGACACCTCCGCCTCGACCTCCCGCAACAAGCCGTTTATCCGCACCGTCTCGGTCTCTCGACGCTTCGACGCCTCGCCTCGCTCAACTTCGAGCGACGCAAGTTCCGCCTGGCCCTGTTGCATCCCGGTTTCAGCTGCATCGAGCAGCGGCTTTCGTGCGGCAAGTTCGGTTGCACGTTGCAGCGCCTGCCGGGCCGCCGCGATTTCCGAATTGACGCGCTGCAGTTCGGCGCGCTTCGCAGACAACGCCTCAACAGCCGGCGCCAGTTGATCCAGTTCCGCCTTATGGCTGCGGTACCGGGTCCGAAGGTCGTTCAACGAGATGGTCTGGACGTCCACCTGCTGTGCCGCGCTCCTCGCTTGCGCGAGCAACGGGCACGTCACGTGAATATCCATCCCCGCACACGGCACCGAGCCGATGACCGCCGATTGCTCGGTCAGGCTCTTGATCAAGTCGGCCTTGGTCGTGCCCTCCGATTGCAGGCTGGTGAGCGTCGATCCGACCGTTGCTGCCCGCAGTCGCTTCGCGTCAAGCTCGTCGATCGCGCGCTGCAAAGGTTCGAACAGTGCTTCGGCCTTGCTGAGCCGAAGCTGTGCATCGTCGCGATCCGCTGCGGCGCCAAGAATGGACTCACGCTGCCGAACAACGGCCGCATGGCCGGCGATCGTGTTACGAATCGTCGTCGCGCGCTGCAACAACCGTTGCTGCTCCGCCTGCCCGTCACGCTCCACGGCATCAAGCGAAGTCCGCAGCTCGTTGCGACGCGCCCCCAGTTCCCCGAGTCGCGCCGCCGCAGCCGCGTTCTCGCCTTGCTTGGCAACCAACACGGCGTGCTGCTGCGTCAGCGTCGCGATCTCCGCCTGGACAGTCGTGCGCTGCTCGCGCGCGGCAGCGATCTCCGAAACGTCCATCGCGATCGCCTTGCGCATCTGACCGACCCGCTCACGCTTTCCAGAAAATGCCGTGAGGTCTTGCTGCACCACACCAAGTTGCCGGGCCAGCACCTTCGCGACCTCTGCAGCCTTCGTCGACAACGCACGGAGGTGATCGATCTTCAGCAGTTCAGCGAGCAACGCCTTGATCTCGCTCGCTCCGTACGACGCGAGCGGCCGGCGGTTCTGCGCCGAAAATACGCTCGTGAAGAACGACTCGAGCGAACCGCAGATCGCGTCAACACATCGATCGTAGGTTTCGCTCTTGCCATCCGACACGGTGCCGTCCGGCAGCGATACCGGCCGCCACTCGCCATCGGTCGAGCGATAGAACAGGAAGTAATTCGCCTTGCCGGTCTTGCCGGGCTTGCGGAACGCGAAGGTCGACCGATAGCACAAGCCATCGTGCTCCCATTCAAACTCCTTGCGCGCCTGCACCCCGCAGATGTGATCCCAGTACGAGAACGCATCGACCGAGAGCTTCGACGCGCGCGACGGCATGATCCGGTACGGATGGAGGTTGTCCATGATCGTCGTCTTGCCGGCGCCGTTCGGCCCCGTCAACGCGATCAATCCATTGGGCAGTGACTCCAGATCGAGTTCGACGCTGTCGCGTTTCATCCCGTCCCGCACGCCATGGAACCCTTCAAGCAACAGTTTCAGTGGTCGCATGACTGGATCTCCGCGAGCGTAATGGGCTGCAGATAGTCGTCAGGCAGGAACGGCACGTCATCGTCGTCGATCGTCAGCGTCGGCTCGGGCCGGGAAGCCGGCTTGCCCAACGTGCCATCGACAGCAGCCTGCACCGTCCCGCAGAGGCGACGGAACGCGTCCGACGTCTGCTTGAGCACCGCGTCCCAATCGGGACAACCCGTGAGGATCTGCAGCTCGCGCCCCGACCACTGACCCGAGTAGCCCGAGTCGAACGACCAGAGCAGGTTCTGCAGTTCGACGCCCGGCGTGACCACGATTTCAGCCTGGTCGGCTTCGATCACATGGGTCAGGACGAACAGGCCATCGCGTTGCGCGATGACAGCGCCGCGCTGAGCACCGAACGGTTGATGAAAGAGAGCTGCAGTGCACCCGCCATGGTCGACGAGGAGCTTCTGCAGCGACTTGGCGTCGGTGGACGCAGTATAGGTTTGCGCCCAACGGACGCCAGCAGGATAGAGACCAAACATGAGCACACTCCGGAATGAAGACGGAGTGCGCCCCTGACGGGGAACACGCCCCGTCAGGGTAGAAAGAAACTGGATGCAGCGATGCTGCGTTCGATGCGCCAATGGGCGCGGGGTGAACCTCGTTTCGATAGCCACACGGGCTATCGGAACACGGCTAGTGTTCGAAAATGACGGGATGCAAACCGTCCGTGGGCCAAGCTACGCCGCAAACAAATCGTCGATGAGCCAGGATTGTTCGTCAGCGGCCGCCGCGATAGTCGCCATTGTGGCCAGCGGCAAGGCCGACTCGACGATCGGCGTGACGGGCTGACCACCAGCGGGCTCGTCAGCACTGGCTAAACGCGCCAGGATTGCTTGCGCGATCGCGTCCGGCTCCCCGGTCTCGAGCAGCTGCAGCCGGTCAACCAGCGGAACAGCATCGACGTCGGCCAGCTCGCACCATCGGGACAGCTTCGCGTCGACCGTCGGCGCCGTGCTGATCCCCTCTGCCCGGCTACGCATGACAGGAAGCACGCGCGGCTCGAGCTTCACGCCGGCGGCCGTCGAGAACATTGCTTCGATCGCCTTGCGGTCGACCAACTGCTTATGCTCTTCGTCGATCTGCCAGCGAATACGCACGAACTTCCCGGCGGACGCAGCCGCGAGCGCTTCGAGCTCGTTCGTGTCAGGCGGCCCGTCAAAAGCAACCGAGACCATTTCACGAGATGGCGTCGGAACCAGCGCCGCATGAGCGTCGTTCGCCGAAACTTCCCACGAAAGGTAGCCCTTGTCGCCGAGCTCACCGTAGTGGAAACGCCCGATCGAACCCGGATACCCCACGAGCCGCCCCTCGCGCTCCCACGTCTGGTGCTTGTGGATGTGACCGAGCATGAACGCCGAGCACTCCGCGCCAAACAGCGCGCTCAGGCTGAACTCGTGATCGAATCCTGCCATCGTGACGCCGTGTTCCGTCTGACAACCGTTCACCGTGCCGTGCGACACTCCGATCGTCGGGACGCCTGCCGCTCGGAATGCCGCATTGACCCGGCCGGCAGCAGCGAGGAACCCTGCGAGGGTATCCGCGAGATCAGTCGATGCCGCCAGCGACCCGACGCGCAGCGCCAGCTCCGCTTTGTTCATCGTCGGAAGACACGTAAAGATCGCTTCGGGCTCGCTGTACAGATGGTGTCGCACTTCGTCGTCGTCGAAGACCGGCCCACGCGAGAACCAGAAGTTTCCATCGTAGAGAGCAACCTGACAGACGCGGTCCGCAATGGCCACCGGATACCGCGCGCCCATCAGCGCGAAGTTGTCGAGTGTCCCGGGCGGCTCGTGCGAGAACGTGCCCTGCAGCATCAGCACCGGCATCGCTTGCGCAAGTCGGTGCACCTGAGTCGCGAGTGAGTTCAGCGCCGGCGCATGGGCATCGAGCCGATGGTCGGTCGAGTCACCGCTGATCACCGCCACCTCGACCTCGCGTGCTATCGCGTCACCTACCGCATACGAGAAGCACCGGTCCGCCTCGTCGAGGTGTTCAGGCGCGTAATGCAAGTCAGAAAAATGCGCGATCTTCATCAACGCCTCCAGAAAAAGAAAAGGCCACCCGCAGGCAGCCAGAGATAGATCCGCGCCGGCATGCGGCGCAAAAAGAAAAGTTACGATCGAGAAAGCGCGTCCCGCACGTGCATGAGCGCCTTGCCGAGCAGGTTCAACCCCTGCCAGGCGGACGGATCAGCGATGCGGGGATCCTGTTCGCCGAGCCCGACGCCCCAGATCCGGTCATACGGGCTCGCCTCGACCAGAACCGACGTCCCGGTCGCGCGCAGCGCGTTCGCGAGAGCCTCGTTTTGTCGAAACTTCTCGCGACAGCCTACGAACATGATCTTCTCGCGCGCCGCTAGCCAACGGGCCTCGTCGAAGCCGCGTACCGAACGGCCAAGCCGCTTCTGCTCGCGTGGCGATGTCGACGACAGGATTGCTTCCGCTGTCGCGTGGTCATCGAACAGCATAGCTTTCGCGTACATCATGAATTGTTCGACACAGTTGAAGGTGACTTCGTGGAACGTGAAGCTGCACGGGTGCCAATTGCTGAACACGTCGGCGGCGCCGAAAAACGCCGTGATGTTGCCGATCCGGCGCATGGGATCCTCCAGAGGGATGGGTCAAGAGATGGCCGCTTGCGCGGACGATTTCGATGCGTGAGGCACGCGGTCGAAAGCACTTGAGCAAATGACTTTGCTGAAGGACTCTCAGGTGCGCGATGTAGAAAGAGACACCGGCCCCGAAGGGCCGGCGAAAGGGGAATCAGTTACGCGTTGCGGAACGATTCGACCGCCTCACCGATCTCGCGATCGAGTGCTTGCGGATCCATGAGCCCGGTCTGCAGCCGCGCGATCATCTTGTCGAGATCGGCGGGCCGCTCCGTCCAGCCACGTCCGAATCGGGAGTGACCGTAGATGCGAAACGACTTGCGTTCCTCTTCCTCAACGAAGCGAAGACGCTGCAGCAGGTCTTGCATGCGATGACGCTTCTCTTCCATGGTCTCCGGCGGGCCATCCTCGGGCTCGTCACTGCTAGCGTGCCCAGCATCGCTCCCGCCGTCTGCCGGATGAAGCTGAATCACCGTGCCGCCAGGATCGCTCTGCGTGGTCGTTCCCGAATCCTCGATCGTCAACGGCACATCCTCAGCGCCGTCGAGCAGCGCGCCGATGTCGATGTCAGCGTCGAGCACGGTCAGCATCTGCATTTGACGCACCGCCTCGCCCGCCTCGTTGATACGCGTGATGTCGAATTCCCGCTTCGAGATCCAGAACTTCGTCCCCGTCAGCTTGCCGCGAGCCAGCTGGACCGTTTTCATCGCCGCGTACGCTTTCTGCAGCACGTAAATCGAGTTCGTCGGAAGCTCGATCAGGCCCAGACCTTTGATGTCGGGAATCGCGAAGATGAACTGCGCGCCGAGGTTGCATTGCCGCCCCTGGTACTGCGGGCATTGCTCGGGGTTGCAGACTCCGTCGGGAATCGCGTCATCCTGACGGAAGATCACGTCGCGGCCGCCGAATTGGCGAACTGCGCGCGTCGCGTGCGGATCACGCTCGACCTTCGCGTACGTCTTGCAGTAACGGAGCCCGTCATGCCCGTACTCCGAGAAGTACTTGCGGCCACTCGTGCCCCACGCCGCCATCTGGTTGGGGATGTTCTGCATCCAGTCGTTGAAGGCGAACAGTACCGGGAAGCGGTAAAGCCTGACGCCTTGCCCGCGGTCCTCGCCGTAGAGCCGAAGTATCTCGTCAGCGACCGCCGGATTGTTGAAGTCCGAGCGCCG
This sequence comes from Burkholderia sp. AU6039, assembly GCF_002223365.1. Taxonomy (NCBI): domain Bacteria; kingdom Pseudomonadati; phylum Pseudomonadota; class Betaproteobacteria; order Burkholderiales; family Burkholderiaceae; genus Burkholderia; species Burkholderia sp. AU6039. The sequence continues at coordinate 35,029 of NZ_NKFK01000010.1, forward strand.
GCAGGTGAAGTAGTCGGTGTTGCGCGGCGCCAGCGCATTCCTGAGTCGACAACGGGACTCGATCGCCTTGCCGATCGTCTCGAACGAGTCGCCGGCGGCCACCATCGCTTCGTACAGCGCAACCGCATCCGGATTGCCCCGGGCTGACGACGTCAGTACCTTGATGCCGGGCCGGATCTTCCCGATCACGGGCGGGCGCATCGCCCGCTCTTCGACGACGCTCCGTACGGGGCCACCTGCCAAACTGACAACTGCATTCATGATGGTTTCCTTGCAAGTTTGAAGATCGCCTGGGTGCGCAACGCATCCGCCGATTGCTCGAGCGCGTTGGCAGCCGCCTCTCCGCGGCGGTGGGCGATACTGGACAGAAAAATCCGGCGATCGGAGTCGGTGAACATCGCGACCTGGGCCACTTCGCAACGCTCCCGCCAGGCGGGTGACGTCGTGTCGGTGGCCGACCTTTCCTCGGCGATCGTTTGACTGATCACGTCGGCAATCCGGGAATTGAGACGATTGGGAAGCACAGGTACCTCCGGGACAGAAAAATGACGAAAAAAAAGCGCGTTCCTCGGCAGAGGAACGCGCTTCGTGGATTCGGTGAAATGACCCAAGCACCACGTCCCTTCCGGGGACGTGGTGCTCAGGGAGCCGGTCGGCTCATATAGAGGACGTTAGGTCGTCCTCGCACAGCATGGTCACGCTGCGCTACAGCCCATTTTCGGAAGTGCCATTCCGACGCAGGTTCACGGCTCAGTCGACTACAGTCGTTCTACCCAGACAGAGGCCTGGAGAGAGACACCCGTTATCCGGGGTCGAACGACGTCGCGGCGCAAGTGAATGCGGCCAGCAACGAGTTTTATGACTGAAATGGGGAGCGCGGGCGAGGCGCTCATCAGAAGTGAATTCCACACTGGTTGCCAACCAGTCGGAGCATGCCCATAGGCACGGCTTGTACAAAAGATGGACTTCGGCCAGCGAAGTCAAGGTCGATGCGTCAGGGACGCGAGAAGTAGAGTCAGTATCGCGGTAATTCCGGGATGCGCTCCCCGAAAAGCTCACGAAAACAGGCTCGCTTTTGCCGGTACGTGCATCCGGTGGCTCGCTCAGAATCATCGATGAGAGAGACCACCCGAAAAAATCATGTCTGCCGTTCTCGAACCACCGCACGAAGGGCGCGGGCAATCTGACACGCCCGCGCAAAGCACCCCGCCCACCGACGAGCCGCCGGTGCGCCTCGCCACGTCGACAGGATTGAAGCCGATCCAGCGCCTGACGAGCGACAGCCGTATCGACAAGATCGTGCCGGATTCCGACGCGGTCACGATCCTGCACTACAGCTCTGTCTTCGCACGCACGTTCATCCGGAGCGACTACAACTTCTGCGCAGCCAAGATCGCCGTTGCCCGCGGCGGCAAGGTGCTCGCCGTCCAGACTGCCCTGCGCGAAACCGCCGACTGGATGCGGAAAGCCACCGCGTGGGTCGAGCGGCACAACGCGCGCGCGCTGACGTTTCCGTACGAGCAGATCGAACTGAAGGTGACGCGGCCGCTGGCCGGCCTGCTGGTCAGGTGCCTGACCCAATACGACCGCCTGTTCGTCGCGTCGATGGAGGCCCAGCTCGCGGAAAAGATCACGCCGCAGGATCGGGCCAACATCCTCAAAAACGCCGAAGGCCGGATCCTGCACGTGAGAACCGCGTGCATCCCGGACAACGACCGATACGACGCCGACGGCACCGCACGCGACTGACCCGGAATCACCTGCTGCACGATCCGACCGACTTGACATTGCCGGCCGGTGAATAAGCTCGTTTCGAGCCCGTCGCGCATTCGAACGGCGTCGCGACGTACCGATCATCTACGGAGTAAATCTTGGACATTCGAGAGATCCAGGCGCTACATGCCCAATACTCGTCGCAACCCGTCGTCATCGACATCACCAGCCATGTGCGGGCGCTCCCTGCTCCTGACCGGCAGGAATCGGCGCGCGAGCGCGTCACCGCTCGACTATCTTCGGCCTGCCGAAACGTCGCCCGGCCGGCCGCCATCGTCCTTGCTGGTGTAGCGGCGGCCGGACTCACGGGCATCAGCGTGGCAAAGCTCTGGCACGCGCTCCATCCCCCGCAAGCCGTTGCACACGTTGAGCGGTCGACCCCACATACTGCGACCACGCCGCCCGCGCCCGCCGCAGCCTCGACGCCGCCCGGGGTCCGACGGCCGCTCACCGGTTCGGACTTTGCCGAGCCAGCCGATCGCACGCCGGCGGCCACGTCACGCATCGACGCACAAGCGCTGCGGACCAGCGAGTCCGGAGGGTCGACGGCGCCGGCAACCGCCGCGATGCCCTCCTCCGCGACCGACCTGGAAAACGCTGCCGCGTCACCGATCCGAGCCGCGCGCGCGACCTCGAACCAAGCCGCCGGCCAGCAACAGGTCGCTACCGCTCAAACCGCTTCGCGACCGCCGCCCGCAACGTCGCCGGCACCCGTCGCAGCACAGCCCACGGTGCAGCCCGCAGAACAACCGAAAGTCGCGCGCCACCGGATCCACCGCGCCCCTAGTCGCCAGCGCCAGGAGCCGGCCACCACGGAGGCGACGGCATCCACGCCGCATAACGAACCCACGAAGACCGAACACTCCCCGAAATCTTCGCCGCCCGCCAAGACCGGCGACGTTCCACTTTTCTGAAAGAGGCACACCATGAAAGCGAAACCGAACAACGTGACGGTCCTCATGCCCGGCCTGGTCGTCGAAGGCAACATGATCCTCGACCACGGCCTGAGCGTATTCGCTCTCGCAAACGGCGACATCATTTCCACCGACGGCCTGCTCCACGTCGGGGCCGGCGGCATCGTCAAGGGCAAGGTTCAGGGTGAAATTGTCCGAATCGATGGGACCGTGGAAGGCGACGTCCACGCGCGCGAGGTGCTCGAAATCAATGGGCGCGTGCTCGGGAACGTGTTCTACTGCGGAACAATCAGACTCGGGGCGCACGCCGCGCTCAACGGTCAGCTCAAGCGCGTACCGCCCGAGCTGGTAATCGAAGCGCAGACCACCGTGACACCGGTCGCCGACACCTCAAACGCAGCGTTTCTCCCTACGTCCTGAACAATTCGAGCAAATGCGTGGCCGCGTATGTCCGGCGCAGTGGCATGGCTCTCAATCCGCTTGCCTTCACTGATGCCACCGAGCCAACTTGGGTACTTCGGAAAGAAGATGCGATCATTACTGCCGTAAATGCTAGCCGATAAAGAAACTCGCGGACTGCATCCTAAAACCACTACATCCAATCGAGGACGACCCGTTGAAAAAAACTCTCGCCGCAATCGCCCTTGCGCTCGTCACGGCACATGCAGCTGCTGACGACCAGCTTTTGAACGGCTTCAACATCGCTTGGCAAAAAGACGGGCAGACACTGGTAGCCAGCACGCACTATTTCACTGACCCGTCGGGTCGCCTCATCCCTTTCGCGATGACCAACGGACAGAGCGTCGGATATGCTACATGCACGGTGAACGGCCCGACCACGACTCTGACTTCGAATCAGCGAACTGTCGGGCGCGCTCTATCACTGTCCCCCGACTCGGACGCAGACGGAGCGCTCAGCTTGACGATCGAAGCGGAAGACACGGTGCTCGTGGGGATCAAGGAGGTCGAGAACGGCCCGTGCAAGTCCCAAGTCGTTGAAGCTCGTGGAATGCCACTCACCCGGGTGACAGCAAAACTCGCTCGGAAGGGAACGACCGTGGTTCCGTTCCCCGGCGGTCACTACGAGCTTCGGTTCACCGCTCTCGATCAATAACTTCGACAGAGCGTCGGTGAGCGTCGGCCGCCTTGCGCGGCCGATCTTTTATTCAATACCGGATTCGATAACAAATCGCGACACTGCGTTCTTCTTGATCGAAGAAATGGTCAGACTGTCCCGAGCGCGCGTCATCGCGACGTAGAAAAGGCGCCGCTCCTCCGATTCCGGGCTCTTTTCGTCGGGCACCACGCCCTCCTCCGATCGACTGATCCAGACGTGGTCGTACTCGAGCCCCTTCGAGCTGTGCATCGTCGTGAGCACCAGGACTCCGGCGCCCGGCTTGTTGTTGTCGCGCTTCAGGAACTCGATGCGCTCGGTAAACGAACCGTTCAGGCGGCTCACCACGTCGTAGATGCACTGGATCGCCCGGATCGCGACATCGCCCTTGGCGTAGGTCATCATCCACTCGTAGACGCCTTCCAACGCGAGCGATTGGAACGATCGCCCGCAGAGCGCCTGCCACTCGCCCAGCCGCTTCATGAAGGCTCGGTACGCAGTCGCCGTCTCCTCGCGCAGCCCGACGCCGACGAGCTCCTGCTTTTGCATCTGGACGAAGGCAGCGCCCATGCGCTTGTGCAGCGCGCCGAGGTCGTAGGAACTCATGCCCATGTAGCCCAGGACGGCGTCGATACCGTTCTGCTTGTGGCCTTCGACCACCTGCAGCAGGTTGCACATCAGCGCAGCCTGAGGTTTGTTGAGCACCGATCCGCCCGACGCGCGGTAGTACGGCACACCGTGTGATCGACACACGGATTCGATCGGATCGAGGATCCGGTTGGTACGCGCAAGGATCGCGCAGCTCGCGCCAGCGGCCAACCGCGGTTGGAGCATTTCGACGGCGGCCACCGCGTCGCCATACTCATCGTCGAACCGTCTCGCCGTGACCACGCCGCCGGCACCGCGGTCCGCATGAAGGACCTTCGGCATCCGATCGACGTTGTTCTGGATCACCCGGTCGGCGGCCGCCAGGATCTCCGCGCGACAGCGATAGTTGCTACCCAGCACCACGCGTTGCGCCGCGAACGTGCTCGCGAAGCTTTCCATGCCGCGAAAGCCGAGTGCGGCCCGGAACCCGTAGATGCTCTGGTCGTCGTCGCCCACAACCGTGACGTGCGTGCCCGCGCGCGCGTGCAGCTCGACCCACCGGAACTGCAGCGGGTCCGTATCCTGGAACTCGTCGACGAGCAGATCGGTGAACCGATACGGCTTGATGTCCTCACTCTGCATCCGCTCGACGGCGAGGCGCAACATGTCCTGGAAGTCGATCTTGCCATTGCGCTCGAGCGCGTCCTGGTAGGCGGCGTAGAGCGTGGCCTCGGCCGAACCCTCATCGGCTCGACCGAAGTTCGTCTTGATCCGCTCGACGATCGGTACTGCCTCTTCAACCTTCCAGTCGAACCCGAGCTCTGCAAGCACGCGCCCAAGCATCCCGAGGCGATCGCCTTCCGATGCAATATCCGGCCGGCCGCGACCGGGTCGTTGAAGCTGCTTGTATGCTAGCGAATGGAAGGTGCCGGCGATCAGCCGACGCTTGGCATCGGGCGGCGCCAGCGCGAGAATGCGCTCGCGAAGCTCGACGGCCGCATCCTTGCTGAAGGTGACGGCCCCGACCACCGCCGTCGGATCCTTCAGCAAGAACGCGGCCTTCGTCGCGCTCATCTTGGTCTTGCCCGCGCCCGGGCACGCGATCGCGAGGCAGTGGCGGCGCAGAAGTGCCACCTCGCGCTGTTGGGGATTCAACTCGTCGAGCATGGCACCGGTCTTCCCGATCAGTTACCGCGAACGGTGTTCATCAGCTTCAGGTGGGTCGTGTAGCCGCGCAGGCCGACCGGGTGGAACTTGCGCAGGAAGCGCGCGGTCTCGTCGTCGACGTCGGACTGGTCACGAATCCCGTTCCAGACGAGGAAGTCGAAGTGGTCCATCACCTGGTCGAACTTCAGGATCACGGAGAGCAGGCGCATCGAGAACCGCGAGTACGCTTCGACTTCGATATCGAGCGAAGGCTTCGTCACGGTCGGTGCGAATACCGTTTCGCCGCGATCCCGCATTTCCGTTTCGGTCTTCACGCGGAAGCCATGCGCAACGTCGAGCTGTTCGTTTACATAGCCTTCGAGCTGCTCGAGCTGCTTCTCGAACCACGTGCTGACGATTCCCTGCTCGTTCGCGCCGTACGTCGCGCGACCGAAGCGCTGCATGTTGATCGTCATCCGGTTCAGGTACGGCCACCACTGCTCGAACAGCGGCCGAAGACGCGTGTGTTTCATCGTGACTCGCGCGGTCACGACCGCGGCGCCCGACAGCTGCTTGTTCATCAGCTCGCGACCGATCTCGCGACGGCGTTGGATGATTCGCGCGCGCTCTGCGGGCGAGAGGTCGCGGAACAGCGTGCGGGTGCGTGCCACCTCCTCGAGCTTGAGCTTCGCTTCGTCGCTGCTGATCAGCCCTTCGCGCTGCAACACGTTGGCCGAATTCTCCATCTCGTCGAGCTCGCGCTCGACTTCACCATCGTCCGCGCCGTCCGTCGTCTGCCGGGTGTCGCCCACTACCAGGCTACCCGTGACTGCTGATGCATCGTCGCCCGCCGGCAGAAGTACGGCTACGTGGCCAGGTGCTGCGTCCGCAGTATCGGTGCCGACGTGCGCTTCTTCGTTGATCGTGCTCATGTGGATCCTATCTGGTTGACTAACCGCACGTGCGGCTTGCGTCTATTCTTGCGGTCCTATGCGGCGACAGACGCCCAAAACGTGAACGATTTCGCGCGCCTTTCGGGGCCGCTGCGGCACGCTGGGCGAAAAAAAAGCCCCCTCCGGGGGAGAGGGGGCAAGGCTGAAAGCTCTACGGGGAGTCGAGCCTTCTGAGGACCGTAAACCATGACTCATTGTGGCGCGACCAGGCCGCCCAGTTCGTTCGAATCGTCAGGTATTTCGACAGCCTTTTCCCGGTACTGGACGCGCAACCGGTTGTGGGGCTTTCGACAAAAAGCTGTACGAAAAACTGGAGCTTTGCCAGGCTACTGGTATGAAGACGCCGCTTTCCAGAGCAACGCGCCGAGACATCCAGCGATCGCCAGCCAGTACGGTGCAAGGAGCGGCACCGGCGCGATCAACACCGTGAAAGTCACACCGAATACCAGCAAGATCCCGTGCCCGGCGAGATGAAATGACAGCGGGCTGACGTAGCCGGCTGCCGCGGCCCGCACCTTGCGCCGGACTGTCCCATCGATGAACATCGCGATACCGAAGACGAGCGCACCGAGCAGCCAGTACTTCATCACGGTGAGCCGATAGACCATCCGGTACACCAGTCGCCAGAAATTGTGGACCCACCGACTCGCGAAATTCGCCACCCCGCCGTCCTCGATCTGCGAATCGTTCGTCGACTCCATTGACGCCTGTACCAGCCCCGTCTCGACGAAGTACCGCTTGAACGCTCGATTCGTCGCATCGATCGCATCCGCGGTTCGCGCCTCTCCAAGGCTGGCCACAACCGATTCTGCTTCGGCATCCGGGATCGCGAACAACGACGGGTCGGGTAGCGCCGGCATGAGCGCAATCGAGAGCAGCGGCACAAAGAAGAACCACATCTTGATGTGGCCGACAAAGCGGCTACCAGCCATACAGATCTCCCAAGAGGCCACCGAGGAGATAGATCGGCAGGACGATCAGGCCGGCGAGGCCGACATAGAATCGGGCCGGCCGGCGATCGATGAACATCGCCAGTGCATACGCCATCGCGTTCCGGCCCTGCTGGAACTCCTGCGGCGGCGGTGCTGCCGGGTCGTCCTGCGCCGCTGCAGTTGTGATCGCGCGATGCACGGTATGGTCATCGACGCGCGTCAGTATCCGAATCAGAATATGCGTGAGCGACATCGTATTCCTCGAAGTACAGTCGGAAGGTTTCACCCGTCAGCGCGCGTGCCGCAAGCTGGAACGCCGCCGATCGCTGGCTGATGTTCTCCGGGCAGCGCTCGTCGACCATTTCCGGTGCATGCTTGTGGCGCGACTCGAACACGGTCACCGGCTCGAACATAGGCGACCAGACGTGGCAGCGCTCGCCATCGCGCACGACAAAGCGCCGCGCGTACAGCATATGGGCAGACCCGAACAGCCCTTGCATGAATGCGACGTGCGGATCGCCGGTTTTTCGCACGCGCTTGAACGCAGCAAGGCCGTCCACGAACATCTCCTTGACGAGGGGCTCCGCCTTCCCGATGAAGTGCTCACCGACGAACTCCGCGACACGCGTGCACACCAGCTCCAGCTCAGGAGCAAGGGTGAACACCGGGGTGAGGTGGGCAGAGAGCTTGTGCTCGCGAATGATTTTTTTGAATACGGCAGACATGCTTGGTTGTTTAGCCTGTAAGAATTGGAATACGTCCCTGGTACACCGCGCCGCCGGAAATCCGCATGAAGTACTGCAGGTTCGGCAAGCTCTGGATCAGGCGAGTCGGGATCAACGGCACCGCCTCCAGCTGCTGCGACCGCGTCACCGATCCAGTGAACTCGCCGACATGGCCCTCGCTCGCCTTGCTCGTACTGCTGGAGACAATCAGGTTTCGAATCGCGGTATCCCCAACCTTTTTCGAGAACCACTCAGCCGTGTCGGTATCTTCCAAGCGTAAGATGATCTGGTTGTTCAGGTTCCCCAAAACCTGCAGCATTTTTGCGGCATTCCCCAACTTCGCCTCGAGGTCGGCGCGCGTCTGGAATGCCACGAACGCCTTGAAGCCGGCGCCACGACCCTTGTTCAGGATCTGGATCACCTGTTCGTTGATAGCCTCGGCAACCTCGTCAACGATCAGCACCACTTCAGGCGGCTTCTCGTAGAAGTTGTAAATCGCACCGCACACCGCCGACATATCGGCCAGAAGCATTGACGCTACGGCCTTGGCAACGATGCTGTTCGATAGCGAGTCCATGCCGATATGCAAGATCGCCTTCTGACGAATAACCTTCTCGATCGTCCAGATTTCGCGTTCGTCCTCGAAGTCGTCAACCTTCGGCGCGAGCATCAACCCGGTTTCGCCTGTGGCGAGCATCTGCAGCAGGGGCAATGCGGACGCGATGATTCGCATGTAGTGCTCGCGATCGTGAACGTGAGTCGCGATCAGCCCATCGATCGCTTCGTGTCCGCGATCGTTCGCACCAAACCGAGCCTGATACAACGAGATCATCGCGTCGACGCGCGTGGAGCCCGGCTTGTTCGCGATCTTGACGGTGTCCGCCGTGACCAGCTCTTCCCAATCGGTCAGTCCGCTTTCGACGAAGAAACGCTTGAGTGCCTTCTCCAGCAGCGGGTCGATCCCGAGCTGAGCGTACTTGAGGATCGAGCGCAAGTTCGGCTTGTCGCCAATGTACAGTTCCCCGTTCACGGATCGACTAATGAACAGAAACGCGAAATCGCGGAATGGACCTTCCTCCATCAGCTGTGCGATGCGGCTCGGAATCTCGGATGGCTGTGACCAGCTATCCAGCGGTTCAAGCCGAATCGATTCAGACGGCTTGGCCTGATTGAAATAGAGGAACTTCCGGCCCGTTCGTTGCGCTTCGCGCTCAGCGCGCTTCTTCCAGTCCTTATCATTTTTCGGGTCGACGTTGATCAGCACGTCACCGCCGTGGATCACCTGCGTCGATATCACTTCGTATGTCCGGGTCTTCCCGGAACCGGTAGTGCCGCCCACCGCTGTATGGCCGTTCATCGCACGGTAGTGGAACGGCACATAGCCCTTCTTTGCCTCAAGACCATGGATCCACGAGACCCCTTGCGGCTCCAGGTCGCGGATACTGTGCTTTGGTGCGAACAGATTCTCGATCATCCGTTCGAAGTCGCGCCCCACCTTGGTTTTCGGCAGCCACTTAGGCAACCCAGGGATGTCCGTAGTCGGCATCCGCAGGATGTCGTGAGCCATCTGGCAATGCTTCTGCGTCCACTCGAAGCCGGTGCCGAGATACATCGCATTGGCCTCCGCCCGCATGCGAGTCTGTATCGCCAACAGCGTGGGCACCGCAAGAGTCGTCAGCCATTTCGTCGACAAGGCCATACGAAACTTGAGTGCTCGCCACACCTGGCCAGACCGGACGACAAACAGGGCGAGCGCGAAAAGCAGAAACACCCAACCATACGGCATGCCCGAAATCAACAACACCGTGATCGCCATCAGCCAACCGATCACCGCCCGCACCTCGAAGATCGGCCGGAAATGATTGATGTAGCCGTTCATGCTCCACGCTCCTGAATCAGGTCGCCGATGCGCGGCGCCAACGTGACCTCCGTGGGCTCATTGGCGAGCAGCAGGCTCCGGCGCCGCATGTGCTCGATCAGGGTGTCGCTCGCGACGCCATAGCTGCCGATCGTCCGCTTCGAAAGGACGAGTCCCTGATCCGTCCAGCGCACCTTCGCTTTCGCCGTCGAGACGTCCTGCTGCAGCGCCGAAAAGAAGTCCACGATCATGCGTGGTGCGCCTTTCAGCACCTCATCGAAGTGATTGCCGTTCGGCGCGGCTGCGGCCGGCTCGCGGCGAATCTCTACCGGATTTACCGCCGCGGCCGGCGGCGGAAGCTCGAGCGCCATCTGCCGGGCATCTAGGCCCTTCGGTGCCCCGTGCGCAGCCGGCGCTGCCGGCGTCGCCGCCGTCGTCGTGCTATCGGCGGCGGGAGTCGGCAGCGATCCGGGAACCGACGGCGTGCTACCGCCGCCAACAACGAGCGCCGGCGCGAGATCTGCTGTCGCCGGCTGCGCCGGTGCCGGCGTGGGCTTTGGCGTGGCCACCGTCGACGCCGCCTCGACCTTCGGCTCCAGTTCCGCCGCCACGTGGATAGCAGAGGGAACTGCAAACGTCACCGGCTCGAAAACCGCCCGCTGCGCCTTCCGATCGAAATCAGCAGCCGTCGCAACCGCTTGCCGCACCACTTTGTGGGTCAGCGACTCGACGCCCATCGAGCTCTGCGTCGGGTTGATGGCTCCGAATATCTCGGCCTGAACTTCGGTATCGAGCCCCCCGAGCAATTCGCTGCCGACCAGCGCATGCGCCAGCATGCCGGTCCGCATCCGTTCGATGGGAAGCGGCGTAGCGCGACGCGTCACACGGTAGCTCGCGCCGGCCAGCCACGGCCCGACCGCACCGTGGACGGACGGGTTCCAGACCTGGCGGTCCGTCGCACGCTCGACATCGAAATGACGATACGGCTCATCTAGGCCCGAGCAGATCGCCGCGAGAAACACGCCGAAGTTGTATTGCGGTTCAATCCGACGACGACGCTCCGACGGTAGGTTCGTGCCAAACTTCAGCCCGCCCGACAGCCGCATCGCGTAGAACGCGGTTTCGACTGTCCAACGGAAAGCGCCGGCCGGCTCGCGGTACAGCTCCGGGCTGAAGGGCACGGACGAAAACCAGTCTGCACACCGCCGGATAAGCACCATCCACCTTCGATCGAACTCGGCGCGTGACGTCTCGTTCGCGCACTGCGCGATGAGATCGATACGGCGTTCGTTGCGGCCAATAAGGTCTCCGGCGTCGGCCGGCTCGAAAAGGCGTGCGTCCGTCATCAAGCCATGCCCTTCGTTGCAAGCTTCGTCAGACCCTTGATCGCCCCGCCGCTGGCATTCGCACCGCCGCCAAACATCGAAGCGAACTTCGGAATCTCGAATGCGAGGATCAACACGAAAATCGAAAGATCCAGCGTCAAGGACCCCGCATATGGCGTCGTCAAGCCTTTCGAGATCGTGTTGCTGAACGACGTCGCCAATGTCGCCGTCATCAACCGTTGAAGGATCGACGCGACGACCATGTACATGCCCGCGCTGATCGTGAAATCCAGCCAGCTCTTGAAATAGCCTCGCGTAAACTCGGACATGCCGAGCGAAAACGCGATTTTTCCCAAAACAATCGCGACCGCCATCTGGATCGTCCCAAGCGAGATGAAGAACAGGAAGACCAAGGCGGCGACCATCAGCAACGCCCAGGAAATCAGCAACGGCAAAAGGTTGATCAGCAGCGCCATATAGTTCCACCAGTGCTCTGCCTTCAACGCTTCAATCACCGCGTCGAAAATCGCGCCCGCAGACTTCACCATCGCCATGGGCAACGACTCGGCGTCCGTCCCGGAGACCGCAATCGCCATTTCATTGAACCACTTGTAGAAGCCCGGTGCCCACTTCCCGTACGACACGTACACCGCTGCAAAGATGCCGAGGATCGCTAGATCTTCGAATACGCTTCCCCAAGCCGCGACCGGATCCCGGGTCGCCGCGAACCGAATCCACGCCAACACGAAAGTGATCACGGCCAGACCGCCGGCCATCTTGTCCGAGTACTTGTCGAGCGTCTTGCTCAGCTCAACCGCGAGATCGATCAGATCCTTCAGCAGCTTCGTGATCTCTTCGATCGCCGCGGTCGCACCCTTCGCGACCTCGCCCTTGACGTAGCTCGAACTCCAACCCGAGGGCATCATGTCCTTGATCTTGTCCCAGGCTCCCGCGTTCGCCACGGTGGGCAGTGCGAGCGCTAGAACGATCAAGCCACGCATGAGCCACATGCGAATTGCGCGGGCACTCATTGCTCGGTGACCCCGTACGCGGCTCGCTCGGCCTGTTGCTTGGAAATGAACTTCTCCGCGTCCGCAGCCTTTTCCTTGTCGTCCTCGGCCTGTTGCGCGTCCTTCTGGGCGTCCTTCTGAGCCTTCGCCGCATTCAGCTGCAGGATGTCCGCGTTCTGGCTCGTCACGATATCGAGGTAGTGCGTCGTGATCTCGGCCGTCGCCTGTTGGGTCGGCGACATCGATAGCTCGGATTGCAGTTCCTGACGACGCTTTGCCATCTCGTCGGTGTGCTGCATGATGTTCGAGCCCATCTGAAACAGGGTCCGCGCCACCTTGTCATTCTGTTGAACCAGGGTGTTCATGTCCGCAAACCACTGCGCGTTCGACTTTCCTGATCGTGTGACTAACCCCTGCACCTGAGTGACCCATTCACCGCCTTTCTTCAGGTCGCCGTAGAGCCCTTGCAGCGTGCCGACGAGCCCCTTCACCTTGTTGATATCGCCCGTGATCTGGTCATACGCAGCCTTCCACGCGGTCGGGTTCAGGTTCTTTGCCTGGAGCAGATCGTTCACCATCATCTGGTACTGGTACAGGATGTTGGTGTTCTGGTAGATCTCGCCCTTGACGGCCTTGGCCGCCGAAATGACGTTCTGCACATAGTTGATCGGGTCGAATACTTCGAGCGCCGACGCGTGCTTGGCGACGAAGAGGGAAGCCGCGAACGCCGCGGCGCGAAGGGTCGGCGAGAGTTTCATCGTGGGACCTTTCAGTCGAAGGATCGAAGTGCCGTACTAGCGTCGCACGGCGTCGTAGGAGCGTCTTGCTGCTGTTGCCGAGGCGGCCGTTGCCGGCCGCCCGCCGGCGCCACCAGGCGCACGCGAACAGGCGTCCCGATGACGATCTGGTCGATTTCGTCAGCTGTGAGCGCAAAGAGGTCGCGGTACAACGACTGCACGTTGAGAGTCGGATTGAGCTTCATTCGGTTCCTGTCAGTCGACGGTTGCCATTTCCTGCAGATAGTCTTCGGCCCAGTTCGGGGAGCCCGTGGCCAGGTGCTTGTCCAGAGTGCGCTGGGCCGCGCCGTCCGCGCGCAAGATCGCGAGTGCTTCCTTCGGGAATTTGGCCTGCAGCATCCGCGAGTGATCCGGGGTGACCCATAGGTAATCGCGGTTGGGAACGCCCTCGCTGATCATGTCGATCTGGTCGTCGGTCAGCCCAAACACATCGCGGTAGAGGCGCTTGTTGTTCCGGGCATCACGGTTCGGCAGGAAGAAGAAGTTCTGGATGTTCTCCTTCAAGATTTCGAAGTTCGGGACGCGTTCAAGCTGGCTCAGCGACTGGGTCGCCATGACGAGCGTGCCGTTCAGCCCGCGGATCGTCACAGCCCACATTTCCAGACGTGCATAGAAGCGCGGGTACCGGAAAAAGAAGCCGCACTCCTCAACCTCAATGATCGTGACGCGCTTGCCATCCAGCCATTGCGAGATCCGGTAGAAGGCATAGTCCATGAACAGCGCCGCCGCGACCGGGTAGCTTTCGAACAGTTCGCCCATCTCGATCGCCAGATCGTCCGAAAGAGAGAACGCGTCTTCGAAGTGATCGAAGAATCGACCGTTCTTCTCCCCGTTCGTCCAGATTTGCAGGCGCTCGCGCAACTCGACGGGCAACAGCGTGGTCAGAAACGTCAGCGTCCAGAACTCCCGGCCATACCCTTGCGCCAGCGTGACGACCCGCTCATAAATCGTGCGCTGCTGTTGCGGGGTGCAGATAAAGTCCTCGCCGTCACCTTCGATTGCCATCTGAACCCAATCCGACACGTACGTGTAGTGCCGAGGGTCGGCCAGCAGGGATAGCGGATTGACCTGTGTCGCCGCCGCAAACTTGCCCGTTGCATCGACGAATTTGCCGCCAGCAAACACGGTTGGGATGCGCGTCGACCGGTTCTTATCGAACTTGATGCGGCGCGGTTGGAACCGCCCGGTTTGCGAGACGAGAAAATTGAGGAAGATGGTCTTGCCGGCGCCGATCGGGCCAACGATCAGCGTGTGAGACTTTCCGCTTGGATCGTGCAACGTGACGCGCTGCAAGGTCCGATGGCGCGTCGGTAGAAGCGTCAGCGGGCCGACCCTCTGTCCGAGCTGCTGCGTGAGCCATTGGTTGACGTCGCTCCCTTCCGCAACGCCACGCACGGGCGCAATGTCCGAGACCACCGGCGTCTCAACGAACTGCAGCCGCTTCTGCTGGTCCCACCTCCCGGGCAGCGTCGATGCCCATGCTGCGGGGAGGTTCCGCTTCTCGACCAGCACGCCGAAGCCAGCGTTGCCAATGCGACCGACGATCTCGCGCGCGTTGTCATCGCACTCGTCGATCGTATCTCCGTAGACGACTACTGAGATATTGACGAAGCCGTACTGCTGGCCGTCAGCGATCAGGCGCGCCAGTGCGTTCTCCGCCTCCTCGGCGAGGATCTCGCGCCCCTTCTCGTTCTCCATGCTTTCCTTCTTCTCATCTTTCGAGAAGAAGCTCTTCAGCACCTTGACCGGACTGAACGCTGCCACCTTGTAGAACTTGCGCATCCTCTCGATGTACACCTGCGCCTTGCTGGTCGACAGGAATCGAAACATCACGCACACGTCGAACTCTGAATCGACGTCCGCGAGCACATCGAGCGCGGCCTCTTGAAAGCCCATCCACTCTTTCACAGCGATGATCTTGCCGTACCTTGTGCCGTAAGCCGACTCGAACATGATGTGTTCCGCACCGTACGTCACGAAGCTTTCCGTCAAGTGCGTATCGAGCATCGTCACGGGGTAACGTACGCGTCGCGGCGGAACTGAGGGGTTGGCCGTCTGGTGCAAAAAGCCCAGCGCGTTCTGCAGTTGAAGCCGCTTCATCTTAAGGCGTGCCACGCCCCCTTTAAACGCGTCCAGTATGCCTTCGAAGCGCTTGATATCCGACGTGATTCGCTCCATGTCGAACACGAACGCACTGCGCGCGAACACCATATCCTTGATGGTCTCGAGCAAGGCGATCGGTACCGACTTGCCCCCCACCGTGATGTGATAGGCGATCTTCTCGAAAAGCTTATTGATCCCCGTCTCAGGCGTGTAGGCGAGGGCGAGCGAGTGGGTGTTTCTGAAGTACCTTCCGCTCCCCACGCTCTTCTGGTTGATTGCGTCAACGTGCTGATCCATCGCCGACTCGAAGCGTCCACCGATCTCGCCCCGAACGCGGCGATGCGACATACGCCACCATGCGGTGATTCGATGATCGAAGTTCTTGCAAGCGTGGTCGAGGTTGTCGCGGGCGGCCGATATCTCGTCAGTGTTCGGGCTGTCCGCATCCACGCCTTCGAACGTGTATAGCGCTAACAACGACCCATCTTTGTCGAGAACGGTTTCCGGGGTAACCATCGTCGCCCACGGAGCGATTTCCTGAATCGCTCGACGCTTCGGTTTCGCGCTCACAGCGGAAGCTCCTGATCAAATCCATACGGCCGCCGAAATCGGGCGGCGACATCGGAGGTATGCAGTGGCTCGTGCACGTCCGGATACCGGTTGTAGACGACCAGCACCTCCTTCCACCACGGATCGCTTGAAGACAGCCAGCGCAGGATCCAATGCACTACGATCCCGACGACAAGATAGGTCGGTGACATGCTGCTGTAGCAAAGCAGCGTCGTCAGCGTGCCGTTGGCGATCGCGAGGCCGCGATCGGCGCCGCCCATCTGGCGCGGCAACGACAGCGACCGGCTGACTTTCTTCCGTTCACGCACAGGTGTAGTTGATCTTCAGCTGGTTCTTTACGATAGGGAGCGCACACGACGCAACGCCCAAACCCACGACAATGGTCGAGAGGAACTTCCCGAAGTTGCTTTCGGAATTCGAGATCATGACCGCGCCGACGATGATCATCACGATGCCGATTCCGAACAGCCACGGCCCACTGACGTAGGCCTGAATCAGGCAGATGAAGTTGGCCGCGTTACCAAGGTCCCCGAGATCGACCGCCCTCGCGGCCGGCGCAGCAAACGTGAGCAGTAGTGCGATCAAAGTCGAGAGCCGGTTGCCACGACCGAACAGATAGTGACTGGTCTCCGTCACTTTCTTACGGACCAGCGAACACAACGTTTGAATGTGCTTCTTCATCGGAAAACCCCGTGTGGTTAGAAAACGCGTTCGAGGACGTAGTCCCCGTCTTTGAAACCTTTTATCGCCAGTACTTCGGAGACGTGGCGCAGCTCGCCCGTGCGACGAAGGTGGATGACGTAGTGGAAGCAATCGGCGATCGCCTTGCGCATGTCGGAGAGCTCCCACCGGCTTCCGGGCGGGACTCCCAACATTGCGAGGCTCTCGAGGCGAGTCAGCCCGCCGCGCGCATCGTTCGAGTGAATCGAACCCATGCCGCCGTCGTGGCCAGTGCTCAGCGCCTGGATGAAGTCGTACGCTTCCCCGCCGCGCACTTCGCCGACGATGATTCGGTCGGGCCGGAACCGCAGGCAAAGCGCGACGAGCACCTGCGCGGTCACTCCCTTATCAAGGTTCGAGAGCAAGCGAACGAGGTTCGGAACCGTTAACTTCAGTTCCTTCGTGTCTTCGATCGTGATGACACGCTCGTCAGTCGGAATCGCGCCGTTGAGTGCGTTGAGGAACGTCGTTTTGCCGGTAGAGGTTCCGCCCGCTACCAAGACGTTGGCGCGGCTCCTCACCATTTGGACGAATGCTTCTTCCAGCACCTCGTTCTCAGCGCCCGCGGGGAAAATTGCCCGCTCTGCCTCGCGTCGCGCGTGCACACGGGAGAACGCCCCGAGCCGGGTGTAGTCGCCCAACACCAGATTCGTTTCACGATGCCGACGTATCGCGAGCGCATCTCCGTCGATGGCCGTCGGTTTCATTACTGCGGCGATCCGGAGGTTGTCGTGCCCTGCGTTGATGATCCCCTGCGCGGTTCCCCTCAGCGCCGACTTCTCGACGGAGGCCGCGAGCGAATGGATAGCGCCGGTCAATGTCATCGGATTGAACTGGGCGTCCAGGCGATGCATCACGCCCCGCTCTTCGACCCAGATGTTGCCCGCGTTGTTGATCAACACTTCGGCGACATTCGGGCTAGTTAGCGGTTCTTCGATCAGCTTCAACGACTCGAAGAACAGCCTCACGGCGTTCTCTTCGAGTCGTGCGACCTTCAGGAAGGGACTTTCGGCAATTTCAGACATGCAGCTATTGTTCAAGCTGGCACATCCGCCAATCGCCCGAAAGAATGGCTAAATTGAGCAGCTTTCGCGCTCCGGGCGGACCGCGTCGTAACGCTCTCAAAGCGCGGACTCTGGCGCAACTGGTTGAGGGGGCAAACCCGAAATGCTCCAGAAAAACGTATAGCTTTCTCCCCTTTCTATCGTCCGCGCCGATGGCATGCGTTTGCGAAGGACGAAAAAAAACCCGGTCACGAGGACCGGGTGTGTTTCAGGAAATAGCGCGCCATCGCAGCCGCTCAGCAGACGACTTCGATCGTCTCGCCGAACGGCGCGCGCCGGGCACGCATCAGCGGTGTCGTCGACGCCCATAGAACCGGGTAAGCCGGCTCCTCGGACGGGAACGTACCTTCCATGTCGGTCAGGTACACGAGAAACGCCGGTTCGATCTCCTCGCCCTTGATCCGTCGAAACGGATCGATGAACGAGGTGCCGCCACCGCCCTTCAGCTGCGCCAGCTCGACCGGCTCGCCGCGCTCGAATACCTGAACCTGGGTCACGCGCACGTCGCAATCCATCACGATCAGGCGCCGCGGGCGGACCGCATCGGCGACGGCCAGAATTTCGGCCGCAAATTGCGCCTGCGTTTCATCCCAGACTGAGCCGCTGGCATCGCGTACAAACACCGCGTCGCCCACCGCCGGCTCGTTCAGCGACGGCAGATACATCCCGAGGTGGAGGTAACGACGATTCGGCTGCGCCCACGTATAGTCGGTCGGCGCCGCGTCCTGCGCAAAGCGATGCAGGAGCGAACGCCAGTCGACGACCGCAGCGACGGCCTGCGCGACCGCGGCTTGCAGCGACCCGCCGAAATTGCCGCAAGCCTGCGCTGCCTTGGCCGCCTGCAGCACGGCCACCTTCCACTCAGCTTCCTTCGCCGCCTTGTCGGGCCCGGTGTGCTGCCGAACCTCGCAGCACGTTTGCGGTGTATTGGACGGGTGGTCATCGGCGCTTGATTGCATCTCCGAGGCGCCTGACGACTGCGGTAGACCGTCACCGGCCGCTACAGCCGATGGCTGCCCGCTGTCGGCGCTACGAGATTCCCCAGTATTGGACGAACTACGACTTTTGCGACGCTCCTGCTGCCGCTCATGCAACCGCATGCCGTAGATCTCTTCAGCCGAGCGCCCGAAGAAACGCGGATCAACTAGGACACTGGGTGGCAAACGCAACCCTGCGCCAAGAACAATCGACGCAACCGCAAAAGTGCACGCCTCGTCCCATCCTGCTGGATCACGATACCCCCGTCGCCAACAATGTCCGTTCGCGACGTGCCACACCCCCGTGGCAAGTACGCCACGCACCTCCAGGTCGGAAAGCCCTGATGCATAGGCCGGGTTGTAGCCCAACGTCTCACCGTCCGTCCAGAACGCATCGCAGGACGGATCTTCTCGCACCTCGAGGCGTAGGGACAACGCGCCGACGAACGGGTGATCGAGGACAAGAGCGGTCCGCTGTTTTGCTATACGTGCGTCCATAGCGGCCTCACGCAGCAACCAACAACGACAGGGTCGTCGCCGACTGATCCGGAATCTGGTCAGTCAACGGCGCCGCCGGCGCGCCGCCCATGAAAGCCGCCATCAGCCCTTCGATCTCGCTTGCCTTGCTGGCAACCTGCGACCGGAGCACCCGCGACTCCTTCAGATCCGCCCCGTTGTGCGCGGCGAGATGCTGCTTCGCCTCCGCGAGGATGTGCGCGAGCTTCGGGTCGTCGCTGAAATTCAGCTTCGGCAGCAGGTCGCACAACTCGCGCACATGGTTCGCGACGTCAAGACGGACATTGCCAGTCGCGTACAGGCGAGATGCCATCGTCGACACCGCCTCGTACAATCGGCCAACCAGGTCGTTGTTCGCGGTCTGGATCGATGCCATCGCGTGCTCGTCAATCTCCGTGCGCAACGTGGTCAGGACATCGCTCGGCAAATCGACACCGAACTGGCTGGCGTCCGGAAACGGCAGTACGGACAGCTTGACGCCGAACTTGCCCTTCAGCTCGGCCAGAGTGGGGTAGTCCGCCTCGTTGTATAGGGTGTTCATCTCGGCCCTCGCCTGTTCCTTCAGGTCGAGGTAGTTCGTCAGGAAGATCGACACCGCGAGATCGAACTCGTCTTTCATCGCGCGCAGCCGCTCGGCCAGCTCCATATAGACCATGGTCGGCAGCAGCCGCACGCCCAGCTGGTCGTACTTCAGCGTCCGACTGTAGTAGTGCGAGCGGATCCGATTGCCGATCGACACCACTTCGGCGTAGCTCGGCGCGTACTCCGGCAGCAAGCGCTTGTTGAAGCGCCCGATGCCGCGCGTGTGATGGCTTTTCTCGACCTCTTCGGTGACCTTCCCGTCATAGCGACGAGCGACCCACGTGGAAATCGCAACGGACGACAGCATGACCTTGGACCGCAGATCGGTGATGTTCATGAATGGCTCCAGATAGACACAAAATTTCGAGACAAAAAAAGCCACGGACCGAAACCGGCCGTGGCAACAGGGAAAGGCACTACAGGGTTTGAACGTGGTTACTCGCCGCGAATGATCTTGCCGATCTCCCCACCTTGCGCACGAATGAACGCGTGGTGGCTTTGCAGATCGGGCTTGCGCGCGATCGAGTCACGCACCAGCACCGCCGTGAACTCACGACGCTCGGCGCCAACGAGGCGTTCCGCGTACTGCAGAACTCGGTCGAAGTTGCCATCGCTCGCCTTGTGCGCGAGCGCCGCAGTTACCGCGTACAGGATGCTGGGCTCGTCCGGGACTACGCCCCGGCTCGGGTCCAACAGGATTGCGTCGACCGACGGCAGAGCACGATAGATTGAAAGAAAGCTGATCAGCTCAGCGCCGGCACCTTCACCGACCGTCGCCTTGATTGCGTCATCCAGCAAATCGGCTGGAACGGCTGGCATCGTCTTCGCGAGAAAGCCCCATTTCCGGGGACTTGCCGACGCGACGATATCGCGGCTGCTGCGGGCCTCCCAGAGCAAGTCCGGTCGGAAGCGCAGAAACGCGATCAGCTCGGGCGGAACGTTCTGCCGTACCGCCCAGGCCGTCCAGTCTTCGACCGTGGCTTCGAGCTCGACGACCGCTGCAAAACGCGAGATCAGCGGATCGAGGATCCCGGTGACACCCGCGTTGTCGCTGCGCCGATTCGTGGCTGCGATGAACGTGACGCAGTCGGGCAACTGGTGCTCACCGATGCGGCGTGCGAGCAGCAGTTGCATCTTGGCCGCCTGCACCGCCGGCGACGCCTGCCCGAGGTCGTCGAGAAACCAGACCAGCGGCCGCGTCGCCGAAAGCGCGCGTTCGAGGTCGCCGAAAGGCAAGAATCGAGCATGCCTGCCGTCGGCCGACGGAAACGGCAAACCCTTCGAGTCGGTCGGATCTTCGACAACCGGGTGGCTGATGAGAAGGTCGTGCTCCGCCTCCGCGGTGGCAGCTTCGACGATGTCGGATTTGCCAATCCCAGGCCGACCAGTAATCAGCACCGGAAGGCGCTTCGGGATGTAGGTGGCGAGCAGCTGGGTGAGGCGTGCGGGAGAGAGTTTCATGGGGGCCTTGAATGAAAGAGCCCCACGGGAATCGCGCCCGGCAGGGACGTGACCCTGCGGGGCGATTGAAGATGCCGCGACGCGGCGATACCATGCGTCCTGAGACGCGAGTTGATGCCTACGAATGTGCGCCGATGAGCGCTGCGGCCTGCGTCGACGTCAGCGATGATCGCGGGACGCACGTGGCGCGGTTCACGATCATGACACCGTAGACGTCAGCGAGAACCCGGGCATCGGCACAGAGAACGATGAGCTCGTCGGGCCCGGTCGGCGCCGGCGAGCAGTTGCGCCACACTTTGATTGCCGCCTCGATCTCGACGATCGACACGGCATCAGGAGGCGATGGATTGGAAGTTTCAGATTGGTTCACGGGTGACCTCAGAAGTGTCGCCCCGTGAAAGACGCCCGGCGGGACGTGATTCCCTGGGGCTGGAAGTGGCCGCATTGCGGCGGATTCGATGCGTCGGTGACGCGGTGAGTAAAGCCAGTGTAGGAGCCGCGATCCTGCGAGCAGGCCGGAAAGATCGAGAAATTCACGGGGCTTAGAGACCCTCACGTTCCGAATGGACGAAAAAAAACCGGCGCACGAGGCGCCGGTTGTTCAATGGCGAGTGGCGAACCACCTCTTACGTCCCAAGCAGGTCGCCCTGAACGTTCACCATCGGAAGGACTGCATCACGGATCTCAGCGTCGCGCTCACGCATCCGTCGGGTTCGCTCCTCGCCGACACCGTTGTGCTTTTCGACCACATAGATGAAGTACAGTGGCGTTGCCGGTCCGCGCCACGCACTCCATTCGGCCATGATTCGCGCTCGGATCTCCGGCTCGCACGCGAAGTAGGACGCACGACCGGCCCGCCAATGTCTCGCGTCGAGATCGCGCATCACCTGCTCACTCTGGCGCGCCCTATCGATTCTCAGCGCCTTCTCCGCGTCGACGTCGGTCTCGGGTGCCGGCGCGAGCTGATCTGCGAACAGCGGGCAGTCACGCTCGAGCTTCCGAGCAACACGTTTGTGCCGATTGAGAAACGCCTGTTCCTTTCGGCGGGTCCAGACATAGTCTCCGTACCGCACGGTTCGATCGAATCGCATGTTTCGCTCCTCGATCAAGCCGCGAGCAACGTGAGCCGCGACCGCGCATAGTCCAGCGTGCCGTTTTTCGCGTGGAGTGTCCGCTCTTCAGTCGAGCCCGGCTTCGCCAACGCGTATCGCGTCGCCGCACCATGGCGAAACCTCCGGATCTCCGAGTAGCCGTCGGCGATCGCCTGGTCAACGTGCTCGACGCCCGTGATCAGCACGTTGTCGTGTGTGCGGTACCGGGCGAGGCCTGCCTGTTTCTTCGCGTCCTTGGCGGTCTCTTCGGCGCGACGGTGCGCGCGGGCGGCGTCCTGCGTTGCCTCCCACTCGGCTTGTGCCGCCTCGTCATAGCCGCAGAACGCGAAGATCGCACGCCGCCGGCGCGTCGAGTTCAGGCCGCGCAATGAAACACCGAATTGCTCGCGCAATACACGCTTGCTCTGGTCGTTCCAGCCGGCCGCGTGGTCCAGAACTGACAGCAAAGCGCCAACGTTACGCGCCTCAACATCGGCGGCGAACCGGTTGGCCCCTTCGAACGTCATGCGGCCTCGCTCCAGCTTCGCCATCTCGACCTGCAGGTTGTACTGCCGCAGCGAGATCCGCCCTTTCTGTCGGTCGGCTCCAAGCCTGTCCAGCGACTTTTTCAGGACGGCGTCCCCGATCAGATCACGCAGGCGCTCGGCTACGGGCGACAACGCGGAGCCGACGTCCACCGGACGCTGGTACTGTTCGGGTAGATCCGGCTTGTCGACGAGGCCAGCGGCGAACAGCCGGTCGTCAACCTCCACGTAGGAGATACCGGCCGGCGCGGACTGCAGCGCGGCGACGATACCGACACCGAGCTCGGCGTCGATCTGCCTTTTCTCGTGACGGTAGATCGCCACCGCGGACTGCATGACGTCGTACGGGAGCGTGTTGCGCAGAACTGGCACGTCCAGGAGAACGGGGAACCACCGCAGGTCGTACTCGAAACGCTTAGCGTCGCCACGATAGTCCGCCAGCACCGAATCAGGAATCGGGTGATCCAGAAACAGCGCATAGGCGACATGAACCTCGTGCCGGCCGTTTACCCCGCCTGAGAGCGAGAGACGCGGCCCTTGCGACGTGAAGCCGAACAGCGCGTTTGCAACGTGGTCACAGACATCCGGCAGGTGGAAGCGCCGACCGGCGCCACGCGCGGCCTCGACTTCAGCCTGGAGCTGCTCGCCGGACAGCATCCATGCCGGCTTCGTCGCCAGCTCGAACACGAACTGGAAGACCTCCCAGCGCTTGCGCGTGACTTGCCAAGGTTGCAGTTGCCGTCCGTCCCGACTAAACCAGCGGTTGCGGATTTCTTCGAAAAGCGAGGTGATGATCGCTTCGGCCGTGCCAGGCTGTCGTACGGTCAAGATTCCGTTGTAGCGGAGGATCGGCATTTCGACGCCACCGCGCGTGAGCGAAATCTCGGTCGTTTCGTAGGCGGATAACGTTGCGTCGTGAAAAAACACGTGGAATACGTGTGCGAGGGTGTCGACGTGGATCGAGGCGTCCGGAGTTTTGATCGTGTACATCAGTGGTTGTCCGTGCAAAAAGGGGCAACCACCCCATCCGGGCAGTTGCCCCGGATTGGGAAAAATTGAAGGCGACTCGTTAGTCGATGTTGAGCAGGTTCGATACCACCGCGGCAACCGCCCAGCCATGGGAACGCGTCAGCGTCTTGATGCGAATGAGCGGTTGAGTTCGCCAGTGGTCGACGCCCAACGCTGCATCGAGCCAAACTGTGTCGAGACTGACGATCCACCCTTCCGACTGACCCCGCTCGATCGACAAGCAGCATCGCCGCTTATTCTCGCCAGCAGCCGGCCATTTGGACCATGGCTTTCGACCAAACACCGCCTCGTTTGCATACATAGACCGATTGGCGACGAACACCCATTCCGGCTCGAGCTCGGTAGCACGAAGTGAGTCCTCGATGTATCGAGCAACCTCCTCGACCGTCTTACCTTCGAGTTCAAACGCGTCCTGCGACCGCGATACCGGCCGCTCCAATACTTCAGACATGGAAACCCTGGAAATAAAAAGGGCCGCACCGAAAGGTGCAGCCCTTGATTGGCAGGCGGCCGCCCAGATGGGCGACCGTCAGTTCGATCTAATGCGTGTGGTGCCGCAGAGAACGACGTTGGTCGCGCTCCGCCTTACGACCGCGTTCGCATGCGACGATGCCGTAGCCGCAAAACACCAGCGTCAGAAGCAGTGCAACAGGACCGAAGTACATATTCATTCTCCGTTCATGGAATCCATGCCTACGATGTAGGTTATCACACCGATCACGACCAGAGCAGCGACGTTCATCGCCGCCCAGATCGAGAACTCCGAGATGGCGTGCACGTAGCCGACCACACCGACGATCGACGAGACCGTCAGCGTATGGCAGAAGCGTCCGAACTGCTGCCGCTGGTCCTTCGACCAGGATGCACGGACCAGTCGCGCGCCCAGTCTAGAGCGCGGCTTTGCCACAAGCTCGGTCACCGACACTACATCGAAGCTATCGGCCGTCGCCTGAATCAGCATTGCCTCAAACCCGTCCCACGTAGCCGTGACCGCCGGAGGCGGCTCCATTTCCTTGACCGCGACCAGCAACTCACGCATCGGGACGGAAATGAAAATGATCTGTTCATCCGGATCGTAGGAACCGCGATCGACCACCGTCAAGCCTGAAGGAAATTCGACGCGAACATCAACGAATTCCATCACGCCTCCTATCGCCGGTCACTATCGAGCCCGTCCACGAGCCTCAGACCGCCAAGCAACGCCTGGTAGCCCTCGTCCGTGTCGAGCTGCGTGAGCGGCACGACGTTGTCACCGCCGCCCGACAAGTCGCGGTGACCGCGCCGGGTGCGGAACGACACCGCGACATGCTGGCGCGACGTCGAATCCGCAACCTCGAGCATCATCCGGCTGGTGCGCAGCGTCACGCGGCACCCGCGGCCGCCCTTCGCCGGCTCGGCCACCACCTCGTGCTCACCCGCCCGCAACCGCAGGTCGCGCGCAACACGATGCAGCATCCGCGTCGCGTGGTGGGTCAGCGCAGCGTCGGACGCAACGCCACCAGCGCGCCGGTCCGCGTACAGAACTTTCGGTACCTTGAACATCTTGCCCTCGGAATAAAAAAAGCGAGGCCCCAAATGGGAACCTCGCTATGCAGGAAGAAGCCGGCGGCTGCCGGCGAATGAACGGCTCAGCGCGTGATGCGCATGCCGGAAGAGCTGCTGACGAGCATCACGCGATCGCCAGGGGCGAAGCGCTGCTCATCGGACTGAACAACCACCAACGTGCGGCCGGACACCGTGCGCACGACGACCTCGAGGCCGGCGTGACGCGCGAGCGATTCCGACAGACGCTGCGACACGAAGGCCGCACCGGCACCAGCGAGCGCGCCAGCGATGTACCGGCCGTTGCCGCCACCGATCGTGCGGGAGCCGAGAAATGCGCTGACACCCGCGCTCAACAGCGAAGCCAGACCGGAACGGTCCGACTCGTTGCTGATCGTGACGCCGCGCACGCTGACGACCGTGGCCGCCTCGATTTCTCCCGCGCGCTGAACGTCGTAGCGCTGGTAGACATCGGGCGAACCGAAGTCATACGAAGCGCACGCGGTCAACGAAGCGAGGAGCAGAACAGAGATGAGAAGCTTGAACATGACGATTGCCTCAAAAAAAGAGGGCAATCGCCCGTCAGGGAAATTGCCCTGACAGGGGAGCCGACGGATGGTCGGTTAGAGAATTACGCACGGGCGGAGCCGGTGCAGCTGGGTCGATGCGCAGAAGCGCGAGAAACAGATTCAGTGTAGGGCCGCGCGCCGCCGCCGCGCGCCGAAATCATCGAGAAAACCAACCCGCTTTCCTCTGGGCGAAAAAAAAGCGCCTGCCCGATTGCTCGGGAGGCGCTGGTTGGTATTGTATTGGCAAGTTACCACGGGATATGCGGATCCATCGGGTCCACGCCCTTGCGAGGCCTCGACTTCTTCGGTTTCGGCGCGTCATACCCGAAGCGCGCCCACGCCACCGGATCGATGGGTACCGGGTTCGTTCTTCCCGTTGCCAGGTTCACGAACACTGCCGAGTACGACAGCGACCCCGTCCGATAGAGCGTCCAGAGCAAATTGAACGCCTGGACCGAAATCGCCTGGTTGATGACCAGCGACTGCTTACGCAGCGCGTCGGCCATCGAGCAAGAAGGTGTGTCGTCGTCCTTGTCGTTCTTGGCATTCAGCAGATCCGGGAACAGATCGCCCACGTGGGGCAATCTGTCGTGCCGGGCCCGGCCGAGCTCACCAAGAATGACCTGGCCGCGATCCGTCTCATTGCCGCAGTCGAGGTAGTAACGACAACTCCCGCGCTTCGCCGCTTGGACAATCGCATGACGCGCCCGCCGCGTATCCACGCAACCCACCACGAGGTCGGCAACGAGCCGCACCCGCGAATCAACCCGACGCGGCTCTGCCTTCCACCGCGTGCCCATCAGGTTGTTGAGCCGATTCACCATGAGAAGCGCTTTGTGCTGGCCGACGTCGTTCGGATAGAACCCCTGTCTACCGACGTTCGTCTCGCTTACCGTGTCGTCGTCGAACACCGTGCATTCGATCCCGCCCGGATGGCCCAGCTCGATCATCGCGTGATGAAGCCGCGCGAGGCTTGGCAGAAAAGCGCTTCCCGTTCCGCCGGCACCGACAACCACTACTTTCCACGGCGCCCGCACCATGTCCTCGGGAATGCGATGCTGAATAGGCTCACTCATCACGCAACCTCCCGGGCCATTGCTTCCGCCCAAGGTTCCGGTACGTCCGGTAGGTTCTCGAAGATCCCTTTCACGCAGAGCCGAAGCACGCGGGATGGCTGCCGATCGCAGTTGCCCAGCACGAACGCGAACTTCACGTCATGACGGTCGTCCTTGTTGTCGGTGATCGAGAAGTACGCCGGCCACTGTCCATGCGAATGACAGTCGACGACCAGCGATTCCCCATCGGCGAGATTAGGCCGCTCATACTCGAGGTGTGACGGCCCGTGAGACAACGCATGCAACGGAATCAACCGGAACCCGCACGTATTCTGGTTCCAGACGATCCAGGCGCCGATCTCGTTCGGAAACGCCTCTCGCGTCATCGTATGAAACTCTGCGATAAGCGCCGGCGGCACGGGCCCGCAATGCAGCTCCGTCGCCTCCGAGACTTCACCGTATGGAACCGGGGTGAACTCGTGGTACATCGCGATGCGCCGCACCGTTCGGATCCAAGGGCGCACGACTTCAAGGAACACCCCGTTCCCACCGATCAGCAAACGCTCCCCCAGCCGCGTCATCGGCTCGACAGGTTCTCGCGACGGCACCATGACGGTCGGAAACGACTGCTGCAGCACGGTATCGATCGGATTCATACACCACCTCCGTTTTCACCACGCACAAGCTTCCCGGCCGTATGCGACGTTGGCACCAGCACCTTCAGCGGAAACGCCTCGCCGAACTTGCCATCCAGCATGTCTCGCCAGAACGCAAATACACCGCGCTTGTACTTCACCCGGTCGGACCCTTGGTTCGGATGGGTGAAGGCCGAATCAAAAAATGCCGATTCCAACCCGCCAATCGACTTGACCTCAACGCGAGTCGGGACCTGCGCAGTGCCGATACAGATCCGCCCGCCGTCCCACGTGTTGAAGTACGGCGGCTCGAATAGCGGCGTGTCGGCCGATGGCCGATCGGCAGTTTTCACGGAGAAGACGCGAAAGCCGCTGACCGATGCTTGGAACACCAGCCCTGGATGCGGAACGACCGCCGAACGAACACCCAACTCACTGCAGTCGAAGAACACACGGCGCATCGCCGGCGGACTCCACCACGTGACACCGGTACTGGACGAGCCGAGGACGTTCGACGGCAGAAACTCCGACTTCGGTGCGGCGTTCCGGTCGAGCTGGAACAACGCATTGAGCAACGCGTTGTGATTCACTGGTCGACCTGCCCCAATCAGCGGCCGACCGCCGCGATCATGGGTGATTTCATGGACGGTCGCATACTGATTGCCGGATCGCCCCGAATAAAAGAGGATTGCGGAATCGAGCATGACACCTCGCTGGGCCTCTGCGGTAGCAAGTTCAGACATTTGAAGACTCCTTGAGTTAAAAGGTGCACAACGCCTGAAGCAGGCGATCAACGTGATTGAGCATTCGGAAACCGAGTGCAATATCGCGGTACTGCTGCGCGATAGCCTCGCTGCTGGTGGAAAAGGGGATGAAGGTGTTGAAGTAGGTCTCTTCGCTACCTTGATGAGCGTAGTTAAAGTGATCGTCGAGAAGCCCGCCAATTAGAGCGTTCTCATCAAGGACGACCGTGGCCATCGAATAGATCGGCTGTCCGTCGACACCCTCTCCAAGGAGGTATCGTTTGCCCGCAGTACGCAGAAGACGCGTCAGCGTGGCGAGCTCCGCACAGACAGTCGCCATTTCGCCGTCCGTCGACGCATGCAGCTCTAACAACTCGCGCTCAAGCAGATAACGCGATTTCGACCGCCGGCCCATCACCTTCGGCGGTATCCGGACGGCGTCGGGGTAGATCTGCGGACGCACGACACTGGGAAGACGCCGAGCGATCGACTCTTCGTCGTCCTCGTACATCTCGCGGAGCCACTCGATCGCGGCCTCGTCGGTCGCCGATTCGTTGTACTCCCAGTAATGGCGAGAAAACTCACAGAGGAACCACCCAGGCGTACGGATCAGCCCCGTTCGGCACGAAACCCGATCGAGAATGGATAGCACCGACGGGATCAACAAGGGGTGAACCCGCTCGGCCGCCGGGCGGAACTTTGCGAGCGAATACACCTCCTCGTCTGCCATCTCCAACGCGAGATACAGTGGCGACACCAAGTCCGACTCGTCCCCGTTGCAGCGGCATTGGACCATCTCCGCTACCGACGCTCGGTCCAGGAGCACCGGAGTGTAGGAAATGTTCCTCGTCTCCATCCCGATACGTCCCAACCACGCCTTGAACGCTTGCTTGAACGCATCCATGGCGCCGGATGGCTTCTCGACATCGGCCGCGCGAAGCGGGCCATCGACGAAGTGCCTCTTCACCATCTCCGCCAGATCGATCTCAGTGCGCCACCGGTACATCCCAGCGACGGGCACACGATCCGATAGCGCCGGCAGCGTCAGAAAATCATGGGCAGATCCACGTCGGGCAACTGAACCGCGCGTCGATTCCCACTGCGGGCCGTCGACGTCAACGAGACGTGAATCAAGTCCCGGAGGACCGTACAGCATTTGGAAACCTCGTCGTCATGAAAAAAAACCGCCCATCCGGGCGGTTCTTGTTGGTTGAAGCCGTTGTCCGGATCGGACAAGGCCTTGAGCAGATCGTCCTCACGCATGGGAGCCTTTGGCACCCGCCGCGCGGACGAATTTGTAGTGCGCCACCTGGCCCTTGATCTCGGGGCCGTCGACCGCAGCGGTCGTCAACTCCGGATACTGAGCGGTGTACAGGTCACGAACCTGGTCCGCCGAGAAAGCCGGCCCGGGATCCATGAGCGCCATACCGTTGTAGGTGAACTCGCGTACCAGTGCAGAAATGCTGATCGACATGATTCACCTCACAGAATCAGCAAAGACAGATCCGTGCCGGTCGGCTTCTCGGCGGCAGCGGGCTCGACATTCGGCGATGCGGCAGCCGCACCGTCTTCGTCGTCAGCGTCGTCTGCGCCCGCGTCTGCGGCCGTCGGCGTCGATGCTTTCGACAATGCCTTCTGCGCCTTCGTCGCCTGAGACTGCTGCTGGGACTCGAGAATGGCATTGGTGACCGCCACCTGTTCACCGAGTGACCGGTGCGCAGCGGTAAAGCTACCGATCGCCGCCGCGAAGCCTTCGTCGAGCTCTGCGGCCGTCGCGTTCAGGATCAAGGGCTGTCGCAGCATCGAGTCCTTGCCACCTGCCGGCGTCAAAAACACGACGATGTTGTCGCCATCCATCGTCAGCGACAAGACGAGCTTTTCCGCGGAACGAAGTAACGGTTCGAGTGCTTGAAACATATGAATCTCCAAAAAATACACGCCGCTCGAGGCGGCGCAGAATGTCGATGCGACTCGGCCAGGGGCCGCCCGCTGCTTAGAACTTGAGAACCTTCAGGAGCTTGCCCTCGTAGATGAAGCCTTCAACGGCGAGCAACGCCGTGATGACATCCGCCTTCGACTTCGAGAACACCTTCTTGAAGTTGTCGCCCATCGCCGCGCGCAGCCCGAGCTCGTCCGCGATCACCATCATCTCGGCCTTGGTGACGAGATCCAGAAACTCCTTGTCGAGCTTCCAGTACTGCGTCAGATCGAGGTTGTGGTGCTTGCAGAGTTGCTTGAGATACGAGACGTCGAGACCTTCGATCGCCGCGACAAACATGCCGGTGACCAGCATCGCAGCTTGCTCATCCGACGTCGCGCAGGCGAGAAGCAGAGCCTTCGGGAGATCGGCCGCAGGAGCCTTCTCGTCCGTCACCTTTTCGTAGACGGATCGGAAAACGTCTTCCTTGATCTGACGCGCATAGCCCGCGATGACGATTGCGATCAGGTACTGTCGAGCGAGCGCCGCGTTCTTGCCGACGTCGCGACGCAGAGCCTTCCGCCACAGCGCCTCACGGTATTGCTTCACCCGGTCAGATTCCGCGACGACGGATACCGCCGCCGGAGCAGACGTATCGGAACCCGATCCGCTCTTGCCAGCTGCTTTGGTCGAAACCGCCGAACCCTTGGCGTCAGAGGTCGCGGCTTTCGCCGCTGCCTTCTCAGCCGTGATCCGGTCTGCAACCTTGCGCATATTGCACACAGTGTCGAAGCACTGGCCGCGGAAGGTCTTGCCGAGAGAATCCGGCAACCCGCTGACCGCGACGCCGTAGTTCTGGCAGCCGTGGCACGCCTTCGCCTGCTCGGCGCCAACGCCGTTCGCCCCGTCGACTGCAAGTTGAACCCGTGTGTGATTGTCGCCAGCACGCACGATGCGCACGGTCGGGAACTCGTCACGCAAACCCGCGGCCGTGACCTCGAGCTGCTTGTCCGTCTTCCCGTTGTAGCACTGCCGATTCGTGCAATTCCCGGTCGCGATCGACTCGCCGAACATCTCAGATTGCATCGCCGAGTTATGTGGGCACGCCGCGCAATCGGTTTTGTCGAAGATAGCGGCGGATAGAGAGCATGCCGCGCTCTCGACGAGTTTTCGCACTTCGGTGACGGACTTCTTCTCGGTGATGATCACCGGAAGTACGCGATCCTGATTTTCTTTTGACAGCGCGGCAAGCAGCTCCGCATGACCGAGAAGAATCTGGCGCGTGTTCAAGGCGATGAGGACGTCGTTACTGCAGTTCAGCAGAGCGAGACGGCTGTTGAGCGTGGGAAGGCTCCAGCCGATCCGCCTGGCAGCCTCTTCGCGATCCCCCTGACAGCGGCCGAGAAGGCGCGCCGCCTCGACTGCCTCGTCACCGGGGGACATGTCGTCACGCTGGATATTCTCGGTAAAGGCGATTTCTTCCGCCTCGACCGCGTCAACGTCTTTGACGTTCACCGGCATGTCGTAGTCATCGCCGCGCGTTTCGAGCGCGGCCTTGTACCGACGGCCGCCGGCGATGAGTTCAAAGAATCCGTCGTCGAGCGGACGGACGATAACCGGCGTATCAACACCACGAGCCGAGATCGACGCCTTCATTTCGGCCATCTTGGCGTCATCGAAGTAAGTGCGAGGGTTCCGGCCCAGCTTGATACGGCCGAGCTTGATCGTAGGTTGCTGAAGGGGTGCTTCTTGCATGTCAGGTTCTCCGGAGAGGGAACCTGCCCCCGATCGGGAGTGGTTCCCGATGGGTTTGGAAAGGAATGCCGGCGCTGCCGGCTGAGTCGATGCGTCGAAGACGCGGTAGATGAGGAAAAGATACCGCGTGAATTTTCGGGGGCTCAGCGGAAAGCCCGAAAGAACGAGCTAGCTTTCACCGGTTGCCGATCGCGGCACCCGCAGTGATTGAATAAAAAAAGGCCCGATCAAACGATCGGGCCTTGGTGTAAGAGGATGTCGCGCTACCGCGCGATTTAGAAGAGGGCCAGCTGATCGACGACCTCAAAGATACCGGCTCTCGACTGCTCGACAGCTTCGTCGAAGAGATCGCAGAGGGTATCGGCGGGACGCACTGCCGCGACCGCCGGCGCTTCGACGGAGGTTGCCACGGCGACCTCACTGCCGAGCACCAGGTTATCGGCCGGTTCCTGCTTTGCGTCGGCGTCCGGAGCCACTGCGCTGCGATCCAGCGCCAATACTTCACGCAGCGCGTCCGCTTGCCTGCGCTGCCGGAGCTTTGCCCGCCAACCGCCGAGAATGTGCGCCGGGGTATACCACATCCCCCACACTTCCATGGTGAGCGCATTCCCATGCACGACCACCGCCGGGATGTGCATCATTGACAGCTGCAGGTATGTCATATGAGCGCAGCGTGCATCGATGTCGATACAGGTCGCATGCATGGTCTGCTGGTAGTTCTGGCCGATCGACAGCAATGCATCTGCCGTTGCGATCACCATCCCACCAGCACCACATGCAGGCTCTTGCATCCGCATGAACCCCTCCTGCTCTATGGTCTCGCTCCGGCTACCGATCAAGATGCCGGCCATCAACCGAGAGATGCTGTAGGGAGTGAAGAACTGACCGGCACGGTCGTTCCCGATCTCCAACATCATGTACGTCTCGCCGAGCACGTCCGTCAGGTTTCCTGGGCACGGCAACGCTCCCGGGGGAAGGTTGTCGTCGACCCCAAGCCGATGCTCGAACGAGAGTGTCAGCTCCGCGAACATCCGGGCAAACAGTTGCAGCTCTTCGGGTTTGTATTTTCCGACGATCTCCAGGTAGCGCTTTTCCCGTGGTTCAAACTGCGGCTTGTCCACGCTGTTGCTCAACGCGATAGCGGATATCTCGACGAAATCCGCAAACACCGTGTTGATCTGATGGGCATAGCCAAACTGCTTGAGTAGCTTCACGAGTTCCGCCTGATGGGGATCGGCCGTGTGTGCAAACTTTCTTTCCGCGCTCTTTCGGCTCATGCAGCGGCCTCCAGCGTACGGACGGCTGAAACAGACATGGTGCTCTCCAGATTGATGACGGGAGAGCACGCCCGACGGGAATGATCCCGTAGGGGTGAAGTGAATGGGCCGCACACGGCCGTGAGTCGATGCGTCGTAGACGCGGTAGGTCGGTCGGATGATAAAGCGCCGTGCCAAAGCTGCTGGCACGAAATGCGGCCAAGTTCGGGCACGCTTTCGCCCCGGTGGCCAAGCAGCCGAGATACCCACAATTACGCTGCACAAGCTTGTGGATAAGTCGCGGCCGCCCAAGCCTAGCGGCGCTCGTAGCTCGATGCTCACTTTTTAAGCAGAACCTGGGCCGCGCAACCGGTTGAGCGGGGTAAGGCGAAAAGCTCCAGCAAACAGATGCGCTTTCGCAGTATTCGTAGCGTTCAGAGGACTGCATGGTTGTAGTGGGCGCATCCGTCGCCCCCGTCAAACCAACCGGGCACCCGCACAATGACCAGTCGATCCATGCGCGCTCCTCTGGACCGCGCTCGCCATCTCGCCAGCCACACCTTGTTCGTGGGGAAATGGGCCTTCTACATTTTTTTCGTGTTTCCGAGCGTGATTCTTTGCGGCGCTCTCGCGCTGTACAGCAACTTCTCGTTTCAGACGATCCCACGAGAAATCCTGGAGTTCGCCGCACAGACAGCGAACAACCCACCCGCGCAGCCCGGCTCGCTTTCGATCCAGGTATGCAAGGACAAAATTCCCGACCATGCGCTTCCGGCGTCTCCGATCTGCCAGTCGAAAGGGTTCGAGCAGCGGCCGATCGCGGCACTAGCTCGGGATCTTGGCGAACGCCTCTGGTGGGCCTATGCAATTGTCGTGAGTGTTCCGGCAGCACTCGCGATAGGGCTCGGGCTCTTCGGCAGCGATCGCGCCGCGCTTCGCCGGCGACTCGCTAGCTGAAACCGGACGCTTCAGCTTTCGATCGTGTTCTCTTCGACCTTAGCGGCGCTGGCCGCAATCGCCACCGGACTGGTCACCCAGCTCGGCCGCGGCAGGGCCTGGTCATGCCTCGCGATCCTGGCAATAGCCGGGCTGCTTATTGCGGCCGCCAGTACCGTCCGACTCGTCATGGCCACCGTTCGACACTACGAGCGCAGCCGCGCCGCGCGAATCATGCAGATGTGTCACCCGCACTGCCACGTGAAACGGCTCACCAACGGACAGTGGCTGCTGATCGACAAGGACACCGGAACGGTATACATCCCGCCGCGGCTCAAGCATCCCCCCATCAACGAATGGATATAGACCACGCATGACAACCATGAACGGCATTCCGTCAACGAGTGTCATAACACTCGGCCGCCTCGCAAGGCAACTCGAACGCGACTCACCGGCATATGCAGTTCGGATCGCCGGCATGATCACCACTGGCTTCAGCGTCCTGTCGCTGATCACGCTGTCCGGGCTCGGTCGGAACACCACAATTGCGGCAGCACTCATTCCGGCCGGGATCGTCACATTTTCCCTTGCGTCCCGTGCCGCATCCCGGATAGCGATCTACCGCAACACCCTCACCGATCGAATGCTCGGAGCGATTGCCGATAGCGATCTAATTCCAGAGTGGGCCAAGGAGGAGGTCGCGGTCGAGTATCTGGTCCGAGGCCATGTATCCATCGAGACCCTGACCAAGATCGATCTGCGCATCGTCGAGCAGCGCCGTACCGAACGACCCGTCGTGAATTCGTCACCGGGCGCGGATCGACTGGTGGCCAGGTACGGCAATGCCATCGGCAGCACCGCATCATCTGAACGGAGTGCCTGATGACGACCTACAAATCGCCGACCAAGGTCTCGTTCTCGGGCATCGCTGTCCCGGTCGATGACGTTCAGGAAAACCCCGCCGCCTTCGTCCGTCAGCTTGAGCGCGCGAAAATCAACCCTGGCTACGCGCAGTGCTTATGCCGCGGCGCGGCCTCGCCGCTGCGCCTCCAGATCCGCCGATACGGGAGCCTGTTCCATCTTGCCGGGTGGCCGGACGAGGGACCGTTGCACGACCGCCTGACTTGTTCGTTCCACAAGGATCCGAGTGACGGGGGCAACGAATCCGGAAAGACCCTGCCGGGCATCGTGGCCACCGCGGCGGGCTTGCGCGCGAAGCTCGACGTCGCCCTCACACAGCGCACGGTCGGTGCGGTATCAAAGGGCCCACGGCAAGCCGGCGCACCCCCTACCTCGCGCCGCTCGGCGCCGCTCCTCGGCTTCCTGCAGACGCTCTGGCAAGTTGCCGGGCTCAATCGCTGGTCCGGTGTTGACCGCGCGCGTAATTGGGGCGTCTGCAATGCGCGTGTTCTCGCCGAGATCAGCGACGCGGTGATCAACGGCGCGCCCGCCGAGAAGGTTCTGCACGTCATGCGCAGGTTCCATGAAGCTGATCGCACCGCCATCAACGCCGAGTTCGACGCATTTCTCGCACGCGTTGTCCAGCGCGACGGAACGAACCATCGCGGCCTGGTCATCGGCGAGATCTCAGAAATTGGCGTGACCCCTTACGGGCGCTCGATCATATTGCGACAGAGCGCAAAGCGGTACTACTGCAGTACCGAGCTGATCGCGCTCGCCGAGAAGCGATACGGCCACGCGATGCGCGCCCTCGGCGACCGCGATGCCAGGGTTGTCGCGATGCTTGTCATTGAGCGCACGCCGAAGGGTCATCACGTTGTAGTCGATCTCGCAGCAATGCTTTGCTCGTCCGCCTACATCACGTGCGATTCCATCCACGAAGTCGCGATGGCAAATCGGCTCGTGGCCGAAGGCCGCGCCTTCGACAAGCCGATCCGGCTGGACGAGGGCGCCGACATGCTGCCGGACTTCGTCCTAACGGACACTGCGGAGCCAACCCACATCGAGGTCTATGGGATGAATGGCATGGCCGAGTACGAGTCTCGCAAGCGGGAAAAGCAGCGCCTTCGGATCGCACGTGGCATCCCGGCCGTGGAGTGGGATATCGACAGGTTTCAACTGGCAGATGTCCGTTTCCCTCCCATTGCGCGACGAACCACCAAACCTTGACATCGCCGCGCCGCCGGCATGATGAAGGCATCTTCTCAACCTGGATGCCTCCTATGCACGGCAAGTCGCTCTTCCTCCATCGTGCGGTCTCCCGCACCGATCAATGGGGTCCGCAGTTTCCCGCCCTCTCCATGGCATGCCACCAGCGCGACTCATTCTCCGGCGGCCGGCAGCTCGCCGTCGCAGTGACCGACGCTCGCGGCCTGCGGTGTGCAGTCTTCACGAGCTTCGGCGCCGTCCTTGAGTTCCGTGCGTCGTGGGACGAACTGGAACGGGCCGGCACCTGGTGGCATTACGCGCGGGCATGGCATTTCTGGTTCGTCGATGACCTGCAATCCGCGCGACGAGTATTTCCTACCGAGCCCGGTCAAATCGCCGTCGCATCCTCCGAATCAAGTGACATATCCAGCACGTCCACCAACTCACTCCTGTCCCTTATTCGCATTGCGGAACAACGAGCATCACTCAATTAACTTACGCGAGCGATAAATATCCGGAAGGAGTATTCGCGCTTTTCTCGGTTTTGCCGGCCTGCAAAAACAGCAATAATGCCGACGACGAGAAACTTACAACCTTCCGACAAATGATCGAACAGCTCTATCCATGTGAGCACTGTGGCGGCCGGCCGACCGTCGGCCGATCGCAACGACTCGTTGAATGCGACGAGAATCGTCGATTCGATTTCAGCCGCTTCGGCCGGTTCGGCGGCCCGCCGAACATTGGTGACGTACTTCCTCGCCCGCCCGAGGCTCCGCTGACCGAACCGTTAGTCTGCATCTATTGCACAGGTTGCGGCATGTCGACGCAGTGGGAAGCGATCGGCGACGACGAAGCGGCCGCGAAAGACCGATGCGCCGAAACTTGGAACCGGCGAGTGAATCGACCGAAGTCAACAGATGAAGACCTGCGAAGGCTGATCGAGAGAGAGCTCGGCGCCTGCGATACGCAGTTGGTGCTCGACATGTTGTCCCGCGTGGAAGGAGACTGGAACGAGATCGGCCCGATCTTCAAGATGTTGGCGCAACGCATTGTCGACGCGACCGTCGTCACCTTCGACACGTGGCCGATTGCACCGGTGCTCGAAGACGCGGCTCGATATCGAAAACTTGTTCAACTGGCGAAGTGGATCGAGGTCGACGGCCAGGACTATGTCCAGTTCCCAAAAATCCACTCGCCGAACGAGCATCGCGATTTCCTGTTCGAAGACAGGATCGCAATCGCGGTCGACTCGATGCCTGATCGCGACCGGTGGTAGAAAACACAGCAGCACTGTTGAATCCGGCGAGAAAGCGAGCCGGATATTGTTACGTCCTCAACAAACTATAACGACAGAGATTGAATAAAAAAAGCCGGCTTGCGCCGGCTTAACAATGGTTCTAGCGATTTCCGAGGGCCTGTGCCAGAACCTGAGAGACAAGCCTATGTTACCGGGCCCGTCTTTCCTCCAGCAGGCGTTACACCGGCGATTTCTCGCCTCATTTTCCGACGCCCCCGCATAACGCCAGCCTCGACAAGCCGGCGCTCCTCGTTTCCCGACCCGCAATTGTGATCCGCGGCGTTTGGCGCTCGGATATCAGTCGCTTTGAATACCCCGTACGCATAGCCCGAGCGCGAAGATGATAGCGGCAGCAATCTGCGTTCGCCGGCGGCGCCCTGACTTCGCTCGACGCGGTAGGCGGGTGTTTCAGTCGCGATGCGCCTCACTTGACTTCGCCTGCCGGGCGCTACGCTAAGTCTGCTGCCGTCGACACTTTCAGATGACGCGTCGAGCACGCGAGCCCCTATCCAGCGGAGTACACCTCATGAGCGATTTGAACGAAAAGAACCCCGCGTCGGTTGTAGACCGAAGCGCGGACCGGCGCGACGAAACACGCCGGCGGCCCGTACAACAGCATGCCAATCTCGAAGGGCTGCGCCAGGCGCTGCTTGCTCCCCGCACGATCGTGCGCGACGAGAACGGATGGCTTACGCATCCAGCCTTCCCGGCGTGCGATGAGGATGTTCGTGCGGATCGGTTCCTCGCCGCATTTGGCATCGAATCAGCTTTCGTCTCGATGGAAAGCGATGTCGATATCGACGCATACGACCGACATCATGGATCCGGCGACTTCAACTGCAGCTGGTGGATCCCGACTACGCCGGCCGGCGAGGGTTGGCAGCTTCTTGAGATCTATGACACAGAGACAGGCCCTTACGCCCTGTTCGCCCGTGAGAAACAGCACGAGACGATGCGGGCACGCCCCGACGGCAACACCCGCAAGGCTGGGGCTCGACTGATCCCGATTGACGCGGCCCAGGCCCTACCGCTGACAGACGGCGACGCATCGGAGCGGGCCGGTGGTGACGTCCCGGCCGCCGTTTTAGCGGCGCTCGATCGAATGAGCACGCCGCTCGACGAGTCGGTGCTCGACGGTGCGACGGCGGCTGCGGACGCGCATTCGATGAAGGTGATTCGCGAATACGTCCTCGGTGGTCACGCTGGAGTGCCATCCGGGACGACGGCGTCCGACAGCGATCCGATTCGTGACCCGCGCGTCACCAAGATGGCGACGTTCATGTTCCGCATGATCTCCGCATTGCGCCGCACGACCGAATGGAAGGGGCTCGCCGCCGAGGCTCTCGGGTACCTCACCGAAATCGGCGTGAACAAGACGTACCGCATAGCCACTCGACCCGACAACGGGGCAGTCGCACAGCCGCAATCCGCTGACACCGATGCGGTCCGCGATTTCCGGCACGGCAACGCCTGAAGAAACCGTCGAGAAAAGAACGTAATGGGCTATATCAATCCTCTGTTGCAACTCCCCGCGGCTCGCGACCTTCTCGCCCTTCCTGCCGAGTCACGTCGTGCGGTCGCATCGGTACTTCGCGCGCTGCGTACGCAAGCAAACGCGGAGGCGGAAATCGCCTGGTCCCGTCGAAAGGGTCCGATGGCCGCCTATTGGCGTGCGGTGGCGACGTACGCCCGACACCTCGCGCACGCCATCGACAACGGGCGACCGGAGCCCGAGTCAGCCGCGACGACGTCGGCGAATCCGGTCGAACGGGTCGTTACTGTCCGGCGCGCGAATGCGCGTGACGGTTCCACTGTCGCTAGCATCCAGGCGCCCGAGCGAGGCATCGATGCCGATCAAACCTGAACCGCACAATCATTGTCCGGCCACGTGGCCCGCGACGCGCGCGCGCATCCTCGCAAGGGCAGGCAACCGGTGCGAGCAGTGCCACGTTGCGAACGGCGATGACGTCGTACGCGGCATCGACAAGGACGCCGGCACATTCCAACGCCTCGAAGGCGACGGCGAGGTATTCGCGGCCGATGATGGCCGCCTGCTCGGATACTGCAAGGCGTCGGAATACTGCGGCTGCAAGTGGACGAGGATCGTCCTCACGATTGTCCGCCTCGACCATGTGCACGAGCACGCCAGCGACGACAACCTCAAGGCGCTCTGTCAGCGCTGCGGCCTTGCCCATCGCGCTGAGCATCGGCGCACCAAAGCCGCAGCAACGCGCCGGGCACGTAATGCGATTGGCGACCTTTTCGACGTCGCCGTGATGGGAGAAAGCGAATGACTGCCGCCGATAGGAATCACCTGGTTGATGTCCCGACTGACCTGAACACTGCAAAGCGACTCCAGCAACAACCGCCGGCGAACAGGCCCGCGCCGGTCAGGGAGATTTTCGTCGTTCAGGCGTCCACGATGTACGAAGGTAGCGACCCGGTACGGGCGTTCGCAACCAGAGAATCCGCTGACGCATTCGCACAAATGTGCCGCGACCACGAAGAAGTGCGCACGCCCCCTCCTGGGATAGACGCGCCTGAACACGAATGGGACCGATGGACGGAGTCGGACCGTGCGTGGGAACAAACGCATCCGGCTGCTCCGCTCTCCCGCCGGGAGAGCTACGACGTCCTGACGCTCCTCTTCGACCCATCCTGAGCCGCACCGGATGCTGCATGTTGCGGCTACTATCGACGCCGCCAACAGCCTCCGCGTCGACTCGATAAGAACCCGCTGCGACCGTCACTGACTTGGCGACGGCGATGCAAGCAATCGATACAGCGCCTGCCTCGAAATCCCCAGTGCCGCCGCAGCGTGGCTCTTGTTGCCGGCAGCCGCCTCGAGCGCGGCCTTCGTTTCGGCAACGCTCGGTAAAGGTTTCTTCAGCTCCGACTGCCGGGCGAACGTCGAAAGGTATGCGTTCGCCTTCGACGGACGGCTGTGGCCGGCGGCCTCGACGACCCGGCGCTTCGCGTCCTCATGCGCTGCAGGATCTGGACGTGCCGGCGAGCCCTTGATCGGCGCCGGCACCTCGGCCACCTGCTCATAGAGCGCCTGCAGATACTCGTGACGCAGTCCGTGGCTCGTCACGCCGATGCCGCTTTTGGTTACGCCATGCTTGGCGAGCACGTAGTAGTACCAGTCACGCCACTGCTTCAGCGTTCGGCCGGCAGGAATCGTGGATCCCGTAACGCCGTTGATCAAGCGCGCCGCTTCCTCCAGGATCACGATCTTCCGTTCGATCGGCACCTCACGCGGCCGCCCGCCCTTCGTTCCGCGCGTCACCGCGAGCATGCGCGGATCGCGCACCGCTTCTGCCGGGCGCAGCATGAAGCTCTCTTCGACACGAAGTCCAAACGCCGCTTGCATTTTGAGCTGCACCGCGGTGTACGGACACGTCTTCGCGATCTCTTCGATCTTCGCCACCGCGTCCACCCCGTTCGCAGCCCATGACTTGTCTTCCGTAGCCACGTAGCTGCGTTCAAGGCCGGCGTCACGGCGATCAACGTAATCGCCGAGCGTGCCGACCAGATTCGCCTTGCCCAACCACTGGGCGAGCGCTCGCAGATACGTGAGCTTGTTCTCGATCGTGCCGCCCGACTGCTGATCCTTGACCCACCGGTCAACGAGATACTCTACGTGCTTGGTCTTCAGCGACCATGGCGTCTGCAGCGCGAACCCACCCTCGCGCAGTTCGACGAACGCCTTGCAGATCGCCGTCGCCCGGTATTCCTGCGTCTTGATCGACAGCGCGCGTTTGCTGATCCGAGTCGTGCTGTGAATCTCGGCGACATGCTGATCGAACAGCACCAGCAACGCGTCGCGAAACTCTGGCGACAGGCGATAGCGTCCCACAACAGCCCGAACGTTGAGGATCGCAGCCATCCATTTACTCCTTGCGGTCGATACCGCTCACACCCGGCGGAACTCACCCGCCCCTTCCT
Organism: Burkholderia sp. AU6039; assembly: GCF_002223365.1. Classification (NCBI taxonomy): domain Bacteria; kingdom Pseudomonadati; phylum Pseudomonadota; class Betaproteobacteria; order Burkholderiales; family Burkholderiaceae; genus Burkholderia; species Burkholderia sp. AU6039. The sequence goes on from NZ_NKFK01000010.1 coordinate 76,585, forward strand.
ATCATCAATCGATCGTCCGGAGCGCGCCGCACGCATCCGCAGCGGCAGCCCGCCAATCGCGCTCCGCGAACTCGTCCACCACGATCCCAAGAACCGACACAGACGCCATTCGCGAATCCATCGTACGATGCGCGGCCGCTCGGTCAAGAACCGCTTTGCGCTGCGCAGCCGGCGCGCGGTCGATCCCGCTAACGCGATCGATCCGTGATCTGCCGGCGGCCATCGCTTCGCGCAAATGTTCCCCACATCAGCCGACACGAGCCGTGTCTGGATTGTTCGCGGCAGCCCCATAGACGTTCACCTTTTCCATCCGTTGCGCGCCCCTACCTGACGCGCCACGGCTACTTCTCTCGCCCTCGCTCGCGCGAATGGCTCCGCCGGTATCCGCCGGCGCGGTCTTGCTGCTTCCTGTCCTTTAGCGATTCCATCCGATCAGCCCGCTGCATGGGAAGAGCATGCAATCCGACTGTCCATCCTGCTTCCATGACCGACGTAGTCCGCGCTCCGCGCAAACCGTCGCCGACCATTTCGCGCCCGCTCTCCGGACGCGCTGCGCAGAGTGACTCCGCCCAGATCAGCTTCGTGGCTACCCTGCCAGCCTGACGCTTGCGCGTCTCGGCGCGGACGATCCTCGTGGTCGCCGGCGTCGGGCTATGTGCCGGGCAATTCTTGTTGCGCATTTGGGTTACGGCTGCGCCTACCGTTCGTTCTTCCAATCAGGGAATCGCGATGCCGGTCTCCCCGGATCGCAAGACTTCCCCCGCCCCCAAGCACGTTCATGTCGGCCGCGGTGTATCGGGCTTCCTGAACGCACCCAGCTCGTTCGCTGAAAGGGCGTGAGTAGACGCAATTGAGGTTGCGTGGACTGTCCGGTGTCCGGTGTCCGGTGTCCACATGTCCTCATTGCGTCCCATTGCGGCAAACCGCCGCCGATCGTATGGATATCGCACTGTCCAGGGGTCCTCAAGGTGGACCACTGTGTACTTGATTTGCTTCAGAAAAAGACCGCGTCAATGTGCGGCCCGGACATTTCACTGCGTTGGAGGCCCAAAGCGGGCCGGAAAGAGGGGCGTGAGCGCTTGGCGCTCGGTTTCGATGCGTCGATGACGCGGTAGGTGATGCCCAGAATAGGCGGTTTTGTCACGCTCAGCCGCGCGAAAGCTGGCGGGAAGTGCGCCGCTTTCCAAAACTTGACTTTGCGTACCGCTCGATAGACTGAATCACGCAATCTCGGACTTTATCCGGGAGATTCAAGGGCTCGCCATTGCAATCTCCCACTTTATGTCCGACTTCGGTAACGGCCCGTTCTCAATGTCCGACTTTATCTAGGACTTTGGTGCAGTCGCTGTGCCGAAGTTCGACTCCGGGTTCGACGTTGCACTTGCCTTCCATGAACCAGTGACCAAAGGAGTCGCCCTTGAAAACTGCAGTCTTTGCTATCGACGTCGGCTACGGCAATACGAAATACGCACACCGTGCCGCGAACAACGCCGTGGCCTCCGGAATGTTTCCGTCGCTCGCGCCGCTTGCGGCGAGCCGTTCGATCGCCGGCTACGGAGACAGCGTGCTGACCACCCGCAAGGTATCCACCATCGTGATCGACCAGGTCGAGTACGAGGTCGGCCCGGACGTTTCCCTGACTGCCGCATACGGCAATACCGGACGCGCGCTGGCGGACGATTACATTCTCACGAACAACTATGCCGCGTTGCTCCTCGGCGCGATCCACTTTTCCGGCGTAACCCATGTCGAACGCCTGGTGCTCGGCCTGCCGGTTCACAACCTGAAAAAGTACGCAGATGCGTTGATGGAACGGTTCACCGGCACGCTGGATTTCGGTGCGGGCCGCGTGAAGATCGACAAGGTGATGGTGATCCCGCAGCCGCTCGGCTCGCTCGTCCTCGCCTCCAGCAACCGGAAAGGCGGGTTTGGCCGCGACGTTGAACATCTCGTCGTCGACGTCGGTTACTTCACGACCGACTGGGTGTACGCGAGCGGCTTCGCGATGGACGACAAGCGCAGCGGCGGTATGCCGGGCGGCGCATCGCAGATCTATCAGCGCATCGCCCAGCTGATCGCGCGCGACCAAGGCGACGCGGTCGAGGACATCGAGCGAATCGACAAAGCACTGCGCGAGCAAACGCCGTTCTTCTTCTATGGGAACGACATCGACCTCGCGCCCTATCTCGAGAAAGCGCAGCCGTTGATTTCGGGCGTGGTGAAGGAAATGCAAAACAACGTCGGCCGTCTGGCAAACGTTCGTTCGATCATCCTGTCCGGCGGAGGCGCGGCACTCTACGCGTCCGTCATCCGACAGGCGTTCCCGCGGGTCGTCATCGAGGTGATCGACGCTCCGTGCCTCGCGAACGTTCGGGGGTTCCTGCTGGTCGGGGAATCGAGCGTCGCTCGCGAACGACGGTAAGGAGTGGACATGAGCGACAAGATCGAGATGACCATCACGATCAACGAGCTCGTGTCGCCGCTGCTGTTCGAGCGGTTGAGCACGTGTCCGTCGGCCCGTCGCCGGGCCGCTGTCCTCAAAGCGTTGGCCGAATCAGCGCTTCGGCAGGAATTAACCGGGAAGGCGCTCGTCGTAACGCCGGCAGTGGCCACGCCGCTCGCCTCTCCCGCATCACCCCAAGCTATGCAAGCGCGCGCAACTGGCGCCGATGATAGCGACGCGTTTCAGGTACTCAGCGTTGGCGATGGGAGCCTTGACGGCGCGAGCTTCGACGACTCGCTTCACGATCAGCTCGGGGCATGGGCGTGACAGCCCGTCGGTTCGTTTTTCGCGGCTTGCTTTCTGTACAGACCTGAGAGAATTGCTGTACGAGGTAGGTGTTCAAAACGTGTGCCACGTCTTGCACCGATAAATAAGGAGAAGAAGATGCTGGAACTGATCGAGTGGATTCGCAACGGCGAACTGATTCACAAGCTCGCATCCGCCTACTTTTGGCTGGCGATCGCGGCGGCCGCGATTGCTGCCGAATACTGCGTCGAGGCATGGCACGCCCATATGGCCGATGCCAAGGACGAGCAATGAACTCCGTCGCCGGCACCGCGTCCACGGTCATCCGTGGATTCCGGGCCCTTCCGTTTGTCCTGCGCCGCCTCGTTCTGGTCTTGGTGTATTCGCTGATCTTCGTGGCCGGCGCCTTCATGCACAACCACGGCGCGGGCGACATCGCCGGTCTGTTTCTTCTTGTTGGCGCGATCGGCACATTTTGGGCCGCCGGGGCGTGGAGAGTATTCAGGCTCATCCTCCTTCTCGTCCTGGTTATCGTGGGCGACTAAGCAAAAAAAAAGCGACTTCCCGAGGGAAGCCGCTTGTCTTCAGGCTTAGTGCGGTCGGCTCTTCTCTTTTTCTTCGAGCCACGCCATGCAGAAATCGACCGCCGGCTGAAACGCTTCATCCCGCAGGATGAAGCGATCGTCGCCTTCGAGCAGCCGGTCGATCACGTCGAAGCGCGGACCTTCGAAAAGGTCCGCTGCCCCCTCAGACGCTACCTTGCGTGGCACCTCGACCACTTCAAACTCATCCAGCACCAGTCGAAACGAGCCCATCATTCACCTCGTGATGTGGCCCGGCGCAATACGACCCGGAGGGGACGTATCCCCACCGGGTAAGAAAAAAATGTGCCGGCAAATGCCGGCGTCCAAGTCACATCGCTACACACATTCCGCTACTGCCGGTTCGCGTCAGGTTCCGCCTCCTCGATTCTTCGCGCGCCAATTGCCTGGCCCGTACGAGGTCACGCTTTTGTGCCCGCCGCTGGTGCTGCAGCTTCCACACGTCACAGAAATCTACGCCCTCGACCACCGATTTAACGATCGAAACGCGTTTGCCTTGCGCACGAATGCGATCGGCAAGAAGCTGCGCATGATGTTCGCCCGGCCTGAAACCGCGCCGTTGGTCAACCTTGTCGCGATCGGCGTAGATGATCACGTGGTCGTAGTCGTTCCAGTTGATATCGGCATGCTCCAGGCCACCGCAATTCAGCAGGCAGCGGACCTCGATGCGATTCTCGTACCGCGCGACGACCGCAAAACCAGTCTCGGCGCCCTCCACAAGAGCTAGCGTGCGAGAGCGCGTCGTGTTGAGCCGCACCGACGAACCGAAACTGCCGGCCGGAGCGCTCATCTCCAGCTTCGCTCGAGGCTTCCCGTTCTTCGTGAGAAATGGAACCTTCTCGCCGTCGGCCGTGAGGTAGGTGCGATGGACACGCCGCGGCTTCCCGGCTTGCGATCGCGCGCGCTGAAGCATCACGGGAAACTTCCCCCGCTTCTTGCCGAAGGCGTCGACGTACTCCAAGCCTGGGTGGCAGCGCACGTCGCGTCCGATCCACTCGAGCCGCAGCCCGGGAATGCGCTTCGATAGGTATGTCCAGGCGGGCGAATCAACCGACACCGGATCGGCGCCGTCCCACGCGGCCTGCATTTCACGACACTTCTGCTCGTCGCTCTTTTCAGGCCGGACCGGGACCGGCTTTGCCTTGCGGACCACCGCGACCGGAATACCACCGTTGTAGTTGCCGCTTCCGAGCTCGTAGTAGATCTCTCGATAAGGTTTACCGGTCACCTCGTGAATCAGCTGGACGCCGGTACCGCCCTTCAAGCAGCGCGCACAATGCCAACCACCGCGGGGGTCTTTCTCGGCTGGATAGAGCCGGAACGTCTCTTCCCCATCGCAAAGCGGGCACGCCCACCAACGCCCTTTTCCGTTCAAGAATCGACTGTCGATGTAATGCGGAAAAACATTGGGCCAGTCTATGGCCGCGAGATTCAGCTTCTTCAGCTCTCCCATGATTCGTCCTCCGTTCGCACAACGGCGAAAACGCGTGCATTCGCCACCGGTCGGATAGCCAGCACAGATGGATCAACAAACCTTCCTACCGCCGCGGACTCCAACGGCACGTCGAATCGACGCGTCATGGAGAGCCCAGAGCGGGACGAAAGGCAAAAACACTTCACGTTCACGGATATCTCCAGTTGGACTGCGGGTTTTTCGATGCCTGAGACAGGCGCAGAAACGCTTGCTCAACGAAGCCGCGCGCGGGCGCGTCGGCTTGGTTCAGCAACGTCAGCGGAACAGGGAAATGCGGGAGGGAAGGAAGACGGCGTGCGATGTGCCCGAAGGCACGTCGCACGCTATAGGTGAGAAAAAACGGGAGCGAGAATCGGGATGGTGAGCCCTTACGGGAACCCCTTCGAATCAGACCGAATTAAATAGTGTCGGAGTCTAAAAAGGGATGTCGTCATCCATCTCATCGAAGCCACCACCACCGCCATACGCCTGCGTCTGAGCCGGCGGGCGCGCCGAGGGTTGCGGACGGGCCGCAGCGTTTGCTGGCGGCTGACCGGACGGCTGTCGTGAGGCCGGGGCGCTTGTTTGACGACGCGTGCCCTGCTCGAACTCGTTGTCGCCACCGTGGCCACCGCCGTCACCGCGACCGCCGCCGTTGCGGCCGCCGAGCATCTGCATCTGGTCCGCAACGATCTCGGTCGAGTAACGATCCTGCCCGTCCTGGCCCTGCCATTTGCGGGTGCGGATGCGGCCTTCGACGTAGATCGAGCTGCCCTTTTTCAGGTACTCGCTCACGATCTCGGCCAATCGGCCGAAGAACGAGACGCGATGCCACTCGGTCATTTCCTTGTAGTCACCGCTCGCCTTGTCCTTATAGCGATCGGTCGTCGCCACGCGAACGTTCGCGACTGCGTCGCCACTGGGCAGGTACCGCACTTCCGGATCGGCGCCAAGATTGCCGACGATGATCACTTTGTTAACAGATGCCATCTAGAACTCCTTCACTTGGTAATCGACCACAGCCACTTGTCCCACATGACTTGCTGACCGTTTTTCATAATGGGTGAGCCGTCTTCCTTACGGAACGCCGGCACCTTGATCTTTCGGAGGCGCTTCACAGTGACGATTTCACCGACGCGGCAACCGCACTCGCTGATCGCGTCTTTCAGGCCTTCGCCCTGCAGAGTCTGTTCACCCTGTCTCGTCTCGAGGCGAAGGGCAAAAGACCGATAGCTTCGAGATTTGCCAGGTCGACGGTCGGGGAAAGTTTCTTCGCCCCAGCCGGTGATCCGTCCTTCCACCGCACCGGAGCGGTTCGATTCGGCGTCGACACCTCGACGCGGAGAACGGAACCCAACAGATTCACGCGCGGACGTTTGGCGATCGACTTCGCGTTCCACATCCGCCGGCGTTTCCGCCACTTCCGACGAGCGTCCCGACCAAGGTTCTGTATCCGCGGTTGGTGATGCAACGCCCATCGCGCCAGTGGCCGGTACGCTTGCCCGGCGAATCGCTGTCGCGATCGCGTCCTTCAGCGGGACCGAGTGCTGATGCAACATCGCCCAGTGCGGCGCGAGCGCGGGCAGGATCTTCGTGCCAAACAACGTGCCGCCAGGTGCGTCATCGAAATGCGGTACGAACTCGACGACACAGTCGCCTTCGTCGACGAACAGATGGACGATTCCGGCGATTGTGACGAGCGTCTCGTTGTCCGCGCCCGTGCCGACAGCTTTTGCGCTGCCGCACGACGACGAGGGCGGCTCAACCGTCGACGCCGATGCCCGAGGACTGCCCGGGAAGGCTTGAGCGAACACGCGCGTGAAGAACATGACTACGCCCATTGCGCCTCCAGCGACAATTGACCGCTGCACCAGCGGTTGAGTCGATTGAAGTCGTAATTGAGCAGCGGTACGTCGCGGATCGCGTCTTGCATCGCGCGCGGCCGTACACGACCGAGTGCGCAGACGACCGAGTACGGAATCGCTCCAGTCCAGAGCTCCATGATCCAGCCGAGCGTCGCGTAGTAATCGACCTTGTCCACCGGCCGATTGCACAGCCGTTGATGGAGCATTTCTGCGCAGTCGATCAACGCCTCCGGGACGTTGTCGCTATGCCGGCTGTCGAGGGCGAAAAAGACTACGGCCTCGGCGAGCTTCTCCCGAACGTGCGGCTCCCAGAGGTCGGGGTCCGGCAATGGATCGGGTTTAGGCGGGGTGATGAGAATCGGCGAATCGCCGCCGAACATGTCGAGCTGCCAACCAGCTACTTGCGGTTTCATGAGCGTGCTCCGGATATCAACCGGGCACCTCATTCCCCTTACCGGGAACGTGGTTCCCGGTGGGAGATGGGGGCGACCGTGCGAATTTCCTCGCACGGTCGGACTGGGGCAACTTACTTCGTGCCCGTCTGCAGAGATTCGGCGGCCGGTTTGGACACCGCCTTCATGGGGATGACAACGGCCGACTTCGCGTACTGACGCTGCGGAGTGATCGGGGTCTGCACATCGGAATGCGCGGGTGCTGCGTGCGCGTGGTTCGTATGCCGAGGACTTTCGTCACGATCGTGGCGGTCAGCTGCATCGCGGTCCGACTCCCGACGCGCAGTCTTCGCACGGCTCTTGAAGTAGGCGAATCCTGCGATCGCCAGAAAGACGAACACGAGAATCGAGTGCGCCGCGAGATAGACCGCGAAACACAAAGCGAGGAACTTGCCGGGCGATTTGAACGCGCCACTGATCAGGGATTGCAACATCTTTCTCTCCAGAGAAAATTGAACAAGGGGATGTCCGGACAAGGCCCGGTGGTTTCGATGCTCGAAACGAGCATGGAAATCGACGCGAAGCGCTTTCGTCCGCGACCGCGAGGGTCAGCGCACGAAATCGCTCAAGGCCGATTACAGGGAAGGCGCGGGCGAGCCGCGAAATGGCAGAGCCTTTCGGCTCAGAGAGGTCGATGCGTCGAAAACGCGTGATAGAGCTAGGGTAAGCCGCTGCGGTACGAGGACCAGATCGAATGCTCGCCAAACGCGTACAGCTTTGACCACGCCGCCTCGACGCAACTGGTTGAGGGGCTAAACCGAGAATGCTCCAGAAAAACGTATAGCTTTCTCCGGAACTTGACTTCGAAAATGCCGAGGCAAACTGGACGCGTCACTTCCACAAACGAGGCGCATCCCAATGTTCTGGACTCTCATCCTTGTCGCTGGTGCCTGGGCACTGGCCAAGCACTACACGAAGGCTCACCCCCGTCGCCAATCGACGCTCCCGATTACGCGCAGCCAGGCGTCGGGCGATGCTGGAGAGGCACGCGTGCTTGCCGAGCTGCGTCGCGTACTTTCCCAGCTCTGCGGCGACAACTTCTACGTCCACCCCACCGCCCTGCTGTTGCTGCACGCGCCGGGCACCGAGTTCCCGACTGCCGAAATCGACCATCTCGTCGTCACGCCGTTTGGCATCTTCGTGATCGAGACCAAGAACTGGGCCGCTGCTATCGCGCCTGGCAGCAGCGCCGATACCGTCGTGTGCCACCTGCCGAGCGGCAAGCGGGAGGAACGCCGATCGCCGATCAGTCAGAACCGGGCCAAGGTTGCCTTCCTGCGCGGCACACTTCCAGCAATTTGGAACGTCCAGGGCCTCGGCGTCTTCGCAAACGATGACTGCACGCTCTCGCCCGACCTTCCGCTCGCCCTCGTCACCCTTCGCGACCTGGGCTACTGGTTGCGTACTCAACGAGATCGCCACACTAACTCCACAAACCCCGACATCAACGTCCCGGCAGCGTGGGGGGTCGTCAAACGACTGAGCGTGGACGATCCGACCGGATCGGCACTATCGACTCATCGCCATAAAGTTGCTGGAAATTCATCCGTAAACATATGACCACCGGTTTACATTTTCTAACATTTTGTAACTTTTAGTTTCAGATTGCCGACGCGCGCCATTTCCGCGAAAGACACATTGTTTCGTGCAGCTTTCGCCCAGTGGCACTGAAAAGCGCCGCGTAAGCTGGTGCAGACCGCCAGGTCTCATTTTCGTCGGACGGGCGTCCCCCGATCCGGCAATTCGCCGAACCCGTGCCAGGGAAGGCCCATCCTCTACTGGAGAGCGCTTTGTCCAAAAAGCCGTCGAAGAAACCCGAAGACGACGAGAACTTCAACCCTACCGTTCCCGACAATGCGACGTCGGCGGACGCCGATCTCGAACTGAAAGCCACGTTCGCGCATGTGCCGGACCAGCTGGAACTTACCACCGCCGCCCGCGAGACGTTCACCGGTCTGCCGGACAGTCTGATTAGAACAATCATTCAGGAAAGTGAGGAAGTCGCCCACTCGACGCGCAAGATCCTGCAGGAGCACATGCGGATCGGCGGCAATTTTGCTCACATCCACGCATCCGTCATCGGCCATTTCGTCAGCACCCAGGGCGACAACCAGAAGGTCAGGAACCGGGCCGCCGAGCTGGTTTACTCCTTCCTCACCAAGGTCTTCCAGAAGTCGAAGTCGTCGGTCAGCCTGTACATCCGTGTCTACAACAAGTTTTCGAGCAACATCGGCGCGGTCGAAATGTTGACGTACAGCGATATGTCGCTGCTGGTGCACAACCACATCGGCGACGACATCATCGAGAAGGTAATCGAAGCGAAGCGTGATGACCCGACGCTCACGAAGAGCGAAGTCAAAAAGCTCATCGCGACGCTGGAAGACCAGATCGCCGGAAAGGACAACAGCATCGAGGAGGCAACTTCGCAGCTGCATGCCTCGCTCGGCCGGCTGGACGACGCTCAGAAAGAGATCGATCGCCTGTCGTCCGAACTCACCAACGTGCGGCAGGAGCAAGCCCGGGAGAAAGAAAAAGCGCAGGAGACTCAGGTTTCGCTCGCCTCGACCGGCAAGCAGGTCAGCACACTGCAGCACACGATCGCGACCAAAGAACGTGAAGTCGAGCAGCTCACTGCCGAAATCGTCAAGCTCAAAGCAAACCCGGTGAAGACAGAGGTCCCGGTGCCAACGCTGCCGGAAGCCTACACGACCCTGCAAGATGCGATGAACGCCAAGCTGGCCGAGTTCGAGGCCGCGAGCGCAAAGCTGGAGCAGGCGCAAGCGCAACTTTCCGAGCTCGAGGCGCGTGCCCAAGAGCACCGCGCGTCGATCGAAGCGAGCGAGGTGCTCGAAAAGAGGATCCGTGGGCTGATCGATACCTTCAGTTCCTTCGTTCAGGACTATCACAGCGCGCAGCTGCTCGCGACCGCAGACGGAAACCCGACCCGCTTCAAACCGCTGTTCCAGGCCTTCAGTGACCTGATCGGCAAATTCCACGGTGAGGTCACGGCGGCCGCACGCGTCTGATTTTTCCCGGGCCACGCATTATTGTTGTGCAGTAGAAGAGAGACTCAAAAAAAATGGACAAGAAAAACTCGCGCGAGACCTACCGTTCGATCGAGCGACTGTACGTACCCAGCTGGTTGGCCGAGCGCATCCAGGTGACAAACTTCGACCTCGTCGATCAGATGAAGTGGCTGCTCGAAATGAATGGCGATTTCAACGGCATCCTCGCCGTCGAACGCAAAGAAATCGATCACGTCAAACACAACGAGAGCTCGCTGCGCAATCTCCTGCGTACGCCGTTCTTGATGGTCGCCCCGACCCTCGAGTCGGTAGAGGACTGGCGCTGCTTCGTCGACGACACCCCCACAACCGTCGCGGTCGACCAGCTGATTCGCAAGCTTCCGCCGCTGGACGCCCTCGCGAAGTTCTCGGTCGAACAGCACAACCGGGTCTTCCTTGATCTGGTCACGAGCGTCATTCACCTCAGCGTACTGGCCGCTCCGCTTCTCGGCGTCAAGACCGAAGTGGTCGCCTACCTCGCGTCCGTGCCGACCTACAAGCTGCGGATTGCGCTCGGTCGAATGAACGGACTGCCGCTGTTTCGCTGGCGCTTCAACACGCCGACCTTCTGGTATCAGTTCACCGCCAGCGATCTGACCGACGAGATGGTGGCACACCAGATCATGGCGACCTCGCCGATCAGGATGAACAGCGCGCCCGGCAAGGCCGGCTGGAGCGAACTGCGCTTGCCCCGCGAGAAGAACGAGACGTACGCACATGCGCTGATGGCGTATGGTTGCCGCGCGTCGACAGCCGCCAGCCTGTTTCGCCTGAATCAAAACGCGATGCGCCAACGGTATGTCGAGATGCACGGCACCAGCTCACCATGCGGCAACACGCCGAACTCGCTCAACTGGTTTGTCGAGACACCGACCAATCGCCTGCACGGAACGATCTTCACGTGGCTGTACCGCGCGGCGCTCGCTTCAGGTGCCAACGCACCGCAAGCGCTGATCGCAACCAACGACGTCTACCAGCAGATCTTCGGTGGCCAACACGCGATCTCCGTCGACCGAGGCTGCAACCTGACGCGGGCGATGGCGGCCGACAACCGGCTCACGATCGCACCGTGCCGAACCTGCCGCACGGAATACATCGTCAGCAACAACGATACCAAGATCGAAATGCACCATAGCTTCGACTGCCCGGCCTGCACGGGACAGCTTGGCGCGAAGCGGCGTAGCACCAAGGCGAGGACGCGCAATGGCGAATAACGATTGCGCGGCTCTTCACGCCCTCCCCGACCTGCCGGCGAGCCTGATCGTAATCAACGGCGATCGCCGACCGCAGTTTGCGTGGTACGACGTCGAAACCGAACAGTACTACTCCGAGGCGGACGGCCGAGTCATCGTCGACGTCCGAGCCGCGCTGCCGTGGGCAGCGGTCTACGTTCATTAACGGACACATGGACGACCTCGCCTATCTCGTCGCCGAAAGTAACGCTGCCTGGCTCGAAGGCCGCGGGGACGGCCGATTCGAGCGATACGAACGGTTTTATCAAGCGCAGCGCGAGACGAGGGCCGAGTCGTTCGAGCTCGAGCAGATCAATGAGGCCTATCCCGATTGGGTTGGAAGTCAGCCGCCGCCGGTGCTTGGAATGCTGGCCAGGCCGTGGTTCGGTAAGGTGCTGGTCGCCCTCACCTGCATGTACGTCGGTACGGCAGCAGTCCCCGTTGTGTCAACGGCAATTCCGTACAAGTCGACCGCATTGCTGGGCGTGGCCTTCATCGGACTGCGGATATTCCACTGGAAGCGGCGCAAGCTCAGATGACCGACCACCATTGATTCCCGCCAGATGGCGGGATTTTTTTGCCAATTCACCATTAAGTCTGACGAAATCTAACCGTAATTTAGAATTGGCGTTTTTTGGCTCGCCCAGGCCATTTCTAAAAATGGGCCGTCGGCCGCGCGAACTTGACTTCGCCGCCGCATCGGTAGGATGGATTCAAGGGCTCGCAAGGTGCGCACCCGATAACAATACGAGGACCAACAATGAAGAAGATCACGACCATCGGCCTTTCCGCACTCGCGGCGGCTTCGCTGCTCGCGCTCGCGGCCTGCGGTGGCGGTGGCGATGGTGGCAGCACGAACGCGGGTTCGACTGGCAACAACCCCAATCCGTCCAACCCCGGCACGCCGGCAACGACGGTTCCGGGTACGGTCGACAGCCCTCAATACGCGGCCGGCAGCGCGCAGCTTGCGGCGCTGAACCTCCTGAACCAGTACCGCACCCAGTGTGGCTTCCCGGCGCTAAAGCAGAACACCGTGCTTGACCAAGCCTCTCAGGCTCATGCTCAGTATATGGGCCTGAATAACGGTGTCACCGACTCGGAGGTGAGCGGTAATCAAGGGTTCACCGGTGCCACCTATGCTGACCGCGCGACTCACTTTGGCTTTCCGTCCAGCGCGGTCGGTGCAGGCGTCTCGGGCGGCTTCGCGGTCACTTCCAACGGATTCTCGCAAGGTATTGCAGGCACGGGCTTCGTGAATTCGCTGGTCGCGGGTGTATATCACCTGAGCGCCGTAATGTATCCGACGGAATTGGCTGGATTCGGCGAGTATGAAACCCAATCCGCGGTTCAGGGAACAAACGTCACGACCGCGTGGCAGTCTATCTCCCTCCGAAACACGTCGACTGTTCAGCTCGCCTCGTCGCCGCTGACGTTTCCGTGCCAGGGCGTAACTGGTGTTCCGTATGCCTCGCGCGGCGAGACGCCGACACCTCCCAACGTGAGCGGCATGTGGGGGACCCCGATTACTGTAGTTGGCAACATCACTGACACCGTTTCTCTTTCGACCGCCACCCTCACCAGTGCATCGGGCCAAATTGCACTTCAAGTTCTGAACGCTTCGAGCGATCCGAACAAGCTCGTTCAGCAGAACACGGCGGTTGCTTACTCGACGGCGCCGTTGTCACCGAGCACCCAGTACTCTGCAACGCTCACTGGCACCGTCAACGGCCAACCGTTTAGCCGGAACTTCACTTTCACCACCGGAAGCTCCGCCGGCTAACTCCGGCAAAAATAAAAAAGAGGACCGCTGGTCCTCTTTTTTTTTCGCTTAGCCTAGTGGTTGCATTGACCACTGCCCGCGCCAGTTGTATTCACCCAGAAGAAATCAACTCCGCCCGTGGACGGGTTCACGTAGCAGAACGATTCCCACCGATTCTGTTGGCTGCATGCGTTCTGCTTGTTGTACCAAGGCCCGCTCAATAGACCATAGAAAACAACGTCACCGCGGTAACCCACGCCGTACGGGTAGTTTGGATTCTTCCCTGGGATCGTGCTCCAGTCCCTCCAGAGCCCGTCAGCTCGGAACGGCGCATTCCTCGTGATCGATTGATCAACGGACTTGAAGAACTCATTGTCGAAGTCGGTCATTGTGTGACTGTTCGCTGCGGCTGTACAAACGACGTTTGGATCGATGACCGGAGCCGGTGGCAGCGGTGCCGCACACGTCGGCGCCCCCCATGATTGTCCGTTCCACGTTGGTGGCGAAAGCATGTCAAATCCTGCAGGGCAGGATGGAGGGGATTGAAAACTGCACTGCGGCTCCGACCATCTCGAACCTTGCCATACCGACGCAGCCACGGTCGTCCAACCCGCGCCGGATTGGCACTGGGGTTGTGGAATTGCCCCATTACGCAACGGCGCGGCGCACGTCGAATCCTGATAGCCCGGTGTACACGGGATCGGCGCGCAAGCCTGCCGCATGCCGATATAAGCACCGGCCTTGTCGTAGAACGGATACGACCGAAGACTGAACCCAGACTGGCACGAACCGTCTGCAAACGCGCTGCTCGCCCCAATTGACAGCAACACGGCCAAGTACCACTTCTTCCAACTTTTCACTTGCCTCTCCCCTCAGTACGAGCAATACGTTTCAACGACTGCGGTGCCGCCGATCCCATTGCCGTTCCCGTCTGTAATAAACACTGTCCACGGGCCGCTGCCCGAGGCTGAAACGTTCACAGTCGCCGTCGGATTCACGTAGAAGCTCACCGGGCTGAAAACGATCTGTGGCGTCCCGCCTGTCGCGCAATTCGGAGCCGGGACCCCCCAACCGTTCTGGACCATGAAGTACCCGTGCCTGAGCGCTGGCCCACCGATCGGCAACCAGGCGTGGTCCTGACAAGACAACACCTGTCCGCGGCCATCGCTGTTTTGTGCCATCGCGCCATTTGTCGGACACCATGCGCGCGGCGTTGCAACGGCGCCCGGTGTGATCGTCTGCGTCACCTGCAGCTGGCCATTCACGGTGCTATCGCCCGTTGAAATCGGCGCTGGCGCCGTCCCGTCCGCGTTCTGCACGGCGAGCGTCCCGGGGCTTCGCACCGCGTTGCTGATCGCAACGTTCGACGCAGCAAGTGTCGGCGCTGCGATCGTCCCGGTTGCGTCGATGTTGCCCACGTTGTGCAAATCGACCCCGTTGACGTCCTGGCTCCCCGTCCACTTCAACGAGCCATCGCGCCGGATAAACACCGAGTTCCCGTCCGAAGAAGGACCGTTTGTTGCCATCACGATGCCAGCCGGCGCTCCTGGCACTGGATTGGTGGCAGTCCACGCCCCGTTGAGGCCACGCACCACGGCCGAGTTTTGGGACGTCGAGAAGCCGAAGCCATTCCCCGCTGCCTGCGCAACGATGCCGGCGCCCGCAGCATCCGGTTGACCGAGTCTGGTCACGGGCTTCGACGAATAGAAAACGTAGCTCACCTGGCACGATGTCGTGCCAGTCCCACAATCGTCCGGGCCGACGCTCATCTGGATCATGTAGCTGCCGCCCCAGAACGGCCCGGCCGCATAGTTCGCCTTCAGATACGAACCGGCGCGCAGCTCGGCGAACGTCGGAGGCGTGACGGGCGTGGTCTTGCCCCCGACCATCTGTCCCACCAACGTGCCGTACTTGTCCGTCACCCACTTCGACAAAGCGGCGTTGATCACCGCCTGGTTCGCCCCTTCGACGCTCAGCACGTCATGCCGACGCTTCTCGACGTCGCGCTGGATTCCTTGCAGCGTCATCAGCGCAGCGGCAACCAGCACGATCACGACTTCAATGATGCTGAGCATCGCAGGCCCTCAATTGTCTTTCGTCGCGTATAAGACGATGCTCGCGGTGGCACCAGCGGATGCGCATGCCGTGGCCGCAGAGCTCGAGTTGTATGTGATACCCGGCCCGGAAATCGTCGTGTTGTTCACCTTGATCTGCGTATAGGCCGACGCAATCGAATCTGTCGACAGCGCGCAGACCGTTGCCGGTACCGGGTACGTCAGTGCGACCGCATCATTCGACGCCGTTACCGTCGCGGCAGCGGCGGTGACAGCACCACCGAAAATCCCGGTCAGCGCACCAGACGTCTTGTTCAACCGACGGCCGGCCGAATCGAACGCGCGGTTCTGCGTGAGCGACAGCATCGTCACGTTCGAAAAATCAGTCTCGCCGGCCGTTGCGTCTTGAATCCCGCTTCGAAAAATTTGCGCCTCGCTCTTGAACTGCATCGCGTGAATTCGATCCATCACGAATCCACGCCCCATGTATACGGCCAGCGCGATCAGTGCGGCAGCGGCCATCACGCCGGCCGCTTCGACCAGCGAAAGCTCACCCTTTTGCCAGCGGCGGCCCTTGCCAATGTACGGACGCTTCACCAGCTGCTTGTTGGACGTTTTCAATTGTTGGCTCCTAGAATCTCTAGTTGATGGTGGTAGGGCCCCCGCCAAACGCGACGGCCCCCGTTGCAAGGTACGAACCCAGGCCAAAGACAAGGAACACCAGCACCGCTACGGCAAGCAGCACGTAGTGGGTGATCTTCGCGTTCCGTCGGACCGCGTCGACAACGCGATCCAGCGAGCTATGCCCAAGGCTCTTCACCGACTCGACGAACTGATCTCGCCCGGCCGCGTCTGTCAGGATGTCGATCGTCATCTCCGAAAAAATGCCGGTATCCATCGCCTGCATCGGCTTGTCCGGATTAGCAGTCAGCCGCGTGCTCATTTGCCGGAGGTGCCAGCGCATCCACGGATCGGCCGATCTGATGAGCTTGTCCAGCGCGGCGCGCAGCGTTAAGCCCGAGTCGAACAGACCGGCGAGGGAGACAATCAACAACGCCGCGCGCAGATCGCGCCGATTGCGCCACATCAGCGGCATCGCGTCGACCTTGTTTCTGAACTTCCCCGTCCAACGCTTCAGCGTTTGGAAGTAGCCGAGAATCAATCCCGCGACGACGGAACTCGTCAGCCACCAGTAGTCGGCGCAGAAGGTATCGAAGGCGTAGATGAACTGCCCGAACGAGGACCAGTTTTCGAGCGGCTGCACGTCCAGCGTCGCCGGCAGAATTTCTGATCCGAAGAGCACGCAAAACGCATAGAGGTAGACCAACAGGAACGCCGGGTACGCCATCTGCATCGACGTCGTTGTCGACAAGACACCCTTTGCGTGTGCCGCCATCTCGGCAAGCTCCAGACCGCGGATCGCTGCATCGTCGCGAGGCGATTCGCTCGCGAGCTCAAGCAGTACAAATTCATCGTTCGGGATGAACGGCTTCATCGCCATCGCGAAATCGTCGCCGGCACGCATGCGTTGAGCGATCTTCTGGAACGCCAACCACGACAAGCTTTTCCGCTTTCGATGACGCTGCTCGAGCGTGTCCAATCGCTCAAGCAGCGTCTCGCTGTTGCGCAGGCCCTTCTTCGCAACATCGAGGCGCGTCTCGCGATAGAACATCTCCCGCATCGCCTTGAACCGCCAGGTTGAAATGCGCAGGCGCTCCTTCGGCGGAAGCATCCTGAAGAGGGTGTAGACGAGCGACTTGATCACGATGGAATCCCCCCATCAGCGTCGGGCGCCACTCGGTACGCATCGAATGCGCACATCGATTCCTCGATGAATCGAGGATCGATGAGCCCGCACGAAGCCTTGTACAGTGCGTGCTCATAGACAGTCTTCCCCGTCATGTCCGCATCCGCAAAACCGGTCTTTCGACTGGTGCGCCACACCTGCTCGGCACCTCGCCAATCTCGCGCGGAGACGCGCGCGAGAAACTCCGGCGTCGGCCGGTACAGCTCCATTGCCAGCGTCTGCCCCTTGATGCCGGCCGCGACTTTGCCATCTCGGGTGAGCAACCCCGGGCGACGACAATGCTCGCAGCCATCCTCGTCCCGGCACGCCATGTTCGACGTGTCGAGCCCAAACTTGCGCTCGAGCGTCGCGATCTGCGCCAGCGACAGCACGTCGCGTGCGGGCCGCTTGCAATGCGGGCAGAGCTTCGGAATCAGTTTCTGGTTTCCCACCGCATTCAGGAAGCTGCCCGATGCCACTTCATCCATCGGCAACTTGAGCCGCCCGCCGACCAGGCGCATCACGGCACCGAGAATGCTGTTGCCGTGCAGAGTCGCTCGGACCGGATGCCCGGTCAGCGCGAGTTCTGCGACCAAGCCCGCCAGCACGGAGTCACGCACTTCGCCGATCGTCAGGTCGTCGGGATCCATCCGCATCAGCGTGCGGATCACTTCGACGACCTTGCGATTCGCGTCATCTTCAGTCTCGTTCGGGCGACGCTGAATAGAAATGTCGGACAGCCAGGGCGCCGGCACCTCGGACGGCTCATTCACGGCGAACTGCTTGATGCGATCGCGGTTCGGGACAAGATATGACATCGCACGTAGCAGTGTCGTCTTCGCGGAGCCCGTCTCCCCTGTCAGGAAGGTCGCCCCGCCCGTCACCTTGCCGAGACTGTCGAGAATCTCGAGCTGACTGGCTTCCAGCCCCATCTCATGAGGCATAAGCACGCGAACGCGCTTGAAATTTCCATCCAGCAATCGCAGCGCGACGTCAAAGCCACCGACGAGGGGCGCGCTTTGCCAGCGGATGTTCACGATGTCAGTGTGCGCGACGAGCGGAATCATCGCGGACTGCGGCGCCGTCATTTGAAACGATTCACCTGAGTTCGTGTTGCGCTGAACGAGATCCTGATACGCCGCTGACAGTGCTTTTCGCACCATCGGCTTGGGCAACCGTCGATACGCGTACATCTCGCCATCGACCCGCAAGCGCAGCTCGACGTTATCGGCGAAGTCCCGATACTCCCAGTGGACGTCACTCGCGTCATACCCATGAGCATCTTCGATCACATCGCGGAACATGCCGATCGCGCGGGACGATTCCGGAACCACGGTCGCCGCTCGTTGCTTCTCCTCGCCGTAAAGCGAGGCAATGACCGTTTCGTCCGCGACCATCTCCTCGTGGACTGCGATATCAGCGCGTGCGAGATCCTTCAGGTACGTCGAATACAACTGACTCTCGTGGAAACGAGGAGTGGCCACCACGATCGAGATGCCGGCCTGCAGTTCGACCGCAATGAATTCGCGCCGGGCCGACTCCGTCACCGTGAGCGCCGCATGCTCATCGCGCTGGCACAGCACCCGCTTGAAGTTGAGCGATTCGGCATGGACGAGACGGGGTCGAGCACTCTCAACAGGAATCTCAGGCGTCTCGGTCACGTCCGTCCCGATGCGTCGGACGGTGGGCGGAACGTCGTAGCCCGATGCCCACTCCGACGCCTCCTCGACGTCCGGCGTGGCATTCGTATGCGCCCGCTCGTTCGGGTCGAACGCACCTGCGTGCTCCTGCAGCATGTCGGCTGCCTGGTCAGCGGGCAGGTCTACTTCGGGCGCCGGCCCCAGCGGGATATGCCTGCCTCCGTCCTCCATTGGCGCCGCCGACCGTGATCCGCCTGCCGCTACCGTGTCATTCTTTGCTTGTTGCGCTGCTTGAGCGGCCACGCCGCCCTCTGGCTTCCCGCGCCATTCTCGATTGCTTCCTTCACCGGTGATCGCTACGTCCTCTGCTTCCTCCTGCGCGCGACGCAGCATCATGCCCATCGTCATCGGCTGACCCTGGTTCGCTTGCCGCGGGTTCAGCGGCTTGCTCGACGATTTGAAGCGCGGTTCCCGAACACCACTCGGTTCGGCCGCAACCACACTATCGCCACCGTCGATCGGCTCCCGACCAACAATCTGCATCGAAGATGAGGAGCTATCGGTAAAGCCCGCCGTGAACGCCTTGAGCCTGCCGAGCAAACCGCGCTTCGCCGGTTCCTGGGGCTCCATTTCCGCGAAGAAGCTCATTGCGAACCTCCGAGCGGAATGCCCGGCAACGGCGCGCCGGCAGGCAACGGGGAACCGAGATCAACCAGCGAACGAACAGCGTTTGCGGCCGGCGACTGGATCGGCGCTGCGCCGCGAATCGGCTCCTTCCACGTGCGCTTGCCTTCGGCCACCGTCACTGCGTAGCCATCAACGCTCTTGACGCTCCAGCCGTTGATCAACGTCGCGCCAACGCGTGCTGGATAGATTGCATCGCGGAACGAATACAGGACGTGACCACCCGCCTCGTCGTTGAATGCGCCGAGGAACGAGACCGGCTCGGCGTGCGGCCGGGGTGGCCGCGGCGGCTTCTCGACCGGTTTGGCAGAACCGTCCACGACGACACCGCTTGCCGCTATCCCGGGCTGCGGTAGCGACATGGCACCGGGTGGCAGCATGCCGCTACCGACGGCGCCTCCGCCGAGCTGACGGGCGATGTTCGCGCGTGCCAACTGATCGATATCGTCGATCGACAGACTGCCGGCGACCGGCCCCGCATGTGCGGACGCGGCGAGACCCACACCCGCCGCAATGAGTGCGTGCTTAATCGAAAACATAGTATTTGCCCTGCGCGGTGAAGTGGATGCCATACGACGAGTCGCCCGTATCCTTGTTGGGGATCGCGCTCGCGCCTTCGTTGAGACGCAGCTCGACCTTCAGCGATTCGAGCGTCATGTTGGGGGGCAGCTTGGAAAGCAGCGGCGATTGCCAGCGGAAACCCTCGATCGTCCAGTCACCCTGTTTGAGTAGCCGCCCCACGTGTGCGCCGTCGCCTGCGCCCGCCGTCGCAATGAGAGGTCGCGGCTCTTGGAGCGTCACGACGTATCCATAGGCGCGAAGCTCGAGCGGCGTGGCCGACATGCGCTGCGGGGGCGTTTGAAGCATCTCGATAAAGGCCTGCGTCGCCGGCCAGCTTTTCGACTCACTCTCCTTCAGCGACGCGACCTTTGGAACCGCCGGGCCGCGCCACTCGAGGGAGCGACCGTCGCGCGCAAACTTCACCGGTCGCATGTCGGCCGTCGCCGCCTGATCGAAGCCTGAGAACGTGCCTCCGTTGCGGCGGAACGTGAGGGTGCAGAACCCCGAGGACGGACAGTTTGCTTCCTGGAACAGCCACCCCTTGATCACGGTCTGCTTGCCGCCCACGGCAGCTAGCAGCGCGGGCGCCAATTCGGACGCTCTCGGCTGCATGCGAACGAAAGCATCATGAACTGCAGCGGCGTACTGTTCCGCAAATGTCGGCGCACGCGGCGGTGCCGGTGGCGGGGACAGCGCGTCCATGACCCTCGGAACACCGAAAATCGCGCCCGCCACAATGACGGCCACGGGGATAGACGTCGGCACCGAAACCGGGAGCTTCGCGATGCGTCCGACCTTGCGGTTCCCCAGCAGCTCGCTCGCCTGAAATGGCTCGTCGACGTCACCGATCCGATCGCCCGTGCCGAACGTGTCGAGCCTCAGATTCCCTTTCAGGCACTCCTGCTCGATTTCAATACGTCGCGCCAGCGCTGCCTCGGGCGACAAGACCTCATCGCTGCGAACTGCGCCGCGGACCACGAACACCGTGTAGACGCGCGGACCGTCCTGCAGCAGAACAAGCGCCGCGGCCCGATCCTTGAGTCGAACGTGCAGTGCGACACGCGCGGCGCCCGAGTAGAGGCGCGCGCCCTTCACTTCCGGCGCGTCTGGTCTCGCAAAGCCACCGATCAACTCGGCACCGACCTTGTACTCGACGAAGTGCGTGGCGTCGAAAGCATCGGCGTAGCGGCGACGTTCAGCCTTCCCCCCCTTAACCGGGTAGGCCCGCCACTCGACGCCGAAAACAAGTCGAGAGCGCTTGTCGGTCGGCAAAGGTTCTGTGATGTGCATCATGGCCATCACATCGACGGAACGACCGTCGCCTTCAGCATGATCACCTGGAACGTCTTTGCCTTGTTCCAGCTCCCGGTGAGGCCGGCAATGCCGGTATTCGTCGTGCTGTCAGCCTGATCCGTGATCGCGCCATACAGCACGATCGTCTGGCCGTCCGACAGTGCGATAGTCTGGTCGTCCTTCGTACCAACCGTATGCGCGAGCTGGATCTGTTGCTGCGTTTGGCCAGAACCAGCCCCTGCGCTCGTGAACGGACCGTTGAGCTTCGAGCTGTCCGCCCAGTACGCGAGCACGATCTGGTTATGATCGTTGACCGCCGGCAGCACGTTCACGAAGTCGCCGGTCGTGATGGTGCCCGGCGTCAACCCCGGCACACCGCCGGACGTCGCCGTCAGCGAGCCCGACGACGGCGTCGTTGATCGCAGGTAGTCATCGCTCTTGAACGATGCAATCGAGACCGGCAACCCGTTGAGGGTCATCTTGGTCATCGTGTTGTCCTGCACCGTCCGGCCGTACTGGTTCAGCGCGTTCACAACCGCGTTCGTGCCGGAGAACGGCGCGTCCGGGCGCAGGACCGACACACCGACCGCGCCACCGCCCGTCGCGAGCGACGTCG
The DNA here is from genome assembly GCF_002223365.1 of Burkholderia sp. AU6039. Taxonomy (NCBI): domain Bacteria; kingdom Pseudomonadati; phylum Pseudomonadota; class Betaproteobacteria; order Burkholderiales; family Burkholderiaceae; genus Burkholderia; species Burkholderia sp. AU6039. Next base: position 98,396 of record NZ_NKFK01000010.1, read on the forward strand.
GTGACGTGAAGCTGATCGCGTAACGCGCGAGGCCGGCGTGCATCGCGTTGAACACGACGTCGGCATTCATGCCTGCCTGACTGCCCTTGTTCAGCGCAATCTGGAGCGTGCGGACCGTAATCGCCACCTGGCGCGTCGAGATCGCGTTTTCGTGCTTGAGAAGCTTGCCGATGTTGTCCGCGGCTTCCTTGGTGTCGTACACCATCACCAACCGGCTTTGCGGGTTCACACTTACGCGGCCCATCGGCGACTTCAGCTTGTCGATTTCCGCAGTGATTGCCGCAATTTGATCGAAATCCCCTTCGCGGCCGGTCGACGTCTGGGCGGAGAACGAGCCGGTGTTGCCGCCCGAACTGCCACCCCCGCCGCCGCCCGACTGATTGCCCGTCGACGTGTCCATCCCCTTGCTCATGGTCGACTTGATCGACACCTTGCCCGGGATCGCTGCGATCTGGTACATGCGGGTGACGAACCGACTCACGTTGATCGTGCTGCCGTCGAACGACCAGTCGAGCCCCAGGTCCGTCGTCATGTTCCTCATGTACATGCCGGTCTTGCCGGAGAACGCCTGGCGGTAGATCGGCTCTTCGGTTCGCGCGGCGTTGTTCTGCCCCTTCGACTCCGTTTGGCCCGGCACCAGGGAATCGCGCGGTACGAACACGTCCGGGCTCAGGTGCACCGGATAGCCCGTCGCCGTCGAAATGAGCGTGGCGATCTGCCGGATGCCGAGGTTCGCGGGCAGCGTGACAGTCTTGTCGCGGAACACGGCGGGCAGCGTCGCCTCGTACGCGAGCGGCACGAGTCTATCGCCCAGGAATGCGGTGGGTACGTCCTCGACGAGCGCCATCGGCGTTGGGCCCTTACCGAGCGCGTCGGAAATCGTTCGGTGCGCAGCGTCGTAGCTGTCGTTGACGTCCTGCTGCGTCACGGCGCAACCTGCGGCCATCAGTGCGGCCGCGACCGCGACCGCGGATTTCATAAGGTGAACACGCATGGTTCTCAATCCTGGCAATTGCCCGCGCGTGCGATCACGCGGATGACGTTGTTCGTGTGACGGCAGGCGCGCGTCGGCGTGCGCATGTGGTTCGTTGCCTTCATCACCTGCTGCAGCACGGACGTGAAATCGCCAGTGAAGGACGCGTTGAATTCGAGCGGCAGGTCATCCTCGATCTTCCACGCCAGTTGCCAGCCCTGCTGCTGCAGCCAGCGGTCGAGGGCGTCGCGCAGATTCACGTCCGCCGGCGTCACAGAGAAGGTCAGCGTGCCGCTCGCGGCAGTTGCACCCGCGCCCGGCAACTCGACAGCCGCGACGTCTGTCGACAGCGCGGGCGCGCTGGTGCTCGCCGGCGCCTGCAGCGACTGCTCCCGCTTTATGCTGTCGGCCGCGGCCGGTGCCGCTTTCGGCCCCGATGCGAGTACCTGCCAGCCATCCGCGTCGATCGAGCTCGTCGCTGCTTGGGGTGTCGCAGTCGCCGCGGCGCTCAGGGCGGCCAGCGCTACCGCTACGATCGCGCGTGCTCGCGCCTGCTTCGAATGTGTCTTCTGCATGTTTACCGACCCTGTTGCATAAAGCGGCGATAGATCGCACTGGCGTAGACGAGCTGCTTGGACGGCGTGACCGCGTTGTAGGCCCCCACCGCCTTCCAGTTCGGCCCAAAGCGACGCACGTTCGACGCGAGGATCCACGCCCCGACATACGCGCTCACGCAGCCGTTGAAGAGGTGCTCGCGACGGATGCCGTAGCGGGACAACGTCGGCAGCCACGACGTGTTGATCTGCATGAGGCCGATGTCTTCGCTGCCGTTGGTGTTCCGGTTGACTGCGTTGGGCCGCATGCCCGACTCGTGTTGCGCGATAACGCGCAGCAGCCGCGGATTAACGCGGTGAAACGCGGCCGCGTCATCAAGGCAATCTGCGTGGGCGGGCGACGCGGCGATCACCATCACGGCAGCGACGATCGCTACGATGTGCTTCATGGCGTCGCCCCCCCGCTCGCCTGCAGCGTCGCGTCAGGCGCTTCGCGATACGTGACTTCCTTGCGGCGCTTGACGCGAATCGTGATGCCGTCGGCCGTCACGGTGAACAGGTCGGACGTGCCTTCGAACATGAAGTAGCGGCCCTTCTGCTCGCCGATGCCCAGGTTCCGCGCGTCCGTCACGCCGACCCGCACGACCGATTCCGCGAACTTGAAGTACGTGCGTCCCTCGCGGTCGAACACGGCTTCGAGCTTTGCCGCGTTCGGTTGATCGAAGTCGTAGACCGTCTTCGCGTCGCGCCTCACCTCGACGCGGTTCGTCGCGTCGGCCACGATGAAACGTTCCGCGCGGTCGATCGTCATCACGCTCTTGACCTCATCCCAGCTGGTGCGCAACGCCTTCCCGTCCGGCGTCTTGAACGTGACGGTCTTCGCCGGTTTCGCCGTGAAGCGGATCTGCATATGCGTGTCGTCGCCATCACGGATCGCCTGCGCGCCAAAGCGCTCGGCGAGCCGCGACACTGGCGGCGGTTCGGCCGTGACACGCGCGACGACGCGATTCATGCCGGCTTCGTCGGCATCGCCGCCGGACGACGCATAGTTCAACGCCGCCGACTTCGGCGCATCGCGATGCAGCCGCACATGCCGCCCACCGAAATCGACGTCCGCGTACAGCCCGGTTTGCGTCATCAAACGATCGAGCGCCTGCATCCAGTTCTCGCCATCGCGCGTCGCGAACGACTCCGAGGTCGTCAGGTCGACGTCCTTCTGCGCCGAGCCCGTCCAGCCCTGCGGAACGAGCGACTTGACGACGTTGCCGACCGGCATCGACGCATGAAGCGCGCGAACCGGCGCGAGCGCGGAGCGCGTGCCGATCAACACCAAGCGGTTGGTGAAGCCGTCGAATCCGGCCGGTTGATCGTCCTTCATCGCAGCCAGTGCGCCGGTGCCGCCGATGAAGGTGTTCGCCTTCTTCCATCGGGCCGTGGCCGAATGGGCACCGACCTTGTACGTGATCGACGCCGGCGTGCCTTCGACGACGACGTACGGGCCTTCGGTATGCCCACCTTCGGCGACAATGACCTGCCCCGCGCGCGGCTGGATATAGGTCTTCGAGCCATCGTTGAAGATCAGCGCCGGCCGCTCGGAGATGCCACCGAGGATGTCGTAGTCGAAGTCGAACGGGTCGGTGTTCGCCGCCGATGCGGCTGCACACACGATCGCCGACGCGGCGCACGCGAGTAACTTGGTCGTGTGCTTCACAGGCCTGCCTCGATCAGGGAAAGGTGTCGAACGAACCGCGTGAGGTACGAGCGACCGGGATTGGGATTTGCGCTGTGGTAATAGGCGACCGCCTTCGCCACCGAGTCGGTCCGCGCGAAGTTCTCAGTGAGGATCGCCTCGGCAACAGCGACATTGGTCGCTGGCGCAAGCGCGTCCCACGCCGACGCGAAGCGCTTGCCGTGATATCGCCAATTCACCTGCATGAGGCCGACGTCGAAATCCAGCCGCCCGCTAGCGAGCAGCGTCTCGATCGCCTTGTATGCCTCCTCGCGCGACTTGAAGAAGAAGCCCTGCCCTGCAACGTTCAGGGTCCACGGCCACGCGCGGCCGCGGTAGTTCGATTCGTTCAGCGCGATGCCGGCGAGGATCTTCGGATCGACGTTGGTGTGCAGCAGTTCGAACGGCACGACCGCGCGGGAGCAGGCCCATCCTCCTCGCCGTTCGGCGAGCGCCGCCTGCGCGCCGTCATCCAGTACGAGCGGTTGGAGCCAACCGCGGTCGATAAACAGGTCGTCCAGGGCGACGTCGCGACCATCGATCGTGACCGCGATGCCCGCTTCGCTAGAGCTGTGCACGGGCTGGCCGATCAATGGCGATGCCCATTCGACGAACGCATCGAGGCCGCAGTAATAGACCGGCTTGCCTGGCAGCATCGCGACGCGTCTAGTCACGCCATCCTGGATGACGATGCTCACCGGGCTGATCACCTGCGCGATCACCGCCGAATGTGCGTAGGCGCTGGCCATTGCCACGACAGCCGCGAACGCTATGCGCTTGATCATCGCGGCTCCCGGTACGGTTCGAGCACCATGTCGCGATTGATCTTCATCATGAAGTGCCGTTTGCCCGGCTTCGACGAGATAGTCGGCGGGATGTTCTTGTAACGATCGAGCACCGACTGTGCGGTTTGCGCCGCGATCTGACCGCCTGTGCTGCCCACAGTGGTGACGCCAAGCGGGCCAGACGTCGTGCTCTGATCGCTATTGCTGAAGGCGCGAACCAGAATGGCAGTCAGGAACGACGTCGAGTAAATCTTGAAGAAGTGGTTGTTCACGTCACCACTGAAGCCGGCAGTGCCATCGCCGTCGGCACCTTGTGCGCCGTACAACGGGACGTGCTTGCCGTTCGGCAGCCGCATCTCCGCGCCGGCGACGAGAATCGACTCCTGCCCAGGCTGAATGTCCGAGCTATAGGGCGCAACGATCGTGGTGCCCCACGGAATCACGAGGCAACGCCCGTCACCGTTGTTCGCGTACACATCGCTTTCGACGATCAGCGACGCGGTGCCAGGGCGATCCGAGTTGAGCGCTTCGTTCGAGAGAACCGGAATCTTCGCCGGCGGCGACAGCGTGCAGCCGTGCGACTGGCCGACAAATCCAGTTCGCGCGAAATCCTTGTCGCCCTCGCTCAGCTGCGCGACGTCGTGCATGAATGCGTTGTCGCGTTGTTGCGTCGTCATCGGTCCTGCCGCCTGCCCTCCGCGTGATGCGAGTGCAGCCTGCGCCGTCGCTTCTTTCATGGCAGCGTCTTGAGCGGCCGCCTGCTGGAGCAGCATCTGTTGCGGCGAGATCATGCCGTTCGGTAGTTGCGGCTGCTGCGGCTGGGCGTCCTTGACCTTGACGCCCGGACGGAAGATCGGCGACACGTAGATGGTGTCCTGGTCGTTCTCCGCCTTGAGTTCGCTGGTGCCAGCACTTGGCAGGACAGCGTCGGCCGAGAGGGTCGGTTTCTTCGCACTCGCGGCGGCTGCCGCGCTTGCAGCCGCCGCTGCTTCAGCAGCGCGTCGACGTGCTTCGGCCTGCTGCTGCTCGATGATCTTGTCGACGTCAGCTTTGTCGCGGTCGCCCTTGTCGACCGCCTCGGCCGCACGTTCACGCTTGGCCTTCAGCGCGTCGGCCTCCGCCTTGTTTGCCTCAACCGTCTGCGTGTAGAAGCCCAACGAGCCAATGCCAAGAGCAGCAATCGCGCCGATCGCAATCATGATGTTGCGCGGCACCTTACCCTTGAACAAGGCTTTCTCTTCCGGGCTGCTCGGATCGATCTGCTTTGCCATACCGACCTCAGAAACCGAAGAGACCGCGACGGCCGCGGGTGATCGTCACTTCTTCGCCTGGTCGCGTGAGCTTCACTTCGTCAGCCAGTCGCTGGATGACGATATACGGCCCACGGCGGATGAAGTTCGGGCTGACGATATCGCCACCATCGTTGATGGTCGGCACGGCATACGGGGTACGCGGCGGCATCCGAATCCAGATGAACGTGCCATCGTCGAAGACGGTCTCCGGTTTGAGCGAGCTCGTGCCGGAGACGGTGTATTCGAAGTTCAGCTTGTCGGGCGGCACACCGATCGGCCCAGAATCCGATTGATCAGCATGGTCGGCATCGCGATCGTCGCCGGCGGCATTCCCGCGCGTGCGCACTTTCGCCATCAGCGAATTCGGGTAGTTGAAGCGGACGTTCTGATAGAACAGGCCTCCGAGCGGCGACGATACGAGGGTCAGCTCGTACTCGCGCTTGTTCGTGCTCAGATGCAGGGTGTTGACGAGACCGGGCTTCGTCGGCTTCACGTACACGTGGTTTGCGCCGTCCGTATCGATGACCCACTGGACCGAATCGCCCATCGCCGGCTCACTGATCAGGCTCTCGCCGCGCTCCAGCTCGATCGTCGTGAGCTTCAGCGGCGCCGTCATCACGCGGTAGATTTGATCACGGCTGTACGGAAAGACAGCCATGCGCGCGTCACCGGGCATCGTGATGGGATCAGCGCCGGAGTTGTACGGATTCACCGGGCTCATCGCGTCGCCGATGATGCTGCCGACATCGAAACCGGGAATCGGCGAAACAGGACTCGCGGCAGTCTTTGCGGCGAACGCATTGGCCGACGCCGCGATCAACGCGAGCGTGCCCCAGGTCAAGAGGGAACGTGGTCGTTTCATGCGCCTGTTTTTTGCAAAGTGAAGAACGGGTAGTAGAGGCCGTACGGATTCGTGCCGAGTACGTCTTCCGCGGTCGGCGGAATGATCTGGTAGCGCATCGTCAGCGCGAACCGGACATCGACAGGCTTGTCGGTGGGCGATTGCCGGGTCGAGGTCGTGAATTCGACGACGACGGTCGAATCTTCGAGCAGCGAGACGTTGGTGACCTTCGGCTCACGGACCAGCTTCGGATTGGTCGTGATCTGGTCGAACGGCTTGTCGTCGCTGATCCACGACGCGAATTGGTTCTTCGCGTTGCCGACCATCTTGGCTTTGACGGCGTTGATATTCTTGGCGAGGCGGGAGGTGCGAATATCGTCGGTGAGAACCGGCTCGATCGTGAACCAGTGCTCGACGTCCTGTTTGATCGCCGTGCGCTTCGCCTGGTCGTCGGGGTTGTATGCGGCCAGTTGCTTGACCAACGGATTGCCGCCGGCATCCGACGAGACACCATAGGCCTTCACAACCGACGGCGGCGGTTGCCGCGTGTACACCGCACCACCGGCGATGATCGCGAGAACAAAGCAGAAGGTCTTCCAGTGATTCGCTTCGATTCGCAGACGCGTCCCCTGATCGAAGATGATCTTTTCGGGATCGTCGTTCGAGTAGTGGCCGGGCGCCGGCGACAGGGCGACCTGCTTCTTGCTACGGGGAAAGAGTCGGGGGAGTCGCATCACGGAGTTCCAATTGGGACGGATCAATTGGAACAGCCGGGGCGACAACGGCACGTGGGAAAAGAGCCGTGATTTCAGGGACCTTTTCGCGACACCAGGAAACGCTGGCAATCGGAGCCACAGCGCGTAACTGGTTGAGGGGCGTAGGGCAAAAAGCCCTATGAAAATCACGAGCTTTTGGGTCTTGCGTTTATGAACACGCCGATAGAATTAGTTCGCCGTTGTTGCACGCGTTGCACGCAGCACTCTGGTGGTGACGAGACGGCAGGCATTCGCAAATCATTGTTTTTGCACGATTCTCGACCCAGTCCTCGTTCGAGGAATCCAGATGCGCCCCTCAACCGGTTGAGGGACATTTCTCAGAAACAACAACAATGACGATCAACGATCGTTGACTCCTATGACCTGTTCCAATTCGTGTAATAGTTCGGCCGCTGAGAAAGCAGGCATCCCCCGCGATCGCCTGGCCGCGATCGCGCGACATGAGGATCTCCGCAGGGCTGGCTCTCCACCCGTTGTGCTGGGCACGTTCTATCGGGTGCAGTTGGATCGGCGGCTCTGGCCGAGTCAAGCAACGCTGGCTGTGGACTTCAACGTGTCGAAGGCAATTGTCACACGGTCTATCCAAGCCTCTTTGCTTCCACCCGAAGTGGTCGCCTCGTTCGGCGGGCCATGTCAAGTCTCGTACCGGACAGCAGAAATCGCTACGAAACTGATCCGGGAAGTCGGTAAGGATCTTGTCACGCGAAGGGCTCTATCCGTGCCGCCCAACATTGCTCCATCGAAAGTGATATCGATACTGTCTACGGGCGTAGTCCAAGCCCGAGACGGTGTTGAACTTCGATTGTCGCTTGGGCCAAACGGCAGGCATCTCAGAATCGATGTGCCTCAAATCGACCTCGTGGTTCCCCATCTTCCCCTACTGCAGGATCTGCTGAACGCTCTCCTTCCGTCGGTCCTTCCTCGCAGACGCTGACGGTACTTGCCGATCGGGTGACAAATTCCGACCTCGAGGAAGTTGCCACACGATCGGTGACATTATCCGGCCTAGTCCTTTCGGCAGACTGCCAGGTCGAAATAAGTCATCGCAATGCAATGGTGACGTTTTCCGACCCGAGGTCTATCGAGAGGTGACATATTCCGACCCACCGCTACAGTCACCTAAAGGTGACGAATTCCGACCCGCTGACTTACCGCGAACAGTGACATTTTCCGACCTTCTGAGTCCAAACCTCAAAAGTGACGTTTCCCGACCCGGCACGTTGTTCGAAAAGGTGACACGATCCGACCTGAGGTCGAAACTGATGGTGACAAATTCCGACCCGCTAGTTGTTTTGAGAAGTGACATATTTCGACCTACGGTCGAAGCTCTAATCCTATTTCCTCCGCTAGCGTTCGCGCGAAGAGTGACGTTTTCCGACCCAAGGTCCCGTGCTTTCTATGACTTTTTCCGACCTGCCGTGATGGCTTCTTCGACGATGAACCGTCCGGGGTCATCAGACTGCCCCTCATAATCTGCCGCAAAGGTGACGTTTTCCGACCTGGCAGTCTGACCCGTCGTTGGGAAAGGGACCACCTCGGCAAAAGGTGAGTGAGTACTTAGTACGTTTTGGCTGGTCGGGTCGGAAAGCGTCACTTTTTGCGCTGGCAAACCCTTCTCTGTGGCGAAGCGGCTGTGGATTCAAGGCGCTGCAAAGGCTTTGAGGTCGGAAAATGTCACTTTTCAGCGGTGCGGCATGCGCTGCAAGTCGGTGTGGGGGGATTTTGTTGTATAGGAACAACTTTCAAACGGGGCTCTTTGTAAGACAGTTTGTAGAACCGTTTGTAAAACCTTTTGTAAACGCTGTGCCCCTTCCCGCACAGGCTTGTCAGTTATGGCTTCGCGGGACGTCACAGTCGAGAAACTGTGACGTCTCCCGGGCTGACGGTGACGCAATCCGACCCTAAGTAGACGCAAAGCGGGCTGGCAGTGACAAATTTCGACCGTTATCCACAACGGTGACTTGCACCCTGCGCATGTCACCTTATAATTGTGACACTCTCCGCTGAAGGTCACCTTTGTGAACAAAAAGGCAAAAAACCAGTCCGAGCCTGCCCAGGTCGAGATCGTTGAGCTTGAACCTTTCCAGATCGCGCCCTTGGACGAACCTCCTCTGGACGGTGATGGCCGAGTGCGGGGGACTGTTGCCATGAGCCGAGCACTGGTCAATGCTCAGCAAGGTCTGACCCTTAACGAGAAGCGAGTCATGATGGCGGCACTGCGATGCATAGACAGCAAGAAGTCACCGTACTTGCATGGTAAGGGTAACGGCTATGTGAGTGTTCGTGTTCGAGCCGACGAGTTTGCCGCCCTTGCAGCACTTGCTCCGCGGTCGGGCGAAAAGCAAGCAACCGCTGCGTATGAGGGACTGAAGGAAGGCTGTGCGAGTCTTCAAAAGCGTCAACTGACGTATATGGATGGCCCGAGGAAGGTGGTACTGAATTGGGTGTGGAAGGCGGTTTACCACGAACGAGAAGGATGGGCAGAAGTTTCCTTCTCGCCGGATTTAACCCCCCATATCTTCATGTTGCAGCGGCGTTTCGTCTCGTATCAACTTGAGTTTGCCCGAGGGTTACAGTCACTTTACTCATGGCGACTCCTCGAACTGTTGATGCGAGAGCGGGATCGGGGCAGGCTCCTGATCACTTTGGAAGATTTCCGGCACGTGCTTGAAATCCCGGCGACGTACCGCTTTGCCGACATCAAGCGCCGCGTGATTGAAACCGCAGTGAACGAGCTGAACGCAAAGGCGGACCTTGTAATTTCCTGGACACCGGTGAAGCTCGGGCGCGCTGTGAATTCGCTCGATTTTAAGTTCATCCAGAATCCGCAAAGCCGCCTAGCGCTGGATGGCGAGTTGCCCTTCGAAGAACCAAGTGCAGCGGCAACTGCCGGAAGTTGAAGCGCGACGGTCTCGCAGTAGTTCCGTCGCGCTACATTGCTTGTAATACGGCACGGGATGAATGCCACTCTAGCTGTGTTGCCTACCCGGCGGACACACCTGGGTATCGCACATCCCTACTTCAGTTGGTGGCCGTCTTCGGCAAGGAGCTTTTTGAAGGCCGCAACGTATGCCTCGGCTTTTTCGGCCGAACCCAGAGCGAGGTCCAGACGGACCTTCCCGTCGCCCCATTCCTTGATCGCACCGATCTCGGCCCCTTCAACTGTTGACACCTTGTACTGTCGCGAAAGGGACTTCCTTGGGGCCCGGCCATTCTCGAGACTTTCGCGTATAGCCTTCACCTTCTGAAACGGCAATTCCTCGTCACGAATGCGCTCGGCAAATGCCAAGGTGCGCTTCTCGTCCGATGCCTTGAGGAACAGGGTGAGCTCGTAGCTAGTTGATAGGCCGAATTGTTTGGGATGCGAACCGATCACGTCCAGGACTGACTGCGGCAGATCCAGAAGCGCGAGAATTTTGCTGACCTTGGATTTGCCTTCCTCCACCAAGACCGCCAGCTCGTCATTCGATTTTGCATGACCCTGATCGAGGAGCTTCTTGTACCCGAGTGCGACGTCCAAAATTGTTTCCTGCTCGCGCTCGTTGTTTGCTGCTCGAGCAAGGCGGTAGAAATCTATCGGGTCCAGGCCTTCGAGAAGCTTCACATCCAACGTCTCGGAGCGATTCCGGAGCGCACCAAGCTTTCGGAACTGGCCGTCGATCAAGATTGCGCGATCCGGAAAGTCGGGGTGGCGTCCGGCAAGCACGGGGACGAGTTGGCCATCTCGGGCCATTGAGGCTGCGCGCGCGGCGATGAGCTCTTCTTTGTAGATAGTGCGACTGTTGAGCGGGTTATCGTCGATATGGCTTATTGGCATTGTTATATACCGCGCCTGCACCTTCCCTGCTTGCTCCAGACTTGCCAAATACGCTTCTGCAGCCGATCTTGTCGGGGCAGCGACATTCTCGTTGGGCTGATCCAATAGGCTGCTTCGGCCGCTCAATGCTTCATCAACGCGGTCGAACCTCGAAGGTGTCGCCGTCTCTCGCATTGTCTGGTCGCGCTTTACACCGGCATTAAGCGCCGCAGAGAAGTCTTTCTTGCTCATGCACGCACCTCCAGAACTTCAAGAATTTCGTCGACAAGATCATTTAGTTCTTTGTGGGCGGCCTTGGCCGAGCGGAGTTGGAGGACAGTAGCGCCAGATACCTCTGCTTCCTTGTACGCGGTGCGGAAGCCGAGCTTCGTTTTCAGCATGGGAAGCTCATCGTCCCCGGCTGCAGCCTCAAAGATCTGCTTCACGATCGTGACGTTCTGGTTCATGTTTGCGAATGAACGAAGCTTGAGATCGGGGTTACGGATCTGGGCCTCCATACCTAATTTTTTTGCCTCTTGAACCGCCCATAGGTTGCCGCCCGACGCTGCGATGGGAATCAGTCCCAGATCGGAAATAAGAAGGGCAACAGAGGGCGCAGCCGATTTAATGGCGGGCGGACAGTCGATGACAATAAAATCATAGTCATTCACGTACTTTGCAATCTCCCGATCCGGCCTGGGACTTAGCGCTAGGTTCGAAATAGCTGCCGGGTACGGTCGATCATCTGGGGCCGCGCCGACTGAGAGTGTCGCGGTGCCCTGCTCGTCCAAGTCGACGAGCATGGTTCGGTAGCCTCGCAGGCCGAAGGCACCCGCGATATTGGTCGAGGTCGTTGTTTTCCCCGACCCTCCTTTCTGGTTGAAGACGGCAATAATTTTCGCGGCCATGCGTTCTCCTTATGCACTCGGTGCTCGGACAGGAGCAGTTTCTACGTAGAAACTGCTCGCCAAGCGGGCTGCCAGGGATATTAGGATGCCATCCGAAAAACATCAAGAAAAACGACACGATTATGAGAAATTCTAGGCTCCGGCGCGACAGATCAACCGAAACTTGTAGAGTGGCGTACTTCCCAAGAGTGGTTTCTACGTAGAAACTTGGGGTATCGCCCGCAGCACCTTTGGCGGCTTAACAGTGCGGCGGACGGGTCGCGAATCGATCGCAAACGGGGTAATTGGCATTCTCTTGTCCGACCTCTTTGAATCGTGCGCAGTTTTTGACCTCACGTCCTAGCGGCGCAGCGGGCAGTTTCTACGTAGAAACTGCGGTCGCGTACGGCGGGCTCGAAGGCAACTTTTTGCGGTCGGTACCCTCGGAGCGGCGCATCGGAGCGTTCTTTTTGGATGCTCGGAAGACGTTCAGTTTCTGTATGGAAACTGAGTCGTCCAAGTAATTGCAGACGTCGGGATAAATCTCCAACGCGCGCGTCCTGGGCGTGACGCCCGATGGCCGCAGATCTAGTTTCTACGTAGAAACTGCGGTCGATGCTGCCGGTGATGCCCCTCGGAGACATCTAATCTGATGCTCACGGGGGCAGTTTCTACATGGAAACTGACCGGGCCAAGCAGTTACAGACATTGGTCAACCGGCTCGTATGCTGAGCGTGATAGCGAATGCTGGCAGATCCAGTTTTTACGTTGAAACTGCGACCAGCTTGCACGACGGAAGCAATCACGAACCGTTTCACCGGCGAAGAGGATGGAGCGCCGACTGATATCTCGTCGTTTTCGGATTGTGGGATCCAAAGCTTCGATTTCCTTATATACTGACTTTACGCTATCCGCCCGCAAATGGCCGCAGCGTACACTCCGTCGCAATGTCCAGGATTATCTGCGGGATCATTGGCCTGTAAGGACGGAAGTCGTAGATCATCTGGTAGTTCGATAACTCCCACGGAGTTAACTCCGACTTAATCTTGGAGAAGTCGAAGGTGGGTCGTCATCGCCACCGTTGATGATGTTTCGTCGAGCGCGTTCCGACTGGCGGTCAAAACAGCAATATTGGCGTCGCAGATACTTCCGATTCTAGGGCGATTCGCCATCAATCGATTTTGATGACCCGAGCCGCGCTAAGCTGTAGCTAATCTAAGGAAGGTTTCGGCCTCACGGTATTGGCGGCCAAGCTCCGCAGTCGCGTAGATCGATGTGGTGTCGAGCGAATCGTGACCGGCAAAATTTCGCGCGCTCTCGAGGCTCATGCCATTGACCAGCGCATGCGACACGAACGTGTGTCGCAGCCAGTGCGGGCTGGCCGCGCTGAAGGCCCGCGCATGGGGCGAGTCCTCGCGCAGGGCCGCGGCAGTTGCCATCGCGAAAAACTGCCTAACCGCCTTATAAAGTTGAATCGGATGGATCGGGCCGGTTTGCCGCGCGCGCGCCGCGAGCTCAGGCGCCGGATCGGTTTTGCTGGCTTGCGCCGCGCGCCGGATCTTGCCGATCTCGGCATTCGACAGCAGCGCCGGGATCAACGGAGTGGTGGCAGGGCAGGCGAGGGGGTCGCGCGGCAGGCCGCGGGATTCCAGATAGTCGCCCATCAAGTCCAACACCGCCGGCACCAGCGGCACGAAGCGTTCCTTTGCGCGCTTGCCGACCACGCGCAGCAATCGGATCGTCCCCAATTCCGGCCCGGCGTAGCGCTCCTGCACATCGTCCGTGAAGGCGCCGCATAACTCGGCGCGTCGCAGCCCCGTGCTGTACGCGAAGCTCAGCACGAAGCGCATGCGCGTTGCCGCGGCCGTGTCCGGCATCGCGTCGAGCACGCGCATCGCGAAGCGCCAGGCGTCGGAGGTCAAGCCGCGCTCGATCTGCAGGCGCGACTTCGCGGCCACGCGTCGTTCGTTGCCGGCGGCGTCGTGCGTCGCCCCGGTGAACACGCGAACCTTCGCGAACGCGTTGTGATCCAGGTACTGAGCGTCGACCAGCTCACCGAAGAATTTCTTGAGCGCGGACAGCGCGTCCTGCCGGCTCTTGACCGATAACGGCCCGCGGAACGGCCTCCAGCCCAGATCACCGCGATGCGCGGTGCCGGTCATGACCCATTGGCTCGCAGGCTGAGGATCGGTCAGGAAGCCGTTGATGTAGTCGCGCGCATCGTCCGTGTCGAGGCTCGACAGCGCTTTGCGCTTCACGAAGATCGCCCAGAGCAGCAGCCGCTCGGCTTCGGTGCGATAGCGCTGGCGCGTATGCGGGTTCTCGTAGTCGGCGAGCCAGAATTCGATCGCCTCGCGGTCGTTGTTGGCGCGGCTGTTGTTCTTGACCCGATTGCGGTGGGTGCCGTGCGAGCCGTCCAGCTCGGGCGGCAGCAAGAAGCGCTCGAGCGGCACGATCGCGGTGACGGGGCCGGCCGCGGCAAGCCGTTGCCCGGGCAGGGTGGATTCTGACGGGTGGGTGTGCACGCCGGGGGCCAGTTGCAGGCCGGCGACGTCGCCGTAGTGGGCGAGCCATGCGGTGATGCGGCGCGCGCCGACTTCGCCCAAGCGTGGCACGCGGCGGTACCAGCGGTAGCCAAGCGCGTTGATCGTCTCGACCAGCTTGCCGATCGTGGTAAGGCCGACGTCGGCCAGACGGAGCGCGACGGCGGTGTCGAACCAGCCGAGCACGTGATGCTCGGGGCGCGGGTCCTCGACCACCAGGCGCGCGAGCGCGTCGAGTGCCGCCATCTGGCGCGCGCGCAGGCGGGCGTTGCGCTGCTGCCGACGCAGGGCCGCGCCGGCGTCGGTGTCCGTGCCGGCATGCCGGGCGGCGAACAGGTCGAGCAGCTCTTTCTCGGTGTAAAAGCCCTCCGGATCGTGCTCGGCGGCGAAGTCCTCCAGCGACGGAATTGCCTGCGCCGGCGCGTCGGTCGCCGGCGTCGCGGCGAGGGCGGCCGGCCGGATCGCGAGCAGCCGCGCGGTCGCGAAGTCCTGGCGCTTGCGGGCTGCGGCGACGAAGGCGGTGACCAGCCAGGTGCGGGTCGCAGCGGCCTTGCGCGCGTCGCGGCCGAATTCGAGGTACTGGTCGGCCAGCTCGGCAAGGTCCAGTCCTTCCAGATAGCCGCGGAAGAAGGCGAGGTGCTGCAGGCCGATTCGGCGCTCGGCGGCGGCCTCGCGACGGGCTGCGCGCGAGCGCGACTTGCGACGCGCGACCGGCGTGGTCGTGCGCCGCGGCGTGGCCGGCAGTTCGCGGAACTCGACATCGAGCACGTCTGGATCGTCGGCGGTCGTCATGGGTGGCTTCGAGGAAATACGGTAACTGTGTTGTTTGATACGTGTCCTGGGGCGCAGCGGCGTCCGCTCGTCTTTGACTTCGTCCGAGGCGGACGGACGGCGAGGGCAACACCGCATCCCCGGTGGTCGTCGACCTGCCGGCGAGCCTTGCCAGACAAGCGTGAGCGCCAGGTTCGCTCAGAAACTGGGCGAATCGGCCAATAAAGTGAAGGGTAACATAGTAAGGGCTATGTTACCCTTCATTTCTGGACACGTTACAGGCGCTCCATTTCGGTGCCCCGGAATCGCCAGACGCTGACAGCTCGGCGTGCGAGAATCGTCGGGTT
Source organism: Burkholderia sp. AU6039 (assembly GCF_002223365.1). Classification (NCBI taxonomy): domain Bacteria; kingdom Pseudomonadati; phylum Pseudomonadota; class Betaproteobacteria; order Burkholderiales; family Burkholderiaceae; genus Burkholderia; species Burkholderia sp. AU6039. The sequence goes on from NZ_NKFK01000010.1 coordinate 113,690, forward strand.
AGCGGTCGCGTGTCGCGACTGCCGCCATGCACCGGGGGAGTTAGCTGTCATGCGGCCGAATGACTATTACAACCTGATCGTGTCCGGAGAGGACGGCCATTGGGACCGGGGCGAAGGCGCAACGCCGAAGGGGCGATTCCACTACCGATCGGTAGAGACGGTCGCGGCGCGATTCCCGATGAACGATGCGGTCGAAATGAGCCTCAAGTCGTTTCCGGCGGTGTTCGCCTGCGAAGGGAAGGGAGACTCGAAGATTCCTGCGATCGTCGGACGTATCACGAAGGTCGAGCACCGTAGCGACAACTATTACCTGCATTTCGAGGCGGATCCGAACGTTCCGCCGATTCCGCAGAAGACGTTGCTCGAGCTTGCCGACGCGTTGGATATCAGTACGCGCGGTTTTGGGGATCTCGGCTGCACCCATTGGTCCGTCAAACACGTCGACCTGTACAGCGTGCTGGAACGTAACCATCTGATTGTTCGTCAGCCCGATGTGCGCGCTGTACGTCCTGCGAGTGGCTTTTCCACCCCGTTGGGCCGGGAACTCGCGCGGGCGGCGGCCGGTGCCGAAGCGGCACGTGTGGCCATGGCGGCGACTGCGTCCCGTCAAGTTGGCGTCGATTTACCGATCGGGTTCTCCGGCGTGGCGCCGGTCGCCACTCCATCCCGTGTGTTCATTGTGCACGGTCACGATCAGGCGGCGAAATTCGAAGTGCAGGCGCTTCTTGCCAAGCTCGGTCTCGAAGGTGTAATTCTCGACGAGCAGGCCGGTCGGGGCGCCACGATCATCGAGAAGTTTGAGCGGGAGGCTGGCACGGCTACATTCGCCGTGGTGCTGCTCACCCCTGACGACAAGGGTGGGGTGTCTGCAGCCGCTGTGGATGACCTCAACCCCCGCGCGCGCCAGAATGTGATCCTCGAACTCGGCTATTTCGCGGCGAAGCTCGGACGAGGACGCGTCTGTGCATTGCGTCGAGGGAACGTCGAAATCCCGTCCGACTTCAGTGGTGTGCAGTATCTGGACTACGACGCCGGCGGCGCTTGGAAAGCCGCGCTCGCAAAAGAAATGCGCGCGGCTGGCCTGCTGGTTGACTTGAATCACCTCTGATAGAGGGGCGATCCGATGCGCGAAGGGCTCGCCGGATGGCGAGCCCTTCGGAAGAGATGGGGGAACAGAAAATGCAGCGGGACACCGCCCAGACCCACACTTCTGACCCCTTTAGTAATCTTGCCGGCGGAAATACGACGGGCTTGTGTGATGATCTGCAACTGGGACGTACTATAGGCGGCCCAAGTTCCCCGGTCAACAAAAATTGGTTGTAAAAAACTGCCCCGAAAAATGCGCATCGAAATGGGGTGAAAGAAGCGGGGTGCCTGAATCCGCACCGAAAAACGACGCCCTCAAAAGCGATGAAACACGATTCCAAACTCGCCGATTTCCCGCTCACTCGTGAGCAACACGTGTTCGTGACCGTCTGGTTCAACATGACTCACGCCTATTCGCTCGATTCGCACCGGGTTCGCGTGATGCACGCGCTAAACATAGTGGAAGAACTGATGCGTGTGTGCAGCTACGCTCACGCGAAGGCTGAGGATCGCGCGATGATCGGGAGGGAGGCGCTCGGTATCCTAGAAGCCGAGGCGGTATTGCTCCGCGCACGGTTCAAGGCATCGACGCAGGGAATTTGCATTTTGCTCGGAAAGGTGTACGGGCCGAATGCCGAGAAGGGCGGGGCTGACAAGTACGCTGCCTTGCTGGATTCGCATCTGCGTGAATACACCGCCCTCTTGAAGGCGTACTATCTCGACGAGCTGTTTGCCGGCCTGCAAGCTGTACTGCTGACACCTGATGCCCGCGTCGAGGCAGAGCGCTTCAACGAGATTCGTTCGCTGACTGGTGCGCTGCTCAGTTACCTACTCGCCCGTGGTCAGAGCCTCGAGGGTCTCTTCCAGCTCTATCGTCAGGTCCTGGTTCCGGTGAAGCCGTCTGCCAAGCCATATGTATTTGCTCAGCGATTTGATCTATTGCGCAGGATCGTCACGTCGCCGATTACTTCGTGGCAAGCCTATTTCGCGATCGACGGAATCACTGATGTCGAAGCGTTCCCGGACCAGATCGGTGACATTCGGTTTGTGCGTGAGCTTCGTCGCGAGCTGACTGGGATGCGGAACCTGAACGAAAGGCCGCGTCGACTGTATGCCACGGGCGAGATTGAGGCGGTCGACATGCGTGCCGCCGGTCAACTGCTACACGAGCAGATCAATCGGGTGCTCGATCTCGTTCGCTTCGAATACGACCACGCAAATATCAACGTCTCCGATGACTTTGCCGTCTCCCGCGCGGGCGGCGGTTCTTGGCGCGTACTGCCGATCCCGAAGGTGGTACCAAATCCTCGAGCAGCTGTTAGCCGCGAAGAGTTGCATCGGTTCGCCGAAAGTGTCAGCCGTTTGGTGACCGGAGAACGTTTTTCGCAAGAAGGCCGTGATCGGGTACTTTCTGCCTTCCGTCTGTATCGGACCGGTGCGGATACAACCAACTTCGAGAACAAGCTTGTCAACTGGTGGACGGGCTTGGAGCAGCTCGCGAAGGGGGCCGGTGGAGTCGGCTCGATCGGCGCAGCCGTCGAGTCAAGTCTGACGCCTGTTCTGATGGGGGCCTCAATATCCAACCACCTAGGCGCCTATCGAGAGGTTTTGCTCGAGCATTCTATCGAACTCATCGATCCGGCCGGCGGCCAACCGATCCCACTGAAAGAGTTGAGCATTGGGCAGCTCTATGACGTGCTCGCCCAGCCGGTTCATCGCAGAACGATTCGCGATCGCCTACAGGAGGCGCCGTTTGCGCAGATGCGCTTCGATCAGTTTATCGGCTTTCTTGACGCACCGCAGGCAATGAGCGCCTTTCTCGACAAGTCCGAACAAGGGTTGCGCTGGCACCTGCAACGGGTGTGGCGCGCCCGCTGCGACATCGTTCACAGTGCGGGCAGGATGGTCAATATTGCGCTGTTGTGCGCGAACCTCGAGGCATATCTGAAGTCGGTGCTGACCGCATTGCTCGCTGCTTTCGGGCGCATCCCCACACTCGGAAGTCCGCAGGAGTTTTTTATCCGCGCCGAGCATAGCTATGCGATCGCGCGCGAGGGACTGCGGCGCAATGATGCCGACCCGCTCAAGGCATTTCTCGAGGAACTGAAGCAGACAGCTTAGCTCCAGTTGATCGTTGTGACGTCATCAAGTCGTCAGGGAGAGCGGGTCTCGGTGGCTGCCCCGCCTGACAGCTCGTATCCCGCGGACGGTGCTCATGGACCGGGGCGGCGTTGCTTTTTCGCGTGTCGTTGAGGTTGTGCCGGAGTTCTGTGCCCATACTCGGAGCGCGGCAGAGATCCGGCCTCGCGCCGGATCGCTTGACGAGCAGAACGAGGAGCGACGCGCCGGCGCGCGTCCTTTTCATCTTTGACATCAAGAATGGTCGGGTCGATTAGGGCCTGATCGAGGACGAGTTCGACCAGGTCACGCGCGGCCTTAACATCAGGTACATCGGTATTGCCGGCGTGAGACAGGTTGGAGCGCACCGTGTACAAATCGCCTGCGGACTTTTTCATCGCGGCCATTGTCTGCGCGTCTAGCCCATTGGCTTTTGCCGCGCGCTCAACCAATTCGCGCACCGCTTTTCCGTGCGACACCTTCTTGAGATTCCGGAGTGCACTGCCCAACCCGGTATCGGCGCGCACTACTCGGTCCTGGAGTCGCCGATCGATCCATTGGACCACGGACGGCGGGCGACTCCAGGACGGTGCCAGCGAATCGAGGATGGTGAGGTAGGTCAAGAACTGTGAACGAAGCATTGCGTCGTCTTTCGCGCTGACGTAGAGATCGAGGGCCGCAAGGAGCCGGTGATCTTTGACGGCAGGGCATGTGTCCAACCAATCTGCCCAACCTTGCTTTTCGTTACTGATCGACAACTCAGCCCAATTGGCGCTAGGAGTGTGTTCCGCCGGAATCAGCGTCGGAATCGGGCCCTGGTGAAGTTCCCCATAGACCTTTTGCAGTTTCTTGAACGTGCCGATTCGGAAGGCAGCACTCATACGCAGCGATAAAGCCGGCAATCGCGCGCAAAATTCTTCGAAGACGTTTTCGGCCTCGGCCTCCGTCATTGGGTCGAAGAGTAGCCACTGGTGCACGGCCGTCGAGCTGACGGCCGCATGCTTTTGTGGGAACGCTTCTCGGGTGTGCAGGCGCGCCGGCTTGCCGAGGATGGAGACTCGCGCGTGATCGGGGCCCAGCAGGTCCCCGCGGGGGGCGGTGATCGGGATGTGGAGCCAGTAGAGAGATGGGTTCGTTTCAAGCGTAGCGTCGAGCACGAAAACTCCGGAAGGAACGTGTGGTGGCGGGAACAGAATATACGGCCAGATCGCTTAAGCGGGGTTTAAACAAGGCGGGTGGCAGGTACACGGCAGACCTTGCCGCTCGCGAGGCCCCGGGGGCGCGGCCGGCCCGGCGTACAACACAGTTTGGGCGCAAAAGTGCCACATCTGATAATTGTTCTTATCAGATGGGACATTTTTTGCCAGATCGGCCTTTCTCGGCGACACTTTCGTCAGACCGTGGGCCGGCGCGGCCGGGCAGGGGACGGGCGCCATCGCCCCGCGCGCCGCGCACGACCATCGCCGTGCGGCCCGTTACGCTTTCTGTATTGCACCGCACGCCTCGACGTCGCCGGCCGCCCGACCCTCACCGCCAGGAAACCGCCATGGACCCACGGATCCACGACCTGATCGAAGCCAAGCAAATCAAGGCGATTGCGCTGGATACCTCGATCTTCGACGCGCAACTGCGGCGCCTCGAGGACGGCCTGCTGCGACGGGTCGAGCAGTTCCGGTCCAGCCCGAATGTGCGGGTCTTGATCCCGGATGTGGTGCAGCGCGAGCTCATCGCGCATCTCACGCGTGATGCGGCCGACGCCCGCACCGCGTTGCTGCGCGCGAGCCGCGCGCCGGCGCTGGCGGACGTATTGCCGATCGAGACCATCGCGCAATTGCGGGAGACCGCCGCGCAAGCGGTCGAGCCGGCCGCGGCAGCCGCCGCGCGGCTGACGCGTTGGCGCGAGCGCGCGGACGCGACGGTGCTCGACGTCGCGGCACGCGTCGACGTGCGCACGCTGTTCGACCGGTATTTCGCCGCACAACCGCCGTTTGCCGACGCGGGGGGCAAAAAGCACGAATTTCCCGACGCCGCAGCCTTGCTCGCGCTCGAAGACTGGGCCGACGAGCACTCGACCGGAATTCTGGTGGTGTCGAGCGACGGGGACTGGCAACGCTTCTGTGCGGGATCGGCGCGGCTTTACTGGACGCCAGACTTGAGCGACGTGCTCAGCGCGTTCCAGGACGAGACCGCACGGTTTGCCGCGCGGCGTCTCGCGGAGCTTTCGATGGCGGGCGGACCGCTCGATCTGGCCTCCGCGCTACTCGAAGCGGTACGGAGCGCGAACGGTGCGATCAAAGTGCAAGTCGAGGCCCAATCTCTGATCAGGTTCAGTTCGAGAGAGGTAGTCACTGTCCAGCGCGTCGAGCTGCCCCCACCTGAAGTCGCTGCCGGCCAATTCGAAGCAGTGGACTACGGGGAGCACTCGGTTACCGTTTCCGTGCAGGGAACGGCGCATGGTCGCATCCAGATTCATTGCAGCTTCGGCCTCTGGAGCGGTGACGGTCCGGACCGCAAGTACAGTGAATTGGGAGTGCGGAGCTTTTCCCGGAACGATGCCATTCCGATCCGCGCCCTTGTCACCCTGAATGGCGAAATTCCCAAGCGGATGACAATCGGCGCGGTGGAAATCCTGCCAACGGTCTATCGGGCGCAGCTCGGTGAGATCTCGCCCGGTTGGGTATCGTCCCAGGGCGACACCCCGCGTGACGCATTGAACTGAAGTTCGTGCATTCCCCGCCTGACGCGATGGTCGATCGCTAACGGGCGATAACTAAGCCGAATGAGATTAGCTTATGGCGGCATCCGAAGTAGCAATGGCGGCGTCCGAGGTCGCCAAAGTCGTGGCGCAGGCCCCCACCGTGAATTGGTGGGTCGTCGGCGCGTCGAGCGCGGTGATCGGCGCCGCGGTCAATGCGCTGACGTCCGTGGTGACCCAGCACCTCGCCTGGAGGCGCGAGCGCATAAAGCAAGCCGAACTACGCGCGCCCGCTCAACTCGAGACCGCGTTGGTGCTCGAAGCGTTCGCTCGCCACGCTGTGGCCCAGCTCGACGCGGTCGCTGAGCGGATTGTCGAGTATTTGGCTGAGCAGCAGGGGGAGACGGCCCCGCCGCGAACCGCGTGGACAGAACTGGCATTCGATGCATCGCTCCTCGGCGATCGCGCGATGCTACCGATCAATATTCTGTCGCATTGCCTCGAGCTACCGACGGTGCTTGCGGAGAGCCGCGCCTGGATCGATGCGGTGGCCACGGAGGAATGGCCGGACGCGCTGGATCTGAATCAGCTAGAGGCGCAGCGCGCGATCCTTTACGGCCTGGTCGCCGGCGAACTGGCGAACGAGATCCGGACGCAAATCAAGGCGCCGGCCTCGACTCTGTCGCGCGATTGCCTCGATCGCCTGCAGCGCGAGTTTGGCAAAATCAAGCAGCACTGTGTGGACACGACTGGTACGGTGGAACTGATTCCTGACCTGAAAGCGCGATTGATGCGGGAATTGCCGGAGGCGCTGCACGATCCGCGGTGGCTGACGACCACGTCGCGCGGCTGACATGCGCAAGGATCCGTCCCGGTCGCCGTTGCGTCTGACGCCTGCCCACTTCGCGCTGTACCGCGCGTATCTGGAGGGGCTCGACGAGGCGACCTTGCACGCGCACTACGGCGCGCCGGGCACCGACGTGCGGGTCACGCGCCGCACGCTTGCGACGCTGCGCGACACGCTGGCGATCGCCGCGCGGCGCGCACGCGACGTCGACGCCGCGCACGAGCTCGAGGCGAGCGAGGACGCGTTCGCCGTCGTGGTCGATCAGCAGCACGCGCTGCAGCGCCGGCTCGCGCAGACCGAATCGAACCTGCGCGCGGCGCTGGCAGCGCACGCGCGCCGCGACCGGTAACCGAACAACCAGGAGTCTCATGGACGAAGCGACCACCGGCGACGGATGCCCCGCACCCACCGCGTACGCGGCGCTCTTGCTCGCGGCCGAGCGCGGCTATACCCACGAACTGTTTTTGCGCGAGACCGGGTTCTTCGTGACCTTGCGCCACGCCGACACGATGCCGGATGTGCGCATCGATGCGTTCCTGGTGGTCCGCGACGGCGGCTACTCGTTTCTGCTCGGCTTCGTGCGCGAAAGCCTCGGGATCGGCTGCGGTTCAACTGCTACATCGCCAGCAGCCTCGAGGGCGAGTTGCGCGATACCCGCAGCGTGGAAGTCAGCGAATGGGCCGCCGGCGTCGAGCGGCGCTATGCCGTGCCGCTCCAGCATGCGTTCGATTGAGGATTCCCGATGAGCACGATTGAGCCGTGCCCCTTCGCCCATCGCCTGCGTCGACGAATCGCTGCAGCGGATCTCCCCGGAAAACTGCGCGCCGGGTGGCATCTGGTCCTCACGGCCGCCGCGTTCTCGCTCGGCTGGCGGCTGTTCTTGTGGGGCAACTGGGAGCGCGCGGCGGCTCGCGCCGGCGACCCCCACGTGTTGGCCGTCCGTCGTGCGATACGCGAGGCGCTGAAATTCGCCGATGCGGTGTCGGTGCTCGAGCATGCGTTGAGCGGAATCGGCATGGCGGCCGTCGGCGTCGGGGCCCTGCAGTTTTACTACTACGTGTTTTGCGCGACGCGCGGCAGCGAACCAGGCTTCCCGCGCTGGGGGAAGAACCTGCTGTTCGTCCTGATCGCCAGCGCCGCGGTTACGTTCACGTGGTCATTGATTTACGGCCGAACCGGCCCGTTGGTGGTGCCGGCCGGGCTGTTCGTGATCGGCTGGTGGCTCGCGCGCCCGGATCACTGGAGCCATCTCGCGCTGCGCGTACCAGGCGCGTTCATCGCGCTGATCGGCGGGCTCGTCTGGCTCAACTTCGATCTCGCCTGGAAAGTGTCGGAATGGCCGACCACGCACGACACGGTCGCTGTAGTGCTCGCCCATCTGCTGGCCAGCGCCGCGACGCTGATCACCTGCAGCATCGCAGTCGGCGCTGCCGTGCGGCGCTGCGCGTGGCTGCGCCCGGCGTCTGCAGGAGGCCAGTGACGTGCGTGCTTCACCCGCCCGCGACGCTGCGGCTGACCCGGCCCACTTCGCGTTGTACCGCGCGTACCTCGAAGGGCTCGACGAAGCGACGCTGCATGCGCACTACGGCGTGCCGGGGACCGACGTGCGCGTGACGCGCCGCATCTGCTGCGCCTGAAACCCGGCAGCTTGCCGTGTGACGCGCACGCCGGTGGCGCAGAGGGAGGGGCGGCCGGCCGCGAAGTGCCGACGCTCGAGGCGTTCCGGGCCGAGGTGGATCTCGGCAACGGCAGTCAATAATGCGTTCTATCACCGTCGAAGGGAAGACCGATGGCCATGCCGGACTTACAAGATGTTTGGAAATATGCCGAAGAGTTTGGCAAGCCGATCGCCGGCTTCATCGCCGGAGGGGGTGTTGCCCGCTGGTTGCAGCGTCGCCGCGAACTGGCGACCGCGCGGATGGATGCGGCTCGTGATAACGCAACCCGGCTCGAGCAGTACGTCTACGATCTTCACGACCAGATCGAGCGTAACAACGACAACCGCCCGGACGCAGGTCCGTTTATCTTCGACCTGCCTCCGTTGCCCGATGCAGTGCCGACCGGCGACTATCATCGCGACCACGCGCTGCTGAACCGCTACCGCGACCTACAGATCGAGGTCGCGCGCGCGAATCGGAACGTGAACCTCACCGATCGCGGCGAATGGGATGGCTACGCCGCGCTAGACACGCTCGACCGCCGCGCTTACCGAATTGCCGCTCGCGCGCTGACGCTCGCTTCCGACTATCGTCATCGCGTCGCCATGCGCCGCGCCTCGCTGGCACCGGCCGAACGCAATCTCGAGCAATACATTCGCGATCGTGCACGACACGATGCCGGTCGACCATCGTTCCTGCGACCGCTCGCACGCGTGCGGTATGGGTGTGCGCATCGCCGCCTTGCGCGCGCCGGCTACGTCCGCCTAACCCAGTCAGCGTGAAACATGCGTAAGCGCTCGACACGTACCGTCTGTTCATGAGGGCGCGGCACAGGCAATCTGATTCCCATCAGATGTAACGGGAATCAGATTGATGAAGCCAGTGGTGCATGGAAGACAACCGGGATCGAGGAACTACACGAAGGAGTTTCGGGAAGCGGTTGCTGCAGAAGCGAACGATCCGAATCGCCCGATTGCCGAGGTAGCCCGTGCGCATGGCTTGAACGCCAATATGGTCGCGCAGTGGCGAAGAAGCTTGCTAGATGCGCAACGTGCAGCGTCGATACCAAACGTCGCGCTGCTGCCTGTTGAGGTGGTCGATCTGCCAGCGAAAGACGTCCCAAACCACGCTCTGGCACAAACGCTGGATATGTCGGCGAGCCCGGCGATGCCGCCGGGATGTGAAATCGAGATCGAGGTCGGCAAACGACGTATTCGTATCCGCGGTGTGTCGCAGGAGTTCGCCGAGCAGTATTTACGAGACTGTCTAAAGTGATCCCGCCGAACACGCGAATCTGGATCTCGGCGGGCGTCACGGACATGCGTTCCGGCTTCAACTCGTTGGCCGCGAAGGTACAAACCGTGCTGGAGAAGGATCCCTACAGCGGGCATGTGTTCGTGTTCCGGGGTAAGCGCGGCGACTTGCTGAAGTGCTTGTGGTGGTGCGACGGTGGCCTGTGCCTGCTCTCGAAGCGCCTCGAGAAAGGACGTTTCGCGTGGCCGCGCGCCGATGCCGGTGTTGTTGCGCTGACGACCGCTCAGCTCGCGCTCTTGCTCGAAGGTTTCGATTGGCGGCAGCCGATCGATGCAGCGCGCCCGAGAAGCGCATTGTAAACGTTCATTACGCGTGGAGAGCTTGTAGGTGGCGTCGTGTAAGCTCACTGCATGTCTGCTGCTCCCGCCGATCTCCCCGACGATATTGACGCGCTGAAGGCGATGGTCGCCAATTTGCGCGAGCAGCTCTCGTCGCGCGCGATCGAGATCGAACATCTGAAGCTGATGATCGCCAAGCTGCGCCGGATGCAGTTTGGCCGGAAATCGGAGAAGCTGGATCGCCAGATCGAACAGCTTGAATTGCGGCTGGAAGACCTGCAGGCCGATGAAGGCTCGGCCGATATGGCCACGGCTGCTGCAGTGAACCGGCCGAGTCGCGAAGGTGTGGGCCGCAAGCCGTTGCCGGATCACCTTGAGCGCGAAGAGCGCATCCATCTGCCCGCCGATGATGACTGCCCCGATTGCGGCGGGCAACTCAAACCGCTGGGCGAAGACGTCGCGGAACAGCTCGAATACGTCCGGGCGCACTTCCGCGTGATTCGCCACCGCCGTCCGAAGCTGGCCTGCGCATGCTGCGATCGCATCGTGCAGGCCGCGGCACCGAGTCGACCGATCGATCGTGGCATCCCGGGTCCGGCGCTGCTCGCGCACATCGCCGTGTCGAAGTTCGCGTACCACATCCCGTCGCATCGCCAGGCAGTCATGTACGCGCGCGACGGCGTCGAGATCGATCCGGGTGCGATGGGGTATTGGATGGGGAGCATCACGGCGCTGCTTGCACCGCTGCTCGACACCGTCCGCCTATACACGTTAGCCGGCGGCAAGGTTCACGGGGACGACACGCCGCTGCCAGTGCTGGCGCCCGGCAACGGTCGCACAAAGACAGGACGCCTGTGGGTCTACGTGCGCGATGA
>NZ_NKFK01000049.1:0-68660 GCF_002223365.1 Burkholderia sp. AU6039
TCTACGCCGATCGCGGTTACGACTCCGAGCGACATCGACGCGCGTTGCGCGATCGCGGTATCGAGCCGGTGATCGCCAAGCGCCGTACCGAACATGGCAGCGGCCTTGGCAAATATCGCTGGGTCGTCGAGCGCACGCATGCCTGGCTGCATCACTTCCGTCGTCTCCGTATTCGTTTCGAGCGCCGTGCTGACATTCACGGCGCGTTCCTCAAACTCGGTTGCGGCCTGATCTGCTGGAATACCCTCCGGCGCGCCGAACAGCCTTTATGAAACCGTCTCTTAGAACACTAACCGGGCGAATTCGTGTTCCGCTTTAATCGGCGTACGTCTTGTTCGCGTGCCTCGTGTTCCACCGTCTTCGCGAACAGGCTGCGCAAGCAGCCCCGATTACCTATCGCCATATCGCAAAAAGAACCCCACGGCGAAAAGTTTCAATTATCGAGGAACCCAATCCTTGATCGCTTGGTAGCGTTGCTGTTCGTCAAGTGGAGCGATCAAGTCGCGGATATCGTTCATCGCAGCCACCGGTCCCCGGCTGTCGCGAAAAACACGACGGTACAAGAGGCTATTGTAATTGTTGTCCCTGGATATAGTGATATACGATGCTGTGTGCCTCTCAGCGTAGGGCAGCATGCCAAGTATTTCATCAAGAGGTTCCCGAAAGGCGGGAATCTTGCATTGAGCTGCAAGCGCATTCTGCAGTTCGCGCATGCGATCAGACCGCATGTCGGGCCTTGCCATGGCAGGGGCGACTGAGCCTGTCGCGGCCCAGTTCTGGATGATGGCTGGCTTTGCACCACTCGCCTTTCCGGAAAGTTGCGTTTTCAAGTGCATGAGAAAGATTTGTTGTTCGTTCTCAGGCATGGAGCGCAGTTTGGTTTCTATCTGGGTGCGTGCCGCCTGCCGGTCCCAGCGTGTCAGTCCGTTCACGATCTGCGTAATGCCACGGCTGATCGGTGGGGAAAACGCACGCGGCGCATCCTCGGGTTGTAATGGTAGAGAAAACGGACTAACCACCGGGGTTGCGGAATGCTGGACAGGAAACTGCGGTGTTTGGGCTGACGGCGGGGCGGAAGGTGGCAACGGTGTCAGAGTCAGGACCGGTTGCGCCTGTCCCGAGGTGCTGGCGTTCCGGGGTGCAGCAATGGTTACCTTCCTGCCTGGGTTCGCTGAATCTCGCATGCCTGCTGAGACAAGATCGAAACGTCCGTCGGCGCGTGTCCTGAAATTGACGACGAGCGAGGCGGCGCCCTGACTCGTTTCTAGCCGTTGCCCATATTGTGCACGTGTGGTCCATTGCGACGCGGGGTTGCCCAAGGTTAACGATCCGTTCTGAATGCCCGATATGACCGCCGCCGCCAGCGCTCGCTCACCGGGATCGCAGGAGTCTCGATATGCGTGGAGCCACGCGGCAGACGATCCACTTACCATGCCCGGTTGAAGCGTTGCCGGGTGCTGAACGGCTAGCCGAACAGGGGCGAGATTGCTGAACCGGCTGGCGCTGGTACGCAGTCTAGAGGATGGTACAGAATCGTTGCCGGTCTGCGAGGGTGCCAATTCGGAATAGTTGTGCCACTGACCGGAAGGATTTCCAGAGACGCGCTGATCTGACATGTTGGGAATACTCGCAAGACTGCATACATTGGCAAAAGACGCTCACTTGTACTCGCAAACATGCTTCATATATTGCATTCAAGCGAAAATAGGATCCGCTATGCGAGGCACTATGAGGTTCCCTCGGTATTTCTCCTGGACGTGACACCGAAAACAGTTCCGCCAGATCACTGATCGAGTGGTTGCGCTGTCGTGCATCCGGCGCAGTTCCTTCTGCTGCTTGACGGACAGCTTCGGTTGCTTGCCCCGAAGCTTTCCCTTCGCGCGCGCGATGGCCATTCCCTCGCGGGTGCACAGGCGGATCAGATCGGCCTCGAACTCCGCGAAGGTCGCCAGGATATTGAAGAACATCTTGCCCATCGGGTCGGTCGGGTCGTACACACGTCCACCAACAGCCAGCTTCACGCCTCGCGCGACGAGTGAATCAGCGATATCTCGTGCATCCGGCACCGAACGTGCCACCCGGTCAAGCTTCGGCACCACGAGTGTATCGCCCCGCCGCACGGCAGCCAGCGCCTTATTCAGCCTCGGACGCGCACGATGGGTGCCGGTCGGACCGCGATCCATATAGATGCGATCCGGGGCAACGCCCAGTTCCGCGAGCGCCCGTTGCTGGGCCGTCAAATCCTGTCTGTCCGTCGAGCATCGTGCATAGCCAATCAGCGACATTCGTCCTCACATCGGAGGCGACTTTCGAATGACGCATTCATTCTCATACTCGCCCTCCCGTAAATCTTGGCTCGGCAGTCGGCAATGAGTTGCCAGTTGGGGTTCGCCGTCTGCGCAAAACCAGCAAGAGTTGCTTGTCTCCTCCACGAGTCGACACCGCCGCGCCAATTCACCCCCGCGGTCTGAGATCTCACTCGATCCGCAGGGTTGGCGACGATTGCATCGGGAAACTACTTAGAAAACAACGCGCTTGCGGAAAGCATACAGAAGGGGACAGTTTTTTATACTTTCTGACATCGCGATGCCTACCACGGCAGGCATTTACCCGGATCTTCAGGAGATGTTCGATGGCAGCTGATAGATCGTCGCTCGCCCGTGCGCTCGTCTGTATGTTTGCGCTGTGCGCGGCGCAGGCGAGTTACGCACAGCCGATCTGGCTCATGACAGGCGGCACCGCCAAGTTGATCTATCTGCCGGTAATGCTCGCGGACCAACTTGGCTATTTCCGCAAGGAAGGGCTGGATGTCCGCGTGCTCTCGTCACCAGCGGGCATTGATACCTCCACAGAACTCGTCGCGGGCGCAATTCAGGGCGCGGTCGGCTACTACGACCATACCATCGGGCTGCAGAGCCGCGGCATGGACGTGCAATCTGTGATCGTACTGGGGCAATCGGCAGGTCTCGTCGAACTGGCCCACAGCACAAGCGCCATGCAGTCGATGGCCAATGCGAAAGGACGTAGGCTCGGCGTGACCGGCTTTGGTTCATCGACCTACTTCCTGACGCGGTACCTGGCAACGCGCGCAGGCGTGGCTTCTGACGCCTACGTCGTTGTGCCGCTTGCTACCGAGGGGGCCTTCGAGCAGGCGCTCTCCTCGGGTGACATCGATGCAGGCATGACGGAGGAGCCGACCGCGACCCGCCTCCTGATGCGCGGCGCGGTGCGGCCGCTCCTTGATCTGCGCAGCATGTCAGACACGCGCGCGCAGCTAGGCGGTTCATTCGTGGGGGCGTGCATCTACTTGCGCCGCGAGTGGATCGATTCTCATCCTGATGAGACGGCCCGTCTCGTGCGCGCAGTACTGACTGCTTTGCGTTTCATCCAGACTCACAATGAACAGGACATCGCGGCCGCGATGCCAGCGTCGCTCAAGGGCGGCGACCCGTCTGTCTATCTGCAGGCGTTGGCAGTCATGAAGCCGACCTTCTCGCCGACAGGTCGAATGCCCGTCGATGCGCCGTCGACCGTGCTCGCGATTCTTGCAGAAGTCGATGCCGATGTATCGCGAAGACATGTCGACCTGGCACGCACCTGGACTGACCGCTTCGTCGCGGACGTGCCGTAACAAGTGAGTCACGTTCCCAAAGCTTAACTATCTTAAAAATTCAGGAGACGTGCTCATGCGGGCCATCCAGATTCACAAGTACGGCGGTCCAGAAGTGCTGCGCCGCGTCGAGATCGATATTCCGAAACCGGGGCCAGGTGAAGTACTCGTGCGTGTCGTCACGGCAGGCATCAACTTTATGGACGTTCATACTCGGCAGGGCAAGTACCGCGATTCACGCACCTATCCCGTGCGAATTCCGTGCACGCTCGGTATGGAGGGCGCGGGCGAGGTCGTCGAGGTCGGGCCTAGCGTCTCGTCATGCCGCACGGGCGATCGGGTCGCGTGGTGCATTTCGTGGGGTGCATACGCCGACTACGCGGTGGTGCCGGCAGCGCGGCTTGCGCGAATACCCGACGGCATCGCTTATGACGTCGCGGCCGCGGCGATCTTTCAGGGTTCGACGGCGCACTATTTGCTGGAAGACGTTGCGAAACTCGAGGCGGGCATGACCTGTCTCGTGCATGCGGCGTCGGGTGGCATAGGCCAATTGCTGGTGCAGTTGGCAAAGCGGCGCGGCGCCAAGGTGTTTGCGACGACCAGCACGGCCGAGAAGGCGGCCATCGCGCGCACGCGCGGCGCGGATCATGTGCTGGCCTACGAGAACGGGGCATTCGCGGATCGCATTCGCGACCTGACCGATGGTCGAGGTGTCGACGTGGTGTTCGATGCGGTCGGCAAGACCACCTTGCGCGACAGCTTCCGCGCGACACGCGTGCGCGGGTTGGTCGTCAATTACGGCTCGGTGACCGGTCCGATGTGCGATCTTGACCCCTACGAACTCGGCGAGGCAGGCTCGTTGTTCTTGACACGCCCGCGCCTAGCCGATCACCTTGCCGATGCCGTCACCGTCCAACTGCGCGCCGACGACGTATTCGCCGCCATCGAGCAAGGCGCGCTACGTGTCGAGGTTAACGGTCGCTATACGCTGGACAACGTCGAGGAAGCGCATGCCGCGCTCGAGGAACGACGCCAGTTCGGCAAGGCCGTAATGGACATCGGCTAGACGGCGAGACTTTCCGAAGCTTTTTTCATATCCGGCGGCACGACGTCTCGCCGGTGACGCGACTCGCCCTTCCGGTCTCAGGGGACCTCCATGACACCCGAAACTCACCGTCGTTCTGAATCATCGTTTCGCGCGGTTTTCCGCGTCGTCAGCGGTAATTTCCTGGAGATGTACGACTTCACCGTTTACGCCTATTACGCGAGCGCCATCGCACACACGTTTTTTCCCGCGGAAAACGAATTCGTTTCTCTGCTGCTCGCGTTATCTGTGTTCGGCGCGGGTTTCGTCATGCGTCCGGTGGGTGCGCTTGTACTCGGCGCGTACGTTGACCGGTATGGGCGACGCAAGGGTCTGATACTGTCGTTGACGCTGATGGCCATTGGCACCGCGTGCGTGGCGTTCGTGCCGGGCTATGCGTCGATCGGGTACGCGGCCCCCGTGGTCGTGTTGCTCGGGCGCTTGTTGCAAGGCTTCTCGGCGGGGGTCGAACTGGGCAGCGTCTCAGTATATCTCGCGGAAATCGCGACGCCTGGCAAGCGAGGCTTCTTTTGCTCATGGCAATCAGGCAGCCAGCAGGTTGCTGTGATCTTCGCCGCGTCGCTTGGCGTGGTGCTCAACCAAACGCTTCCGCCGGCGGATGTGAGTGCGTGGGGCTGGCGCATTCCGTTTTTGATCGGCTGCCTGATCGTGCCGTTCCTGTTCCTGATTCGCCGCACACTGCGCGAGACAGATGAATTTGCCGCGCGCAAGCATCATCCGCGCATGCGCGAGATCATGATGTCGATGGTGCAGAACGCTGGGTTGATCGTCGCGGGCATGGGGCTAGTCGTCATGACCACGACGTCGTTTTATTTGATTACGACCTATACGCCGACCTTCGGCAAGGCAGTGCTACATCTGTCTTCGATCGATTCGCTCATTGTCACAGTGTGCGTGGGTGTGTCAAATTTGATCTGGCTGCCAATTTCCGGTGCGGTATCGGATCGCGTCGGTCGTCCGCCAATTCTGCTGGTATTTGCTGCTCTGACTATGCTGACCTCCTATCCGGTGATGCAGTGGCTCGTCGCCGCGCCGTCGTTCGAGCGCTTGCTGCTGGTGCAATTGTGGCTCTCTGTGCTATATGCATGCTATAACGGCGCAATGGTCGTCGCGCTCGCCGAGTTGATGCCCGCGGACGTGCGTACGACGGGCTTTTCGATGGCCTATAGCCTCGCCACGCTAGTGGGCGGCTTCACACCCGCCATCTCGACGACGTTGATCCATTTGACTGGCAACAAGGCCGCCCCAGGCGCCTGGATGGGCGCGGCTGCCCTATGCGGCGCGGTGGCGACACTGGTGCTTTATCGCTCGCGCGAGGCCCGCAACGGATACAGGTGGCAAAGCGCTCCCGAGCAATGAAACTTCTTCTCATCGAAGACAACCGCCAACTCGCCCACTGGCTTACCAGGACGCTGATCGACGATGGCTTCATCGTCAATCATGTACTCGATGGCGAGGCCGCCGAAGCGACGCTCGCTGGCACGCGCTACGACGTGGTGCTGCTCGACCTTAATCTTCCAGGAACATCGGGAAAGGCGATCCTGCGGTGCATGCGAGAAAACGCGAATGACACGCCAGTGCTGGTTCTGACCGCAACAGGTGATATCGGCGAGAAGGTCATCTGTCTTAGCGACGGCGCGGACGATTACGTTGTCAAACCCTTTGACGATCGCGAGCTGATCGCGCGTATCAAAGCGCTGGCACGGCGCCACGCGCCGGTGCGCTCAAATCGCATCCGCTGCGGAACATTGCTCTACGATATGGACCGACGGCAGTTCTTTGTCGGGGATGACGCGCTGTCGCTCACGCCACGCGAGCATGCGGTGCTCGAAGCGCTAATCCTGCAGACGGGCCGCACGGTATCGAAGACGGTGCTGGCCGAAGCCATCGACGACGGTGATGCGCCGCCGAGCGGTGACGCGATCGAAATCTATATCTCGCGGCTCAGAAAAAAGATTGAGAAGAGTACGGCCGCAATTATCACGCTGCGCGGGCTCGGGTACCTGCTTGAACATGAAGAGCCACAAACTTAGCCTACGCGTGCGGCTACTGCTTTGGCTTATCTTGCCAATGACGGCGTTTGGCCTGATCGCCGCGTGGGTCATGCACGCGAATGCTCGGCGCACCGCCGATCTGCTCCAAGATGAGGCGTTGTTGGCGGCGGCGCGTGTGCTGGCCGCCGATGTGCGCTGGAGCGGGGATAGCCTGGTCGCGTCTGTCTCACCGAGCACGATCCAGATCGTCGGCACACCCGAGGGCGATCAGGTGTTCTATCGCGTCGAAATTGAGGGTGGAGCGGTGATCGCCGGCACTTCGGATTTCCCGAGCAAGCGCTTGACCGGGTCGCTACAGTGGTATGACGCAAAAGTGGCCGATTTGCCGATCCGCGCTGTATCGCTCGAACGGCCGATGTACGATGATGGCCGAACCATCAAATTGCTGGTGTCAGTGGGGCGGACCCTGACGGCGCGAGATGCGTTGATCGCCTCGCTCTGGAAGCCACAGGGCGCGTACATTCTCGGCAGCATCGCCGTCGCAATTGTGTTGATCTGCGCTGGCCTGGCACACGAACTCAGGCCGCTCAATAGACTAGCCATCGCGCTTAATGCGCACCCTTTGCAAAGCCGTGCCAGAATCGACTCCTCCAATCTTCATGTCGAGTTACGGCCACTGGTCGCGGCCTTCAACGCATCGCTTGACATGATTGAGCGGCAGACCTCAACGCAGCGGCGCTTCATCGCCGACGCCGCCCACCAGATTCGCACGCCGCTCTCGGTGCTCGGATCGCAACTTCAGTATGCGCGCCGCCAGCATAGCCTCGAAGATGTGCGGAAAACACTGGGGGCAATGCATCACAGCAACCGCGCGATGGTCACATTGATCAACCAGCTTCTGATGCTCGCCCAAGCAGAATCGGCCGATTACGCGGCGTTCGAGAGCGAAGCTGTGGACTTCGAAAACCTGATCACGCGCGCTGTGGAGAAGCTTGCATTGGTGGCGAGCCGTCGAGATATTGAACTAGCCGTATCGTTCGGCGACGCGCTTGTCATCAAAGGGAGCGAATCGCTGTTGTCTGCGGCGGTGTCCAATCTTATCGACAACGCGATCCGATATTCGCCCAACGGCACGCGGGTAACCATCGAGGCAAAGCTCACAGATAGTACCCTTCACGTCAGCGTCATCGACGAAGGTCCGGGCATTCCAGTGGCACTGCGCGAGCGCGTGTTCGAACCGTTTTTTCGGGCTTCGGAAGCAGAGGGTAGCGGACTTGGTCTGACCATCGCCAAAGAAATAGTGCGGGCACATGGCGGAACGGTCACCATCAGCGAAGCATCGCCGGCACGGGGAGCGAAGATAAGTCTGATTTTCAGATTGTGAAAGCGAACGATACGTACCGGAAATGAACCGCATCGGGAATCGTTGAGTGGGTTGGTTTAAATGCGGCTAACACAACCGACACATCAAGCTACTGCGCCCGTAGCGGCCCAATCTAAAAATTTGATCATTTTTTATATCGACTAAAATCCTAGCAATGATAAATTAAAATGCCGTAGTCTATCTCTGAAACTCACCGACGGATAATAGACGAACGAAAAGGAGTGCGACCTAGTCTACGTCAATGGCGAAGTCGAAGGTTTTTGGAGAGAAGGGGCAGATGGCTCACGTCAAAGGCCGCGCCGACCGAAAGCCTGTGGGGTTCGCTGAAGGTCGCACGATTGCACTTCGCGACACGGCGTGCTGCGACAAATGAAATCGTCGACTGGCTTGGTTTTACAATTCCCGCCGACTGTATTTCACATTAGGCTACGTCAGCCCTATGAGGTTCGAGAAGAATTGGGCCGCCGGTCAGCGCGGGCAAGCGGCCTGATCGCCTCGACTATGGGATTCGTGAAACAGGGGCAAGGTCAGGAGCCCATAAGCGAACTGTCTGCGCGGCTCGGGGTGAGTCGCAAGTTCGTCTACGCGCAAAAGGACAAGGCGAGCGAGGCGCTCGATGACGCGTTCTGTTCAGCCGTAGCCGATGACGAGGTGCTGTTCCAGTTGCCGGTTACCCGGACCTGGCTGCGCCAGGTGATGGTCGGGCTACCGCTGATCTGCCGCAGTTCGTATCGCGGCGTGGTTGAGTTTATGCGCGATCTGCTGGGCGTGACGGTCGGCGTGGGCAGCGTGCTGAGGTGCTGCACGCTGTCGCGCAGCAGGCCGGGGCGATCAACCGGGAGCAGGACCTCTCGGGCATTCGCGTGGGCCTGCATGACGAGATCTTCCACGGTGATCGCCCGGTGCTGGCCGGCGTCGATGCGGATTCGACCTACTGTTACCTGCTGGCCGCCGAGGACCACCGCGATGGTGACACGTGGGGCGTGCGCCTGCTCGATGCCGAGCAGCAGGGGCTCGCATCCGAGTACACGATTGCCGATGCGGGCCAGGGCCTGCGCGCCGGGCAGCGGGCTGCCTGGGGTGAGACACCCTGCCACGGCGATGTGTTCCATATCCAGCGCCAGTGCGAGACGCTCGCCAACACCCTGAAGCGGCTGGCCGTGGGGGCGCGCTCGCAACGCCTGAAGCTCCAGGCGCGGGTGAGCCGGCCGGGCAGGCGTGGCCGCGCCCGGCACGACGGCCGGCGGCTGCGCCGGGCGCGCGAAGCTGAAATGCGGGCGCAGGCCCTGGCGTGCGATATCCGTACGCTCGCCCAATGGCTGGGCCACGACATCCTCGCGCTGGCCGGGCCGCCGCTGTCCGTTCGCGAGGAGCTGTTCGACTTCGTAGTCGAACAGTTGCGTGAGCGCGAGCGCCACGATACGCGCGCATCTGCCCGTTGCGCGTGGCCCTGCATAACCAGCGCGATGACCTGCTCGCGTTCGCCGGCGTACTCGACCGCAAACTCGCGGCGATCGCCCAGGCCAGTGGCGTGTCCGAGGAGGCCGTGCGCGCTGCATGCCTGCTGCATCGCAAGCCGTCCACCTCGCCTGCGTACTGGCAGGGATGGGGGCGTCTGCGCGCGAAGCTGGGCAAGGCATTGCACGCGGTGTTCGCCGCCGTGTCAGACGCGATGAAGCACACGCCTCGCAGCAGTTCGCTCGTGGAGAACCTCAATTCGCGACTACGCAACTACTTCACCCTACGCCGCCATCTGGGCGCGCCGTATCTCGAGCTGCTGCGCTTCTTCCTGAATCACCGCCGCTTCGTGCGTAGCTGTCGCGCCGAACGCCAGGGCAAGAGCCCGCGCGAACTGATGACCGGTCAATCCCACCCGCACTGGCTCACCCTGCTCGGCCTCGGCGAACCGCAATCCCGTCAGGGCTGAGCGCAGCGGTCAATCCCCCCGATCCGATTCGCATTGCTTATCTAAACGCCACCCTCATGCGCGTCGGGAATCTGCTCGTCTGTGTTACCCCAAAAAGGCCGTTTCCGAACCACGCCTGGCTTCGTATTTGTGCACGTTGATGCGCGTTGGCGCCGGCGCGGCGGCGGCGCTCTCCTATATTACCGGACAGGATGCAAGCAGAGCCTGTACCCCATTCAACGACGGGAGTGCCCGAAATGTCCACGACGATCAACATCATCACGAGCAGCCAGCCGGATTCGACGAACTTCTCCCCAACGAACGCCAACCGCTCCGCTGTGAGCGACGCGCCAGACGGTGCCACCAACGGGTTCACGACCGAGCCCGGTCAGTTTGCGGCGATCGTCAAACGTTCGGCCAACGGAGGCGACGACTCGCAAGGGGCTGGTCAGAGCATCACGATCTCGCTGCCGAAGGATCAGGCGTACAACTCCGCGTACAACCCTGATGTTTACGGAAGCAAAGGCCAGCCTGCGAAAACCATCACGATCAATATCGACGACGATGCGGCGCAGGGTAATGCCGATAACACGTCTACCGCGAAGTCTGACCGCTCTCCCAACGGTACGGTGAACATTCGGAACAATGGAGGCGCCGATGGCCAGGGGCTCCATCCGGTCAAGCTGAGCTCGGACAAAGGCACGGTCCAGGTTCTGGAGGACAGCAAGGGCAACCTGTACGACAAGAGTGGCAAGAGCATCGGCAAAAAAGAAACGGTGAACGGCGAGCCCAAGTACGTATTCGACAGCGGCAAGAGCGAGGCGGCCACGGTTCTCTCGACAGGCGGGACGAACGGCAAACATCAGCCGTCGGGGCGCCAGACGTTCGGCCCGGGCGAACTGACCGCGTCGGCTGGCGATTTGCGCGGCAGCAAGGGGGAGAAGGACGACCTCGAGGCCACCGGCGAAATCGAGCAGATCTCGCAATCTGGCTCCGTCCACACGAACGGCCAGACGGTCATCGTCTGACACGCACACGTCGTTCGGGCTGACGACGGAGGCCGACGCCGGGTGTTCCTTGCATCGCGACAGGCGCGGCACACCCGGCTGCGGAAAATAGACGACAGGCATGAAACAACTCGTTCTGGATCGAACTGACGATGTGATGCGGTTTGTCGCATCACTGACCGGAGAGGAAAGCTATCCGACTTATGACGACGCGATCGGTCTGGAGCGGGACGGGGAACTGGTCGCCGGCGTGCTGTATCAGGCCTACAACGGGCCCAGCATCGTGATGCACGTGGCCGTGTCGGGGTCCCCGCATGTCATTACACCTGGATTCATTTGTGCGGCATTCCGCTTTCCGTTCATTCTTCTGCGCTGCAACCGGATCAGCGGCTACGTTCGCGCCGACAACCTCGCCGCGCAGAGACTGGACGAACATCTGGGTTTCAAGCGCGAAGGCGTGATTCGTGAAGGCGCATCCGACCGAACCGACTTCATTCTCTACGGGATGCTCAAGCATGAGTGCCGCTTCCTTGACGGTCGTTACCTCGAGGCGATGAATCGCGAGTTGGCCTAGCCGGATGCCGTCTCATCCGCGAGCGGCGACGGCTGGTCGATTCGATGCCTTCCGCCGGCAGTGCGTTCGGCGAAATGCGTGATCGTTTGTCATGTGCAGGCGAGTCAATGCCGATCCGCGCCCCCGCGACTGCGGGCTTGCAGGACACCACGCGCGCTTGCAATAGTCAGGTACCTTGCGATGCCTCAGCCATATCCACTTTCTCGATCGGACACCGTCACCCGACATACCGATCGGGATGACGAAAACGACATCGCGCGGGCCGATGCAGGGCGAAGTGTCGACGACGCCATGTCGATTCTGCGCACCCTGATCGATGGGCGCGGCGCGGAACTGAAGGATGCGGCGGGTGGCAGGCCCGGGCAGGGAGAGGTGGCCGGGGCCACGGATGGTCACGTGCCGGGGCAGGGGCTGCCGCGCCGGGCCATGCCCGGTACGACAGGCGTGCGCGGGGGCGGCGCGCAATGGCCGACGCGGGTCATGCCCGGCGTGCTTGCTGGGATGGCGGGCATGCCGCCCGAGGCTGGCGTTGTCCCGTTCGTCGGCGGCGACACGACGCCGGACAGCACAGGGGAAAACGAGGTAGCAGGCTTCGCGCCCCCGACACAGCAGCAGGCCGCGACTTCATGCGCGACGCAGCCAGGCCTGATGGAACCCGGTCAAGCGTCATCGTTTGCTCCGATTTCGTTTCCCGGCCCTGCAACCCCGAATGCGGTGGTGGATGTACGGGCTGCCGTCGGAGACGGGAGCCGGCCGAGCGTCGTGCCTGTTCCCGAAGCGACGGCAGGCGAGCCGATGCCAGCGCTGGAATACTCGCCGACTGATCTGCCGGCGTTCACCGCGAATGCCGTTCAGCGAGCGAGGCAGGCACGGACCCTGTTGCCGCCTGCGCCTCCCGGCGCACGCGCATCTGTCGATTCAAACAGGGGTATTCCGCTGCGCATCCGTCCAGCGGAAACCACGATTACCGAAGCGAAGCGGACGATGGCCCGTTTTGCCGGTGCGTCGGCCCGGCGCGTCGAAGCTTTAACGTCGACCGCGGGGCGTGTGTTGTCGAAGCACGTCGCCGCATTTCCCGGCCTGCGCGCCACCGGCGCGAGCACGGCCGAACGCAGCGGGATATCGACGCCGGACCGGTCTTCCTCCGAAACCGCCATTGCAAGCAGCAGCGAAGCGGACGCGTCGGCCGCGGCATCGGGCAACGAAGCCGCGGGCGTCGTGAGCGTGGCCCGGTTCGTCGCGCAGGCGCGCGAATGGCTGGGCGAGCAACGGACACGCGCACCGGCGAATGCTTGTGGGCGCCACCGTGGCTTGCGTTGCCGCCTGTACTGTCGCGCGGGATGCATGCGGCGCGGTACGTGATCGCGACTGCCCTCGTGGTTATTCAACCGAATCTTTCAACTTGCCTATCCGACATGAAAATCAATGGAATGCGAAGCCTGCCGATCGTGCTGCTGGGCGCCATGCTGCTCGCGGGCTGCAACACCGCATCGCAGTCGTCGGCGAACGAGGAGCCCGAATTTCCCGATCCGGGCACGGCCTGGGTCATCGGCGGCGTCTATGCCGACGTAAAAAACCTCAGGCAGATCGTACCGGGGCTCACTGAGAATCAGGTGTATCTGCTGATTCGTGAGCCGCACTTCAGCGAGGGGTCGTACGGCGTGCGAGCGTGGAACTACGTCTTCAGAATCCGGACCGGGGGGGATGCCGCGTACATGACGTGCCAGTACCAGGTGCGGTTCGACAAGCAGCGGATCGTCCAGGCGACCTACTGGCGCGATCCGGCATGCGCGCGATATGTGATGTGACGCGTATTCGCGACGCGGGCCCGCTCGGGCATCGCTTGTGCAGTTTGTCGTAACGACACCGATCCTGCCGGCCCGACGCTGCACCTCGACGGAGATAACCCATGCGCTTTGCCCTTGCCGGCTTCGACATGTTTCATGGCGTGCTCGACACGCTCGTGAGTGCGGGATGGACGCCCGTGTCCCTGTTCAGCTTCGTCACCGACGATCAGGTCAACTCGAACGCCGAGATCGTTTCGTATGCGACGAGCCATCGTCTGCCGCTGCAGATGTCACGGATCGACGAGGCGGCGCTGCGTGCGCTGCGCGATCTCGACTGCGACGTGCTGGTCGTCGCCGGATACGGCTGGAAGATCCCGGACTGGACGCCCTATGTGCGGCACGCAATCAATTTTCATCCGGCGCCGCTGCCGGACGCGCGCGGTCCTTATCCGCTGACGCGCGCGATCCAGGATGGCCACCGGGAATGGGCGGTGACCTGCCATTGCATCTCGAGCGGGTTCGATTCAGGCGACGTTCTCGCACAAGAGCGTTTTGCGCTCGCGGCCGACGAGTGTCACGAGAGCCTGCAGCTCAAGGTACAGATGGCCGGGCGCAGGCTGGCGCGGCAGATCGCGTACCGCTTCGATGCATTGTGGGCCGCGCGCACGCCGCAAGCGGACGGCAACTACTGGCCGAAACCGACCGATGCCGACCGCACGCTCGATTTCACGCGGCCGCTGAACGAGGTCCTGGCAAACGTCAGGGCATACGGATTGCACGAATGCATCGCAAACCTGGGCGGTGGCGTGCTCTATGTGCGGCGTGCCATCGGCTGGCACGAACAGCATGCCTGCGAGCCGGGCACGATCGCGCATGTCTATCGGCGCTGGTTTGTTGTTGCGGTACCGGATGGCTTTGTCGCCTTGATCGAATGGAGTGCGATCAATCTGTTTCAGCGGGCGAATATCGGGCCGTAGTCGCATCAGGGCGGCGGCCCGCCCCTTTGGGCGGCGCGCGTGACGAACGGCGCGGCTGATGGGTCACGCTCGCAGCCACAGAAATTCACCCGATGCGATGCCCTCGAACATTTCATCGCTCGATTCGATGATGTTCTGGCGCCAGTAGCGACCGTGCTCAGCATAGTGACACATCAGGTCCGCGAGGTCTGCTCCGCCGAAGTACGGATCGAAGGGCAGCCGGATGATCAGGATGATCGAGCCGGTGTCGGCGTCGACGCCGAGTTGCGCCTGATCCTGTGCATAGATCAGCAGGTTCGCTTCCAACATCAACCGGAAAACGACCAGGGTGCGGCCCGCCGTGACGGCGCCGAAGTGGAAGTTCGCGTAGATCGCATCCTGGTCACGCTCGACGTGCAGGAAGCGCACCTCGAACCCCTCGACCTCGACTACCCCTGTTTCCTGAATGTATTCGATGTCGTGAAGACCGACGACCTCGCAGAACTCCGCGACGAGATCGAGATAGCGGGGATCGCTCATGAGCATGAAGGCGACAACCGGCAAATACAGAGGCCGGCACGGCGACGCTCGGTGCGTCGGACCGTGCCGGCGTAGGTGATGCCATGCGACATCAGGATCGGGCCATCACTTCGACGAGGCCTTTTCCATTCCTTCGCAAGCGGATTTGATCGAATTGGTGGCCGTCGTGGCGGCAGACGACACGGCAGCATTTGCCCCGAGGACCGCTTGCGATTGGACGTTTGCCGCCGTCATGGCAGTGTTTGCTGCTGTCGCTTGTTCGATGGCTGCCGTTGCTGCTCCTGTCGATCCACCCATTGCTAGTGGTGCTGCCATGATGTTTCTCCTTGATTAGTGATGCTGCGGATAACCTGCCCTCATGCGGACGATCGCCGCCATCGAGCAGAATTGAAACGACTACATGCGCCGGATCTGCTGGATCACGCGCGCTGCTGCAAGCAGGCCGCGATAGAGCGTCGCACGATTTCGATTGTCGGCCTCGGAACCCGGCGCTGCGTTGTTCACGTTCTCTGCAACGTCGAAGAGCGCGTGCCGGATGTGCTCGATCGTCGGTGCCGCATTGGGATCCTTGACGAGCGACGAGAGGCTGTCGAACTGCTTTGCATAAGGTGCGATCGGATCGTACATGTCACTGGTCCTGTTGCGAGTCCACGGAAAATCACGAGTTCGGTATGGGAGGGGTGGATCCGGCCGATGTGGACGGAGACGCCGGCATTCTGTTCGGCGACGTGGCGCTGCGTGCGGTCGTGTCGTCATCGACAGACGACGCCGCCACGTCCGTCGCGCCGGATGCCGGCGCGGCATCGGCGGGAACCTCCACGGCGTAGATGTGTTTGACGCCATCCGGTGTCTGCGTGTACTGCACGGAGTCGGATGACACGATCTCCGAGAACTGGCCGGTCACCGGCGCGGCGTGGCCCGGATTCTCCGTGACCTGGACGTCGAGCCGGCGGATGTTCGAATCTAGGTCGGCACGCAGGCGCGTGACGGCCTTGTCGACGGCGTCCTTGCTGTCGACGGCGCCGGTGATCGCGAAGTCGCCGTTGCCGAGATACTTGACGTGCACGCCCGCGATGCCGAGCGAATCCTCGATGCTGTGCACCGCATTTTGCGCGACGTCGTAGCTGCGCACGATGTCCCTCGGCGCGATCTTCGCGAGTGTTGATTTCACGAGTTGATCGTCGGACAGGTTGGGGACCATGCCTGTGACGACGCTCGTATTGCCGACCGTGCGTACCTGAAGCTCGGTCATGTGTG
The DNA here is from genome assembly GCF_002223365.1 of Burkholderia sp. AU6039. Lineage (NCBI taxonomy): Bacteria > Pseudomonadati > Pseudomonadota > Betaproteobacteria > Burkholderiales > Burkholderiaceae > Burkholderia > Burkholderia sp. AU6039. The sequence continues at coordinate 16,121 of NZ_NKFK01000049.1, forward strand.
CTGCCGCAAGCGCCTCCTGGATGCGCGTCGTCCGATAGGCGGGGCCGTGGCGCAACGCGGCTTCGCTAGCGGGCGCGGTGGTGAGCAGGACGGCTGCGCCCGCGACGGTCCCGAGCACGACGCAGGTGCCGAGCGCGCCATAGTAGCGCCAGCGCTTTTTGCGTTCGACGTCGACGGGCCGGATCAGCAGCGTCGCCAACAGATCGAGATCCGATGGCCACGTCACGTCGTCCGGCCCGATGCACAGGATCGTGTCGCCGAACTGCATCGGAGCGAAATCCACGAGGATCACCGTTTCGCCGGCCGGTACTACGATTGCGTTGCTGCTTTTTTCTGCGACCGGGGGCTCGGCCGGGACGTCCGCATACGTGGTCGCGCGCACGACCCCCGAAGTATCGATGTCAAGCATCACGTCGGCGGACTTCCAGTCCATCAGGCGAATGTCGGCATCGGCGCCGCCGTGAACCGCATGCCGCCCCGGCGCAAGCTGCAGCGTCGCGCCGGCGTGGAATCCCGTCAGTATTCGTAGCTGTTTCATCACGAGGCTGGTGATCTCAGGGTTGCATGTGGAATCCGTGTCGTCGTTTCTGCCGCTCACGAATTGCCGATTACCGGGTAAATATAGATGGCGAACGTGCAGTATCGATGCGGAATGCGAACACTTCGCGCTTTGAGCGAAGTATCGGTGCCGGCGCGTGCCGCGAGGTGCGTGACCGGTACTTGCCGTGCGGACGTTCGTGCCGGCCGCCATGACTATCGCTGGAGCACGCGCAGCGTATCCAGTGCGCATGCGCACTGGCGCGGCGTTCGCGGACGGTCGAACTGACGCAGCAGCAAACCGGCCAGCAGATTGAAGTGGCGTGCCGAGTCCGGCAGCCTGGGCGTGCCGTTCGCATCGTTCGGTCGCGGTACGGCGTGCGCGCGCAACATCTCGAGACTGGATTCGGGCAGTGCCACGCCGGCTTGCTGCAGGCCCAGCCAGCGTGCCGACCAAGCGTGTATGCGCGCGGCGCGCCGGGCGTCGGGCTGCGCGTTCGAATCGGTCAGCAAGTCGAGCAGCTCGCGCGTGTATTGGTCGCGCAGCGTCAATGGATCGGCAGCCGGGTCGACCGGCGGCAGCTCATGCTCATGGCGATGCGCAGTCGGGGCGATGACGGGCCGGCGTCCCTCGGCCTTAAACGTGACGGCGGGTGTCACGTCGGATGCGTCCTTCTGTCCGTCATGCGAATCTTCACGCCCGCGACCGCCGCCGTAATGGTGTTCGCGTTCTTCACTGACGACCTCGAATTCCTGCAGGGCATCCGCGGCGTCCGCGCCCTCCGCATCGCCTGCTGCCATTGCGGAGCGCCTGCCGCGCGCGAAGCGGCGCCGGCGCGCGAGTCGCGCCATCATGCCTTTCGTGCGCTGCGTCTGCGCGGCGCACGCTTGAGACGGTGCGCCGCCCGGTGCGAAACGCGTACCGCGATAGAGCACCGCGAATTTCGCGGCAGTCGTACGCTGCGCGCCGGCCGGCCGTTTGCGTGTCGCCGCTTGCTGGGCAATCGGCGTGAAGCGGTGCGTGATGCGTGTCATGCCGGCCCCCAGGATCAGAGCGGAAACGCGATCCGCATCATTTCGTTCGCGAACTGCAGGACCGCCGCGCAGGACAGCGGTGCAGCGATCACCAGCACGATCGTCACGGCGATCAGTTTGACCGCGAATGGCAGTGTCTGGTCCTGCAGCGACGTGACCGCCTGGACGAACGACACGGCGAGGCCGACCACGGCGGCCGCGATCACGAACGGCAACGAGACGGTGAGGCACAGCACCATGCCCTGGGTGGCGGCACGGACGAGCGAATCGACGTCCATATTGGCTCCGGTTACTTGTAGGTCAGCACGAGCCCGTGAATCAGCGTGGACCATCCGTCCATCACGACGAACAGCAGCAGCTTGAACGGGATCGCAACGTTCGTGGGCGACACCTGGTTGAGCCCCATCGACAGCAGCACGTTGGCGATGATCAGGTCGATCACGATGAACGTCACATACAGCAGGAAGCCGATCTTGAACGCGTCGGTCAGCTCGGTCAGCGTGAACGCGGGCGCGAGCACGATCAGGTCGGTCTCGCGCAGCGCTTGAGCCGCCTCCTTCGGCCACACGATCGACGCGGAGCGCAGGAAGAAGCGTTTCTCGCGCTCCTGCGTGTGCTTGATCAGGAACTGGCGAAAGGGCTCGCGCGCCGCTTCGGCGGCCTGCAACACGGCCTGGGACGATTGTGCCGCCATCGGCTGGCTGCTCAGCGTCTTGGCCGCCGTCATGCCGATGGGCGCCATCACGTAGACCGACACCAGGATCGCGATGCCGTTCAGCACCATGTTGGGCGGCACCTGCTGCACACCCAGCGCGTTGCGCAGCAGCCCGAGCACGACGACCACTTTCGCATACGAGGTCACCACCATCGCGACGAACGGCACGAGGCCGATCGCGAGGATGATCAGCATCAAGCCGGAAAGATCACTGTACTGAACCATGCTCGTGCGCCATGCGGAGGATGCGGACGCCGACGTGCTCGCCGATGCCGACCAGTTCGCCGTGGCCGATCACCTGGCCGTGGGCGATCAGCTTGAGGGTCAGCTCGGTGATCGCGGTGGGCAGCTCGATGACATAGCCGGGTGCCAGGGACGACAGCTCGTCGATCGTCAGTGCGACGGTATCGGCGACGAACTGCACCGGCAGTTCGAGTTCGCCGACTTCAACGGCATGTTCGTCGGTGTCGTGCCCGGGCTCTGGCATGCCCGGCTCGGTACTTTCGGTCATCACGGGTTCCTTCAGTAGAGTGATCGTTCGAGCGTGCAACGCCACGGCAACGCGGCAGTGCATGAGTCCGGCGTTGCCCCACGACGCAAACGCGACGTGACGTTGCGCGCCGTCCGGTGCGTCATGCATCGCTTGCAGCCACGCTGCATCGAGTGCGCGCAGCAGGATGTCGCCGCTTCGCAGGCTCCGCAACGCGTCGACGGACAGCCGCTTGGTGCCGAGCACGAGACTGCCGGGCAGACGCAGTGCCGTACCGAAACGCGCGGGGCGTGCGGTGCGGGACAGGCAAGCGTCCAGCCATTCGACGCAGCGGCCCGGCAACCGGGCGACGACGTCGTGCCGCCGGCCGTGCAGCGCGAGCGACAGCGCGACGGTCACGTCTTGCGGGCGCGCACCCTGCAACACGCCGCGCCGTACCGCAACGACCTGCACGCGTTTCAGGCCGAGTGTGGCAAGACAATCCAGCAGGGGACCGCACAGCACGTTGGCGACGGCGTTACGCAGCGTCAGGTCCGCGCCGGTGCGCCCGTCGGCTGCCTGTTCCACCGACCACGCGCAGATCGACAGCGCCGGGTATTGCTCGAGATCGATCAGCAGGTGTGCGCTTGCCGGACCGGCGGGCGTGTCGAACCGCAATTCAGCGACAGCCGGGTCGGCGTGATCCGGCGCGCCGGTCGCGAATTCGCAGCGGAAATCGTCGATGCCGAGCGTGCCTTGCAGAAATGCCGGCAAGCGCGCGTCGAACAGCCGGCGCGACGCGTGCGCACACGCGGGGTCGAGCCGGGTGACCGCAAGCGGCGTACCGCGGCCCACAGTAATCGAATGCCGAATCAATTTCATCCCGTGTCGGGCAATGTCGTGATGCCTGCGAGCGGCGCGCCGATGGACGCCGCGCTCGAAGGACTGGTTCGAGCCCGGCTACCACACCGTGATGCGGACGCGTTTCGGTTGTCCCCATGCGCGCAACACGGTATCGAGTGCTTGCTCGAGCGCCGTACTGTGGACCAAGAGTAGCTGCCGGGCCTCGAGATCCTTGGCATCGAACCGAAGCTGCAGGTCGAAATGCGAAAGGGACAACTGCAGCTCGGTGGAAGCGAGAATCCGGTCGCTCAGCACGATGTGGGCTTCCCATTGCCCGCTGGTTGCGACAGCGCCATCGGAACAGAACGCGGCGATCTCGCGCGACAGCAAATCGAGCAATCGGAGGCGATCGCGCTGCGCCTGCAGCGCGACCGACGCAATTGGGGCGGCGGCACTCGCGATGCGGGTGCCGACCGCCCGGCATTCGAGCAGCTCCGTGGGCGTCAGATGCAACTCGGAATCGGCTGTCTCGTACTCGATTGGCAGGGACGAAAAGGTGCCGGGCAGCGGTACGGCCGTATCGGGCGCGGCGTCTCGATCGTCTCGCGAGCGCGCTGCCCGCGGCGCGTCGGACACGGGCCTCACGACCGTGCGGCGCCTGGCCAGCAGCGCCGCATAGTCGAACCCGCGGCCGGGCAGCGGCGGCGGGTCGTCCTGGTTCGACGGTGGGCGGATGTCGGCGGAATCGATGCGGCTCACGGCAACGCGGCGTCAGTCCGAGATTCTGCCGATCGGGCGCAGATCCACGTGCTCACCCAGTTCCTGGTATGAGTACACGGCCAGCCAGCCGAGCTTGCTTTCGATCATTCTTCGCACGTAGCGACGAATGTCCATCGATGTGACGAGTACCACGCCGTCTGTCGGTCGCTGGCCGACGACGGACTGGATCTTGTCGATCAACAGGCTGATCTCGTCGGGCGCGAGGGCGAGGAAATTGCCCGTCGGCGTCTGCTTGATCGACTGCCGGATGTGCTGCTCGACGGGCAGGTCGAGCAGTACCGCGGGCAGCGTGCGCGCGCCGCGTGTCGCCCGATGCGCGAGGAAGCGCGACAGGTCGCCCCGGACATACTCGGTCAGCATCAGCATGTCCTTCTCCTTCGGCCCCCAGGAGATGAGGCTTTCCATGATCGTTCGCACGTTGCGGATGGAGATCTGTTCTTCCAGCAGGCGCCGCAGTACGTCGGCGATCCGCGGCGGCGGCAGGACCTTCTGAACCTCGGTGACGAGCCCGGCATGGTCCTTGCTGAGCTGATCCAGAATCCACTGGACTTCCTGAATGCCGAGAAACTGCGTTGCATGGCGGCGCATCAGCGCGATCGACGCGTGGGCGAGCACCTGCTCGGCGCCCCATGCCGGGATTCGGGCGGGCACATCGCGCGCTTCGACCCAGTGGGTGGCTTCTCCGTCAGGGGTGATCGGATGACGCGGCTCGCATGCCGAGACGAGCGCATCGCGCTGGCGGATCTCGTCGGGCGACAGCGCGACACCGGACATGACGCGCTCCGGTTCCGGCAGCATGACCATGCCTGGCGGCAGTTCGATAAGCAGGTGCGGCACGTCGTGAATCAGGATTTCCGCGTGCATGGCTGGCAGCGCCGCATGCGTCCACATCATGATGCCCGGGAACGGCAACCCCAGCTCCTCCTCCAGGCGCGCCCGCTCTTCGCCGAATGACTTGTCGAGCGTGGGCAGTACCAGACGCGGCATCAGGTCGGGCGCGACACGTACGCCGATCGGGCACGCGAACTGCGGTGCGCGCGACATGATCGACGGCGCATCGGCTTTCGCGCCCGAGCGCTGCATGGCTTGCAGCCCGTCGGCCGCCGGGCCTTGTTGCGGTTGCCGCCGGTCGAGCCGGTGTGCGGTGAAGGCGAGCGTCGCCGAAAGCAGCAGGAACAGCAGGACCGGAAAGCCCGGCACCAGCGCGAAGCCGACCAGCAGCAGCGCCGCGAAATACAGCGCACGCGAACTCGACCCGAGCTGGCGCCCGATCTCCTCGCCCAGCGAGCGTGGTTTCTGATGACGTTCGTCAGCGACGCGCGTGATCATCACGCCGGCAGCCACCGACAGCAGCAGCGACGGAATCTGCGAGACCATCGCATCGCCGACCGACAGGACCGAGAAGCGGTTGGCCGCTTCGGCCGCGCTCATCCCGTGATAGGCGACGCCGACCGCGACCCCGGCGACGATGTTGATCGTCGTGATCAGGAGGCCGGCGATCGCGTCGCCTTTCACGAACTTCATCGCGCCGTCCATCCCGCCGTGCAGCTTGCTCTCGATCGCCAGCGTCGCGCGCCGGTGTTTGGCTTCCTCCGGCGTGAGCAGGTTCGCACGAAGATCCGCATCGATGCTCATCTGCTTGCCGGGCATGGCGTCGAGCGTGAAACGGGCGCCGACCTCGGCGACCCGTTCCGAGCCTTTCGCGATGACGATGAACTGCACGGTCGTGATGATGATGAACACGACCAGCCCGACCACGAGATTGCCGCCCACCACGAGCTTGCCGAAGCTGTCGATAATGTGGCCGGCGTCCGCATGCAGCAGGATCGACTTGGTGGACGCGATGTTCAGCGACAATCGGTAGAGCGTGGTGAACAGCAGCAGCGAGGGGAACGCGGACAACGACACGATGTCCGGCACGTACATCGTCACCATCAGCAGCGTGACGCTGATGGCGATGTTGATCGCGAGCAGGATATCGATCAGCTCGGGCGGCAGCGGCAGGATCATCAGCGAGATGATCGCGATCACCAGCAAAGCGACGCCGATTTCGCCGCCTGCCGGAATCTTGAGAAACTTGGTCATCGGAGTGCTCCGCGAAGAAGTCAGGGGGCGTACGAATCGGGCTCGCGGCTCGCGCCGATCGCGTCGACCCAGCGCAGGATCGCGGCGATCGCCTCGAACAGCTCTTCCGGCACCGGATGGTTCAGCGTGACCTTGTAGAGCGCCCGCGCGACGGGCGGGTTGCCAATGATCGGCACGCCGGCGTCGCGGGCGGCGCGCCGCAACGCTGCGGCATTCGCGTCCATGCCCTTCGCGATCACCAAAGGCAGCGGATGCTCGTCGGGTGCATAGCGCACCGCGACCGCGAAGTGGGTTGGATTGACGACGAGTACGTTCGCCAGTCCGATCCTCGGCTGCGGGTGCGCCGTGGCCAGCTCGCGCGCGATGCGGCGGCGTTCCCGCTTGATTTCCGGGCTGCCGTCCTGCTCCTTGTTTTCGCGCTTGACCTCGTCCTTGCTCATCTTCATTTTCTTGATGAACAGGAAGCGCTGCAGCTTGACGTCGATCGCGCCGATCAGCAGGAAGATGACGATCGAAATCGCGGCAAGCTTCGCGAGCATGTCCCAGAACATCAGCAACAGGCCGGCGAGCGGCTGGTAGATGGATCCCACGACGAGCGGGAACAGCCACTTGATCGATTGCCACATCACCCAGCCGATGAGGATCGCGTTGACGATCATCTTCACGCAATCGATCAGGCTTTTCGCAGAGAACATCCGCTTCAGGCCGCTTGCCGGACTGACGGCCTCCATGTTCGGCGTGACCGGCTTGGTGGCGATGCGAAAGCCGACCTGCGCGATGCTGCCCGCTATCGACGCGAGCGCGGCGGCGAGCACGCACGGCAGGATCATCTTCAGGGCCGCGGCGCCGATCCGGAGCAGGTTGTCTTCGACGGTCTGCAGCGTATGCTTCTGCGCGACGAACGACAGCGGGATCGACACGATCTCGTGCAGTCCGTCACGCATGAGCGGCACCGACGCGACCAGCGCGACGAGCGCGCCCGCCATCGACAGCGCACCGGAGAAATCGGTGCTGCGCGATACCTCGCCGTCGTCGCGCGCATCCTCGAGTTTCTTGTCGGTGGGTTGCTCGGTTTTCTCGTCGCTCATGGCGGTCTGCGGTTACGGGTTCCGGCGAAACGGGGCGTGCGCCGTGGTGCTTCCGGCCCGACACTAACGTTTGCCCGGGATGACACGGCCGTGTGATGCGAAGCGGCGGGGGGGTGAGCCGAAGCTCGCCGGGAGAGAGTGCCGCAACAGCGGCTCGCTTCGCGTCGCGCGTACTGGCTTCGCACCCGTATCGGAGCGGTGAGATGGAATTGTTATGGTCGCAGCTGCCGATATCGGTCCGACGACGCTGCCGCGTCAGTCTCAATTCCATCGCAGGAGCACAAGCCATGACTGCAGACACGCCCGACTATCTGAACTGTAGCCCGGACATCATCGGCGGGTTGATCGAGACGGCTTCCGTGGCGCTGCTGGACAACTTTCCGAATACGCACGTCGACCTGTTCGACATCGAGCAGGTGATCGACGCGTTGCGAGTCCTGCGCCCGCGGGTCGTCGAGATCGATACGCTCGACGGCATCCTGCGCATGGTGAAGGGGCAGTGGCAGGAGGCGAGCCAGATTCTGCTGCGCGTGATCGAACTGCGGCCGAAATTCGGCTATGCCAAGGCATTGCTTGCGTTCACGCTGTCGTCCATGAACGATCCGGCGTGGCGGCAGGTCGCGAGCGAAGCGCTCGCAGATGATCCTGACAACAAGGAGACGCGCGCGCTGGTGCGGGCGCTCGAAGTGAAGGACGAGGTGAATCGCGCGGTGCGTGACCATCGTCCGGGCCACCCGTTCGTTGTTCCCGCGTCGTTGCAGGAATCCGCCGTGGCCACCGATACCGGCGAGCCGGAAAGCGACGCGCGGCACGATCACGCTAGCGCGGCCGAAGTTTTCCAGGGTGGCAGACCCTTTCTGCGCGCCTGAACCACGGAGGATTCGACATGTCTCTCGAAACCGTGCCCGATGTTGCGCTGACTGCCGCCACCGAGGCAATGGCGCCTGCACCGGTCCCAGTCGCCGGAACGTCCGAGCTTCGCGACAAATTCAGGATGTTGATGGAGCGTGCGTCAATGGCGCCGCCCTTGCATGACTATGCCGGCCAGCCCTCACCCGTGGCCAATGCGATCGCGGCGCAGGATGCGGAGTTCATGAAGGCCATGGCGGATGTGCAGCGGCTGCCGGAGGAGATACCGGGGATGTCGCTCACGGAGCTGACGGACCGTTCGGTGCAGATGATGTTCGAACTGGCGAGCATGCAGATGAACATGCAAGTCAAGATGAGCCTGGTGGAATCGTCGAAGTCGTCGGTTCAGACCCTGATGAAGAACCAATGAAATCCGCGACCAGCAATCGTACGGGGCGAAACGTCGCGATCGACCGTGCAAGCAAGGCCGCCTATGCCTCCGTGAAGTCGGGCCGGCTAGTTTCGAGTCTGATGATCGTGACGCTTTGCGCAGTCGTGCTGGCAGGATGCAAGAAAGAGGTATACGGCAATCTTACTGAGCAGGATGCCAACGAAATGCTGGTTGCGCTGCTCGAGCAGGGTGTCGAGGCGAGCAAGGACAGTTCGGATGGCGGCAAGAGCTGGACGCTCGACGTCGAAGACCGCCAGCTGGTGCGCGCGATGCAGGTGCTGCGTGCGCACGGATTGCCGCGCAGCAAGTTCGACGATCTGGGTGATTTGTTCAAGAAGGACGGCCTTGTATCGACACCGACCGAGGAGCGCGTCAGATTCGTCTACGGTGTATCGCAGGAGTTGTCGTCGACCTTGTCGAAGATCGACGGCGTGCTGGTCGCGCGCGTTCAAATCGTGCTGCCGAATAACGATCCGCTCGCGCAGGAGATCAAGCCGTCGTCGGCCGCCGTGTTCATCAAGTATCGTCCGGACACGGACATCAACACGCTGATCCCGCAGATCAAGACGCTCGTCATGCATAGCGTCGAAGGGCTGAGTTACGACCATGTGAGCGTCACGACCGTTGCTGCCGACCCGCTAGAACTGTCGCGGCTCGCCGCGCCCGCGTCGACCCCGTGGTCGATCGCGATGCTCTTCGCCGGCCTTGTCGTGCTGGTCGTGGGCGCCGGATTCGCGGCCTACTATTTTGGCCTGAAACGCCGTGTGCCGATGCTGCCGGGCTGGTTCGACACGTTCGCCGCGCGCCTGCGGCCGGCCCGGAAGGAATCGTAGGCGGTGGCTGGACTCGCGCCCCCGGCGAAGTTCGACTCAGGTGCGCCGGCCGTGCGCGTCGCGGCCGCGCTCGATTGTTACCGGAGCAACGTGGATCAGGTCGCGGACTGGGTGCACCCGTCGTGGGTGGCGGCGTCGCTCGACGTGCCGGAGCAATCGTTGCCGAACTGGCGCGACATGCTGGCATGCGCGTCGCCGGACATTGCCGTCCGCTGCTCCCGGGCACTGGTCCGCGTGCTGGGCGTGGCGCCGCCAGCGATCGCCACGTTGTCGCAAGGGGGATTCATGCGTGCCGGGCCGGTCTTCGCGGCGCAACCGAATGCGTCGCTGCTGGATGTCGTGCCGGCGCGGCTGGCCATGCAGATCTGCCGAATGCGCGCGTTGCTGCTGCGCCGCGGCGAGGTCAGGCGGTTGATCGACCGGCGTGCGCAGCGGCGGCTCGCCGAGTGGACCGGACTCGATCTGGACAGACTGATGAGCGGCGCGAATCCGGACAGCGCGAACGATATCGCGCGGCTCGCGGCGGCGTCGATGCCGCCGTTGGCGGCCGTCGACGCGGACAAGCTGGCGGTCGAGGGCATGTTGCTGATACTTCGCGACCTGAAAGTGACTGGCGCGTTGCCGTTTCCATTGGCCCGACTGGCACTGCCCCGGCATCTGGCGCTTCCGGCATGGCTCAATGCATTGCCGACGCAACACGATGAGGCGGGCACGACTGGCATGTTTCGCCGCCTGCCGGATTTGCTTCAGGAGTGGGCATGGTTATTTGGCTGAACAACAGCCGGCTCGCAGCTGGCGAGGACGTGCAATTGGGCTTGCACGGGGACGTGGTCCGGCGCGAGACGTTAGGGCATCTTTTGTCGATCACCGACGCCTACAGGCAACTCGACGACGATCGGGCACGCGTGCTTGCGCAGGCGCGGTCCGAGGCCGCGGAGATCATCGCGGCGGCCGAGGAACAGGCGGGGTTGTTGCTGGAAACGGCCCACGACAGCTACGAGACAGCCGCGAAGCGTGGTTATCGCGAAGGCTCGAACCGCGCGCTCGCGGAGTGGGTGGAGCGTCTCGCCGATGCAACCGATGCGCAGAATCGTCTGCAGATTCGCATGCGCGAGCGACTGGCGGACATCATCGCGTCGGCGGTCGAAAGCATCGTTCAGAGCGTGGATCGCGAGGCGCTATTCTCGCGCGCGTTGTCGACCGTCGACCGGATCATCGAAAACTCCACGTATCTTCGCGTCTCGGTCAATCCGCAGGATTACGAATCGGCGCGCGCCGCATTCGATCAGCTGGCGGCGAAATGGCGCGATCTCGGCCGGCCGATTCCCGTGTCGATCATCGCCGACAAGCAGCTTGCGCCGGGCGCGTGCATTTGCGAAACCGATTTCGGTTCGGTCGACGCGAGCCTGAAAACGCAATTGCAGGCGATGCGCCGGGCGGTTTCCCGCGCGTTGAAGCGTTCGATCTATCAGGATCAGGTCGATGCAGGCGACGCACGCGCGTGGACGGGCGCGGATGACGTCGAGCCCGATGGCGTGCAGCCCGCCGAGGTATCGCAATGAAGAGAGAATGGTTTGACCAGACGCTGAGGTTCGAGCGACTGACGGACGAGATCGAGCGCGAGATCCTCTTGCAGCCAGGCGTGTCGCGCACCGGCAAGGTGATCGAAGTGATCGGCACGCTCGTCAAGGTCGGTGGCCTCGATGTATCGCTCGGCGAACTGTGCGAGCTGCGCACGCCGGGCGGCCTTTTGCTGCAGCATGCGGAGGTGATCGGGTTCGCGCGCGATTTCGCACTGCTGTCGCCATTCTCGAGATTGACGGACATTTCGCGCTCGACCCAGGTGATCGGGCTCGGGCGATCGCTCTCGGTCAAGGTCGGCGACATGCTGCTCGGTCGCGTCATCGACAGTTTCGGCGGTCCCGTCGATGGCGGCCCGCCGATCGAATCCGACGAGTGGCAGCCGGTGTTCGCCTCCCCGCCGGAACCGATGAGCCGGCGGCTGATCGATACGCCTGTCGCCACCGGGGTGCGTGTGGTGGACGCGATGATGACGCTCGCGGAAGGGCAGCGGATGGGTATCTTCGCGCCGGCGGGCGTCGGTAAAAGCACGCTGCTCGGCATGTTCGCGCGGGGCGCCGATTGCGATGTCAACGTGATCGCGCTGATCGGCGAGCGTGGCCGGGAAGTGCGGGAGTTCGTCGAACTGATTCTCGGGCCCGCCGGCATGGCGCGCTCGGTGGTCGTGTGTGCGACATCCGATCGCTCGTCGATGGAACGCGCGAAGGCCGCCTACGTGGCAACCGCGATCGCCGAGTACTTTCGCGACCGTGGCCTGCGCGTGCTGCTGATGATGGATTCGCTGACGCGTTTCGCGCGCGCCGGGCGCGAGATCGGTCTGGCAGCGGGCGAACCGCCTGCCCGGCGCGGCTTCCCGCCATCGATCTTCGCCGAGCTGCCGCGCCTGCTGGAGCGCGCCGGCATGGGGGCGACCGGCTCGATCACGGCGCTTTACACGGTACTCGCCGAGGACGAAAGCAGCAGCGATCCGATCGCGGAAGAAGTGCGCGGGATTCTCGACGGGCACATGATCCTTTCGCGCGAGATCGCGGCCCGCAACCAGTATCCAGCCGTCGACGTGCTCGGCAGCCTGTCGCGCGTGATGTCGCAGGTGATGCCCGCATCGTATGTCGATGCAGCCGCGCGGGTGCGCACCCTGATGGCGAAGTACCGTGAAATCGAGATGCTGTTGCAGATGGGCGAATACAAACCGGGTGCGAATGAACTGGCTGACGAGGCGATCGCGCGGCACGACGCGATCAAGGCATTCCTGTCGCAGCATACCGACGAAATCGTCGAGCCGTCCGATACGGAAGCGCAGCTTTATGCGTTGGTCGGCGCCTGATGGCGGCTGTCAGCCAGCGTCGGATTGCCGCTCTCGCTCATGCGAATGCCCGCCGTACCCGAGAGATCGACGGATGGCGCGGCGACCTCGCTACGCGACTTGGCGAAAGAAGCGCGTTGCTGGAACGCCGTGCGGTGAAGCTCGAACAGATCGATGGCGAAGACCGGATCATCGCCGGCCAGCAAGCGCGTATCGATCGCATGACGAGCGACAGCGACGGGTTCTCGATTGAGTCGTTCAATCAGTGCGTGCGATATATCGGCGTCGTGAGCGACCGCAAACGCGGGATGGTGGCGGAACTGGAAAAGCTCGACGGCGAACTCGAGCGCGCGGAAAGTGCGATCTCGACGCTTCAACGACAGATCGCGACCGCCATGCAGAAGATCGAGCGATGCAATGAGCGGATCGCGGCGATCCGCCGGGCGCTGGATCTTGCGCGTGAGGATGAGCAGGATGAAGAGAACGAAGAAATGGCGACCTCCCGGTTCATCCGGCGTCGCGCGCTGCAAGGATGACCCCCGATGATGCAGACGCTCGAACCGCTGGTTACCCTGCATGGCCTCTTTATCGGCTATCTGACCGTCACGGGGGTCTGCGCGCTCAGGCTGTACGTGTTGATGTTCGTGTTCCCGCCAACCGCGGACGGTGTCATCCAGGGGCTGGTGCGCAATGCGCTGGCGATCGTGTTCAGCGCCTATGTCGCGGTGGGTCAGCCGAACTCGTTCAGCGAGTCGCTGCATGGTGTGTTCCTGATCGAAGTGATGTTGCGCGAGGCCGCGATCGGCCTCGTGCTGGGTTATGCGGCGTCGACGGTATTCTGGGTTGCCGAAAGCGTGGGTGTCTACATCGACGATCTGACCGGACACAACAACATCCAGATCACCAATCCGGTCAGTCAGGTACAAAGCACGCCGGTCGGCACGCTGCTGCAACAGGTCGCGATCATGGCTTTCTGGGCACTCGGCGGGATGACGTTCCTGCTCGGGACGCTCTACGAATCATACAACTGGTGGCCGGTGTCGCAGAGTATGCCGATCTTCGGCGATGTCGTGGAGTCGTTCGTCCTCCAGCAGACCGATACGTTGATGCAGTCGATCGCCAAGCTCGCCGCGCCGTTGCTGTTCATCCTCGTGCTGATCGACATCGCATTCGGCTTCATATCGAAATCCGCGTCGAAGCTCGATATCTCGACGTTGAGCCAGCCGGTGAAGGCCGCCGTTGCGATTGCCATGCTCGCGATGTTCATCGGGCTGTTCGTCGATCAGGTGCAGGGCCAATTGGCGCTGCATTCGCTTGGAGCGCAGTGGCATCGTGTTTTCCAGGGTCATACGAAATGATCGCGTCATTTTCGCTGCGGAGAATTCACGCTCAATATTTCTCAATAAACATTAAAAAAGAAGATTAGTTGAGGTTCTTAATATTTCATTGCGTTATGCTGATCTGCATTGCAGTGCTTTAACGCCTGCATGAACTGGGGATCAGACATGTTCTCGACACTTTATTTTCCGCTCGCCGCGTATCTTGGGACACCGGGTTTCAGTTCGGATCGCGAGCGCTTCGGAACCCTGATTTTCGCCGGCGATATCGGCATTGCACGGCAACTCGCGAGTCGATGGGCGGATGACGTCGACGCGCCGGCCGCCGGATCCAGCGGCCTTCAACTGCATGCCGATATGCAGCTGTTGACCGGCGGCGACGTGGAGGCCGAGGAGGTCTATCGAACTGCACAGCGTATGAGCAGCGCGTCGCGTCAGGCAATGCGGGCGGAATCGTGCCGCAACACCGCATGGCAGGCGTTTATCCACTATCGGTTCAGCACTGCGCTCGCGTGCTTTGGCCGTGCTGCGGACGAGGACAGCATCACGACGAACCGCCTCGTCGAAGTTCGCGTCGGCATCGTCTGTGTGCTCTACGAACTGGGCCGCGTAACCGAGGCGCTGACTGAACTGGACGAATTGCGCGCACTTGTCGAACACACGCAGGAGCCGACCATGCCGTACTGGCGGGAGCTCATCGTGACGCTGAAGCTAGACATCGCGATGCAGTGTTCGCTGCGCTCGTCCGCGGCGTTGCAGGATCACGTCTACTGGCAGTCCGGTTCGAAACATGGCCGCCTGGCGCGCATGTCGCTGCACGATTATCTTCAATCCGAAGAGAGCGCAGCAGATGTTGCGTGTGTGCAGGTGCCCGTGTTGCGAGCCCGTATCGACTATCTCGGTCAACTGCGCGAATCGACCGGATCGGAACGAAATGCGGGCGAGCAGTTGCTGAAACACGTGAACTGGGCGCGTGATCAGAACCTCCACGACTACCAGAGGACGCTGCGGCTAGAGATCGCGCTCGCGATGCTCGCATGCAATGCGACACAAGCGGCAGACCTGATCCTCGAGCCCCTGTACGGCACCGGCCAAGCTGGCCTTGCCGGGCATCGACAGATCGAGTACCTGTATTGCGCAGCGAAGACCCGCCAGGCACAGGGGCGCATGCAGGACGCGCAGCAACTCTACAGTCGCTATGCCTTGACATCGATGGAGTGCCTGCGTGAAGCGTTGTCGGTGCGGGTTCCGTTTCTTGAACGCAAGATCCGCGAAACGTCTCAGCTCGACGACATCGGTGCGCGGCTGCCTGCCCGGTACCGTCGAGCGTACAGCTTCCTGCTCGAGAACCTCGAACATGCCGATCTTTCCGTGCGTGACATCGCGGTGGCGGTCGGCGTGACGGAGCGTGCGTTGCAGAGTGCGTTCAGGAAGTTTCTGAACATGTCGCCGAGCGAGGTGATCCGCCGCCAGCGCATGGAGCGCATCCGCTCTGAACTCGTGGACGGGGTGGCATCCGACGGCGGGGTGCTCGCCACGGCGATTCGCTGGGGCGTGCAGAGCCGTTCGACGCTCATTAACGGTTATCGAAAGCAGTTTGACGAAGCGCCGTCTCACACGCTCGGACGATAACGAACCGATTCTTCTTTCCGTGACGAGTGTGTGACTGCGATGAGACCAACGATGATGTTTTGCGCGGCGTGGGCCGCGGGGGTGATCGGGCTGGCGGCCTCGGGGGCCGCGCATGCTGATGCGGTGCGCTGGCGCAACGGCGTCGCGCACGTGACGGCGGAAGGAAAGGACCTGAAGGATGTGCTGCGCGACCTGCTTGCCAGTCAGGGTGTGACGGTGTCGATTGCCGACAACGTCCAGGGAACGGTAACCGGGCGCTTCGACATGCCGCCGCAACGCATCCTAGACACGCTCGCCGCAACGTTCGGATTCGTGTGGTTCTACGACGGCAGCGTGATGTCGATCAGCAACGCGAACGACGTGACGCGGCAGATCGTCCGCCTCGACAACGCGTCGATCGGCGATCTCAACTCGACCTTGCGAAGCGTGGGTCTCGACGACAAGCGATTTCCGATCACCTACGACAACGGGGCGCGCACGCTGATCGTCAGCGGGCCGCCGCAGTTTGTGCAGATGGTGAGCAGCGTGGCGAAGCATCTCGACGAGACCATGCAGCGCGCGAACGGAACGGTCGTGCGCGCATTCAAGCTTCGCAGCGCGTGGGCCGCAGATCACAAGGTTCAGATCGACGGCAAACCTATCGTCGTGCCTGGCGTGGCGACGGTCGTGTCGAATCTTTATCATCCGAAGCAATCCGGCACGGCCGGCGCCGGTTCGAAAGCAGCGATTGGCGGTCTGCAACGACTGTCGGGGTTGTCCGATGTGAACGGCGGCACCGATGGTGGATCGCCACTGCGACCGCCACTGCCGCCGGGCATGGAGCGTAGCGACGCTTCACACAGTCTTGTGAGCGGGTTGCTCGGAAGCGGGCCTTCGTCAGGCAGCGGAAAGAACGGGGCGGTGATCGATACGCAATCCACCCGTTCTGACGGTTCGATGGCCGATTCGGGGCGGGGCGACGACAGTCTGCCCGTGGTGGAAGCCGATCCGACGACCAACTCGGTGCTGATCCGTGACACGCCGCAGCGGATCGGGCTGTATGCGCCACTGATCGAGAAACTCGATGCAAGGCCCAATCTGATCGAAATCGAAGCGCACATCATCGAAATCAACGACGACCTGTTGAGACAGATCGGCGTCGACTGGCGAGCACACAACAGTCATATCGACCTTCAGACGGGCAGCGGGACATTGCAGCAGAACGGGTACAACGGCAACATCAACCCGAAATTCGGCGTCACGACGCTGTCCGACGGCACCACCGCCGTTGCCACCACGCCGGTAGGCGGCGCGATCACGGCGGTACTCGGCAATGCGGGACGTTATCTGCTGGCGCGGATCACCGCGATGGAATCGACGTCGGAAGCGCGCATCGACGCGAGCCCGAAGGTCGCGACGCTCGACAACGTCGAGGCGGTGATGGACAACAAGACCCGCTTTTTCGTGCGTGTCCAGGGTTATACGGCGGGCGATCTGTACGCGGTGTCGACCGGCGTGTCGTTACGGGTGCTGCCGATGGTCGTTCAGGATGACGGCGTGACGCGAATCAAACTCGACGTGCACATCGAGGATGGCCAGATCACGGGCGACAAGGTCGATACGTTGCCGGTGATCACGAGCAGCGAGATCAATACGCAGGCGTTCGTCGGTGACGGGGAAAGCCTGCTGATCGCAGGCTACAGCACCGACAACGATTCGAACCGCGTCGCGCGCGTACCGTGGCTGTCGAAGATTCCGCTGGTCGGCGCGTTATTCCGCGATACAAACCGGTCGCACAAGCACATGGAACGCGTGTTCCTGCTGACACCGCGAATCCTGCATTTCTGACTATGGCGAATGCTCTGCGAGCGCGCGCCATGTGCGATCGGTTTGGTTTCGAGCACGAAAATTTTTTCGCGGGAGTCGTCATGGGGCTGAAGCCGTCCGGAGAGCAACCGTCTGCCGGGAGCGTCGAGCACGTCCGGCATGAAGAGATCGAAGCAACGAGCCGGACTTCGGGCCCGCCTGCGGCACAGCGGAGCATGCTGGAATCCTTGCCGCCCGAGTTGTTTGGACTGGTGGCCGGGCTGACGCCCCTGAAGGACCGTCAAGCGTTGCGGGAGGTTTCCACGACGATTCGCGCGCTGACGATTGGTTTTACGACCGCTGTCCGGGGACATGATCGAAGCGGGTTGCGGCATTTGGGGCGGATTTATCCGGACTTGAGGGACCTTGACGCCAGCGCATACCCCGGAATGAAAAATGCGGGTGCCGTCGTTAAAGTGCGAGATTCGTCGAGAATGATACAGACCGAAACCGCGGATCTGGTGGCTATGCTGCAAGAGAGGCTTGACCTCAGATCGGTGCAGTTACATCAGAATTTTCTTGGCAAGAATCCTGAAAGAGCCATACCGATACTGAATGCGCTCGCGTCGGTCGATGCGCACGAAATGACAAATCTGGCCGAAAACAACCTGGGATCGGATGCGGGCGTGACGATAGATGGCCGCGCAAACTCGGACAGTCGGATAAGTGCTTTGTCCGGGGCCTGAGCCAGCGATAATGCTGGCAAAGGAACCGAGGGAATGACGAAAAGAACCCGACGGACGCACTCAGCGGCGTTCAAAGGGAGGATAGCACTGGCAGCGGTCAAGGGCGAACGGACGCTGGCCGAACTGGCGCAGCAGTTCGATGTGCATCCGAACCAGATCACGGAATGGAAGCGGCAGTTCCAGGACCGCGCGGCAGACGTGTTTGGTGCGGCAGGCACGCCGTCGAGCGAGCCGCCGGTGGATGTGAAGACGCTGCACGCGAAGATCGGCCAATTGACGCTGGAGAATGATTTTTTTAAGCGGCGCGCTCACCAAGTCGGGATTGCTGAGCGCAAAGCGATGATCGACCGTAGGCATACGCTGCCGGTATCGCAACAGACGCGGCTGGTTGGCATCGCGAGATCGAGCGCATATTACCGACCGCAGCCGGTCAGCGAGGCCGATCAGTTGCTGATGCGCCGAATCGACGAACTGCACATGGAGTTTCCGTTTGCCGGGGCACGGATGCTGGCGCGCCTGTTGCGCCGGGAAGGCCATGAAGTTGGTCGCCATCACGCTGGAAGCCGTGCACGCAGGCGAAGCACTGGAAGAAGCGTTCGCCCGTTACGGGCTGCCGGACATCGTGAACCCCGATCAGGACAGCCAGTTCACGGCAGGCGCGTTCACCGGGTCGTGCTGGGCCGGGGCATCCGGATGTCGATGGACGGCAAGGGAAGCTGGCGCGATAACGTGTTCGTCGAGCGGGTGTGGCGCAGCGTCAAGTACGAGGAAGTCTACTTGAAAGCGTACGAGTCGGTCAGCCATGCTCGGCGTTCCATCGGCGAATACATCGAGTTGTACAACCGGAAACGGCCCCATTCGAGCCTGGCGGATCAGTTGTGTGATTCGTAGACATCGTTTCAACTAGAATGAACCGATGGACCGAGAGATCGCCGCGCGATTACGTTGGGTGCGCATGTATCACGAGACCGGCAATGCCGACCTCGTGTGCGCACGGTGCGGCATATCTCGGCCGGCATTCGCGAATGGCTACGTCGCTATCAGGAAGCTGGCGAAGCAGGTCTCCAGTCTCAAAGCCGTCGCCCACTGCGCAGCCCAAACCGGAAGGTCTCCGAGGCTGATCGGGCGACGGTGCTCCGATTACGCGCTGAGCGCAAAGGCGCACGGCGGATCCAGAATGAACTGCGACTGCACGAGCAACGAGAGCTATCCCTCGCGACCATTCACAAGATCTTGAGCGAGGCGGGTGTAAAACCGTTGGTTCGATCCAGGCGACCGACGTAGCCGAAACGCTATAGCCGGCCGGTGCCTGGAGACCGCGTCCAGATGGACACGATGAAAATCGCTCGATGTGCGTACCAGTACACGGCGATCGACGACTGTTCGCGATTCCGGGTACTGGCGATCTACCCATGCAGAAATGCCCGAAATACGCTGCTTTTTCTTGATCGCGTCATTGAGGAGATGCCGTTCCCGATTCAGCGTATCCAGACCGACCGAGGCGGTGAGTTCTTCGCCGAGTCAGTGCAGCGGCGCTTGACGAGCGAGTGCATCAAATTCCGACCGATTCCGCCCCGTTCGCCACACCTCAACGGCAAGGTCGAGCGTTCACAGCTCACCGACCTCAACGAATTCTGGTCGGATCATCCACCGACCAGGGATGCGATCGACCAACGAATTGAGGAGTGGCAGTTCGACTATAACTGGCGGCGCCCGCACGGCTCACTTGGTGGCAAGACGCCGATCGATCGTATAGCGGAGTTAAGCGAAATTACGCCTCTCGCGGAGGAGGTGGAAAGTGCCTACGACGAAACGAAAGAACGAATTCGCCACCGTGAATGGCGCGTCGACAAGACCCTCGCAGAACATCACCGGTGCGTGGTGGAGCTCGCGTCACCTAACGGAGCCTCGAGCTCCACCACGGAACGAAAAAGGCGCACCAAGAAGTGAAACGATGTCCGTGAATCGCACAGTAACAAGAAACCCATAGGCAGCAATACACAACGATGCATGGTGATGGAATCCACGCTAGCCGCGCCCTTCGAAGTGTCCCAAGCCGAATTCCTGCTTGAGATCCTGATAGTCCCGCTCGATACGCCGGCGCATCTTGGCGACATGCACCATACGTTCGAGCGTCGCGTCCGGGGGCATAGTCGAAAGCCAATATTTGAATGGCTCCGCGTCACCTTCAGGCCATTTGATTAGCAGCCATTCCTCATCGCGCAGTGTTGACCGCCAGTAATCGCAGTGTGAAGCACGCACACGCACGGCGGCAAAGCGCGAACTAAGCGCGGCACACGTGTCTTCGCGCCATATCACGTTGCGATAGCGCGAGGCATCGAGCGTCGAGGCCAGATCTTTGACTCCGATCGGCTCATGTCCCGGCGCTCGTCTTAACAAGCTACGCGGCCGGCCCGATTTCCCCGTGGAGGGCTCGGGCGGTAGAGGAGCGGTGCCCGGCGCCCATACGCGCGTGTTCGAGCGAATTCCCACCGCATACTGCAGCCCGAACTCGATGACGGCCTCACGAAACGAGGTGTCGTCTCCATAGCCCGCATCGGCCAACACGATACCGTCGGGCGTGCCGCTTTGCCGTGCTTCGCGCAACTGCCCGGTTGCAATCTCCGGTTTGGTTGCAAATTCAATTTCCTCGGGCACGCCGGCCTTCTGTCGTCGCGCGGGATCGTCGCTCCATTCACGCGGCAGATACAGGCGATACGACACCGGTAGGCTCGCGTCTTCCGTCGCCACCGACAGACTCACCGCAACCTGGCAGTTGTCCTGCTTGCCCAACTGACCGCAGTATTGCCGCGCCACGCCGACCGAATGCTTGCCCTTCTTGGGAAATCCCGTGTCGTCAATGATCCAGTACAACCCGTCAGTCGGGTCCATGTGCGTCAACACCCAGCGCCGCACCTGCTCGGGCAGCGCCGTATCGGACCATTCCGACTTCGCCACGAAATGATGCAGCGACTGGTGTTGCGCGCTGACATGCTCAGGTTCCAGATGTGCCGCCAGCGGCTCGACGCTCTTGCGCCGAATTGGCAGCATCAGCCCTTGGCAATAGCCCCTCAATCCTGATTCGCGATCGTTATGCCCAAGCGCTTCGCACAAATGTCCCAGATACAACTCGAATGACGTCTCCCAGTCCATCATTCCTCACGCCGTGGATGAAGGAGTTTCTATACTGGCATGAGTTTACTGACACGGTAAGACTAGTGAACCTGTCCGGGCGAACGGGGGAAGGCCAAACTGATCTCGCCTAAAACAGTGACCAGCGTCATTAGAGCACTACATTTTGAAGCGTACAGCACGCTGATCATCGGCGCCACATAGCGCTGAAACAACACCGCCATTTATCGCTAAGTTACTGCAAAAGGCGACTGGCTATGGCCGGCGGGCGCGGGTCGAAACGATGACGGGTCGCTACAAGGCGCTAATCGGCCCGCGTTTGCGGGCTCGCGACCCCGATGCCCAGCAGACCGAAGCGGCCATCGGCCTAGTGATGCTCAACCGCATGCTGGCCACCGCGCGCCCGAACTCCGTCCGCTGTAATGTTCATGGTGCATAGTCCGGGGAGCAAGGGGCGCATTGCGCACAGCCTCACCTCCATGCACCAACGCCGATCCGGACGGACCGGAACCGGATCGCGGACCGAAACTCAGCCTGTGACTGATTCGCGATCGGAGTTAGTTGTTCGCTTACAGCATGGCACGCGGCCCAGGCGTTGTGTAAATCTACGGGCTTACTCATTCACCCCCAAAACGACCAATGTCAGATCGTCCTTCTTTGCCGAATTCATATTCGAATCACTATTCCTACCAGCAAGAGGCCTATACCCCACCCGGTTATCAAGACCACATGCCAGCGCCACGAACGGTAACGGAACGAAGAGAACCATACGTGCCACCTCAACTGGGCGGGCTTCAAAGCTATCAAGGCGCCTCTCAAGCCCGCGATGTCAACCCTCCAGCGGCGGCTTCTGCTTCCGCCGTGCAGGTACCCCCGGGGCATCCATTCAGCGGAACCAATGATGATCTGATACGGCAGTTTGGGCAACTTAGCCAGCAGACAGGGATGCCTAGCAGCACAAGAAACGCACTGATGTCACGGCTAAGGCATTTCGCGAATTGGGCAGGCGACAATAGCCTTCAGAAAGTGCTGAATTCGACCAGTTCGACCTATGCCCAGCAAGCCGTGCGCGACTGGTGTAACCTTCCTGCTAACGAGAATCCATATGGGTCTGCGGGCCGCGGCAGTCATGGTGGCGGCGCCATTTCGGCTTTCCGGAGAAGCTTTGGCTGGGGAAGGGATGATGCCTGAAGCGCTTCTCCCGCTGGGTTCCGCAAATGGCGCTCAGCATGAGGTGGCTGTTCATGAAGGACCATAGGCAGCAATCAGGTTCCCACCAGAATTGACCCTGACCCAATAAATTGTCCGGTTTAAAAGTAGAGAAATTCGGCATAGTGTGTGCGTCGTCCCTGATTCCCAGGAAGCCACGGGAGCGGGGCAAGACCGATCGACGCGACGCGATCAGACTCGTGTGCTCACTCCGTGCCGGCAACTTGTCAGCGGTCTATGTCCCCACCATCAAAGACGAAGCGTTCCGCGATCTGGCTCGAGCATGGGTGAGCGCCAAGGATGATCTGAAGCGTGCGCGGCAGCGGCTGAAGGTATTTCTGCTTTCGCACGGGGTGAGTAATACCGGTCGAGCCGACTGGGGCAGCAGACCGACGCTGTGCTGAGCACGTTTGCGTTTGACAGCGCGTGGCAGCAACTGGCATTCGAGGAGCATCGGCGCACGATCAAGGATTGTCTTGCGCAATGCCATCGATTGGAGGCCGCGCTGCGCGAAGCAGTGGTTGCTTGGCGCTTTTACCCGGCAGTACTAGGCCTGCAAACCATGCGCGGGATGCAATTCACCAAGGCAGACGGCATGCTCGCCGAATTAGGCGATCTGTCACGCTTCACTCATCCACGCCAGTTGATGGCTTGGCTGGGGGTAACGCCGAACGAGCACTCGCCCGGCGAGAATCGTCGTCAGGGCAGTATCACCGAGAATGGCAACAGTTATGCCAGGAAAGTTCTCGTCGAATCGGCATGGAGCTATCAGCATCCGGCGCGCGTCAGTCCCGAGATTCAGCGCCGTCACGAAGGAATTCCGAAACCTATTGTGGATCGGACGTGGAATGAGCTGGTGCGCTTATGCCGACGCTATCGAACGCTCGTGGCACGCGGCAAGCAGACGAACATCGCCGTGGTTGCGGTCGCTCGTGAACTGAGTGGGTTTATCTGGGACATTAGCCAGCTCGCCACGTCACTTGTCTTGGAGCCGCGCACGCATGTGGCTTGAGCGGCAGACCGAAAGTTTTTAACCATCAAGCAAAGAGTTTCCTGAAGGCGGCGTAGCCCGGCGCACGAGTAACCCGCGATATGGCTACGCACCGAATCCGATTCGACTTGCGACGCTAGATAGCGGCAGGCTCATCGGGCGGACCTCTGTAATGCGGGATCCAACCCGCGGATATCAGCGTGATCCACCGTCGAGACGTACTGCTGCGCCGCCCTCAGGAAATTCGAACGACATCTTGAAAAAACCGAAACCTGAACCAGATTGACCACGGGAGTCATATCAGCCGTCGGTGTCGGCGCGATGGGCCTTTGGGCGGCGCTCGAGGAAGTGTTCCCGCAGACGCGACACCAGCGCTGCTGGTTTCACGAGATCGGCAACCTGCTCAATGCCTTGCCGAAGTCGCAGCAGAGCAAGGCCAAGTCAGCGCTCACGGAGATCTGGAACGCTGCGACACGGGTGGTGCGTGCCCGAGCACAGCTTCCGCTGCGCCGGTTGGCCGCGGTGCCCGGATCCGGTACTTCCTTTACTTCAACGCGCCTTCCGCCACCAGCACTTCATGCGCAGCCTTGAACGCGTTGAGCCCGTGTGGGATGCCCGAATAAGCGGTCGCGTGCAGAAGCGTCGCCTTGATTTCATCAACGCTCGCGCCGTTGTTGAGTGCACCCTTGACGTGCAGCTTGAGTTCGTTCGTATGGCCGCCGGCGGTCAGCATCGCGAGGTTGAGCAGGCTGCGCGTCTTCCGGTCGAGCGTTTCGTCGCTCCATGCCCAGCCCCACGCCCATGCAGTGGTGGCGCGCTGAAACGCCATCATGAAGGCGTCGGCCTTTTCCATCGATGCATCGACGTATTCGGGACCGAGCACTTCCCGGCGGATCGGCAATCCCTTCTGAAACAGCGCATCGTCGTCGTTCATGATTGAATTCCTCTGTTATTCCAAAACCTCGGCGGCGGCCGGACACCGGCCGCGCGAACGCGAACCGTCCTTCGACGCAAACAGGTAGTAAACCAGAGCGGTGACAACGAGGCCCACCATCCACGACACGTCTGCGCCACCGAGAATCGCTGCCCACGGGCCGTGGAAGAAGCTCTCGTCCATGAACGGCACCTGGACGGCAATGCCGAACACGTAGATCGCCAGCGCCTTGACGTTGAATGCTCCGTACACGCCGCCATTGCTGCTGATGATTTCAGCGACGCGGTAGTGACGGTGGTTGACCAGATAGAAGTCGATCAGGTTGATCGCGATCCACGGCGCCAGCACGATGCGCAGCGCGAAGATCGCGTTGAGGAAGATCGAGATGAAGTTGCTCGACGCCCACAGCGCGGTCACGGTCGACGCGACCAGCAGCGCCGCCGACACGCCGACGCGCACGTTGCGGCCCGGCACCCAGTGCGGGCGGAAGGTCTGCGCGGCGGTGATGAACGACAGCACCGCGCCATACAGGTTCATCCCGTTGTGGCCGATGATGTTGACGAGGAACAGGAAGATCAGGACGTAGCCGAACGCGCCGGTCTGGTCGCGGATCGCCTGCATCGCGTCGGTCGAATGCCCGGTGCTGACGGCGAGTACGCCGAACAGGAACGCGAAGATCGTGCCCAGCGACGTGCCGAAGTACGTGTACGCAAAGGTTTTCCCGAATCCGGCGGAAATCGGCAGATAGCGCGAATAGTCGGACGTATAGGGCGCGAAGCTGATCTGCCACACCGCGCACAGCCCGAACATCGCGAACCAGTTCGCGAGATCGAAATGACCCTGCGCGAGGATGTGTGCGTCGAGGCTCGGCGCCATCAGCGCGATGCCGATCACGAGCGCGCTGCCCATGAACCACGCGCCCACCTTGTTGAAGCGGTGAATGAAGTGGCAGCCGATCACGCCGACCAGCGTCGCGAGCACCGCGCCGATGACCGTCGCGACGTGCACCGGCACTGCGGGCACGGCCGTATGAAGCGTCTTGCCCGCGAGAATGATGTTCGACACGAAGAAGCCGAGGTAGATCAGCGTGGTGAATCCCACCACCAGGAGCGACCCGTACCGGCCGAACTGCGCGCGGCTCTGGATCATCTGCGGCACGCCGACCAGCGGCCCTTGCGCGGAAGTGAGCGCGTGAAAGATCGCGCCGAAGAATTGCCCGGCCGCGATCGCGAGAATCGCGCTCACCAGGTCGAGGTGAAACACCAGCACCGACGTGGCGCCCGAGATTACGGCCAGCGGCGCGACGTTCGTGCAGAACCACAGGGTGAAGAGGTCGGTCGGCTTGCCGTGCCGCGCCTCCGGGGCAACGTACTCGATCGAGTTGCTCTCGATCGCCAGAACACCGTTATCGTTTTCCGCTTGCTTCATTCTGTCTCCATCTTTATTGCCGGACCGTGCCGCGCCATGCGCGCGGTTCGACGCGACATGGCACGGCAGGATCTGTACGGCTTCGAGTCGGTACTGCAGGCGAATGCCGGCCCGCTCAACGCATCACGAACGGGTCGCTGATCGGCTCGTCCGACGTGCGCAGCCACACGGACTTCGTCGTCGTGTATTCGAGCGCCGCGCTCAGGCCGCCTTCACGGCCGTGCCCGGACAGGCCGAAGCCACCGAACGGCACGAGCGGCGACACCGCCCGATAGGTGTTGATCCACACGATGCCCGAGCGCACGCGCTTCGACACCCGGTGAGCGCGCGTGAGATTCGTCGTGAAAATGCCGGCGGCGAGGCCGTAGACCGTGCTGTTGGCCTTGTCGATCGCTTCCTGCTCGGAGTCGAATGTGTCGACCGACAACACCGGGCCGAACAGTTCCGTCGTGATGCTGTCGGCTTGCTCGACACCGGTGCAGTCCAGGATCGTCGGTGCGTAGTAATACCCGTCGCGCTCCAGTTGCTTCGCACCCGCGAGCACTTTCGCGCCTTGTCGCACGGAGTTCGCGACGACCGCCTCGATGTTGCGAAGCTGGCGCTCGGTACACAGCGGCCCGTACTCGGTTTGCATCTCGTTGGGCGATCCCACGCGAATGTGCGACACGCGCTCGACCAGCAACGTAAGGAACCGCTCCTTGACCGAGGACTCGATCAGCAGACGCGAACCCGCCACGCAGCTCTGGCCGCTCGCCGCGAAGATCGCGGCGACCTGCGCATTCACCGCGCTCTGGATATCGGTATCGGCGAACACGATGAACGGCGACTTGCCGCCGAGTTCCAGCGACACCTTCGCGAGGTTGTTGGCTGTGTTCCGCACGATGTGGCGCGCGGTCTCGGGTCCACCGGTGAACGCGACCTTGTCGACGCCCGGGTGGCTGCTCAGCACCGCACCGCATTCCGGGCCGAAGCCGGTAATGATGTTGACGACGCCCGGAGGGAACCCTGCCTCGTGCACGAGGCGTGCGAACTCGAGCAACGGCCCCGGCGCTTCCTCGGACGCCTTCAGCACCACCGTGCAGCCGGCGGCGAGGGCCGGGCCGACCTTGACCGCGGACAGGAACAGCTGGCTGTTCCAGGGCACGATCGCGGCGACCACGCCGACGGGCTGCCGCTCGAGCCACACCTGCATGTCGGGCTTGTCGACGGGGATGCTGCTGCCTTCGAGCTTGTCGGCGATGCCGGCGTAATAGCGGTAATACTCGGCGACATACGCGATCTGGCTCGACGTTTCCCGGATGATCTTGCCGGTATCGTTCGTTTCAATTTCAGCGAGCCGCGGCGCGGCCCGTTCGACGAGCTCGGCCAGCTTGTACAGCAGCTTGCCGCGCGCGGATGCCGACAACCCCGCCCAGGCCGGATCGGTCAACGCGCGGCCGGCCGCTGTCACCGCACGGTTGACCTCGTCGGTCCGCGCTTCGGGCATCTGTGCCCACACGGCGCCGGTCGCCGGATTGATGCTACCGAAGGTCGCGGCACCGGGCTCGAACTGCCCGTCGATATACAGCTGAAAGTGACCATTCATGGCGTCAGGACCTCACTGGAACGCAGGCATCACGTCGCGGATCATCCGTTCGAGTGACGCCTTCTTGCGCGCGAAGCTCATGCCGGTATCGATCCACAACGAGTACTCGTCGAAGCCGAGCGCCTCGTAAGCCTTCAGGCGCTCGATGACCTCGGCGGGCGTGCCGATCACGTTGTTCTTGCGCATCGCTTCCGGCGTGTAGAACGGGTGTGCGGCGATTTCCTCGTGGCTCAGCGGCTTGATCATCCCGCGGCTGATCGGACGCTCGTTCTTGAACCACGCGCCGAAGTAGTTGTAGAACACGTTCACTTCGTCGGCGGCCACTTGCGCGTCGTCCTCGCTGCTCGCCACGTAGGTGTGACGCAGCAGCATGATCTGCGGGCGCGGCACATTGGGAAATTTCTCGCACGCGGCGTTGAAGTGGCCGACCAGCTTCTCGACTTCCTCGTCGCCGAAGTGCAGCGGCGTAACCTGCACGTTGCAGCCGTTCGCCACCGCGAACTCGTGGCTGTTCGGGTCGCGCGCGGCCACCCAGATCGGCGGATGCGGTCGCTGCAGCGGCAGCGGCGACGACGTCGTCGACGGGAACTGCCAGAACTCGCCTTCGTGCGCGTAGTCGCCTTCCCACAGCTTCTTCACCGCCGGAATGAGTTCGCGCATGCGCTGTCCCGCGCCCCACGCGTCGAGGCCGGGCATCAGGCGCTCGTATTCGAACGAGTATGCGCCTCGCGCGATGCCGAGTTCCAGACGGCCGCCGGAGATGATGTCGGTCATCGCGGCTTCGCCAGCGAGCTTGATCGGATGCCAGAACGGCGCGACGACCGTGCCCGTGCCGAGCCGCACGCGCTTCGTCTTGTTCGCGAGGTCGGCGAGGTTGATGAACGGGTTCGGCGCGATCGTGAAGTCCATGCCGTGGTGCTCGCCGGTCCAGACGGCGTGCATGCCGCCGCGATCGGCGATCTGGCACAGCTCGACCATTTCGTCATACAGCTGCTTTTGGCTGGTCTGGTCGGAGACGCGCTCCATGTGTACGAAAAGCGAAAAACGCATGATGTGACCTTTCAGGAAAGAAGCGGGCGGACGGTGCCGGTGCTGTGGTCGCCGAAGTAGAGGCCGTAGCTCTTCAACTGGCTCTCCTTGCGATAGCGTTCGAGCATGCTGGCGAGGGCGCTGTCCTGGAATGCGTCGGCCTCGATGTCGTCGAGGCTCACGAATTCGCCAGCGACCGCCGCTTCGTCCGGTGCGCTGCACAGGAACGAGATGTACTGGTAGTGCGTTTCGGTATTGTTGTAGACCGAATAAATGAAGCTTGCCGAAGCGTCCGGCTGGTATTGCCTGAAGAGTTCGGCGAGCGCCTTGTCGGCGCCTTCGTTGCCGATCTCCTTCGTGGGCAGCGCCCACTTGCGGTCGACGGTCCGAACCATGAGGACCTTGTCGTCGCGCGTGATGAGCGCGCTCACGATGACCTTCGGGCCGGCGATCACTTCGGCCGACAGCTTCGCGGGCGTGAAATAGCCGCCGCGGTAATAGCCGAGCCCCGCGTAGCCGGCGGAATGGAATGCCTCGACCTTGCCGATGATGAGCGCGTGATCGCCCGCGTCGATCACCGCGTGCGTCGTGCAGTCGAACCACGCGCTGACGTCGTCGATCAGCGGGTTGCGATGTACGCTCAGCTGCCAGCCGACCTTCGCGAAGCGATCGTCGCTGGGCCGCGCGAACGTGTTGGACAGGTCCTTTTGCCCTTCCGCGAGAATGTTGATCGCGAAGTGGCCCGTGGTGGAAAACGTCTGGAAATTGCTCGACGTCTTCGCGATGCTCACGAGCAGCAGTGCGGGGTCCAGCGACACGGACGAGAACGAGTTCGCCGTGAAGCCGAGCGGCCGGCCGTCGTCGCGGGCGGTGGTGACGATCGTCACGCCGGTCATGAACGCGCCGAACGCATCGCGCAGTTCCCGGGTGTTGATCGCCGGGGCTTCCTGGCTGGTTGCTTGGCTCATGTCACACTTCCGATGTCAGGGTTTCCGCCTGCGGCTCGGTCTGCAACCAGGCACGCAGGGCGCGATTGACTTCCTCGGGCGCGGTCAGGTTCACCATGTGGCGCTCGTTCTCGATCACGACGGCCTTGCCGTCATGCGCGGCCTGCGCCATCTGCCTGGCCATCTCCGGTGTCGAATTCGGGTCGTCCGACCCTGTGAGCACGAGGGCAGGGCAGGCAATCCGGTGCCAGCCGTCGGCATACACCTCATCGCCTTTCGCGAATGCGGTGTACGCGGTGGCGTAGCCGGCGAGGTCGACGGACTGCAGCCACGATTCGACCTTCTGCGCGGCGGCCTGCTGCGCTTCCTCGGCGTTGAACCAGCGCCGCAGCGGCGTTTCGACGTCGATCGTCCCCGAGCGCAGTTCGGCGGCGCGTTGCAGGACGGCTTCGCGCGCCTGCTCGGTGCGGCGGTACACGCCATTGAGCACCGCCACGCGCTTGACGAGATCCGGCCGGGTCACGGCGACGCCGGCGGCAATCAACGAGCCCATCGAGTGGCCGGCCAGGTTGACCGGGCCGACCTGAAGCGCCTCGATGAACTCGATCGCCCACTGCACGAACTGCTGCAGGTCGGCGTCGGTATCGAGCGAATCGCTCGTGCCGTGGCCCGGCATGTCAACTGACATCACACGAAAATCGCGCGACAAGTCTTCGATTTGCGGATACCACGCGTTTGCCTGCATGCCCACGCCATGAATCAGGACCAGCGGTTCGCCGGCACCCTGATCGAGATAATGGGCGGTGCGGTTATTTGACAGCGGCAGGGTTCTTGACGTCATTTCCGAGCTCTGCGAGATCTTTGTAGCGGTCGCCGATGCGGTGATGCGGACGGCCGGCGGTGGCGGCGCCGATGGTGATGACCAGTTCGTCGGCGGCCGGTGCGTCGGGAATCGAGAACTGGAGCGTCAGGTAGTGCGAACGGCGGCCTTCGTCGTTCTTGTCCATCATCGGGATCAGGAGCGGCGCATTGGCCGGGCCGCGCGTGTTGTTGAACGCGAGGTACGACTTCGCGCCGACGGCCGTGCGATAGGTGTTGCCGAAGTGCAGTGTGTGGATCAGCGCGGACGCGTGCTCGATTTCACCGTCGAGGCCGACGATCGCACTCTTGCCGAACGCTTCGACGGCGTCGCCCGAACCGGCTTCGTCGAGGATCATCTTCGTCAGGTGTTCGCTGAGTTGCGGCGCGAGCGAGCGAATCTCCGGCGACAGGTCCTCGACATACCCGCGGCCTGCCCACGGGTTCTTGATCACGGCGACCGCGCCGATCATCTTCAGCGGTTTGGCAGCGACCTTGTCGCCATCCACGTAGAGCGTCTCGACATGGAGGACGGATTTCCGAATCAGGCTCATGGCACCTTCCTTTCGTGCGTTGATTGTGGAGTTCATTGTGGTATACCATGTTACGGCATGCCATGAGTGTTAACCCTTGTCGGAAAATTCCGGAAAACGGAGATGGAAAATGACTGCGTACTGGATTGCCCACGTGACTGTGCTCGATGCAGCGAAATACAAGGACTACACGGATATCGCACCGCAGGCGTTCAAGAAGTTCGGCGCCGTATTCCTCGCGCGCGGCGGCACGTCGCAGGTGCTGGAGGGGGAGGCGTTCGAACGCCACGTCGTGATCCGCTTTCCCGATATGCAGACGGCGCTCGCGTGCTATCACTCGCTCGAATACCAGGCGGCGAAATCGAAGCGGGACGGGCATTGCCGAGCGCAGATCGCGATCGTCGAGGGGCTGGAGGGCTGATCGCGTGGCTGACGGCGCGCTCGCGGCGCGCGGGATGGAAAGCCCTGACAGTTGGGTCATAATATGGCATTCCATGCTTGCGCCTGGCTCATGGCCGGCGGCAGGCCAATACCCGTTTCCAGAGTACCGCCCATGCAAGACCTCAAAATCGACCGCAATGCCAAGACCCTGCGCGAACTGACGCTCGACAAACTGCGCGGTGCAATCGTGCAGGGATATTTCCGGCCGGGCGCCCGGCTCGTCGAGCGCACGCTGTGCGACGAGCTCGGCGTAAGCCGCACGGTGGTGCGCGAGGTGCTGCGACATCTGGAGACCGAAGGGCTGGTCGAGACCGTGTCGCGGCAAGGGCCCGTGGTGGCGCGGCTCGATCCGGCGCAGGTGGGCGAGATCTATGAACTGCGCGGCCTGCTTGAAGCCAATGCCGCGCGCGCGTGCGCCGAGGGCGCGACACCCGAGGTCGTGCGGCAACTGCGCGAGGTCCGCGCCGTTATCGAAGATGCGTTCGCGAAGCAGGATTTGCCGCGCGTACTCGAGTACACCGAGCGCTTCTACGAAACGCTGTTCGAAGCAGCGGGAAAGCAGGTGTCGCTGACGGTCGTCAAGACGCTCAACGCGCGCATCAACCGGTTACGCGCATTGACCATCGCGATGCCGGGGCGCGGCGACGACTCCAACATCGAGATGAACCGACTGCTCGACGCGATCGAGCGGCGCGACGGCGACGCGGCTTCGGCAGCATCAGCCGCGCATATCAAGCGGGTTTCCGAGCTGGCGCTGTCGGCGCTTGCGCAGCAGGACGAGGCAGTCGCCGACAGTTGACGGAATCCCGAGCGCGGGTTTTAAAGCGCGCGGTTCGACATGAAAGGCCGCCGGCACGAAAAGCCGGCGGCCTTTTGTTTTGTCTGTCGATTGACCGGACAAAATCGAATGCACGGCCTGTCTGTCGTCGCATCATGGTTTTCCATGATTATTGGCGTATTGTTGTGGGCCATAAGATGGAATACCATAATATCATCGAATAACGCAGTGATCACGGGAGCACTCCATGGCTGAGTCGATGACCGGACAAACCGCGCAACAGGCATTCGACACGCTCGAATTCCGCCGCGCACTCGGCGCACTCGGCGCATTCGTCACGGGCGTGACGGTCGTCACGACGCTCCAGTCCGATGGTTCGCCGCGCGGCTTCACCGCAAATTCGTTCACGTCGGTATCACTTGACCCACCGCTGATCCTCGTGTGTATCGCGAAGACGGCGTCGAGCCATGCGGTGTTCTCCGCCACGCAACGTTTTGCCGTGAGCGTGCTCGTGGAGAACCAGACCGACATCTCGGGCGTCTTTGCATCGAAGGCGCAGGACAAATTCGCGCAAGTGCCGTGGGGCACGTGCAAGACGGGCGCCCCGATGATCCACGATGCCGCGGCGAGCTTCGACTGCCTGACGCATGAGGTCGTGGACGCGGGCGACCACATCATTCTGATCGGACGCGTGATCGACTTCGCGCAGACGAGCGCGTCGCCGCTCGGCTACTGCCGCGGCGCGTACATGAATTTCAGCCTGTCGCAGGATGCGTTGTCCGCGGCGGCGGGGCGCGCGCATGTGGGCGCGATTCTCGAACATCGCGACGGGCTGGTGCTGGTCGATACGCCGCAGGGCCTGGCGTTGCCGGTCGGCATCAAGCTCGAACCGGCGAGCGACGCGGCGAGCCTGCACCGCGTGCTCGCGAAGCTCGGCCTCAACGCGCATCTCGACTTCCTGTTTGCGGTGTTCGAGGCTGTCGGCGAGCGCGAGCCGGGTGTCCACATCTATTATCGCGGCCGCGTGATTCACACCGGTTCGCCCTGGTTCGACAGCAGCATCCGCATCGTGCCGCTCTGGCAGATTCCGTGGGACGAGATCGCCGACACCGCCGTGCGCTCAATGCTCGAACGCTACGTGCGCGAACGCAGACAGGACGCGTACGGCATCTATGTCGGCGATACGGAAGCTGGAACGGTACAGGCGCTGGCCTTCGCGCATTGACAGCGGCTGGGAGCGGTGCGCCACAGTGATGAAAGACAAGATCAAGAAGCTGGCGCGACTGGTGCTGCCGGCCTGAGTACGCGTGTTCGAGCGGCTACCGTCCCGGTGGCCGCGAGCCCGCAACCGTTTCCCCTCGGAGAGAGACCATGAGCAGCAGAAGCATCCCGCGTTTCGCAGCGTCGCGTCTGGCATGCATCGCACCGTTGGCCGTTCTTTGCGCCGCGCCGGCGCTGGCTGCGGACCCGATCGTGTTCACGAGCTGGGGCGGCACGACCCAGTCGTCGCAACAGAAGGATTGGGCGCAGCCGTTCGCGCAGGCGAGCGGCATCAACGTGCTGATGGACGGGCCGACCGACTACGGCAAGCTCAAGGCGATGGTCGACAGCGGCAACGTGAGTTGGGACGTGGTCGACGTGGAAGGCGACTTCGCGTTCGCAGCGGAAAAGGCCGGGCTGATCGAACCGATCGACTATTCGGTGGTGAAGAAGGCCGAGCTCGACCCGCGCTTCACGACGCCGTCCGCAGTGGGCAGCTTCTACTACTCGTTTGTGCTCGGCTACAACAAGGCGAAGTATACGAGCGCGCAGCCGCAAAACTGGGCGGACCTTTTCGATACCAAGCGCTTCCCGGGCAAGCGCACATTCTACAAGTGGTCGGCGCCGGGCGTGCTCGAAATCGCGCTGCTCGCCGACGGCGTGGCGCTCAACAAGCTGTATCCGCTCGATCTCGACCG
The DNA here is from genome assembly GCF_002223365.1 of Burkholderia sp. AU6039. Classification (NCBI taxonomy): domain Bacteria; kingdom Pseudomonadati; phylum Pseudomonadota; class Betaproteobacteria; order Burkholderiales; family Burkholderiaceae; genus Burkholderia; species Burkholderia sp. AU6039. The sequence continues at coordinate 50,013 of NZ_NKFK01000049.1, forward strand.
CGCGCTCAAGAAGCTCGATTCGATCAAGGGCGACATCGTCTGGTGGAGCGGCGGCGCGCAGTCGCAGCAGTTGCTTGCGTCGGGCGAAGCGCCGATCGGCATGTTCTGGAACGGCCGCTTGCATGCGCTCGCACAGACCGGCGTACCGGTCGGGATGTCGTGGAACCAGAACCTGACCGCCGCCGACATGCTCGTGATTCCGAAGGGCGCGAAGCATCGCGACGCGGCGATGAAGTTCCTTGCCGCCGCGACGAGCGCGCAGTCCCAGGCGAAATTCGCGACCGATACGGGCTATGCGCCGATCAACGTGAAGTCGGCCGCGCTGATGCCGCCGGCGATCGCCAAGACGCTGCCCGACCAGTACAAGGAATCGCAGATCAACCTCGACATGAAGTACTGGGCAGAGAATCGCGACGCGATCGCGAAGCGCTGGTACGCGTGGCAGTCGAAGTAAGCGCGCGCGGAACGACGTACGGAACTGGACGCCGTTCAGGATGCCGAACCGGCTCGGCTGAGCAACGAACCTGCATTGGGCCAGGGGTAACAGGACCAGAAGCGCCAACCTGGCCGACAAAGGAGCCACCATGCCCAACGTATTGAGTACCATCGCGCATCCGCCCGCGGCGAACGCGCACAAGCGGCGCGACTGGCGCAGCATGCGGCTGCTGATCCCGGCGATGCTGCTGCTCGTGATCTTCTTCCTGCTGCCGGTGCTGTCGCTGCTGTTGCGCAGCGTGCTCGAGCCGACGCCCGGTCTGCACAACTACGAGCAACTGCTCGGCTCGACGATGTATGTGCGCGTGTTCGGCAATACGTTTCTCGTCGCCACGGTCGTGACGCTCGTCACGCTCATCGTAGGCTTTCCGATGGCGTGGCTGCTCGCCATCGCACCGCGCAAACTCAGTTCCGTGTTGTTCGCGATCCTGCTGCTGTCGATGTGGACCAACCTGCTCGCGCGGACGTTCGCGTGGATGGTGCTGCTGCAGGGGACCGGGCCGATCAACCGTGCGCTGATGGCGATTGGCGTGATTCACGAGCCACTTTCGCTCGTGAACAACCTCACCGGCGTGACAATCGGCATGACGTACATCATGCTGCCGTTCCTCGTGATGCCGCTGCATGCCACGCTGCGCGGCATCGACCCGTCGACGCTGCGCGCCGCCGCGGTGTGCGGCGCGAGCCGCTGGCAGGCGTTCTGGCGCATCCTCGTGCCGCTCGCGATGCCGGGCGTGGCCTCGGGCGCGCTGATGGTGTTCGTGATGGCGCTCGGCTACTTCGTCACGCCGACGCTGCTGGGCGGCCCGTCGTACATGATGCTGGCCGAACTCATCGCACAGCTCGTGCAGGAACTGCTGAACTGGGGCCTCGCCAGCGCCGCGGCGTTCGTGTTGCTCGCCGTGACGCTCGCGCTCTATGCGTTGCAGCTGCGCTTTACCGGCAGTGCACGCGCAACCACGGGAGGTCGCTGACATGTTGCTCGATTTCGATCGCCTGGGCGCATTGCGCTGGATTCTCGTGGCCGTGGGCGCGGCCGTTGCCATGTTTCTGCTGTTGCCGATCTTCTTCATCGTCGCGCTGTCGTTCGGCGATTCGCAGTGGCTCATCTTCCCGCCACCGGGCTGGACGCTCGAATGGTACCGGCAGCTTTTCACCGACGCGGGCTGGATCGACGCGCTGCTCACCAGCGCGAAGCTGGCGGTGATCGTCACCGCACTGTCCGTGCTGCTAGGGTTTCTCGCGTCGCTGGCGCTCGTGCGCGGCAAGTTCCGCGGCCGCGAGGCCGTGCGGGGCTTCTTCCTCACGCCGATGGTGCTGCCCGTCGTCGTGCTCGCCGTCGCGCTCTACGCGTTCTTCCTGCGCATCGGCCTGAACGGCACGATGACCGGCTTCGTGATCGGCCACCTGATCATCGCGCTGCCGTTCTCGATTATTTCGATCAGCAACTCACTCGTGAGCTTCGACACGGCGCTCGAGGATGCCGCGCTCATCTGCGGTGCGTCGCCGCTCACGGTGAAGTTGCGGGTCACGCTTCCCGCGATCCGGCTCGGCCTCTTCGCCGCCGCGATCTTCGCGTTCCTGGCGTCGTGGGACGAAGTCGTGGTATCGATCTTCATGTCGAGCCCGACGCTGCAAACGCTGCCCGTGCGGATCTGGGCGACGCTGCGGCAAGACTTGACTCCCGTCGTCGCGGCCGCGTCGTCGCTGTTGGTCGGACTGACGACCGTATTGATGCTGGCGGGCGCCGTGGTGCGCCGCGCACGTGCTAACTGAGGTAACACGCCATGACTGCATTCCTGCAAATCCAGCGCCTGCGCAAGACCTACGACGATGTCGTCGCGATCGACCAGGTATCGCTCGACGTGCGCAAGGGCGAATTCATGACTTTCCTGGGACCGTCGGGTTCGGGTAAAAGCACCACGCTCTACATCGTCGCGGGCTTTCAGGAGCCCACCGACGGGCGCGTGCTGCTCGACGGCAAGTCGCTGCTGTCGGTCGCGCCGAGCCAGCGCAACATCGGCATGGTGTTTCAGCGCTATACGCTGTTCCCGCATCTCACGGTGGGCGAGAACGTCGCATTTCCGCTGCGGGTCCGCCATCGGCCCGAAGCCGAAATCAGTGCGAAAGTGGAGCAGATGCTCAAGCTCGTGCATTTGTCCGAGTGTCGCAACCGGATGCCCGCCCAGCTCTCCGGCGGGCAGCAACAGCGCGTCGCCATCGCGCGTGCGCTTGCTTACGATCCGCCCGTGCTGCTGATGGACGAGCCGCTCTCCGCGCTCGACAAGAAACTGCGCGAGGAAATTCAACTGGAATTGCGCCGCATTCACCAGGAAACCGGCGTGACGATCCTCTATGTCACGCACGACCAGGAGGAGGCACTGCGCCTGTCGGACCGTATCGCCGTGTTTAACCAGGGCCGCATCGAGCAGGTCGGCACCGGGGAAGAGCTCTATGCGAACCCGGCTTCGCGGTTCGTCGCGAGCTTCATCGGCAATTCGAATTTCCTGCCGCTGAAGGTGACGAGGAACAGCGACGGTCGCATGAGTGGCGTGTTTCCCAACGGCCTCGAATTGGCGTCGGACGTGTTTCATCCGACGCTCGCCGCTGGCGACGATGGCACGCTCATGATTCGCCCGGAGCAGATGCGTATCAGCGCGCTGCAAGGCGCGAGCGCCGCAAAAGCACCAAGCGGTTTGCCCGTGACTGTGCGAGATATCACGTATCTCGGCGACGCGATGCACTACGCGGTGGCAACACCCTGGCAGCAGGAAATCTCGATCCGCATGCCGGCGGCGCATCGCCACGACAGCGGTATTGCGATCGGCACGCAGGCGCTCGTCGACTGGGATGCGCGTGATGTGCGTCTCTTCGCGCAAGCCTGACGGCGGCAGCCATGAGTAACGCACTGCCATCGCTTAAGGTCGAACGCCCGACGGCCACGCTGCGGGAACTCGCACTCGAGAAAATGCGCACGGCAATCCTGGAGGCGCATTTTCATCCGGGAGAGCGGCTCGTCGAACGCTCGCTGTGCGAGACCCTCGGCGTGAGCCGCACCGTGGTGCGCGAAGTCTTGCGGCATCTGGAAACGGAAGCGCTCGTCGATTCGATTCCGAATCATGGGCCGATCGTCGCCGTGCTCGACTGCGAGACAGCCGCGGAGATTTACGAAATACGCGCACTGCTCGAAGGCGAGGCGGCCATGGCTTGCGCACAGCATGCCGACGAGCGCACCGTCGCGGATCTCGCGGGCTTCATCGACCAGATTCAGGCGGCCTTCGAAGCGCAGGACCATCAGGCAGTCAGGGCGCTGACTTCGGCTTTTTACGAGCGTATGTTCATTAGCGGGAAAAAGCGAGTGGCTTGGGAAATCGTGCAGTCGCTGACGGCGCGCATCAACCGCCTGAGAGCGCTGACGATCGCATCCGACGACCGCGGCCGCCAGGCCGTCAACGAAATGCGCCAGATTCTCTTGGCCATTCATGCCGGAAACGCAGTCGGTGCGCGAGAGGCCGCGATTGCGCATGTGGAAAGGGTGGCCGAGATTGCGCGCAGGCTTCTGGCGGTGGGGCGTGAGCAGGAGTTAACGCGTCATGCGGGATAGCGAGCTTTGATTTGGTTGATCACACCGGAGGCATGATCTTTTCCTATTAATAGTAATGCGAATTAATTGTAGCAAGAAGGAGGAGCCGTGAAGAGAAGGGGACTCAAGATAACACTGGTGTTGGCGCTGCTGGGAAGTTCGTTCGTGGCGCCGGGAGCGCATGCGCAATCGTCCGTCACGCTTTATGGCGTAATCGATGAGGGGATCGACTACGTCAGCAATAGCGGCGGCCATTCACTATGGCGCATGCGCGACGGCACGTACGACGGCGTATACGGCAGCCGCTGGGGTCTGAAGGGTTTGGAAGATTTGGGCGGCGGGCTGAGCGCGTTGTTCAAGCTCGAGTCGGGCTTCAGCACCGAAAACGGGCAGATGCGTCAGGGTGGTCGCCTGTTCGGCCGCCAGGCGTATGTTGGCCTTTCGGATACGCGCCTTGGCACGCTTACGCTCGGCCGCCAGTACGACTCGGTGGTGGATTTCCTGCAGCCGCTCACGGCGCCCGGCCAGCTTGGCGGACTGCTCGTGCATGCAGGCGACATCGACAACACGGACAACTCATTCCGTGTGGACAACGCGATCAAGTACGCAAGCCCGAAGATCGGTGGCCTCACGTTCGGCGGAATGTATTCGTTCACCAACACCAACGCTCCGGGGCGCGGTACGACGGGACTCTGGAGCCTTGGCGCGAGTTACTCACTCGGTTCCCTGACCGTCGCCGGTGCGTACCTGTACGCGAAAAACCCTGTGCTGCTCCTGAGCGACGGCAACTATGTCGGCAATACAACCGGCGCGAATATCGGCGCGAGCGGCCCGTTTAGCTATGTCGGCAATCCGCGTAACGAGCAAATATTCGGTGCGGGCGTGAACTACGTGCTCGCCTCCGCGACACTCGGCCTCGACTACACGAACACGAAGTTCAACGACGCCAACGGCACAAACGACACGGTGATCTTTACCAACTATGAGGCGTGGGGGCGCTACAACATCACGCCGTCTTGGTACGTCGGCGCACAATACGCCTACACGCACGGCAGCATCGGCTACAGCCGGGAAGTTCCCATCTATCACCAGGTGGGGCTCACGACATCGTACTCCCTCTCGAAACGCACGGCGCTCTATGTACTCGGCGTGTGGCAGAAGGCAGCCGGTGCGGCCACGTACGCGGACATCTTCGATGGCGTGGTGGGATCGGCGTCGTCCAACAATCATCAGATCGCGGTACGCGTAGGCATGTATCACCAGTTCTGATCGTTAGGGCGCTCCGCCTTGGCGAGTCGCTTGGCCTGGAGCGCGGCATCAACTCGCATTTTTGCATCAAATGAAAGTAACGTGGAATTGAAGACCATGTTGAAGGACGCGGCGCTCTTGCGCGATCAGGCTTATATCGATGGGCAATGGTGCTCTGCCGACTCGGACGCGAGTTTCGAAGTGTTCGACCCCGCAACGGGCGCATCGCTCGGCAGCGTTCCATTGATGGGAGAGTTTGAAACATCGCGCGCGATCGCCGCCGCGAATGCCGCGTGGCCAGCGTGGCGCGCCCGCACGGCCAAGGAGCGTGCGAATGTGATGCGTCGCTGGTATGACCTCATGATCGAGAACGCCGACGACCTCGCGCTGATCTTGACGCTGGAGCGGGGCAAGCCACTCGCGGAGGCGAGGGGCGAAATCGCTTACGGCGCTTCGTTCATCGAATGGCTCGCCGAGGAAGGTAAGTGTGTGGCCGGAGACACGCTCGCCACGCCGGCTTCGGACAAACGGCTCGTGGTGATCAAGGCGCCGATCGACGTTTGCGCCGCCATTACGCCGTGGAATTTCCCCACGGCAATGATTACCCGCAAGGTGGCCCGGCCCTCGCCGCGGGCTGCCCAATCGTCGTAAAGTCCGCTGAAGCCACACCGTACTCCGCGCTCGCACTTGCAGTTCTTGCCGAGCGCGCCGGTGTACCCAAAAGGCGTGCTCAACATCGTTACCGGCGACCCCAAGGCGATTGGCGGTGCGATGACAAGCAGTCCTGTGGTTCGCAAACTTTCGTTCACCGGATCGACGGGAGTGGGCCGATTGCTGATGGCGCAAAGCGCGCCCACGGTGAAGAAGGTGACGCTCGAACTCGGCGGCAATGCACCCTTCATCGTGTTCGACGATGCCGATCTCGACGCCGCAGTGGAGGGCGCAATCGCCTCGAAGTACCACAACAACGGGCAAACGTGCGTCTGCACGAATCGTTTCTACGTGCATGAGCGGGTTTATGACGCGTTCGCTGCCAAGCTGGCCGCAGCCGTCAAGGGGCTGAAGGTCGGACACGGCACGGAGGGCGGCGTCACGCTGGGACCGCTCATCAACGAGGCGGCGGTCAGGAAGGTTGAAGCGCATATTGCGGATGCGGTGGGTAAAGGAGCAACGCTCGCTACGGGCGGCAAGCGCCACGTGCTTGGGCATGGTTTTTTCGAACCCACGGTCCTGACCGGTGTTACCGCGCAAATGGGGGACGCTTCAGGAAACGGGAAATAAAGCACGTTTAGCCGGAAAAATCCCACAGGCGGGCTCGCTTGAGCTCGTCGCTCCGCAGGTAGATTGGGTCCGTCGCAATCGACGCAGCACCAATTCGGGTGCGCTTGTCACCTGTCGAGCCTGACAGATCAATTTTCTTTGGAGCGAGTGAAAGTAACGATTGTTGATAACTTCGGCCTTCACCTCCAATGCGGTCTTGCCCTCCGCGCCGATAACACCCATCGTCGACGACGCACCTCCGTCGAGATTGACAGAGAAACCGGGCGTCCCGTTCATTCTGTCGAGTCTCGCCCCGACGTTTGCCCACTCTGGCATCGTAAATCCAGTGCCACGCAGGGGCGTTGTTGCACAAATCAGGTGTGAGGGCGAAGTGATGCCTTTGTTCATGATCTCAGGCGATGCGGACGGACTGCGGGCGGCCGAGTTCGGCCATGCGGTTGAGCACGCCCACTCGAACGGCAACTTCGGTCGCCTGGGTATCGGTACGATGTGCCCACAGGCACGGACCCGTGAGCGTCTTGAACCGGTACATCGCGTTCTCGGCCAGCGAACGACGGTGGTAATGGCTTTGCTGCTTCCATTCGCGTCGACTGCCTCGCGCGATGGCGTCGACAGCTTCGTTGCGCTGAGCTGCGCCGGGCGTGGTAGACGGCCAGTGAACTGCACCTTCGCGAGGCGGAATCGAGGGCATCGCGTCGCGCGCGGCGATCTCGGCGTAGCAGGTCTGCGTGTCGTATGCGCCGTCGCCGCCGATGGTATCGACAGGCTCGTCGGTCGGGATTCGATCAAGCAATTCGTGCAGCACTTCGCCGTCCGCGACATCCTGGTGCGTCATGAGCGCCGCTCGCAGTTGGCTGGTGTTCGCGTCGAGTGCGAGATGGACTTTGCGCCAGGTGCGGCGCTTCGAGTAACCGTGCTGGCGGACCTTCCACTCGCCTTCGCCGTAGACCTTTACGCCCGTGCTGTCGACGACCAAATGCAGCGGTTCACCGCTATGGATGACAGGCAGCTTCACCCGCAGCGTTTGTGCACGACGGCACACGGTCGTGTAGTTCGGTACAGGCAAATCGGCGAAAGCCAGATCGCGCAGACTTTGCGCAAAGCCCTGCAAGGCGCGCAACGGCAAATGGAACACTGTCTTCAAGCCGAGCAATGCCTGAACCCGTGCATCGCTGTACAGTCGCGGACGACCACATGTGGGCTCGGTATCCGGCACGTTCGCAAGAACATCATCGTCAATCCACATGGTGATGTTGCCTCGATTGATCAGGCCGGCGTTGTACGTCGTCCAGTTTCTGACGCGGTACTTCGCCTTTGGCTCTTGCGTCGTGCCCTTGTCCTTGTGCATGTTTTCGCACGCAAAGATCGAGAATCTACGCATGAACCCGAATCGTTAACAGAGGCATCGCTCGGCCTGTGGCGCGTAAACGTCACGTCGGCAAGCCGCATTAATGCAACAACGCCCCACGCAGGCCGCGCTCCTGCGCAGGATCGGTACTGGTTGCAACCGCAATCCGGTAACTGTCGGCTTCCGTGCGCTGGCCCGGCATCGACAGCAAGCTGCGCGGATTAGGATGTTCGGCATGCTTCAACTCGCCGGGACGAATCACCGGGCTGTCGAAGCGATAATCGGGGATCCTTTTCGGTAACTGTGCAAGGGCTATCTGATGATGGTTGCAGTGGGCGGAATTGCCCTCCTGCAACCATCGATGCAGATGGCATATCTGCGTCCAATTCTGGAACCTATTCTGATTGACTAGTGAAAACTCTTCGGAATCAAGGTTGCTGTTTCGCACAATGCGGTTTGTGGTACTTATAGATTCAGTATGGTTATCGATCTTTGATATTGATTGGGAGTTGACATTGACTAACAGTGCGTCCATTTCGCGAAGCCCGTCACCCAGCCAATATGAAAATGAGCGGTCGTCGAGCGCACGCATGCCTGGCTGCATCACTTCCGTCGTCTCCGTATTCGTTTCGAGCGCCGTGCTGACATTCACGGCGCGTTCCTCAAACTCGGTTGCGGCCTAATCTGCTGGAATACCCTTCGGCGGCCCGACCAGTCTTTTTGAAACCGCCTCTAAGAAAATCGTGGATTCTGATTGGGCAGGTTTTGCACTTGAAAAATCATTCGAAATCATTTCCTTCGGAAGTCAATCAAAAATTAGAAACAATCGAGAGGTGCAATTAATCAATAAAAAGTTGCCGAAATAGCAAGGCAGTTTTGATGAGGGAAAATGAAGATTTGATAAGGATGAAAGATCTGGAAATTTCAGGGCTCTATGAAGAGCCTGTCAAGGCAAATTCGGAAATAGATCGCCTCGACGCAAAGAATGACGCTGCAATTGAAATTCGATGCCGCCGATAAAACTGCGTCAGGATTAACAAAAATCAAGACAAAAAAACATTGATCGATGGCGACGAGAGAATTCGGAATTAAAGTGGCGTATTGATGGGTTTGAATTCAAAGCTCCCGTCTCAGTGAGCTGATTTAATAAAAAAATCCAAGAACCGGGAGGAGGTGGCTCGCCTGAAAGGGCAGATTTCATTGCTCGCCGGGAAACTCGGCATCAATTTTTTTGGGGGGGGTAATTTAATGTGGAGTTCCGTGGATCTGTTATTTTAAATCAATCGATAATTAATTTGTGGGGCTTCATGGCTAAAATAGGGAATTTTTACGACTCCGGAACCTCAGTTAATGACGAATTGAAATCCGAGTGCGTCGATATTCACGATGTAAAACGAAGGCCATCGTTTGGCGAGAATTCCGGTCCGCATTCAGATTTATCGGCATTTTTTCGAACGCGACAGAACTCGCCCAATAACGAAAATCCTGCCAGGCCGCTGCGTGTCACATCCCCGCAGAGGAAATCGAGCTTTGCACAGCCTGAACGAGAGCTGAAGCCGATCCTGACCTACGACTACACGCCACAGCCGGAAGACCAGCACGGCAGTGCGGAATATTTCAGATACTTCCGGACGACCAATGACCTGAACACCCTTCCGGAGCACTTGAACCGGGAAGGACTCGGCGAATTGCGGCTGTCGGGGAGCGATACGATCGCGACGACCGGGCAAATCGAACGTATCGCAAGCGCTGCGAACGTTCAGGATCTCGAGCACCTGTATATCGTCGATCTCCGTCAGGAGCCGCACGTGGTGGCAGACCGTTACACACTGACGCTACGCGGCCCGAAAGATTGGGCCAACGTAGGCCTTTCACACGACGAAGCGTTGCAGCGCGAAGCCGACTGGATTAACGATCTTCGTCGAAGCGAGAATCTGAAGATCGATAGCGCGGAAGATTTCAAGACGGGCACCAGGCCCATGAGGTCGGTCACGCTGCATCGTCCGGAGATCGTCAGCGAGCAGGAGCTCGTCGAACGCACCGGGGCAAAATATGCTCGTCTGACGGTCACCGACCACCTGCGGCCGGACAACGAAGCCGTCGACCGGTTCGTCGATATCGTCCGCCAGATGCCGCCAGGCGCGGCAATGCACGTGCATTGCAAGGGTGGCAGAGGACGCACGACCACTTTCATGGCGGTCTATGACATGTTGCACAACGCTCAACGTGTATCGGCAGACGGCATCATCGACCGGCAAGGCGGGCTGGGGCACTATCAATTGAAAAAGATCGATGGACAGAACGCCGTCTTTCGACGAGACCGATTGTCGTTCCTTTATTTGTTCCATCAATACGCGGAACAAAACCCGGGCGGGCAGCCGCAAACCTGGAGCGCATGGCGCGCGTCCCGCACGGATCTCAGGCACGACGGTCGGTGAAGCTCAACTGTTCCTGGAGATATCGGACGAACGCCTGCACCTTGGGCGACGGCGCGCGTTCTTTCGGGAACAGCGCATTCAGATCCTGCGGCAGCCCCATCCAGTCCGGCAATACGCGGCGCAGCCGGCCCGCCTTGACATCCGGCTCCATGCTCATGTCCATCGCCAGCATCAGGCCTTGTCCCGCGCGTGCCGCATCGAGGATCAACGCGGGATCGCTTGCGACGATCACCGGGTCGAGCTGGTAGTGCTCCGGCGTGCGGCCCGGGTTGCGCAGCGTCCAGATGTAGCAGCCGGTGCCCTTGGCCTGATGCAGCGCCAGGGCAGGATGGCGGCGCAGGTCGTCCGGCCCGGCCGGCGCGCCGTGCGCGTCCAGGTACGCAGGCTGGCATAGATCGACGTCGCGAAGCTGCCGAGGCGTCGCGCGACCAGGCTCGAATCCGGGAGGATGCCGAAGCGCAGTGCGATATCCACGTCTTCGGCGAACAGGTCGAGCGAGATATGCGTCGCGACGATTTCGAGCCCGACATCGGGGTAGCGCGAACAGAAGCCCGCGATCAGGGGCCGATCCAGGTGACGCCGAACGAATACGGCACGGTCACGCGCAGCCAGCCGCGCGGGCCGTCGCGCAACTGGTGCGCCGCGCTTTCTGCCGCATCGAACTGGTCGGCAATCGCGCGGCATTGCTCGAAGTAGGCCGTACCCGCCTCGGTCAGCCGTAGCTTGCGCGTGGTCCGGTGCAGCAACTGCGCGCCGATATGGGCTTCCAGTTCCTGGACGCGCCGGCTGACGGTCGTCTTCGGAATCTGCAGCGCCGCGGCCGCGCCGGTGAAGCCGCCCGCCTGGACGACGCGGACGAAGACGAGCGTGTCGTTCAGATCCCTTGCCATGGATGCATTCTTGTTCGGAACGGTCGTGATGATGGAGCAAAAGGCTAACACGTCCATTGTTCCATCGATGGAGCAATGCTTGCCACGCCGACGGGCTAATCGGCAGCGCGCCGATCCCCTATCTTCAGGGGAACCGACCCAACCGGGGAATGAAATGAACGCGTCCCACCCGAAACCGTGAGAGCAGAGGAAGGAGGTGGATCCTCACGGGCCAACGGCATCGAAGTGCCCAAGTGGAAAATTCACGCATTTCCCGGCAACCGGAGGATCCACGATGAACAGTATGGCCGTAGGCATCGAAATCGCCAAGCAGGTTTTCCAGGTGCATTACGTCGACCGGGAAACCGGGGAGATCGTGAACAAGCCGATCAAGCGAGCAAAGTTGCTGGAGCACTTCGCAAATCGCGCACGGTGCCCGATCGGGATGGAAGCGTGCGGCGGTGCGCACCACTGGGCTCGGCAACTGGCAAAGATGGGTCACGAGGTCAGGCTGATGCCGGCAGAGTTCGTGAAGGCGTTCAACATCCGCAACAAGAACGATGCGGCGGACGCGCGGGCGATCTGGCTAGCGGTGCAGCAGCCGGGCAAGCTGGTGGCGGTGAAGACGGAAATGCAGCAGGCGATGCTGGCACTGCACCGGATGCGCGAGCAGTTGGTGAAGTTCCGCACGATGCAGAGCAACGGATCGTGTGGGCTGTTGACGGAATACGGCGAGGTGATGAGCCGTGGCCGGGCGAAGCTGAACTAGGAAATACCCATCGCGCTTGGCCGGCTCGCGGAGCGCCTGCCGGCGGCGCTGATTGATACGTTGCGCGAACAGTGGAACTGGTTGGCGAGGCTCGACGAGCAGATTGACGAGATCGAACGTCGGATGCGCGAATGGAAGAAGGAAGACAAGGCTGTTGCGGCAATCAGCGAGATACCCGGCGTGGGGTTGCTCACGGCGACTGCGGCAGTGGCGATGATGGGCGACGCAAAGGCGTTTCGCTCAGAACGCGAATTCGCCACATGGGCGGGTCTGGTACCGAAGCAGACGGGATCGGGCGGCAAGGTGAACTTGCACGAGATCAGCAAGAGGGGCAGACACCTATCTGTCCTCAGCCGCCCGGGATCGCGGCCAACCTCGGACAGAAAGCTGTTCGTCGGCGCGGACGTGACATACGGTTCGCCCGCCGCGTCGCGGTTTTGCACGGCATCCAGCAACGCGGCGCTGTCCCGCACGCTGCGGCTGACGCCCAACTGGACGCCGAACCCGGAGAACGCCTTGTCCAGCGCCTGCCCGTTCGAACTGCGCCCGCGCGTCGGCTTGAGAAGACGGCGCACCCGACGAGTGCATCGCTCTTTGCCCCGTCGACTGATGCGCCAGCGTCGCACGTCGCCCCATGCAACACGCCCTCGACAACCGATTGAATTCGCTCGGTACGTCAGCTTCGTTACGACAAGCGATTGGCTTCCCGGTATGACAGAGGATGTACGCCCGGCCGATCGGCGCCCGCTTCGCAATGCGGGTCGTTGCTTCGCTTTCCTCGGCCTTGGCGCGGTAGTGAGAATCTACGATCGTCATGCAGAAGTCATACAGCGGTCATAGAGAGGTCATGCATAACACTGGTCGGCGGTGTGTCGGGCCGGCTCGTTGCGTCGTCGCTGGAGTCCCAAGATGAAGTTAACTAGCATGGTGATGCGGCTCAATCGTGTCGAGGCCCAGGAATCGCGTGACACACCGCCGCGATTGCGGGAGGTCGAGCAACGCGCGAAAGCGAGCACGTCGATGCCGGGCAAGCTGCGCGATCTCGTCGACAAGGTAACGGCGACCAGGCAGACTGCCGCCGCAGGCGGTCTGAGCGACGATGGGCTGGACATGGCGCTCAGGAATCCGAATATGAGAGGACGGGGCGCACGTGCGATCTATCGCGAAGCAGTTTCACGCGATAGGGCCGCGAGAACGCGGGATGCTGCGCAGCCGCCTGAAGGCGGGATGGTGGAACACGAAGCCCGTCAAGCCACTGAACTTGACATGCTGGCGACGGAAACGCCGCCGCCGGCCGTCGCACTCCCCGCCGGCGCGGTCATTCATCCCGATTCCGGTGCGCTCGATGCAGCCCACCTGCGGCAGACCGTCGGTGCGTTGTTGGCGGCTCTGCCCGACATCCCGGCCGACGTCGCGAACGGGCATCCGCGCGTCACGGCATTGCGAGCCCGTCTCGCGAAGGAACTCGCGGAAATCGGCGATGCCGCCGACGCCACGAACGTGCGGTCGGACCAGCGGCATCTCGCCGTCCGCGACGGTTTTGCCAGGGCGACGCGCACGTCGAGGGCGTTGACGCGTTACCTCGACCGCAACTACGTGAAGCGCAACACCGGCGGCGCAGGTGCGGCATCGGCACGCGAGCATGATCTCTTTTCCGCCCTGATGACGGAACTGAAGCGCGTCCACTTCAGCGCGGCGGCGCCGGATCTGATGGCGGATTACACGAATCGGGAAACCGCACGGCTCGAACGCGTGGCGCATGGCATCAGCCAGGGTGTGTCAGGCCCGAACGTGGTGACGAGCTCGGGCGCGAGCCTTGGCTATTCAACGGGTATCGGCAACGTTAGCGGCAACGCGTCGGGCGGCAGTACCGTGCTTTCCGACGACGATCGCGACGTCCTGTTCTTTCCGTCGGCCGGCGCAACCGTTCAGGGCGGCGTCGGCACCGAGATATCGGGCTGGGCCGCGCGCGTCAATGGCCAAGCGTCATACTCGGGCGGCGACACCTTCTTCGGACACGCCAGCCTGAAGGATTTGCTGACGCTGGTGGCGAACAGGGACGCGAACCGGTCGATCATCACGTCGGCCGGCCCGAATACGCGCAAGATCGTGTACGGTCGGCAGCGCATCGCGGCGGCGGTGTCGCAACTTCTCGGCCGCAATTACGTGCCCGAACCCGGGCGGCCGTATTTCCTGGCTGATAAAAAACTCGAGAAGGGTTTCAATGGCGTGAAGTTGGCGCTTCTTGCGATGGCGCTCGACGAGACGCTGCGCAGCCATGGTGGCACGCCGCGATTCGGCGAGATCATCGAGGCCGCGTATCCGGCTGTTGGCGACGTCGTGCGACAGCGCCTTGCCGATCACCAGCCGCTACCACCGGCAACGCGCAAGGATGTGCCGGATTCCGTTGCGTACGCGGATCACCCGGTGGCATTTCGCGACGCGACGCTCGGCGTCGATGCGCGCCTGGGCCGGTCGACGAACGGCAGTCAGAATATCGGTGCAAAGGTCGCACTGGATTTGCTCGCGCGCGGCGAACTGATGCAGTTCTTCGTTGAAACGGCCATCGCGCCGCACCAGATCCTCGACCTGTCGCATCACAAGGACCTGAAGGCGACGCTTGCCGTGCACCAGCAGCTCGACGCGCTGTGCAACGGTGTACCGCCTGCAGCACTCGGGCTCTACGGGAAGATGCGCGAACGCCTGCAACGCGAGAGCGGTACGGACCCGCTACCGGCCCTGTCGGCGCAGGACGAGGCCATCTACGGTGATGGCGCATCGATTCCGTCGCAATTTCACGATGCGATCCGGCGTCCGACCGCCGAGCACCTCGAGCGCGCTGGTGAGGCGGCGGATGCGTTGAAGCAGCATTATCTGAGCTTTATCGAGTACGCCGCGACGGTGCTCGCACGCAGCGACCGCTTCCTGCCGCACGCCGCGAGCGAGCAACTCGAAGCGCTGCGCAGCGAAGCCTTTTCATGGATCAACGAGACGGTCTGGCACGGCCGCTATCCCGAGGCGGACGCGCTTGCCCATCCGGACAAATTCGTGTCCGCGAGCTATGCGAGCATCAGCCTCGCGCTCGGCGCGGTGGGGACGCATATCGGCATCGCCAAGGAACGTCTGTCACGCGATGCCGACGAGAACAGCCGGGGCGCAGTGATTCAGGCAGACCGCAGCTATGCACAGGCGCGCGAACTGCTGGACAATGTCTATCTGCCGATGAAGAACTACGACGTGCAGAAGAACGGCCCGCTCGAAGAGCGCGGGAAGTGGCAACGCTGGCATGCGGTGTTGCGCGGTACCGCGTCGGGTGGAGCGACTGTCAACGCAATGGGTGCGCTGCTCGGTCACTGGAACAAGTCGCTCGGTCCGGTCAACGTCACCAACGAAGCGGGCAGCATGACCCTGAGCGTGGAAGCGAAATTCCTCTATGCGGACCAGCAGATCAATCCGATCCGGGCCGGCAAGTTCTGGCAGATCACGCTCACGGCGAACGGCGGCAAACCGCTGGCCGGCGCGGCGCTCGGGATCGCGGTGCGAAAGGCGCTCAACAAACTCAATGAGGCGCTCGCAACGGACGAGCCGAAAATCGACAGCGCCGAGATCGCGCGCCAGATGCAAGGCCTCGTTTTCGACGCGTCGGAAGGCAGCACGATCGTGATGAAGTTCCGGCAGCCGCCGGAGTTGAGTGCGAAGTCGACGCATCTGCAGTACGTGCGCGTGCTCAGCAACAAGAACGCGGGATTGAACGAATCGGTGACCATACCGACCCCCGTCGGCCTGTTCACGCCGGGTATTTCGCATACCGACGCATCACAGGGATTCGAGGGCGAGATCATGGGCTCGGATCTGAGCTATCTGATCCTGCAGCATCCGAGGCTTACCGCCGTGCTCGACCATCCGGACGCAGCGACGCCTGCAGGTCTGAAGGCGCGCTTCGATGCGAATCCTCGTGTACGAAACGGCTACTTTGCCACGTCGTCGACCATTGTCGATACGGTCGAACGCTACGCGGCGTTTCTCAATGCAAAGGCGCAAGCGACACGCCAGGGCACCCGGATCGAGGATGCCCCAAAGGTCAACGAATTCTTCCGTCTGCTCGCGTCGGAGCCATTTAGTCGGGTGGCAGGCCACGCACGGCGCGCGCAGCTGAACGCGCCTGGCTCGGCGGCGAACGGTGTGTGGCCGCCTCCGGATGCGGACGAATCGTGGGCGGATGAGGTGGATCTGACCGGCATCGACTTTGCGGCAGCAAGGGGGCGCCTTGACGCCTCGGGTTCGATCGATGAGCGCACGAGCTATCTGTGCGGAGAAGGGCGGCCACTCCTCGATGCGTACGCAAGGATAGTCGGCAGCATGCGCGAGATCAACGCCGGCACACTGTTTCATGCCGAGCCGCGCCCTCACGGATTCCAGACTCTGTTGCGCGATCCGGCCAGGCTGCGCCGCGAGAACACCGCGATTCAGCCAGCGCATCGCGACGGCACGCAGACTGATATGAGCGACCCGCCGCGCACCCGTTTGCAACCGGTCGACGATGCAGCTTCCGCGTCGTCGGTCGACAGGGCTGAGACGCCAGCCGCGACGAATACTTCATCGGCACCGCAGACGACCACAACTGCAATCGTCCGTGACGAGCCAGCGCAGTTTATCCACGAATTCGGTTATTTGGGGGGAATGATCCGGGCTTGATGGACGAGCGCGGCGCGCCCGGGGTTCGCGCTTGCGCTTCGCATGGGCAGGCGCGGCCAAGAGGGCCGTGCCTTCACGGCGCGTCGATATCGCGTTACCCGGAAACCGATTCCGCGAACAGTTCGCAAACAGCGCGTTTTTCGTGGCCTTATCCCGGACTGAATCGCAACCTCGGTACTGTCTGGCCATGATGTCTTGTCAGTTGGTCGTTCTTCATGTCGTCTTCCATTGGTTCCGTTTCCCCCGCCGTTTCGACGTTTTCGCCCGAACACGACGCATCGCTAGCCGACCCTGCATCGGTCGAGGCCGCGAGCCCCTCGGGCAGCGGTTCTCCGCGCGCATCAATGAACCTTCCCGAACGAGTGCCGCGCGGGTCGATCGACACGGGAAGCACCGGTGGGCTGCGCCGATACACCACGAGGAAGCGGGGCGGTGAAAGTGCCGTGCGAACGTGCCGACATCGACGACTTCGCGAAACAGTGAGCCGGTTCGTATTCCTGCTGCGGAACGACGGTCGTTGAACCAATGTTCAGGGGTGCCTGTCGAGCTCGCCACTGCCTGAGCACCAAGCGATGAAACCCTCATTTGATCCATTCGTTTCGACTTCTCCGGACGTCGATCAACATGCCAGTCGACCGAGCGGCGAAGTTCCTGCGGGAAATACGCCGCCTCGGCATGCTGCAGAGTCGCTACCTCCAGCGCTGAGCGCGCTGCGTAATCCACAAAGTCCGTCCAATCCAGCGCTGCGTCCGTCATCGTTTCGCGTTCCGGGTTCCAATCCTACCCCTGTCGTGCTTGCCCCGATTCCGCGACGCCCCCATGTTCTGGATCAGGTCGTTCACCGCCTGGAGGGGGACGAAGCAGTAGGGGGGAAACCGGGACGTGCAGCGCCGAACGCATCGCTCGATCTGAAGAGACCGGCCAATCCCGCGCCCGTTTCGTCATCGTTTCGCGTTCCGGGTTCCGATCCTACCCCTGTCGTGCTTGCCCCGATTCCGCGACGCCCCCATGTTCTGGATCAGGTCGTTCACCGCCTGGAGGGGGGCGAAGCAGTAGAGGGGAAACCGGGACGTGCAGCGCCGAACGCATCGCTCGATCTGAAGAGACCGGCGAATCCCGTGCCCGTTTCGTCTCCGTTTCGAGCCCCGGGGGGGCCTGCTCCCGCGTCACAAAAGGCACCCGCATGGGGACGATTAGCCAACCGCGTCGAGCACGGCGCGCAATCGCAGGAAAACCGGAGTTCACGGGACCAGATACGCGAGCGCCTGGAGAAAGAAAAGGATCAACCCAGGATTCCTGCGTATCTCGCCGAGCCGCATGCGGATGCAGAATCTCGGGAGGACATCCGGAAGCGCAAAGAGAGCGAAATGGATAAGCCCAGAACGCCACAATACCCTTCCATCTTTCCGGCATCCGCACCGCCGGCAACATCGCCGCAACCACGCTTTAGAACGAACCCGGAAACCGGGAAAAAGGAAGTATGGAAGCCGACAAACCCGGCGGAAGACGATGTCGATGAACACGTAAAAGCGCATGCATTGAAGCTCCGAGAGCGCATTACCGGTCGAGCAGACACCCGCGAGCTTGACGTGAACAATCTACTCGACGCGAGATGCCTGGACGCAGCAGTGCAAGGTACTGACGTCGTCGATCTGCGGGGGGTAGAGGGTTATGACAGAACGGCTCGGAGAAACCCGGATGAACATTGAGTCGAGATTGATCGTGATTCGCCGCTTGACCGCCAGGAGTGGCGTTGTTGCATTAATGATGCGTGAGGACGAAGTGGTGCCTTTGGTCACGAACTCAGACGATACAGACGGATTGCGGACGTGCGAGTTCCGCCATCCGATTGAGCACGCCCACGCGAACGGCAACCTCGGTGGCTTGCGTGTCGGTGCTGCGTGCCCACAGGCATGGACCCG
>NZ_NKFK01000006.1:0-405192 GCF_002223365.1 Burkholderia sp. AU6039
AACCTGACTTACTTTAGTGTGAGACTCTTGATACTTTCGCTATCTGATCCGAGGATCAGCTCGCTTTCATCAAGCGCCCACACTTATCGGCTGTTAATTTTTAAAGAGCATTCTGCGAGGAACTTCGTGTTTCCCGGCAGCGCTGCGTTTTCAGCAGCAGAGAAGCGAGATTATGAACCGTGTTTCGCAGTTCGTCAACAACTTTTTTACTGCATCGTTGCGACTGCGGGGCTCAACTTCCAGGCCAGCTGCGCGCTCCAGACTGCAAGCACACCACCCACCTTGCTTCCCTTCTCCCGCGCCGCGTTTCCGTTAGCGCGAAAGAGGCGTGATTGTAGGCAGCCTCTTCGATCTGCGCAAGGGGTTTCTCAAAAAATATAAGGCCCCGCACGCTGCCGCGTGCGGGGCCTTATATAGAAGCAGCCGAACCGTCAGGCCGCGCGCACCTGGCGCGCGACGATCTCCATATAGTGATCGAGATCCGGCGTCGCCTTGCCTTCCTCCTTCGCCGTATCGTCCCAGCGGCGCAGACGCAGCGCGTCCTCCGCGAACGGGCGCTGCAGGAACGCCGCCGTCTCCTCTTCACTGAAGATGCCGCCCTGCAGCGCGAGGCTGCGCACCGAGTCCGGCGACAGGCTCTCGAAGTAGCCGGCGTCCGTGCGGCACAGGCAGCGCTTCGCGTCGACGTGCAGCCGGATCGGCTCCAGCACCGCGTCGGAAAACAGCGGCCGCAGGAACGGCAGCACGTAATACTGATGCAGATCGTCGATCCCGCGCGCGCTCGGCGTCTCGCCCTGGCGATTCAGCAGATGCCCGAGGTCATGCAGGAACGCCGCCGCGACCAGCGCTTCGTCAGCCCCCGCCTCTTCGGCCAGCAATCCGCTCTGCAATGCATGCTCGAGCTGCGTGACCGGCTCGCCGCTATAGGCCACATGGCCATGCTCGCGATACAGCCCGTGGATCTCTTCCACCGTCAATGCCATTCATTCACTCCCAAGGCAGCGAAAACGTCTTCAGGTTCGTGAAGCTCTTCATCGCCTCCTGAACGCCTTCCTTGTAACCGAGCCCCGAATCCTTGATCCCGCCGAACGGTGACAGCTCGATCCGGTAGCCGGGCACTTCCCATACATTCACCGTGCCGACGTTCAGCTCGTTCACGAACCGCACGACCGCCGCCGTGCTGTCGGTACAGACGCCCGACGACAGCCCGAACGCCGTCCCGTTGCTGATCCGGATCGCGTCGTCGATCGTGTCGAACGTGATCACCGGCGAGACCGGCCCGAAGGTCTCCTCGCGCACGAGCGTCATCGACGGATCGACGTTGTCGAGCACGGTCGGCGCATACAGCGCGCCGCGCCGCACATTGCCGGTCAACAAGCGCGCGCCCTGCGCGACCGCCTCTTCCACTCGCGCCTCGAACAGCCGCGCCGCTTCCTCGTCGATCACCGTGCCCATTTCGTTCGCGGGATCGAACGGATCGCCGTACTTCCATGCACGCGTCTTCTCGACGAGCAACTCGGTAAACGCCGGCGCGATCGAACGCTGCACCAGCATCCGCTTGACGGCCGTGCAGCGCTGGCCCGAATTCCGGTACGAGCCGAGCACGGCCAGCGACGCCGCGCGTTCGAGATCGGCGTCCTCGAGGACGATCAGCGGATCGTTGCCACCCAGTTCCAGCACGATGCGGCGGTAGCCGGCCCGCGCGGCAATCGCCTTGCCGATCGCCACGCCGCCCGTAAACGTAATCAGCGACGCATGCGGATGCGTGACGAGTTCGTCCGCGATCTCGCGCGGATCGCCGGTCAGCACCTGCAGCATCGGCTCCGGCAGCCCGGCTTCGTACAGCAGATCGGCCAGGTAGAACGCCGACAGCGGCACCTTCTCCGACGGCTTCACGATCACGCGGTTGTTGGTCGCGATCGCCGGCGCGATCTTGTGCGCCACCTGGTTCATCGGATGATTGAACGGCGTGATCGCGACGATCACACCGTCGAGCGGCTGCCGCTGCGAAAACACGCGGCGCGCCTTGCCGTGGGGCGTCAGGTCGCACGAGAAACTCTGCGCGTCGTCGCGCAGCGCCTCGACCGCCGCAAACTTCAACACGTCGGCCACGCGGCCGATCTCGTAGCGCGAGTCCTGTTTCGACAGCCCCGATTCGAGCGTGATCAGGTCGGACGCTTCCTCGGTGCGCTCGCGCAGCAGCGCGGCCGCACGCTCGAGGATCTGCGAACGCTCGTACCGCGTGAGCTTCGGCCGGTACGCCATCGCATAGTCGAATGCCGCGCGCACATCGTCGATGCTCGCCAGCGGCACCGTCCCGACGCGCGTGCCCGTGTAAGGGTCCATGACGTCGAGCGTGCGTTCCCGCGTCGCGCGCGTGCCGCACCAGCGCAGCGCCTCTGCACGAAACGCCGGGTGATCGTGTCGGGGATGAGCCATCATGCCGCGACCCGGTTCAGCACGAAATCGAACACGTCGAAGTTGCGCGGGCGACGCGCGGGATCGGCCGGCTCGATACGGCGATTGAACAGCAGCGGCACTTCCTGCTCCGACACGCCGCCATGCGAACGCAGCGGCACCGTGAGGCCCGACAGATCGTGTTCGCGCTCGCGCGTGCCGAGCGTCATGTCGCGGCGGCCGATCACGACGAGATCGCCGATCCGGTCGGCCGGCAGCTCGAAACGGGCTGCGGCTTCCGCGTTGTCGAGCACGAGCTCGACGCCGTCGAGGCCGCCGATGCGCCACATCGCCTCGGCCCGGTCGACGCCCGGTGCCAGATAGACGGTCGCAAACGAACCGAGCGCGCCGTGGTGCACGACGTACGGATCCGTGATCGGCAGGATCACGCGCGCGGCCTGCGCGCCGTACCAGCCGTCGAATGCGTCCTGCAGATAGATGACGTTCGGCCGGCCCGTCGCGGGATCGTGCTTCGCGTTCATCCCGTGGTCGGCCGTGAGGCCGATCGCCCAGCCGAGCGCGTCGAGCTGCGCAAGATAGCCGTCCATCATCGCGTAGAACGCGTTCGCGCCGGCACTGCCCGGCTCGCACTTGTGCTGCACGTAATCGGTGGTCGACAGGTACATCAGATCGACCTGGCGCGTCTGCGCAAGCCGCACGCCGGCCGCGAACACGAATTCGGACAACGCCGCGCTGTAGACGTCCGGCGACGGCAGGCCGACCCAGTCGAGCACGTCGACGATCCCGTTTTCCGCGAGATTCGCCTGCGCGGCCTTCTCGGCCGAAAAGCAGATGCCGTTCAGTTGCCAGCCGAGCAGCCGGCGCAGCTTGTCCTTCGCCGTCACGACGGCAACCCGCGCACCGGCGTCGGCCGCCGCCGCGAGCAGCGTGCCGGCCCGCAGGTAGGCCGGGTCGTTCATCATGACTTCGGCGCCGCGTCCGCCGTCGGCGGCCGAATCCCAGAAGTAGTTGCCGCAGATCCCGTGGACCGCCGGCGGCACGCCGCAGACGATCGACAGGTTGTTCGGGTTGGTGAAGGTCGGCACGACGCAATCGGCGCGCCAGGCCGTGCCTTCCGCGATCATCCGGCCGATGAACGGCGCGACGCCCGCTGCCACCGCCCGTTCGAGATAGTCGTACTCGCAGCCGTCGACGCAGACGACGACGGTCGGCTCGACCGGCAGCCGGTAGTGGCGGCCGTTGACGTCGACGGAACGTCCCGCGAGCCCCGTCGATGCGCCGGCCGCCGACGCTTCACCAGGCTGGCGCAAGGCGAACGCGGCGTTCATGATGCCACCCGCTTGCCGCGCGGCACGCGCGCCGCGATCAGCAGCAGCGCCGCGAGCGACGCGCCGAGCATCAGCAGCGACAGCGCCGATGCCGGAAGGTAATACCCGCGCTCCACCTGGCCGATCACGACGATCGGCACGGTGGCGAAGCCGGGCGGATACACCGTCAGCGTCGCGCCGAGTTCGCCGAGCGACAGCGCGAAACCGAGCGCGAGGCTCGCGCGCAGCGCCGGCACGAGCTGCGGCAGCAGCACGCGACGCAGCACCATCGCGGGCGGCGCACCGAGGCTCGCCGCCGCTTCGCGCAGCACGGTCAGTTCCGGACGCAGCGCGGCGGCCGCGCAGCGATAGCAGAACGGCAAGATCAGCGCGAGCTGCACGAGCACGACGATCGCCGCCGAGCTCGACAGGTCGACCGGCTTCTGGTGATACGCGATCAGCACCGCGAGCCCGAGCACGACGCTCGGCACACCGTTCGGCACCATCACGAGCGCATCGACCACCGCGCCGAGGCCGCGCCGGTCGCGCCCTTCGAGCGCCAGCGCGAGCCACAGCCCGAGGACCGTGCCGACCGCCGACACGCCGAAGCCGATTTCCAGGCTCGTCAGCAGCGCATCGTATTCCGGCGACCCGAGCCGCTCGAACCAGCGCAGGCTGTAGCCGGCCGGCAGGATCGTGCCCGACCACTGCGTCGACACGCTCGACAGCGCGACGACGATGACCGGCAACACGAACAGCCAGAAGCACGCGAACGCGGCCAGCGCGAGCGCCGCGCGCGACGCATGCTTGAGCACCGTGTCGCCCCAGCCGATCTGGTGGCGCGGCACGGCTTGCCCGATACGGAATTCAGCGGACATCGTTCCCTCCCGTCGCACGCCGGTTCACCCGGCGATAAACCGCATACAACGCCAGCGACAGCGCGAGCATCACGACCGCGCCGGCCGACGCGGTCGGCAGGTCGAGGTCGACCGTCGCGCTGCTGTAGATCGCAACCGGCAGCGTCACGAGCCGCGCGCTGCCGAGCACGAGCAGAATCCCGAATTCGTTCAGCGTCAGCAGGAAGCACAGCACGGTGCCGGCAGCGATGCCCGGCCATGCGATCGGCAGCACGACGCGACGTGCCAGCATCCAGCCGGACGCGCCGAGGCTGCGCGCGGCTTCGATCAGCCGCAGGTCGAGCGTCGCGAACGACGCGAGCGTCGGCCGCACGACGAACGGCGTATAGAACACGGTCTGCGCGAGAATCACGCCGCCGATGCCGAACAGGAAATCGAGCGGCGGATTCTCGAGATGGAACAGGTGCTGTAGCGCGATGCTGATCGAGCCTTGCGAGCCGTACAGGAAGATCAGCGTGAACGCGACGAGGAACGACGGGAACGCGACGTACAGCTCCAGGAAACGCGTGACGAGCGATGCGCCCGGAAAGGGCTTGAAGAACAGCAGCGCGGCCAGCAGCACGCCGAGCACCGACGCAGTGCCGGCGCTCGCGAACAGCACGCCAAGTGTGGTCAGCAGCACGCTGCGCGTATCGGGGTTGCCGAAGAACGTGCGGTACGCGGCGAAACTCAGCCCGTGATCGCCCGACACGCTCAGCAGCACGAGCCGCACCAGCGGATAGACGACGAGCGGGCCCAGCAGGACGATCGCGAGCGCGGCCAGGTGCAGGTCGCCCATGCGCTTGCGGCGCCGCGCGGCGGCGGCGTGCGCGGCGGCCGACGCGAGCACGTGCGGCGGCAGGCGGGCTTCAGGGCTCGATAAGGACGACATCGTCTGCCTCGCAATGCAGGGAAACGCGCGCACCGCGCTCGGGAGCCGCACCGCGGCCGCGTTGCATCGTGACGCGCACCGGCTCGTCGGGGGCCGCATCGATCGTGACCGCGATCGACAGGTCAGCGCCCTGCCATTCGACGGACGACACCGTGCCGTGCAGCCCGCCTGCGGCCGGCGGCATCAGGGTCAGGCGCTCGGGGCGCACGCAGGCCACCTTGCCGCGCACTTCGTGGCGCGGATCGCCGAGCGGGAAGATCACGTGCGGCGGCAGCAGGTTCGCCGGCCCGAGATAGCGTGCGACGTAGCCGTCCTGCGGCGCGTCGTACAGCTGCTGCGGCGTGCCGAGTTGCGCGATGTGGCCGTCGCGCATCAGCAGCGCGCGATCGGACAGCACGAGCGCGTCGTCGCGGTCATGCGTCACGCAGACGACGGTCAGGTTCGGCAGGCGCTCGTGCAGCGCCTTCAGTTCGCTGCGCACCGATGCGCGCAGGTTGGCGTCGAGCGCCGACAGCGGCTCGTCGAGCAGCAGCACGTCCGGCTCGATCACGAGTGCGCGCGCCAGCGCGACGCGCTGCTGCATCCCGCCCGACAGTTGCGCGGGCAGGTGATGGCCCGCATCGCCGAGCTGCACGAGCTTCAGCGCATCGGCGACGCGGCGCGTCACTTCCGACGACGCCATGCCGCGTGCGCGCAGCCCGAATGCGACGTTCTCGAACACCGTCAGGTGCGGGAACAGCGCGTAATTCTGGAACAGCAGACCAAGATTGCGCTTGTGCGGCGGCGCATAGGTCAGGTCGCGTCCGGCCACGGTCAGCGTGCCGGTCAGGCCGTCGGCCTTCACGAACCCGGCGATGAAGCGCAGCAGCGTGGTCTTGCCGCAGCCGCTCTTGCCGAGCACGGTCAGAAATTCACCGGCACCGATCGACAGCGACAGATCTCCCAGCACCGTGCGTGCGCCGTAGCGCACGCTCAGGTGTTCGATCTGCACGCCGCCCGGCGCGCCGGACCGCAGCGTAGCCTGCGGTTCGGCGGCGCCGAATGCGCCGGGATGGGTCAGGGCGGTTTCCACCGGGTTCATCCTCTTGCTCACAAATACAGGCGGCGTACGCCGATCACTTCGGCTTG
Organism: Burkholderia sp. AU6039; assembly: GCF_002223365.1. NCBI lineage: Bacteria > Pseudomonadati > Pseudomonadota > Betaproteobacteria > Burkholderiales > Burkholderiaceae > Burkholderia > Burkholderia sp. AU6039. The sequence goes on from NZ_NKFK01000006.1 coordinate 6,642, forward strand.
ACGACGTCGAGCTGCTTGCCCGAGCTGCCGATCACGTCCTTCTTCCAGCGCTCGATCCACACCGGCTTCTTCGCCATCACCTGGGTCCAGTCGACCGGGATCAGCTTCACGCCCGCGATCGCCTTCTTGACCGCTTCGCCGTTCTTGCCGGCCAGCGGCACGTCCGTGCGGCCCGGGATGCCGTACATGTCAGGCACCTTCGACTGCACGTCCGTCGACATCAGGTAGTCGATCAGCTTCTTGCCGGCGTCCTGGTTCGGGCCGCTCTTGATCAGGCCGATGCCGTACGGGAGCTGGAACGTGGTCGGCTGGTCGCCTTCCTTCGCGGCCAGGAAGATCGGCTTGACGGACAGCGCGCCGTGTTCGGCATCGTCGAGGTCCATCTGCAGGTCGCCGTTCGCGACGCTGATTTCGTTACGCGACAGCAGCACGTTCAGGTAGCCCGTGCCCTTCGTGTGGAACTTCACGCTCTGCGACAGCTTCGCGAGGTAGTCGAACGCCTTGTCCTCGCCCATCAGCGACGTCGTCAGGATCAGCACGGCCATCCCGTCGCCGGCGGTGGCCGGGTTCGAGTACGCGACCTTGCCGGCGTAGGCCGGCGCGAGCAGGTCGGCGAACGTCTTCGGCTGGCTCTTCACGACGTCCGGGTTGATCGCGAACGAGAAGTAGTTGTTCACGAACGTCGCCCACGTGCCGTCTTCAGCCTTCGCGATGGCCGGCACGTTCTTGTAGTTCACGCTCTGGTACGGCTGCAGCAGGCCCATCTGGCCAGCTTGCTGAATGAACGGCGGCAGCGTGACGATCACGTCGGCCTTCGGGGAGTTCTTCTCGATGTTCGCGCGGTTGACGACTTCACCGCTGCCCGCCGTCACGATGTTGACCTTGACGCCTTCCTTCTTCTCGAAAGCCGGCAGCACATCGCGATAGAGGTTCTCGAGGCCGTCTGCCGTATACAGCACGACCGCGTTCGCCGCATGTGCGGGCAGCGCGGCGCCCATCAGGCCGGCGACGCTGGCGGCCAGCGCAAGCTTGCGGAACGCGCCGGCAGCGGCGCGCGAGGGTTTCTGCAGTGTCATCTGACTTCTCCGTAGGCGGAACACCAAATGGCCGGGGCACGATCCGGCTCTCCTGTTATCTCCGGGCGGGGCCGAGCGACGGCCCGCCTCGCTACCGCGCCGAGGTTAGGTTTCGCGCGGCAAGCGAAGGATCACAGCGTTCGATGACAAACCCGTGACGAATGCGGCAATTTCCAAAAAATGACACATTTTGCCAATATCATGCAAGTCATTCAGAAATGCCGCCCGGCGTTTCTTCCGATCTTTGCAAGGGAAAACCATGTCCGATCCGATTCTTCTTACGCCTGGCCCGCTCACGACGTCCGCCACAACGCGCCACGCAATGCAACATGACTGGGGCTCGTGGGATGCCGCGTTCAATCAACTGACGGCCAGCGTCTGCGCCGATCTCGTCACGATCGCGCACGGCGGCGACGAGTACGTGTGCGTCCCGATGCAGGGCAGCGGCACGTTCTCGGTCGAAGCCGCGCTCGGCACGCTGGTGCCGCGTGACGGTGTCGTGCTGGTGCCCGACAACGGCGCGTACTGCGCGCGCATCCTGAAGATCCTCGGCCGGCTCGGTATCGAAGCGATCGCATTGCCGTTCGGCGAGGACGCGGCCGTCGATCCGGCCGCGCTCGAAGCCGCGTTCGCACGCGAGCCGCGCATCACGCATGTCGCGCAGGTGCATCTGGAGACGAGCGCCGGCATCCTGAACCCGCTCGACGACATCGCCGCCGTGTGCCGGCGCCACGACAAGCGGCTGATCGTCGACGCGATGAGCTCGTTCGGCGCACTGCCGATCACGCTGGCCGGCAGCGGCATCGATGCGCTGATCTCGGCGAGCGGCAAATGCCTGGAAGGCGTGCCGGGGATGGGGTTCGCGATCGTGCGGCGCGACGCGCTCGACGCGAGCGAAGGCAACTCGCCGTCGCTCGCGCTCGATCTGCACGATCAATATGCGTACCTGCGCAAGACAGGCCAGTGGCGCTTCACGCCGCCGACGCATGTGATCGCCGCGCTGCGCGCCGCACTCGATCAGTACCTCGCCGAAGGCGGCCAGCCGGCGCGCGGCGCGCGCTATGTGGACAACTGCCGGACGCTGGTCGAGTCGATGCACGCGCTCGGCTTCACGCCGTTCCTCGATGCGAGCGTGCAGGCGCCGGTGATCGTCACGTTCCACGCGCCCGACCACCCGGCCTACGATTTCCGCCGCTTCTACGACGCGGTGCGCGACGCGGGCTTCATCCTGTATCCGGGCAAGCTCACGCAGCTCGAGACGCTCCGTGTCGGCTGCATCGGCGCGATCGACTCGAACGATATCCGCCGCGCGGTCGCGGCCATTGCGCAGGCGGTCGAATCGCTCGGCATCGCAGTGCAGCGCGCATAAGCGCCGTACCACGCAAAAAAGCCCGGCGGCCTTGCGGCTGCCGGGCTAACGCACAGGATCTGCGTGGAGCCGGTGCTTACAGCTCGATCCGCTTGATGTCGCCGACCACGAAGATGTACGACGCTGCTCCGACCAGCGCGATCACGCCGATGAACACGAGCGCGCCGACGAACGACCCGGTCGACGCGACGATGAAGCCGACCACGAGCGGCGTGACGATGCCCGCCAGGTTCGCCGCGAAGTTGAAGATGCCGCCCGTGACGCCGAGCAGGCCGTCCGGCGCGATGTCCGACACGAGCGTCCAGCCGAGTGCAGCCATCCCCTGCGCGAAGAATGCGACCGACATGATCGCGATCACGGCTTCGTTGCTCTGCACGTAGTTCGCGAGAATGATCGTCGATGCGAGCAGCAGGCCCGCGATGATCGGCAGCTTGCGCGCGAGGTTCGCGGACTTGCCGCGACGCAGCAGCCAGTCCGAGAAGATCCCGCCGAACATCACGCCGACCGACGCGGCGATGAACGGCATCACCGCGAAGAAGCCGATCTTCAGCCAGCCCATGTGGCGTTCGGTGGCGAGGTAGGTCGGGAACCAGGTCAGGAAGAACACGAGCGTCGAGTTGCCGGCGAACTGGCCGAGGCAGATGCCCGCGAGCTGGCGCTTCTTCACCAGTTTGCCGACCATCGACCAGCTGAACTTGGCCTGCGCCGGCTTGTCGCCCTTGTCGCCGCTCTTGCGCGCACCGTGTACGAGACCGCCGCCCGCCTCGATATAGGCCAGCTCCTCCGAGTTCGCACCCGGATGGTTGCGCGGCTCGTGATAGAACTTCCACCAGACCAGGCCGAACACGATACCCACCGCGCCGACGACCCAGAACAGCGAGCGCCAGCCGAACGCCCCCATCAGCGCGAACAGCACCGGGCTGAAGAACGCGAGGCCGATGTACTCGCCGACGGTATAGGTACCCGTCGCCATCGCACGCTCGTTCTGCGGGAACCACGTCGCGACGACGCGGCTGTTGGTCGGGAAGCACGGCGCTTCCGTCACGCCGAGGCCGAGCCGGCACGCGAGCAGCGTCGCGACGCCGGGCACGAAGCCTTGCAGGAACGTGCACAGCGACCACAGCGTCATCGACCAGTAATAGGTGATCTTGCTGCCGAAGCGGTCGAGGAACAGGCCGCCGGGAACCTGCATCGCGACATACGTCCACGAAAATGCGGAAAACATGATGCCCATCACGGCCGCGTTGATGCCGAGCTCCTTGGTGAGCTGAGGCGCAGCCACCCCCAGCACGGTGCGGTCGAGATAGTTGATCATCGTGCCGATCGCGAGCAGCGCGAGAATCTTGTAGCGCGCCGAAGTGCGCCGGACGGTGCCGGACGCCTGCGCCGGCGCGGCGCTCGTGTGGGTGGTGTGCTGCATGGTCGTCTCCTGGTCTCTCTTTATGGAAGGGGTCAGCGCGCGACGAGCGACTGAAAGTGTTCGAACATCCGCTCGGCGTCGGGCGTGCGTCCGGTGAAGATCTCGAACGCGTCGACCGCCTGGTAGACGGCCATCCCGCCGCCCGGCAGCGTGGCGCAACCGGCCGCGCGCGCCGCGTGGATCAGTTCGGTTTCGAGCGGGAAGTACACGATGTCGGCCACCCACATGCCCGCGTGGAGCAGTTCGGCCGGCAGCGGCAGGCCCGGATGCTTGGCCATGCCGGTGGGCGTGCAGTGGATCAGGCCCGTCGCGGCGCGCATCGAGGCCGCGAGATCGTCGCCCTGCACGACGCGTGCCGCCGGGAAGCGCTGCTGCAGCTCGGCGGCGAGCGCGGCGGCGCGCGTGCCGTCGACATCGAAAATCGTCAGTTCGGCCGCGCCCATCTGCAGCGCTGCGTGCGCCACGGCCGCGCCCGCGCCACCCGCGCCGAGCTGGACGACGCGTTCGAGCGACGCGCCGGGCAACCCGCGGCGGAACGATTTCGCGAAACCCGACCAGTCGGTGTTGTGGCCGATCCGCTTGCCGTCCTTGAACAGCACGGTGTTCACCGCGCCGAGCGCGCGCGCATCGTCCGACAGTTCATCGAGGTGCTCGATCACGCGCTGCTTGCACGGGTGCGTGATGTTCAGGCCGTTGTAGCCCATCCGCTGCGCGGCATCGAGCAGTTGCGGCAGCGCGTCGACGGTCACGCCCAGCACGTCGAGATCGATGCGCCGGTAGACATAGCCGAACCCCTGGCGGAAGCCTTCTTCCTCGTGCATCGCGGGCGACAGCGAGCCGCCGATGCCCTGGCCGATCAGGCCGATCAGAAACGACGGGCGGCTCATCGTGCGGCTCCCTGCGCGAACAGCGTCGCCAGACGCTGCAGCGCGAACACGTAGCCCTCGGTGCCGCAGCCGCAGATCACGGCTTCGGCGAGCGCCGACACATAGGAATGGTGCCGGAACGCCTCGCGGCGATGCACGTTCGAGATATGCACTTCGATCACCGGCTTCGCGATCGCTGAAAGCGCGTCGGCCAGCGCCACCGACGTATGCGTATAGGCGGCCGGATTGATCACGATGCCGTGCGTGTCATGACGCGCGACATGCAGCCAGTCGATCAGCTGGTGCTCGGCGTTCGACTGGCGGAAGTCGATTTCCAGCCCGAGCGCCTCGCCCGCCGTACGGCAGCGCTGCTCGACATCGGCGAGCGTTTCCGCGCCGTAGATATGGGGCTCGCGTGTGCCCAACAAATTCAGGTTCGGGCCGTTCAGCACGAGCACCTTGTGCTTGCTCATCGTGTTTCTGCTCCTGAAACAGGGGCGGACCACGATCGGCGCCGCCCCGAAGACATCGGAATGTGGCGCTAGTGTGCGCCCGTGCAAGCGGGCTGTCTTTTCGGGTTTTCGCTAATTTGTACCACCTAGTTAGTTTGTACAATATGCATCACCCGCCTAGTAAATTCGGGATATGGCGCCTGTCATGAACTCAACGACTGGTTCATTCAGGGCCGGTTCGGCCGACGCCATGCCCGCTCATCCTCAGGAATCGCCCATGCAGCGCTCGATCGCCACCGTGTCACTGTCCGGCACGCTCGCCGAGAAACTCGCCGCCATCCAGGCCGCAGGCTTCGACGGCGTCGAAATCTTCGAAAACGACCTCGTCTACTTCGATGGATCGCCGGCCGACGTCCGGCGCATGGCCGCCGATCTCGGCCTCGACATCGTGCTGTTCCAGCCGTTTCGCGACTTCGAAGGGGTGAGCGCGGCCCAGCTCGCCCGCAACCTCGACCGGATCAAGCGCAAGTTCGACGTGATGCATGCGCTCGGCACCGACCGCATCCTGGTGTGCAGCAACGTATCGGCCGACACGATCGCGGACGACGGGCTGCTCGTCGACCAGCTCGGCGAGCTCGCCGAAGCCGCGCGGCAGGCCGGCGTGGTCGCCGCGTACGAAGCGCTCGCGTGGGGCCGCGTCGTGAAGCGCTACGGCCATGCGTGGAAACTCGTGAATGCCGTGAACAGCCCGCACCTCGGCCTGGCGCTCGACAGCTTCCACACGCTGTCGCTCGACGATTCGCCGGACGCGATCGCGGACATCCCCGGCGACCGGATCGCGTTCGTGCAGATCGCCGATGCGCCGAAGCTCGCGATGGACGTGCTCGAATGGAGCCGCCATTTCCGCTCGTTCCCGGGCCAGGGCGACTTCGACCTCGCACGCTTCACCGCGCGCGTGATCGAGTCGGGCTATACGGGGCCGCTGTCGCTCGAGATCTTCAACGACGGCTTCCGCGCCGCGCCGACCGCGATCACGGCCGCCGACGGTCATCGCTCGCTGCTCTATCTGGAAGAACTGACGCGCGAGCGGCTCGCGCAGGACGGCCGCGCACCGGCCGCCGGCCAACCGCTGTTCGCGCCGCCGGCGCCGCCCGCGCACGTCGGGTTCCAGTTCATCGAATTCGCGGTCGACGCGCAGGCGGCGGCGACCGTCGGCGAATGGCTCGGCCGGATGCGCTTCCGGCTCGCGGGCCGCCATCGCTCGAAGGACGTGACGCTGTTCCAGCACGGCGCCGCGTCGATCGTGCTGAACGCGGAGCGCGACTCGTTCGCCGATGCGTTCTTCCAGCAGCACGGGCTGTCGCTGTGCGCATCGGCATTCCGTGTCGACGACGCGAAAGTGGCGTTCGAGCGCGCGGCCGGCTTCGGCTATGCGCCGTTCTCCGGCCGCGTCGGGCCGAACGAGCGCGTGCTGCCGAGCGTGCAGGCGCCGGACGGCAGCCTCGAATACTTCGTCGACGAAGCGCCGAACGCGCCGACGCTGTACGAATCGGATTTCGTGCTGACCGACATCGACGGCCCGAGCGAAGTCGGCCCGCTCGCGGGTATCGACCACGTGTGCCTTGCGCTGCCGGCCGACGCGCTCGATACGTGGATCCTGTTCTTCAAGACGGCATTCGGCTTCGAGGCGGAACGCAGCTGGCTCGTGCCCGACCCGTACGGGCTGATGCGCAGCCGCGCGGTGCGCAGCGCCGACGGCTCGGTGCGGATCGCGCTGAACGCGTCGGTCGACCGGCACACGGCGGTCGCCGAATCGCTCGACCGCTACCACGGCACGGGGCTGAACCACGTTGCGTTCCGCACGGACGACATCGTGAAGACGATCGCCGCGTTCGCGGCCGACGGCATTCCGTTCCTCCGCATTCCGCCGAACTACTACGACGATCTCGCCGCACGCTACGCGCTGCCGGACGACCTGATCGAGACGCTGAGCACGCATCACCTGCTGTATGACCGTGACGAGCACGGCGGCGAATTCCTGCACGCGTATACAGAACTGGTCGACAACCGCTTCTCGCTCGAAATCGTCGAGCGGCGCGGCGGATACGACGGCTACGGCGCGACGAATGCGGCCGTGCGGCTCGCCGCACAGGCGCAGCGCAGGAAGTAACGGAAGGAAGCCGACCGGGATTCAAGGGGCGCATCACATTCGCGGCCCGCGGCCGCCTCAAAGGGCCACATCATGCGCGCACCATCGCGGTGAATCGCTCGGCCGCGCCCCCGCCCGCGCGGCTCGCCGCGATCGGGCCGGAAACCGCATTCCATATGGCGTTACATCCCGTAACCCATACCGCAGCGCAGCATCTCGTCGCCCCGTGCGGTTTTAAGAATCGCTTAAGTCTTCGACGGCACCATCCGCAGCCAGTACCCGACGGTTATCTCGAAAAGGAGGAAAGCGATGAGCGCCGTAGAAGCACCCGCGGGCCGCCCGGCCGCGCCCCCTGCAAAGAAGACGATGCTGCGCCGCCTGCTCAGTCATCATGAAATCGCGACGCTGCTCGTGCTGCTGCACGCACCGATCGGCGCCAACGCCAAACCCGAACTGCCTGCGCTGCAGGAAGCCGGTCTCGTCGAGATGGTCAAGCTCGACACCGAAACGGCACCCAGCTTCCGGCTGACCGAAGACGGCACCGCCGTCCTGAAAGGGCTCGGCTACCGCTGAGCCGCCGTTTTCATCCCTTTCCCGTTTTCCCGCATCACCCCGATTCCCAGCGACTCGCCGGCCCTGTCGGCGTGTCGCGTCACCCTGCCCGCTCCTGCAGCATCAACCGGTATTCCGTCGGCGTGACGCCGACCGTCGCCTTGAACTGGCGCGTGAACGCGCTGTGATCCGTATAGCCGCATAGCGCCGCGACGTCGGTCACCTTGTCGTGCGTGACGAGCAGCGCGGTGGCCGCATCGAGCCGCGTCTTCAGCAGCACCTGGCGCGGCGTCAGGTGGAACACCTTGTGGAAGTAGCGTTCGAGCTGCGCGACCGACATCCCCGCCATCTGCGCGAGCTGCTTCAGGTTCAGCGGCTGCACGTAGTGATCCTGGATGTGCTGCACGACGTCGGCGAGCCGGCTGTACGCCGGGTGCGATCCCTCATGCGCCTTCAGGTCGCGCGAGATGCCCGCGAGGCCGACCACCCTGCCCGCGGCGTCGCGCAGCGGCTCCTTGCAGGTCAGGCACCAGCCTGGCTGACGGCCCGGATACAGGTGCAGCTCGAGCTGGTCCACCAGTTGCTGGCCGGCGTTGATCGTCGCCATGTCCTGCTCGAAATAGCTGCGGCCGAAGCGGCGCGGAAACACTTCGTCGGCCGTCTTGCCGAGCAGGTCACGCTTGTCCTTGTAGCCGCAGCGCATCGCCAGCGTGCGATTGACGATCGCGTAGCGGCCGCCCGCATCCTTCACGAAGAACGCGACGTCCGGCAGTGCATCGAACACCGGCTCGAGCAGGCGGAAGTGCGCAAGCATCGCGCCGAAATCGGCGTTGTCGGGCTGGTAGCGCAACGGTTCGGACAGGCTCATGGGCGGTACGGCAAGCAAGGGCGTCATCCCGGCAACCGCAATGCGAGTGGCAGATGGCGTCGATTATAGAAGCGCCCCTTCGATCGCGTCGCGCCGATCGCAAAGGCGGGCAAGTTGGCGGCGGCCGTCGCAACGCGCCGCCGATCGGCCGGCATCGTCATGCGACACAGGTTGCGCGCGCAACCACTGCGTCGAGCGTGCGGCGGCCGGCCGCGAATCCGCTTGTGTCGACGCAGCCACTACGCGTGCGCCGGTGCCGACACGCCACGCGCGGACTGGCGCATTCGCACACCGGCACCGTACGCCCGAACTCGCCAGCATAGAAATGCGAACGTGCAGCGTCTTGGCGCGTTTGCGCATTCGGCGTGACGATTTCGGCATATATCAGGGTTATCGACGATATGCCGATATCGTCGCCGGCCGCGCATCGAACGCGCAAGACGCACGCATTTTCGCTATCTAGACTTCGCTTCACGGTCACGAGACGACCTCACGCCGCGGCAGCAATCGGCATGCATGGCCTGCGGCATCGGCCATAAGCTGCGCCGATTCCGGCACAGCCCGGGCAGCACGCGGCACGCACGCATGGCCCTCGCATCGGCCTGCCGACCGAACCGTCTCGCCCGGTTTACCGGCGCCGACCCGCCAGCCGGCGGCGGCCCAACCACGCCATCAAGGGGAAGTGAAAGTGAAGCTGAAGGTATCGCACGTCGCGCTGGCCGCTGCCTGCGCACTATCGGGCGCGCACGCCATCGCCGCCGACGTCGTCAAGATCGGTTTCGCCGCACCGCTGACCGGCCCGCAGTCGAACTACGGCACGGACATGCAGAAGGGCGTGCAGCTCGCGATCGCCGATTTCAACGCGACGCGTCCGACGATCGGCGGCAAGCCCGTCACGTTCCAGCTCGACTCGCAGGACGACCAGGCCGACCCGCGCACCGGCACGACCGTCGCGCAGCGGCTGATCGACGACAACGTCCGCGGGATCATCGGACACTTCAACTCGGGCACGAGCATTCCCGCGTCCGACCTGTACGATCGCGCGGGGCTGCCGCAGATCTCGATGGCCACGTCGCCGCAATACACGGCGCGCGGCTACAAGACGACCTACCGGCTGCTGACGAGCGACGCGCAGGCGGGCCGCATCGTCGGCACGTACGCGGTGAAGACGCTGCGCTTCAAGCGCATCGCGATCATCGACGACCGCACGGCCTACGGCCAGGGCATCGCCGACGAATTCGCGAAGGCCGTCGAAGCGGCGGGCGGCACGATCATCAAGCGCGACTTCACGAACGACAAGGCGCTCGATTTCTCCGCGATCCTGACCAACCTCAAGGGGATGAACCCGGACGCGATCTTCTACGGCGGCGGCGACGCGCAATCGTCGCCGATGATCCGCAAGATGCGCCAACTCGGGATGAAGTCGGCGTTCGTGACGGGCGAGATGTCGCGTTCGCCGACGTTCCTGAAGGTCGGCGGCGACGCGGCCGAAGGCGCGATCGTCTACATGGGCGGGCTGCCGAAGGAAAAGATGCCCGGCTTCGCCGGCTACGCGGCACGCTACAAGGCGCGCTTCAACGAGGACGTGATCACCTACTCGCCGTACTCGTACGACGGCACGATCGCGCTGCTCACCGCGATGAAGGACGCGAACTCGACCGACCCGAAGGTGTACACGCCGTATCTCGGCAAGGTGTCGGTCAAGGGCGTGTCGGCCCCCAGCATCGCGTACGACACGAAAGGCGACCTGAGGGATGCGCCGGTGACGATCTACAAGGTCGAGCACGGCGCGTTCAAGCCGGTCGATACGATCGCCGGCAACTGATACGCAAAACCCTGCCCCGCGCGGCGCGTCAGCGGCTCACCGGCCGCCCGCGCCGCGCGCGCTTCTGCGTCTGCCTCGGCTTCGCGGTCCGAACCGTTCCTCGGCGCGCACCCACGCGCGTGCATTTCGCGCTCCTGTAGAATCCCCCCACCCGCTTTGACGCTTCGTCTCCGCCGCGCCCCATCCCGGTGCGGCGGCGCGTGTTTCGTGCCTCACCCGGCACGCGGCACGCTTCGACGACGCAAGCCGCGCCTTGTCAGTCCATGCCGAAAAGCGGGCCCTGGAGACGCAGCACCGACAACACTATTCGAAAACCAATCGTCCTGACCATGCAAGCTTCCGAATTGAGCGGCGTGCCTCGCGCCGCCGAACGCGCGCTCACGCGCAGCGACTACAAGACCCTTGGCCTTGCCGCACTCGGCGGCGCCCTCGAGTTCTACGACTTCATCATCTTCGTGTTCTTCGCGCCGGCGATTGGGCAACTGTTCTTCCCGCACGACATTCCCGACTGGCTGCGCCAGTTGCAGACGTTCGGCATCTTCGCGGCCGGCTACCTCGCGCGCCCGCTCGGCGGCGTGATCATGGCGCACTTCGGCGACCTGTTCGGCCGCAAGCGGATGTTCACGCTGAGCGTGCTGATGATGTCCGTGCCGACGCTGCTGATGGGCCTGCTGCCGACCTACGACACGATCGGCATCCTCGCGCCGGTGTTGCTGCTGCTGTTCCGCGTGCTGCAGGGCGCGGCCGTCGGCGGCGAAGTGCCGGGCGCATGGGTGTTCGTGTCCGAGCACGTGCCGTCGCGCCACATCGGCTATGCGTGCGGCACGCTGACCGCGGGCCTGACGGCCGGCATCCTGCTCGGCTCGCTGGTCGCCGCCGGCATCAACAGCCGTTACTCGAGCGCCGAAGTCGGCGCGTTCGCGTGGCGCATCCCGTTCCTGCTCGGCGGCGTGTTCGGCCTGTTTTCGGTGTACCTGCGCCGCTGGCTGCACGAGACGCCGGTGTTCGCCGAGATGAAGGCGAAGAAGGCGCTCGCGGCCGAGATTCCGCTGAAGGCCGTGCTGCGCGACCACGGCCGCGCGGTGATCGTGTCGATGCTGCTCACGTGGATGCTGTCGGCCGCGATCGTCGTCGTGATCCTGATGACGCCTGCGCTGCTGCAGAAGCAGTTCCACCTGACACCCGCGACGACGCTGTTCGCGAACAGCGTCGCGACGTTGTGCCTGACGGCCGGCTGCATCACCGCGGGTTCGCTCGCGGGCTGGATCGGCGCGAAGCGCGTGCTCGGCATCGGCGGCATCGGGCTGGCCGCGTGCTACTACCTGCTGTTCGTGCAGGTCGCGGCGGATGCGTCGACGCTGCCGCTCTACTACGGGATCGCGGGCTTCATGGTCGGCACGATCGGCGCGGTGCCGTTCGTGATGGTCAAGAGCTTCCCGGCCGTCGTGCGCTTCTCGGGCATCTCGTTCTCGTACAACGTCGCGTATGCGATCTTCGGCGGCCTCACGCCGGTGATCGTGTCGCTGATGATGAAGTCGAATCCGCTCGCACCGGTGGTGTACGTCGCGGCGATCTGCGTGGTCGGCGCGATCGCCGTGCAGTTCTCGAAGGATGCGAAGGAGGATTCGCCGCACTGAGCGGCGACGGTGCGCGTGCGGTAGCGTCCAGCGCCGCATTGAATGACCGAATGCACGCGCTCCATGAACAAAGGGCCGAATCCCGCGGGATTCGGCCCTTTTGTTCTGCTTCAGCGCAACGGCGACGGCGACGGCGCGAGGATGTGCGATCAGCGCAGGCTGCCGTACGTCGTACTCGGCCGGCGCAGGCCGTCGATGCTCGCGCCGCCGGCGCCGGTGACGAACAGCAGCAGGAAACCGCCAGCGATCGCGATGTTCTTCCAGAAATGGATCACCATGTCGTGCTGGACCGCGGCGTCCGTCGCGTCCCAGAAATTGTGCCCGACCATCGCGGTCGCGACCGTGTAGAACGCCATCAGCAGTGCGAGCGGTTTCACCTTGTAGCCGACGATCAGCAGCAGCCCGCCGAGCCCCTCGATCGCGACGACGATCGGCCCGATCACCTGCGGATACGGCACGTTCAGCCCATGCAGGTAGCCGATGAAATCGCCGTAGCCGAGCAGCTTCATCACGCCGCCCCACAGGAACAACGCCGCCAGCGCCAGGCGCGCGAAAAAAATGACGCCGGAATCGACGGAACGCGTCATGCCTCTCTCCTCGTATGCAATTCGGCCGCCCGCGCGGGGCGCGCCCGGGCGGTTCGGCGCCGCGCGACCCTGCGGGGCCCGCGGCAAATGGGCCAGCATAGACAGAGTTTCGGCCGTGTCCAAGAAAAAGGTTGTAGCAAATCTTTACACGGCGGCGGCCGCGCGGCCCGAAGGCGGCGGGATGAAAAGGCGTTTAGCCCGCGTCGCTCAACAACACGCCCTTCTTGAAGATGAAGCAGCCGTAGCCGCGCAGCTCGCCGGTGACGATCACCGCGTAGGCCTGCTGCGCGCGCTCGTAGAACGCGAACCGGTCGATGCCCGCGAGCGGCACCGCGCGCCCTTCCGCATGGTCGATCTCGGCCTGCACTTCGCGCTGCACGGGCGGCACCGCCGCCGCATCGCCGACGACTTCCATCCGCCACGCGGGGGTGTCGACGAACGTGTCGAGCGGCAGCACGGACAGCACCGCGCGCACGACGCGCGCCGAATCGGCACCGTCGATCCGCAACGCGCGGCCGACCACCGTGTGCTCCGCGACGGATTCCGCCGGGAAATTCGCATCGCAGATCGCGATTTCGTCACCGTGGCCCATCGCGCGCAGCGTGTGCAGGATGTCGGCGTGCAGCAGCGGGTCGAGATTCTTCAGCATGTCGGCTAGTCTCCGGGATCAGGAACAAACCGCATAACGTTACCCGATCCCGGTGGCCGCTGCGCATGCGTCGCTCGCGTCACGACGCCGCGGCCGGCATTTCGTCGATGAAACCCGTGACCGATGCGAGGCGGCCCGACGCGTCGACGGTGCCGAAGTCCGAGCCCTTCACGATCGCCGCGCCGTCGGGCGACACGAGCGCCCACGAGAACCTCAGGTGCTTGCCGAAGCCGTCGACGTCGGTCGTGCGGCGGAAACGGAACGCGGGGAAACGCGCCTGCACGGCCGCGATCATCGCGTCGATGCCCGCGTGGCCGTCGCCGGCCATCAGCGGATCGCGATAGGCCGCGTCGCTCGCGTAGGTCGCGTCGATCAGCGCACGGCGGCGCGCGACGTCGGGTTCGTTCCAGGCGTCGAAGTAGCGGTCGATCAGGTCGGCGTGAACCGACGATGCGGACGAAGCGGATTGGGCGGTGTTCATGGCGAGGCTCCTTGGGTCGATGAGAGGACGATGTCGCGAACGTGGCGTGTTGCGTGTTCGCGTGCAGACATCGTCGCCGGCCGCGCGCGGGCGGTCGATTACGTGCGGGGTAAGGAAATCGCGCCGGTCGCTTCGAGCCCATGGCTGCTCCGCACGCCGGACGTCGCCCGCCATGCATCAGTTCTCCTCATCGTGGACATCCAGCCGACACGTGCTCCGCCGAAATGAAAACGGGCGCCCTCGGGCGCCCGCTTCGTCCGGCGGCAACAGCCGCGCGTGTCAGGTCACCGGCGCCGGGTTGAACAGCGTCAGCGCATTCGCGAGCTTCCACTGCTCGGCCCACGTGCGGCGCTTGCCGCTCGCGACATCGAGCATCAGCCGGAACAGTGCCCAGCCGGTGTCCTCGATCGTGGCCGCGCCGGTCGCGATCTGCCCCGCGTCGAGATCCATCAGGTCGTGCCAGCGGCGCGCGAGGTCGCTGCGCGTCGCGACCTTGATCACCGGCACCTGCGCGAGACCGTACGGCGTGCCGCGGCCGGTCGTGAAAATATGCAGGTTCATCCCGGCCGCGAGCTGCAGCGTGCCGCAGATGAAATCGCTCGCGGGTGTCGCCGCGTACAGCAGCCCCTTCTGCTTCGCGCGATCGCCGGGACGCACGACGCCGGCGATCGGCGCGCTGCCCGACTTCACGATCGAGCCCATCGCCTTCTCGACGATGTTCGACAGGCCACCCTTCTTGTTGCCGGGCGTCGTGTTCGCGCTGCGGTCGACGCGGCCGCGCTGCAGGTAGCGGTCGTACCAGTCCATCTCGCGGATGATCTCGCGCGCCACGTCCTCGGTCGCCGCGCGCGACGTGAGCTGCGCGACGCCATCGCGCACTTCCGTCACCTCGGAGAACATGATCGTCGCGCCCGCGCGCACCAGCAGGTCGGCCGCGAAGCCGACGGCCGGGTTCGCGGTGAGCCCCGAGAACGCATCGCTGCCGCCGCACTGCACGCCGACGACGAGATCCGATGCCGGGCACGTTTCGCGGCGGCGGCGGTTGAGCCGCTCGAGATGCGATTCGGCCATCGTCATGATCGAGTCGATCATGGAGTTGAAGCCGACGTGCGCGGCGTCCTGCAGGCACACCACGCCGCCGTTGTCGGTCGCACCGTCGGCCGCGACCGGAATCGTGCCGGGCGGCAGCAGGCGCTCGGGCTGCAGCTTCTCGCAGCCGAGGCTCACGGTCATCACCTCGCCGCCGAAGTTCGGATTCAGGCTGATGTTGCGCAGCGTGCGGATCGGGATGTCGGCGTCGGGCGCGTCGATCGCCACGCCGCAACCGTACGTGTGCTCGAGCCCGACCACGTCGTCGACGTTCGGGTAGCGCGGCAGCAGCTCGGCCTTGATCCGCTTCACCGCGTGCTCGACGACGCCCGACACGCACTGCACGGTCGTCGTGATCGCGAGGATGTTGCGCGTGCCGACCGAGCCGTCGGCATTGCGGAAGCCCTCGAACGTATAGCCTTCGAGCGGCGGCAGCGGCGGCGCGGCGCGCGTCGCGAGCGGCAGGTCGTCGAGCCCCGGCGGCTCGGGCATGCGCATCGTGCGCTCGTTGACCCAGCTGCCGCGGCGCAGCTCGACCAGCGCATAGCCGATCACCACGTTGTAGCGGACGATCGGGTCGCCGGCCGCGAGATCGACCAGCGCAACCTTGTGCCCCTGCGGCACGCCTTCGCGCAGCGTCAGCCCGTCGGCGAACGTCGCGCCCTCGGGCAGGCCGCCGTCGTTGACGACGATCGCGACGTTGTCGTCCGGATGCACACGGATATAGAGCGGGGAAGCAGTCATCGGAATTCCTGGAGGCTATCGGCCATATCGTTAGTCATCATACGACATTCGACCTTGCTCGGCGATGCTGCGTAAACCCTTATCCGGAAAGACCCTACTATTTATCGAGCAGCAAACCGCTTGCGTCGCCCCTCCCCTCGTTGTACGATGACATACAACGACATCGCCAATGTGGCTCGTATGCCGTTCCCAACGAACCCAGCACTCGCGCTAGACGGACGACCCAACCATGACCTCACCGCAAGAACTCAAACAGATCATTTCCCACGGCCTGCTGTCGTTTCCGCTGACGGATTTCGACGCCGACGGCAGCTTCCGCCCGTCCACCTATGCCGAGCGCCTGGAATGGCTCGCGCCGTACGGTGCGAGCGCGCTGTTCGCGGCCGGCGGCACCGGTGAATTCTTCTCGCTCACGCAGCGCGAGTATTCGGACGTGATCCGTGTCGCGACGGAAACCTGCAAGGGCAAGGTGCCGATCCTCGCCGGCGCGGGCGGCGCGACGCGCGTCGCGATCGAATATGCGCAGGAGGCCGAGCGCCTCGGCGCGAGCGGCGTGCTGCTGATGCCGCATTACCTGACCGAAGCCAGCCAGGAAGGGATCGCCGACCACGTCGAGCAGGTGTGCCGTGCGCTGAAGATCGGTGTCGTGGTGTACAACCGCGCGAATTCGAAGCTGAACGCCGACATGCTCGAGCGCCTCGCCGATCGTTGCCCGAACCTGATCGGCTTCAAGGACGGTGTCGGCGAAATCGAAAGCATGGTGACGATCCGCCGGCGCCTCGGCGACCGTTTCGCGTACCTCGGCGGCCTGCCGACAGCCGAAGTCTATGCGGCCGCATACAAGGCGCTCGGCGTGCCGGTGTATTCGTCGGCCGTGTTCAACTTCATCCCGAAGACGGCGATGGCATTCTACGAAGCGATCGCGAAGGACGACCACGCCACGGTCGGCCGCCTGATCGACGAATTCTTCCTGCCGTACCTGAAGATCCGCAATCGCCGCGCGGGCTATGCGGTCAGCATCGTGAAGGCGGGCGCGAAGCTCGTCGGCCATGACGCAGGCCCGGTGCGCGCGCCGCTCGTCGATCTCACCGATGAAGAAGCGGCGGAGCTCGACGTGCTGATCAAGAAGATGGGGCCGCAATAAGCGGTGTTCGTCGGCGGCGCACGTCTTCATTGACACCGCGCCGGCAGTGCTACATCGCGGCCGGCATTCGCCGGCCGCGACCTTTTGCGCGCTTTCCGCGATGACGCACGCATCCGCCGCAATGCGTGTCGCCACCGTCACATCTGCGCGATGACCCCGACGATCCGGTAACGCACGTTCCCCAGCTTGACGCGTGTCGCCTCGATCTGGTCCTGCGCACCCGATCGCGCGCGCGAATTCGATTCGCTGCCAAGGATCTGCCCGAGTACGTCGCGGTCAACGACCGCGTCGAAGAACCGGCCGACCGTGATCGTCGCCGACTGCTTCGCGGTCGCGAGCTGGCTGTTCGCCTGCATCAACGCTTCGGTGCGCAGGCCCGGATCGCGTTCATCGATGCCGCGCCGGTACTGGAGCGCGAACACCAGCGCTTCCATGTCCTGCCGGAAACGGCGAACGGCTTGACCGAACACGAGCGAATGCGCGTCGGAACCCGTGACGAGCCGCCCCTGGTTGATCGTGATGTCGAATTCGCTGCCGCCCAGGTCGCGCTGGAATTCCAGCAGTGCATTCGCGAGCACGCGTCCTTCGCTGTACTGGCCGATCTGGGTGCGCACGGATTTCGCGACGTCGCCGATCGCTTTCCACAATCCGGCCGCGAACAGGTGGTCGCCACGTTTGTTGATATTCATGGATTCGGTACCCTTTTAGACTTTTTCTGGATCTCTCAGGCTTCGCCCGCAGGTCGGTCGACCCGGGGCTTCGGTACTGTAGGAGAAAAGCGGGAGCGGCGAAAGTCTGCCGGGGTGGCATGCATCCGTTCTCCGACAGTTTCCGAAGCACGAAAAAAAGGCGGAAGCAGCCGACCGGCTACCTCCGCCTTTCCGATTTCAGGCATGTAATCGGCGCATTGACCGCCGTCATGACGCCATCAGTCGTACGTGCCGATTACTCCGCCTTCCCGTCCCGCAGCCGCGGAATCGCGAGCGGATTGCTTTCCTGCAACCCTTCCGGCAGCAGATCGTCCGGGAAATCCTGGTAGCACACCGGCCGCAGGAAACGCTCGATCGCCGTCGCACCGACCGACGTGACGGCCGGATTCGACGTGGCCGGGAACGGTCCGCCGTGCACCATCGCATCGCACACCTCGACGCCGGTCGGGTAGCCGTTGACCAGCAGGCGACCCGCCTTGCGTTCGAGGACCGGCAGCAGCCGGCGCGCGAGCGGCTTGTCGTCGGCGTCCATCTGCAGCGTGGCCGTCAGCTGGCCTTCGAGTGCCTCGAGCACGCGCGCGACTTCGTCGAGATCGCGACAACGCACGATCAGCGACGCCGGCCCGAACACCTCATGGCTGAACGCCGGCTCGGCCAGGAACGCCTGCGCGCCGACTTCGTACAGCGCGCCGCCGGCCTGGCAGTCGGTCTGCGCCGCCTCGCCCGCGCCGATCTCGCGCACGCCCGGCAGTTCGGCCAGCTTGCCGCGGCCGTTGCGATACGCATCTGCGATGCCGCGCGTGAGCATCACGCCGGCCGGCTTCTTCGCGAGCGCCTGCGCGGCGACGGTTTCGAAGCGGTCGAGATCGGGGCCGTCGATCGCGAGCACGAGGCCCGGGTTGGTACAGAACTGGCCGACGCCCAGCGTCAGCGAATCGACGAAGCCCGTCGCGATCGCGTCGCCGCGCGCGGCAAGTGCCGCCGGGAACAGCACGACGGGGTTGATGCTGCTCATTTCCGCGTAGACGGGAATCGGCTGCGGGCGCGCGTTCGCGAGCTGCACGAGCGCCATGCCGCCCTGCCGCGACCCCGTGAAGCCGACCGCCTGGACCGCCGGATGGCTGACGAGCGCCGCGCCGATCACGCGGCCGGGGCCGACCAGCAGCGAGAACACGCCCGCCGGCATGCCGGTTTTCGCGACGGCGGCGCGGATCGCGCGGCCGACCAGCTCGGACGTGCCGAGGTGCGCCTCGTGCGCCTTCACGATCACCGGGCAGCCGGCCGCGAGCGCCGACGCCGTATCGCCGCCGGCCACCGAGAACGCGAGCGGGAAATTGCTCGCCCCGAATACGACGACGGGCCCGAGCCCGACTTTCTGCAGCCGCAGGTCCGAACGCGGCAGCGGCGTACGCGCCGGCTGCGCGGGATCGATCGACGCGGCGAGGAAGCGCCCGTCGCGCACGACGCGCGCGAATAGCCGCAGCTGGCCGACGGTGCGGCCACGCTCACCCTGCAGCCGCGCGACGGGCAGGCCCGTTTCGGCGTGCGCGCGCTCGATCAGCGCGTCGCCGAGCGCGACGATTTCATCCGCGATCGCGTCGAGAAACGCCGCACGGGCCGCGAGCGGCTGCGCGCGGTACGCGTCGAACGCATCGCGCGCGAGTTCGCATGCGCGGTCGACGTCGGCCTGCGCCGCAACGCCGAACGCCGGCGCGTCGATCGGCTCGCCCTTCGACGGGTCGAACGCGCGCAAGGTACCGGCCGAGCCGGCGACCGTTTCGGCGCCGATCAGCATCTCTCCAGTCAGTTGCATGGGGTGTGCTCCGTGGTTCGGGAATAGATCGCTCATTGTAGCTCAACAGATATGATGTCCGCCCACCTAACCTCAATATTCGCGTCAATTGTCGGGTTGGCGCCGACACGCGCAAAACCCTTATTTCACACGCCAATATCTGGGATTTCCACCCTTTCGCACCACCATCCAGAGGGAAAACCCGAGGTTTCTGCCTCTGATCATTGCCAATAAACTGTCGACAAGTCATACGACGACATACATTAAAGTGCCTAATCAAACCCCTTCTCGCGAGCTTCCGCTCAACCTCGCGCGCACCGCGCGCCGGACCGCCGTGCGCTACTGGATCCTGGCGATGCTGTTCGTCGTCACGACGCTCAACTATGCGGACCGCGCGACGCTGTCGATCACCGGCACGCCGATCCGCAAGGCATTCGGCATCGATCCGGTGACGATGGGCTACATCTTCTCGGCGTTCAGCTGGGCGTACGTGCTCGCGCAACTGCCGAGCGGCTGGCTGCTCGACCGCTTCGGCGCGCGGCGCGTGTATGCGGCCAGCATCTTCCTGTGGTCGGCGTTCACGCTGCTGCAGAGCACGATCGGCCTCGGCGGCAGCGCCGCGTTCGCGGTCGCCGCGCTGTTCGCGATGCGCTTCGCGGTCGGCATCGCCGAAGCCCCCGCCTTTCCGGCGAACGCGAAAGTGGTCGCGAGCTGGTTCCCGACCGCCGAACGCGGCACCGCGTCGGCGATCTTCAACGCCGCGCAGTACTTCGCGGCCGTGGTGTTCTCGCCGCTGATGGCGTGGCTCACGCATGCGTACGGCTGGCACCAGGTGTACCTGTGGCTCGGCCTCGCGGGCATCGCGCTCGCGTTCCTGTGGCTGCGGGTCATGAAGGATCCGGCCGACCATCCGGCCGTGAACCGCGCCGAACTCGAGCATATCGAGCAAGGCGGCGGCCTCGTGCGCACCGCTGCACGCAGCAGCAACGGCGCGCGCTCCGAAAGCAGCCGCGTGGCCGGCTGGTACTACGTGCGCCAGCTGCTGTCGAACCGGATGCTGATCGGCGTGTACCTTGGCCAGTACTGCGTGAACGTGCTCACGTACTTCTTCCTCACGTGGTTCCCGATCTATCTCGTGCAGGCGCGCGGGATGTCGCTGCTGAAGGCCGGCTTCATGACGTCGCTGCCCGCGATCTGCGGGTTCCTCGGCGGCGTGCTCGGCGGGATGCTGTCGGACGGACTGATCCGCCGCGGCGTGTCGCTCACGCTCGCGCGCAAGATCCCGATCGTCGGCGGGATGGCGCTGTCGATGGTCATCATCGGCTGCAACTACGTCGACAGCGAAGTACTGGTGATCGTGCTGATGGCCGTGTCGTTCTTCGGCAAGGGGATCGGCTCGCTGGGCTGGGCCGTCGTCGCGGATACCGCGCCGAAGGAAGCGATCGGCCTGTCGGGCAGCCTGTTCAACATGTTCGGCAACACGGCCGGCATCATCGCGCCGATCGCGATCGGCTACCTCGTCGGCGCGAGCGGCTCGTTCAACGGCGCGCTCGTGTTCGTCGGGCTGAACGCGCTCGTCACCGTGTTCAGCTATCTCGTGATCGTGAAGGACATCAAACGCGTCGAACTGCGTCATCGCGACGCCTGACGTTCAGCTTCAAGACAAGACAACGGCGGCCGCATGAAAGCGGCCGCCGTCGTCGCATTCGACCTCAGGTATCCGCTGTCAGATCGACGAATGCGCGACGCGCAGCATGTCGTGCACGCCGGACGTCATCAGCGCGAGGAACGCGAGCAGGCCCACGTAGCAGAGCGCGTACGTCGTCTTCGTCTCGATCGACGTCGCGTAGTACACGCGGTTCTCCGGCGCGTCGGGATCGTAGCGCCACGCACGCTTCAGCTGCGGCAGCGCGAGGATCGCCATCACGATCAGCAACGGGCTCGGGCGATACACGAACAGCGCGATCAGCACCGGCACGCCCGCGAACCAGATGCGCGGCGACAGCACCGCGGTGATCCGCCCGCCGTCGAACGGCGACAGCGGAATCATGTTGAACAGGTTCAGGAAGAAGCCCGTGTACGACAGCGCGAGCAGCAGGTTGCTGTCGGTGTGGCGCGCGGCCGCGTAGCAGGCCAGCGCGCCGAGCGTGCCGACGAACGGCCCGGCGAGCCCGACGTACGCTTCGGTTTCCGCGTCGTGCGGCATCTCCTTCAGCTGGATCCACGCGCCGACGAACGGGATGAAGGTCGGCAGCCCGACGTCGAGCCCGCGCCGCTGCGCGGCGATGTAGTGGCCGGCCTCGTGCACCAGCAGCAGCGCCACGAAACCGGCCGCGAACCGCCAGCCGTAGAACAGCGCGTAGACCGCGATCGATGCCAGCATGGTGCCCGCCGACATCAGCACCTTGCCGAGCTTGAGGCCGCCGAAGATCAGCAGCAACAGCTTCGTCATTCCTTGCGCTCCATGCCGGATGCGTCGGAGACGCTGGATGCCTCGGCGACGGCCGGTACCGCGGCCGCCTTCGGCTTGCGCCCGAAGAAGCGCTTCAGTGCCGCACCACCGGCCAGCAGCGCGACCGCACCGATCTTGAAGAACTTCACCGCGAACGCGCCGATCAGCGCGAGCAGGCCGAGCTTCTTCGCGCCGACGCCGACGATCAACGCCGCGAGGCCGTACTCGGCGACGTGGTCGGTCGACTTGTTGAAATCGGCGTAGCGCTTGCCGTCGTTGAAGCGGATGTTCGACAGCAGCTCGTCGGCCGACGCCTTGTATTTCGGCAGGTCGGCAAGCGTCGACGCCATCGTCAGCGACAGGTAGCCGTCACGGCCGAGCACGAGCGTCCGGTAGTTCACGCCGTCGTTCTCGGCGTTCGGGGCCGCGCCCTTGTCGCGGATGATCGCCGACCACACGAGCCGGTGCGTGGCCGCGTCGTACGCGGGCGCCTTCGCCCAGCCGACCACCTCGGTCTCCGGCAGGCCGCGCTCCTTGCGCCCCGGGTTGTCTTCCTCGGTGCCGGACTGCAGGCTCTTCAGCAATTCGTCGGGCTTCCAGTCCTTCGCGTCGTCATCGCGGATATAGCCGCTCGGCTCGAACGACACGACCGAGATCCAGTCGGCATCGGGATCGTCGGGCAGCACGAGGCCGACCAGCTTGGATTCGTCGATCGAGTTGCCCATCGAGCGCAGGTAGCGGCCGGCTTCGGCAGCCGGCACGAACGATTCGCCGGCTTTCAGCTTCAGCACGGCTTCGTGTTTTACGTCGATGTCGGTCGGGCCCTTCACGACCGCGTCGTTGGCGGCCGCGGCGGCGGCCCTCATTTCCACCTGCGCAGCTTCGGTCTGCGCGTGGCCGGTGGTCGCGGCGAATGCGAGCGTCGCCACGCAGGCGAGCCGGACGGCAAGTTTTTTCATTGTTGGATTCCCCTGGAATGCCTTGTCGTAAATATGCACGACACCGGCCCAGGCGTTTTCAATCGCGGGTCCGGCGTCGTCTCTCAGTTGGCACGGGGGCTATGGTAACGCAGCGCGGTGACACGCCCGGGGAACGGCGCGATGCTTACGTCCGAGGTAATGCCCAAGCTGCGCGGGATTGCCTATCATCTGCCACATGAACCCGACCGCCGCCCTCCATTCGCCCTCCCCGTCCGCCGGCCGCACGCCAGGCATCGGCCCGCTGCTGCGCACGTGGCGGCAACGCCGGCGCCTGAGCCAGATGGCGCTCGCGCTCGACGCGGACGTCTCCGCGCGCCACCTGAGCTTCGTCGAATCGGGCCGCGCGCAGCCGAGCCGCGAGATGGTGCTGCATCTCGCCGAGCGCCTCGACGTGCCGTTGCGCGAGCGCAATGCGCTGCTCGTCGCGGCCGGCTTCGCGCCGCTGTTCCGCGAACGGCCGTTTTCGGATCCGCAACTGGATGCCGCGCGCCATGCGGTCGAAGCCGTGCTGCGCGGCCACGAGCCTTATCCGGCGCTCGCCGTGGACCGCCACTGGACGCTGCTCGCGGCGAACCGGATGCTCGGTGCGCTGGTCGCGCAAGCCGATCCGGCGCTGCTGCAGCCGCCCGTCAACGTGCTGCGGCTGAGCCTGCATCCGGACGGGCTCGCGTCGCAGATCGTCAACTGGCACG
The DNA here is from genome assembly GCF_002223365.1 of Burkholderia sp. AU6039. Lineage (NCBI taxonomy): Bacteria > Pseudomonadati > Pseudomonadota > Betaproteobacteria > Burkholderiales > Burkholderiaceae > Burkholderia > Burkholderia sp. AU6039. The sequence goes on from NZ_NKFK01000006.1 coordinate 30,176, forward strand.
AATGGCGCGCGCACATCCTGCATCGGCTGCAGCGGCAGATCGATGCGAGCGGCGACCGCACGCTGCACACGCTGCGCGACGAACTCGCCGCGTATCCGGCGCCGGCCGGCCAGTCCGACGACACGCTCGCGCGCACCGACTTCGCGGAGATCGCCGTGCCGCTGCGGCTGCGCACGGCGGCCGGCGAACTGACGTTCTTCAGCACGACGACGGTGTTCGGCACGCCGGTCGACGTGACGCTGTCGGAACTCGCGATCGAGGCGTTCTTTCCGGCGAACCCGGAGACGGTGGAGGCCATGCGGGCGCTGGCGGATGCGTTGCCGGCGTAATGCGCGGCTAACCCGCCGCATCCAGAAACGTCACGGCCTGCCCTGCCGGCTCCCCGTTCAGCTCGCCTTCGCGCACCACGACCTGCCCGCGCACGACCGTGTGCACGGGCCAGCCTGTAACCGCACAACCGTCGTAGGGCGTCCAACCGCTCACGCTGGCAATCCATTCGTCCCGAATGATGCGACGCGCACGCAAGTCGACGATGCTGAAATCGGCATCGTAGCCGGCCGCAATGCGCCCTTTCCCCGCGATGCCGAAGATACGCGCCGGCCCGGCACTGGTCAGGTCGACCAGCCGTTCGAGGCTCAGGCGCCCCGCTTGCACGTGATCGAGCATCAGCGGCAGGAGTGTCTGCACGCCGGTCATCCCGCTCGGCGACTGCGGATAGGGCCGGCGTTTTTCATCGCGCGTATGCGGCGCGTGATCGCTGCCGATCACGTCGACCACGCCATCGCGAACGGCCTGCCACAGCGCGTCCTGATGATGCCGCTCGCGCACCGGCGGATTCATCTGCGCGAACGTGCCGAGCCGCTCGTAGCAATCGGGCGCGTACAGGCTCAGGTGATGCGGCGTGACCTCGACGGTCACGCGCTGCCGGTTCCGCGCGAGGAACGCCATTTCGCCGGCGGTGGACACGTGCAGCACATGCAGCCGGCGGCCCGTCTCGGCAGCCAGCCCGACGATGCGCCGCGTCGCGGCCAGCGCGCTTTCCTCGTCGCGCCAGCGAGGATGATCACGCACGTCGCCGCTCGCTTCGGCTAGCGCCCGGCGTTCGCGCAGCCGCGCCTCGTCTTCCGCGTGCACGGCCATGCGACGCCGCCCGTTGCGCACGATCCGGCGCAACACGGCTTCGTCGTCGGCCAGCAGGTCGCCGAACGAACTGCCCATGAAGACCTTCACCCCCGCGCAGCCCGGCAGGTTTTCGAGTACCGGCAGCCGTTCGGCGTTCGCGGCCGAGCCGCCGATGTAGAACGCGTAGTCGCACCATGCACGGCCGCGCGCAAGATCCAGCTTGGCCTGCAGATCCTGCGCGGTCAGCGTCAGCGGATGCGTGTTGGGCATCTCGAAGATCGTCGTGACGCCGCCGAGCACCGCGCCGCGCGTGCCGGCCTCGAGGGTCTCCTTGTGCGTCAAGCCCGGTTCGCGGAAATGCACCTGGCTGTCGACGACGCCCGGCAACACGTGCAGGCCGCCGGCATCCAGCAGGACGTCGGCGCTCCACGTGCCGTGCAACGCGCCCAGCGCGACGACACGGCCGCCCACGCACGCGATGTCGATCCGCTCGGCTCCGTTGGGTGTCATCGCGGTGCCGCCATGCACGAGCAGGTCGGCGTGACGTCGCTTCAGCGCGTCGCTCGTGCCCGCTTCACGTCGAATGGGCTCGTCCATGATTCAGAACTCGTTCTGAATGTGCTTGTAGCCCAGCACCAGCGCGTTGTTCGTGCGTGCGACATCCTCGGAGAAATCGCTCGCGTCGGCCGTCACCTGAGGCAACGCGGCGAGATCGGTTTCCGGCCCGATGCGCTCGGTCGAACGCACGTAGAAACCCGGCGGCAGATGGCAGCCGTCGACGACCGCGTTGTAGCGCACCACGCAACCGTCGTCGATGGTGCAGTTGAACAGCACGCTGTTGAAGCCGACGAACACGCCGTTGCCGACCTTGCACGGCCCGTGGACGATCGCGCGATGCGCGATCGACGTGTGCTCGCCGATGGTGACGCTCGCACCCGACTTCGAATGGATCACCACGCCGTCCTGGATGTTCGAATGCGCACCGATCACGATCGGCGCGATCCGGCCGCCGGCATCCGTTTCGTCGGCGCGGATCACCGCGTACGGGCCGATGAACACGTTCTCCTCGACGATCACGAGCCCGCACAGAATGGCGGTCGGATCGACGAAGGCGCTCGGATGAATCTGCGGCAGGTCGCCGCGCGGGTTCTTTCTGATCATCAGGATTCCTGCCTTGAAATGGGGCGGCCGCGCTTGATCCGCTCGAACAGGCCCGGATCGCGCCACTGTCCGGCGATGGCCGGCGCGAACACGATGTCGTCCAGGTCGATGCGGCCCATGCGCGGGTTGAACGCATCGTCGCGAAAGCACTGCGCGTAACCGGTCTCGGTCTCGTGAACGATGATCGAATGCAGCCGCACGTCGGCTTCGCCGTTCGTCATGCGGGTGCCGGACAGCGCCGCATCGACGAGGCGAAAGAACACGCGCGAGAACTGCTCGGCGCTCGGCGACACGGGCAGCAGCACCCAGCGCTCGGAATGCCGGCGCATGCTCTCGACATAGCACGGGTCGTCATCCGACCACAGCGTCACGGCGTGATCGAACGCGTCGATCAGGTCGCGCACGTCGCCCTTGAGCAGCCCGAAGTCGTAGATCATCTGCCCGTGATCCAGCGCGTGCGCTTCCAGCAACAGCTCGACGCGGTACGAATGGCCGTGGATCGAATGCGAGCAGCGCCGCGTGCTGCAGCCGCGCACGACGTGCGCGTTCTCGAAGCGGAACAGCTTGCGGATCAGCATGCGTCGCCGCCTTCGCGCACCGGCGCGGCCCAGGCCACCGCATCGTGCGGATGCAGGCTTTCCAGATGGCGCACGTGCACGTGCGGGGTCGCATGGTGGCCGTCCAGCGCGGCCTGGACCCGGCGCGCGGCATCCTCGACGAACATCAGGTTGCCGCCGTTCAGCACCGCGAAGGCCTGCTCATCCGCGCGCTTGACGGCCGTCTGCACCGGCGTGCCGAGCGCGTGCTCGATGCGATCGATCAGGTCGATCAGCCCCAGCGTCGCGCCATCGTCGGGCAGCGCCACGCTGACGACGGCTTCGCTGCGCTGGCTGTGCGGCGTGGCCGCCGTCGCGTGCCGCTTCAGCCACGCGGCGACTGCGGCCGGCTCCACGCGATCGTCGCGGCCGAATGCCGCCAGGAACGCCTGCTCGACCCAGTGCCGCGACAGCGCGGCCGAGCACGGGCACGTCGACGAATAGACGACCGTCACCTGCGCGCGCAGCGCGAACCGGGAGCCGGTCAGCGTCGCGTCGAGCCGGACCGGATAGGCTTTCCATCCGGCCAGCCCGTCGGTCACCAGCGCGGCGCGGCGCGCCAGCAAGTCGAAGCGCAACCGGAGCCGCGCGCTGCGCGTGTCGCAGTCGCGATGGCTGTCGACCATCGCATGCAGCACACGCTGAAGGCCGGCCGGCGACAGCGCCGCGCCATCATCGAGCCCGTCGAGCAGCCGGTACAGCCGCGACATGTGGATGCCCTTCACGTGCGGCGCAGGCAGATCGACCTGCACGTCGGCGCGCGCATGCACGTCGCGCCGGCAGCCGGGCTCGGCCACGGCAACGGGCAGGTCGATGCCCTGCATGCCGACCCATTCGAGCGGGCGGCCGCCCGGCGCGGCATCGGTCAGGGAAATATCGGGAAGGGGTGCGTTCATGCTCGGAATCCGGTGGAGCGCCTTCTCCATCCGGATCGATGCAGGAAGCGCGTTCAGGTCAGGGCCAGTCGCGAAACGGGTTGTCCCACGTGGTCCAGTGTTCGGGGCCGGTGGCCATCTCGGCGTCGGTCAGCAGACACGCGTCGAAGCGCGCGCGCAGCGCGGGCTCGTCCATGTCCATGCCGATCAGCACGAGTTCCTGCCGCGCATCGCCGACGTGCTCGTCCCAGCGCGCGCGGATCTGCGCGACGGCTTCCGCGTCCTGCGGCCAGCGCTCGGGCGGCATGGCCGCCCACCAGTAGCCGGCCGGCCCGTGCCGCGCGACCGCACCGGCCTGCGACCACGAACCGGCAACGGTCGGGTGGGTGGCGAGCCAGAAGAATCCCTTCGAGCGCACAACGCCGGGCCATTCGCTTTCGACGAGATCGAAGAAACGCTGCGGATGGAACGGCCGACGCGCGCGATAGACGAAGCTGCGAATGCCGTATTCGTCGGTCTCGGGCGTGTGCGTGCCGCGCATCTCCTGCAGCCAGCCCGGTGCGCGCGATGCGGCTTCGAAGTCGAACAGGCCCGTGTCGAGCACGCGCTCGAGCGGCACCTTGCCGAATTCGGCGATCTCGATCCGTGCGCGCGGGTTCAAGCCGCGCAGCAGCGCGACCAGCCGCTCGCGCGCGCTTGCGTCGATCAGGTCGATCTTGTTGATCACGATCACGTCGCAGAACTCGATCTGGTCGATCAGCAGATCGACGACCGTGCGCGCATCCTCCTCGCCCATCGATTCGCCGCGCGACTGCAGGCTGTCGCGCGACGCGTAGTCGCGCAGGAAATTGAACGCATCGACCACCGTCACCATCGTGTCGAGCCGCGCGACTTCGCCGAGGCTGCGGCCATCCTCGCCTTCGAACGTGAACGTCTCGGCCACCGGCAGCGGCTCCGAGATGCCGGTCGATTCGATCACGAGCTGGTCGAACCGCCCTTCGCGCGCGAGCCGGTCGACCTCGATCAGCAGATCCTCGCGCAGCGTGCAGCAGATGCAGCCGTTGCTCATCTCGACCAGCTTCTCGTCGGTGCGCGACAGCCCCGCGCCGCCGTCGCGCACGAGCGCGGCGTCGATGTTGACCTCGGACATGTCGTTGACGATGACCGCGACGCGCCGGCCCTCGCGATTGTTCAGGATGTGGTTGAGCAGCGTCGTCTTGCCGGCGCCGAGGAAGCCGGACAGGACGGTCACGGGAAGCCGCGCGGGCGGTTGGAGTGCAGCACTCATCGGGCGATTCCGGTCGAGGACGTTGAGGAGAGAATGATATATTGTATCGCAACGATATAACATATCATTTCGGACGTCCAGCAGGCCGTGACTGTGACCAGCGGCCCCGTCGATCAGTCCTACGCGCGATCGAGCGATGAGGCGCGGGCGCGGGTTCTACGCGAGCGGCAGCGGCATCGCGCACGGCATGCCGATTGAAAGGTGTGATTGGTAAGCTCTCCGGCGAGACCGATGGCCCCCACACACCATGAAAACGAAAATACTTGCTGCGTTGTCACTGTGCGCCACGCTGCCCGGCGTCGCGCTCGCCCAATCGATCGCGGCCCCCGTGCTGAAGCCTGGCGATACCTGGACCTACATCAACACCGTCGAAATCGGCCCGAATGGCTGGCGCCAGACGCGCGACCAGATTTCCGTGCAGCGCACGACGTCCGAGCACATCTACGTCGAAACGCAGCAGAGCGGCACGACGCAGGCGCCGCGTGAGTTGATCGTCGATGCGGACTGGAGCCGTTCGCGCAGCGTCAACGGCACGGACACCGTGGTGAACCGTCCGCTGGCGTTTCCGCTGACGGTCGGCAAGACGTGGGAGGTCAAGTACAGCGAGTCGCACCCGAATGCGCGGCACGCGTCGGAGGCGTACGACACGCATTACAAGGTCGTCGGCCCCGACACCGTCACCGTAGCGGGCGGCAAGTTCGATGCAATCAAGATCGAGGCCGAAGGTATGTGGAAGGCCCAGCTCGCGCCGGGGCAATCGGTCACGTCCGGCGTGTCACGCAACGCGAACGGCTCGACGATCGTGATGCAGAGCCACAACAACGGAACGGCGGAAGGGACCGGCAAGACCTACATGGCGTTCTGGTACGTGCCGGCGGTCGGACGCTGGGTCAAGTCGGTCGAGGAGTTCTACGACGCGAACGGGATGCGCAATGCGCGCTACTCGAACGAACTGGTGTCGTTCAAGCGCGCCGGCGTGGACGGCGGCGCACCGCTGGCCAGCCAGCCTGTGCCCGCGTCCACCCCGGTGGCCGTGCCGCCGGACACCTTGCCTACCGTCGACCAGTAACCGCGCGCGCTCACTTACGTATAGAGCGACGCCTGCGGCAACTCGCCCGTCAACGCGAACCGGCCGACATCCCGCAGCCGGTAGTCGAGCGGATCGTGCAGCGTATGCGTGCGCGCATTCCGCCAGAAGCGGTCGAGGCCGAGCGACGCGGCTGTCGCGCGTGCGCCGCAGGCGTCGAACAGCGCCTCGCCGTTCTCGAGCGCCGCGCGCTGCGCGACGATCTTCGCCTCCGATACCGCGAGCGCCACCTCGGCGCGCTCGTCCGCCGTCAGCGCATCCTGCCGCGCCCACGCACGCTGCAACGCCGCAGCCGCGCGATCGGCCAGCGCCGCCGCGGCGATCGCCCGCACGCGCATGTCGCCGAAGCGCTGCAGCGTGTACGGATCGTCGCTCGCCTGAGCGACCTCCGACTGGATCCACGGGCGGCCATGCTTCAGCACGTAGTCGCGCGCTTCCGCCAGCGTGCCTTCCGCGAGCCCGACGAACAGGTTGGTCAGCACGAGCTGCGACACGAGCGTGCGCAGCGTCGCGCGCGGGGTCGGCGGCGTCTCGGAACGGTGCAGCACCTCGTCCGCCGCAAGCGTCACGCCGTCGAAGCGCACGCTGCCGCTGTCGGTCTGGCGCTGGCCGATCGGATCCCAGTCTTCGTTGACCGTGATCCCCGCGCGATCGGTCGGCACCACGCCGAACACGGTGCGGCCGGTGTCCGGATCGTGCGCGGACACCGTCATGCGCTGCGAGCCGCGCGTGCCCGAACAGAAACCCTTCACGCCATCGAGCCGGTAGCCGCCGTCAGGCGTGGCCGTGGCCACGAGCCGCGTGTCGAGCGGATTGACCGCATTGCCCCACCACCATTGCTGCTCGACCGTGCCACGCAGGTAACGTTCGCGCTGCGCGGCGTTGCCCCACACGTCGACGCTCACCACCTGCAGGCACTGGAATCCGACGAGATGCGCGAGCGCGCTGTCGACGCGCGCGATCTGCCGGATCGCGTCGTAGATCCCGGGCCACGCGGCTTCCTGCCCGCCGAACGCACGCGGCACCGCGAGCGACAGCAGGCCCGCATCGGCGAGCCACTGCTTCTCCTGTGCCGCATGACCGCCCGCGCGGTCGCGCGCGGCGGCCGTGGTGCGCAACGCGTCGATCGCGCGCGCCAGCGCGGCGTGGTCGAAGGCCGGGGCATCGGTATCGGGCGCAAAGGTCGCCGGGCCGCGTGGATCGTTCATGCGACGGCTTCCTGCGCAACCGCTTCACCCGACAGCGGCACCAGCGCGTCGAGCGTGCGGCCGGTCAGCCGCGACAGGATCTCGCGCCGCCAGTCGTCGTAGATCGCGCGGTATTCGGCGATATCCGCGCCGAACACGTGTGCGGTATGCGCGTACTCGTCGTGCAGGTAACCGTCGAGCCGCGCCTGCGTTTCCTCATCGGCCGCGATCACGCGATCGATCAGCGCATCGCGTTCGGCTGGCGGCAACGCCTTCAACGTGTCGAACCACCACTGGACGATCTGCACGCGATGCCATTCCTCGTCCGGCCGGATCCGGTTCTCGCCATGCTCGCGCATCGCGGAATCGCCGATGCGGCCGGTCTTGCGCTGGATCCACAGCTTCGCGAGGATGTGCAGCTCGTAGTGCCATTCGAACGCGAGAAAGCCGGCGATGTCGCGCACCGCGATGTCGCCGATGCGCGCCCAGTGCGCGGCGACGAGCCGGTCGACTTCCGGCAGCGGGTCACGCCCCGTCAGTTCGGTCACGCGTTCGCGGCCGATCACCGCGTGCGCGCCGTCGTCGCCGAGCTGGCGCGACAGGATCAGCTGGAAATGCGGATCGTCGCGGAACAGCGTGTCGATCGCCTTCGCGACGACCTGCACGATGAACAGGTCGTGCGACGCCATCTTCGTGTAGTAGTCGGCGACGGCGGCCAGTTCGTCGTCGTTGCGCGGCTCGCGCGGCGGCGTGGCGAGCTTCGCCGGGAAGTCAGGACGATGGCGTCGCGCCACGTCGAGAAACAGCGCTTCCTCGAATTGTCCGTTCCATTCGCGCGGCGCGCCGATGGGCAAGGTCATAGGTTTCTTTCTCTCAGGATCATGAATGAAGCGAGCGGACGCTTGTGGCGTCGCTCAGGTACGCCGGGTCACGCGTCGGACCAGGCGGTCGCCCGTGATTTGCACGGCCGAGACGAGCGCGATCAGGATCACGATCACGGTCGCCATGACGGTGGTGTCGAAACGCTGGTAGCCATAGCGGATCGCCAGATCGCCGAGGCCGCCCGCGCCGACGGCGCCCGCCATCGCCGTCGAGCCGATCAGCGCGACGACGGTAATGGTGAAGCCGCCGAGCATGCCGGGCAGCGCTTCGGGCAGCAGCACGTGCCAGACGATGTGGCGGCGCTTCGCGCCCATCGCGAGCGCGGCCTCGATCAGCCCGCGGTCGACTTCGCGCAGGCTCACCTCGGCGATCCGCGCGAAGAACGGGATCGCGGCGATCGACAGCGGCACGACGGCTGCCCAGACGCCGATCGTCGTGCCGATCAGCACGCGCGTGAACGGCAGCAAAGCGACGAGCAGGATGATGAACGGCGTCGAGCGGAACACGTTGACGAGCGCGCCGAGCACCGCATTCACGCCGCGCCGCTCGTAGATGCCGCCGGGCGCGGTCGTCACGAGGATCACCGCGAGCGGGATGCCGATCAGCGCGGCAATCACGGCCGACGCTGCAACCATCGACAACGTGTCGCGGATCGCGTCGAGCAGTTCGGGCCACCAGAGGTCAAACATAGCCGAGCACCTCCGCGTGATTCGCGTGGCGACGCGCGCGTTCGAGCAGCGCGGCCACCGCGCCGCCGCGGGCGGTCGATTGGCCGGCGTCGTCCGCACGCAGTGCCGCCGCGATCACGAGCCGCCCCTGTGCGTGCCCCTGGATGCGCTCGATCCCGCCGTGCAGGAAACGCACCGAGCCGCCGAGCGCCACCGCGAGCGCGCCGACATCCGGCTCGCCGCCGCTCTCGCCCGTATAGCGGACGTCGAGCACGACCTGCGCGCCTTCAGGCAACGCGGCTTGTGCCGGCAACGGCTGCACGCGCGCGGCCAGTTCGGCCGGCAGGTCGTGCACGAGCGTGCTGAGCAGCGCGCGCGTCGCGCCGTGGCGCGGATCGCCGAACACGCGCCACACGGGGCCCGTTTCGACGACTTCGCCCTGCTCGATCACCGCGACCGTGTCGCACACCGCGCGGATCACTTCCATCTCGTGCGTGATCAGCACGATCGTCAGCCCGAGGCGACGGTTGATGTCGGCGAGCAGCGCGAGGATCGACTGCGTCGTCTCGGGATCGAGCGCCGACGTCGCCTCGTCGCACAGCAGCACCTCCGGATCGTGCACGAGCGCGCGGGCAATGCCGACGCGCTGCTTCTGCCCGCCCGACAGGCTGGCCGGATACGCGTCGCGCTTCGCGGCGAGCCCGACGAGGTCGAGCAGCGCCTCGACCTTGCGCACGCGCTCGGCCTTCGGCACGCCGGCGATCTTCAGCGGCAGCGCGACGTTCTCGAACACCGTCTTCGCGGACAGCAGGTTGAAATGCTGGAACACCATGCCGGTGCGGCGCCGCAGCGCGACGAGCCCATTCTCGTCGAGCGCGCCGACGTCGACGCCCTGCACGCGCACGCGGCCCGAACTCGGCCGCTCGAGCCCGTTCACGAGCCGCAGCAGCGTCGACTTCCCGGCGCCGCTGCGGCCGATGATCCCGAAAACCTCGCCGCGCCGCACGTCGAGCGTCACGTCGCGCAGCGCGGCGGCCTGGCCGCGCGGCGTCGCGAACACCTTGCCGACCTGCTCCAGCGATACGGCGGCGCCGGCGCGGGTCGATTCGGCCGACGCGGCCGCTTCGTCATGTGCCGTTGCCTCGGCTCCCGCACGTACTGCCGAGGTCTCAATGAAACCCAGCGTATCGAACAATTGCGTCATCGCTTCGCTCCGTCACGTTCAGACATGCGCGGGATGCGCGGATTCGGCGTGCACGGCGGCGCCCGGCCGGTGCTGCGCGCCGGTATGCCACGCGGGCAGGCGCGGGCCCGCGCCGAACAGCTTCTCGCGCAGCGTCGGCGCGGGATCGTAGTCTTCCTTGTAGACGCCGCGGTTCTGCAGCTCGGGCACGACCCAGTCGACGAAATCCTCGAACGACTCGGGCATCACGGTGCGCGTCAGGTTGAAGCCGTCGATGCCGGTCTCGTCGATCCACGACTGCAGCTCGTCCGCGACCTGCGACGGCGAGCCGACGATCGGCGCATAGCGGCCGCCGAGCGACATCTGTTCGAGCATGCGGCGCACGGTCCAGGTGCCGGTCGTGCTCTTGCGCGAGATCGCGTCGACGGCCGACTGGATCGAATCGGTCTTCACGTACGAGATCGGCTCGTCGAGGCCGTACTTCGCGAAGTCGATGCCGGTCGAGCTCGCGAAATGCGCGAGACCGGCTTCGGCGCTCGCGTAGCGCCGGTATTCGTCGAATTTCTCGCGGGCAAGCAATTCAGTCTCGGCCGTCACGACGCTCACGCCGGCAAAGATCTTGATTGACGCAGGATCACGGCCCTGCCGTGCAGCGGCCGCGCGAATGTCGAGTGTCGCCGCGCGCGCGGCGGCCTTGCTTTGCCCGTTCACGAACACGCATTCCGCGTGACGCCCCGCGAACTCGACACCGCGCGCGGACGAACCGGCCTGGTACAGCACCGGCGTGCGTTGCAGCGACGGCTCGCTCAGATGAATCGCGTCGATCGAATAGAACGGCCCGTCGTGCTTCACGCGCCGCACCTTGCCCGGCTGCGCGAACACGCGCGCCTGCGCGTCGCGGATCACCGCATCGTCGTCCCAGCTCTGTTCCCACAGCTTGTAGACGACGTCCATGTAGTCGTCCGCGCGCTCGTAGCGGTCGTCGTGGCCGATCTGCTGCGCGAGGCCCATGCCGCGCGCGGCGCTGTCGAGATAGCCGGTGACGATGTTCCAGCCCACGCGCCCTTTTGTCAGATGATCGAGCGTCGACATGCGGCGCGCGAACAGGTAAGGCGGCTCGTAGGTGAGGTTCGCGGTCACGCCGAAGCCGAGGTGCCGCGTGACCTGCGCCATCGCGGGCACGAGCAGCAGCGGATCGTTGACGGGCACCTGCACCGATTCGCGCAGCGCGGCGTCGGGGCCGCCGCCGAACACGTCGTACACGCCGACGATGTCCGCGAGGAAGATCCCGTCGAACTTGCCGCGTTCGAGCGTCTTCGCGAGGTCGGCCCAGTAGTCGAGATCGGTGTAGTGCGCGGAGCGGTCGCGCGGATGCGTCCACAGCCCGTGGTTGATGTGCCCGACGCAGTTCATGTTGAACGCGTTGAGCAGGATTTTCTTGCGGTTCGCCGTCGTCATGCGCGCCTCCGTCACCACGCGATCGCGTACAGCGAGCCGAACGCGTTGTCGAGCGCCTTGCGCACGGCCGGCGAGTGCTGGTAGATCGCGATGAACTTGCGGATGCGCGGATCGTTCACGCTGTCCGGCCGCACGACCCACTGGATCGCGAAGATCTTGTTCTCGGTGCCGTCGAACAGCAGCGCGCTGTTCGGGTCGGTCGTGCCGGCGAGCTTGATGAAGCTCGGGTAGCCCTGCGCGAGATCGACGTCGTCGAGCGAGCGCGCGAGCTGCGACGCTTCGAGCGGGATGATCTTCAGGTGCTTCGGGTTCGCGACGATGTCATGCGTCGTCGCGCGGTAGTCGGCGCCCGGCTTCAGCGTGATGAGCCCCGCGCGCTGCAGCAGCAACAGCCCGCGCCCGCCGTTCACCGGATCGTTCGCGATCGCGACTTTCGCGCCGTCCTTCAGCTCGCTGAAGCTTTTCACCTTCTTCGAATAGAGGCCGATCTTCATGATCGTGCCGGGCGCGATCGACACGAAGTTGTAGCCGCCCTGCTTGTTCGCGTTCTCGAGGAACGGGATGTGCTGGAAGTAGTTGACGTCGATGTCCTTGTTCGCGAGCGCCGCGTTCGGCGTATTCCAGTCGGTGAACTCGACGATCTTCACGTCGAGCCCCTGCGCCTTCGCCTCCTTCGCGGCAACTTTCAGTGCCTCGATCTGCGGGCTGGTCGAGATGCCGACCTTCAGCGGCGCGGTGTCGGCGTGCGCGCCATTGAGCAATGCGACGCCAAGCACGGCGGCAGCCAGCAGGCGCGCGACGCGGCCGGCGGAAAAGCGGGCGGAAAAAACGGCATGCAGCATGAAACCACTCTCCTGTCCAAAGACGGTATCGATGGATGAGCGACGCCGCGGCGAACGCACGGGCGTTCTCCGGACAGAGGTCAAACGCATCGGAAAAGATCAGCCGATGATAGAGAGCGGCGCGGGGGCGGTCTACGAAGCGATTGTGCGAAGAAAATCGCGCGCGGCGATATGGCGGGCGGCCATGCGGGATCGGCGGCCTGACCGGGCGCCCGGCCGGCCGCCAGGCCGAAATCTCGGCCTGGGCGCCGGGCGAATTCCGAAATCTCGGCCAGCCGGTCGGGCCGCCCTTTCCGCAGACGAAACAAACCCCTTATAAATCAATGCATTAAAAATATTCCGACAGGCCGGATTTCTGGCACGGGGGTTGCGTAATAGACGGCACACGATGCCGCGAAGCCATGCAGGCATACCAACATCAGGAGACACGTCTTGCAGACCTCTATCCATACCCCGTCCCATCCGGACCCGTCCCATCCGGAGCCGGTTTCCGACGCCGTCGCCACCCCGCGCGAGCGCTTCTGGCCTGAAGGCTGGTGGAAACTGATGGAAATCCGCATCGGCATCATTCCGCTGCCCGTCTACTTCATCCTGCTCGCGCTGATCGTCGGCTTCTCGGTGACCGGCAAGGTGCCCGGCGAGATCTCGATGGCGATCGCGGTGCTCGCGTTCTTCGGCTTCACCTGCGCGGAACTGGGCAAGCGCCTGCCGCTCTTGCGCAACATCGGCGCGGCCGCGATCTTCGCGACCTTCGTGCCGTCGGCGCTCACGTACTACCACGTGCTGCCGAAGCCCGTGCTGAACCTCACCGTCGAATTCACGAAGTCGACCAACTTCCTGTACCTGTTCATCGCGTCGATCATCGTCGGCAGCATCCTGAGCATGGATCGCCGCGTGCTGATCCAGGGCTTCGTGAAGATCTTCATCCCGCTCGCGGCCGGCTCGGTCGCGGCCGCGATCGTCGGCACGGCGGTTGGCACCGCGCTCGGCCTCGGCGCGCGCCACACGCTGCTGTACATCGTCGTGCCGATCATGGCCGGCGGCGTCGGCGAAGGCGCGATTCCGCTGTCGATCGGCTATTCGGAACTGATGCACCTGCCGCAAGGCGAAATGTTCGCGATGGTGCTGCCGCCGGTGATGCTCGGCAGCCTGACCGCGATCATCCTGTCGGGCGCGCTCGACATGCTCGGCAAGCGCTTCCCGCACCTGACCGGCAACGGCCGCCTGCAGGTCGGCGAATCGGGCGACATGACGCCCGAGAACGAGGAAATCCGCGGCCACGTCGACGTCTCGCACATCGCGGGCGCCGGCATCACGGCCATCACGCTGTACCTGGTCGGCCTGATGGCGCACAAGCTGTTCGGCCTGCCCGCGCCGGTCGCGATGCTGTTCCTCGCGGTGCTCGTGAAGCTCGCGCGCGCGGTGTCGCCGCCGCTGCAGGAAGGCGCGTTCGTCGTCTACAAGTTCTTCTCGACCGCCGTCACGTACCCGCTGCTGTTCGCGATCGGCGTCGCGATGACGCCGTGGGACAAGCTGACCGCCGCGTTCACGATCGTCAACGTCGTCACGATCGTGTCGACCGTCGCGACGCTGATGGGCACCGGTTTCGTGGTCGGCCGCCTGATGAAGATGTACCCTATCGACACCGCAATCGTGAACGCCTGCCACAGTGGGCAAGGCGGCACCGGCGACGTCGCGATCCTGACTGCCGCGAACCGGATGCAGCTGATGCCGTTCGCGCAGATCGCGACGCGGATCGGCGGCGCGATCGTCGTCACGGTCACGCTGATCCTGATCGCCCACTTCGGATGACGCGCCGCCGCGCGCACCGTCGCGCAGGCCGCTTTGCACGCGCCGCCGCCGGCCCAGCCGGCGCGCGGCGCGCGTCGTTCGGGGCGTCGCTTCGTGTGTCGCTTCGGGCGTCACGCCGTGCGGACGGTTGCGGGTTTCGATGAGGGCGAACGTGCAGAAGAGCTTCAAGGGCATCCCGTGGTGGGGCTGGGCATCGGCCGGCGTGCTGTACGTGTGCGTGGCGGCCGCGGCCGTCGATTTCGCGTGGGAACGCGCGATCGACGCGCTCGAGGAAACCGGCGCGCACCGGCTCGACCTGTATGCGTCGAGCCTGAAAAGCGAGCTCGGCCGCTTCGAGATCCTGCCCGGCCTGGTCGCGCGGCAGGATGGCGTGCGCACGATGCTGAAAGCCGCGCCGCATGACGCTCCCGAACTCGTGCACACGGTCGACACCTACCTCGAAGCCGTGAACCGCGACGCGGGCAGCGGCGCGGTCGACGTGATCGACCTGCAGGGCGACGTGATCGCCGCCAGCAACTGGAACGAGACGCTCAGCTTCGTCGGCACCAACGTGTCGTACCGGCCGTATTTCAAGGACGCGCTCGCGCGCGGCAGCGGCCGCTTCTTCGGCATCGGCACCAACACCGGCGTGCCGGGCGTCTACTTCGCCAGCGCGGTGCGCGACGAAGGCGTGCCGATCGGCGTGGCCGCCGTGAAGATCAGCGTCGATTCGCTCGAATCGGCGTGGCGCGCGCCGGGCGTCGCCGCGATGGTCGTCGACAGCAACGGCGTGGTCGTGATCTCGACCGAACCCGCCTGGAAATTCACCGCGCTGCGCCCGATCACCGCGCAGCAGCAGCGCGACATCCAGGCGTCGCGGCAATACGCGGGCCGCACGGTCGACGCGCTGCCGTACCGCCATATCGGCGACCGCAGCGCGGCCGCGTGGTTCGGCACCTTCCCCGATACGCGCCACAGCGGCCGCACCACGCGCTATCTCGTGATGTCGCGCCCCGCGCCGCAGGCCGGCGACTCGCTGATGGTGCTGCTCGACATCGCGGGCGCGCGGCGCCAGCAGCAGACGGCCTTCGTGTTCGTCACCGGCGCGTTCCTGATCGCCGCGCTGCTCGCCGGCTACGCGATCCAGCGCCGCCGGGCGATCGTCGCGCGGCTGAACGCGCAGGACGCGCTGCGGCGCGCGAACGACCAGCTCGAGCTGACCGTCGCGCAGCGCACGGCCGCGCTGACGGCCGCGAACGAACGGATGCAGCGCGAGATCGTCGAGCGCGAGCGCACCGAGCAGCGGCTGCGCGCATCGCAGCAGGAAGTCGTGCATGCGGGCAAGCTCGCGGTGCTCGGGCAGATGGCCGCCGGCCTCACGCACGAGCTGAACCAGCCGCTCGTCGCGATCCGCACGCTGTGCGACAACGCGCGCACGTTCTTCGAGCGCGGCCAGCCCGCGCCGGCGCTCGCCAATCTCGAACGGATCGGCAAGCTCGTCGACAGCATGGCGGTGCTCACCGGCGAGCTGAAGACCTTCGCGCGCAAGCCGGACGTCGAGCGCGTCGCGGTGTCGCTGAACGAGGCCGTCGCGCATGCGCGGCTCATCTACGATGCGCGGATCCGCGACGAAGGCGTGCAGCTCGACGTGAACATCGCGCCGGGCACCGCCGTGTCGGCCGAATCGAGCCAGTTGCAGCAGGTGATCGTGAACCTGCTCGGCAACGCGCTCGACGCGGTGCACGACGCACCCGTGCGCCGCATCGTCATCGAGGCCGCCGGGCCGGACGAAGCCGGCCGCGTGCGCTTCACGGTGGCCGACAGCGGCGCGGGCATCGCGCCCGACGTGCTGCCGCACCTGTTCGAGCCGTTCGTCACGACCAAGCCGCGCGGCCAGGGCCTCGGGCTCGGCCTCGCAATCACGTCGCGCATCGTCGAGGCGTTCGGCGCGAAGATCGCCGCGACGAACCGCGACGAAGGCGGCGCGCAGTTCAGTATCGAATTCGCGGCGGCCACGCTGCAAAGGACAGAGCATGGAAGATGAGATTCGGGTGCTGGTCGTCGAGGACGATGAAAACGTCCGGATCGGCGTCGAGCAGGCGGTAGCGCTTGCCGGCTTCGCGGTCGATGCGTTCGCGTCGGCCGCCGACGCGCTGCATCACGTCGCGCCCGGCGCGCCGGTCGTGATCGTGTCGGACGTGCGGATGCCGGGCATCGACGGGCTGCAGCTGCTCGATCGCGTGATGGCCATCGACGCGCAGATCCCGGTCGTGCTGATCAGCGGCCATGCCGACATCTCGACGGCCGTCGGCGCGATGCAGGTCGGCGCGTACGATTTCATCGAGAAGCCGTTCTCGTCGGACGTGATCGCGGGGCGCGTCGCGCGCGCGGTCGAGAAGCGCCGCCTGACGCTCGAGGTGCAGGGGCTGCGCGCGGCGCTGAACAACTGGCAGGGCATCGAGGCGTTCGTGCTCGGCAAGTCGCCCGCGATGGCCGACGTCCGCAAGAAGATCCTGCGCCTCGCCGATACGTCGGTGTCGGTGCTGATCACCGGCGAAACGGGTACCGGCAAGGAACTGATCGCGCGCAGCCTGCACGACTTCGGCGGCCGGCGCGACGCGCATTTCGTCGCGCTGAACTGCGGCGGCCTGCCCGAGCAGGTCTTCGAGAGCGAACTGTTCGGCCATGAAGCCGGCGCGTTCACCGGCGCGATCAAGAAACGCATCGGCAAGATCGAATGGGCGGACGGCGGCACGCTGTTCCTCGACGAGATCGAGACGATGCCGATTCCGCTGCAGGTCAAGATGCTGCGCGTGCTGCAGGAGCGCGTGGTCGAGCGGCTCGGCGCGAACGAGCTGATTCCGGTCGACTGCCGCGTGGTCGCCGCGTCGAAGGCCGATCTTGCCGAGCTCGCGGCCGACGGCCGCTTTCGCGCGGACTTGCTGTATCGCCTCAACGTCGCGCAGATCGAACTGCCGCCGCTGCGCGAGCGGCGCGAGGACGTCCCGCTGCTGTTCGAACATTTCGTGCTCGCGGCCGCACGCCGCTTCGGGCAGCCGGCGCCGGTCGTCACGGCTGCACAGGTGTCCGAACTGATGACGCACGCGTGGCCCGGCAACGTGCGTGAGCTGCAGAACGTGGCCGACCGCTTCGTGCTCGGGCTGACCGGCGACAGCCTGCTGTCGTCCGGCGGCACGCCGGCCGCGGGCGGCACGCTCGCGGAACAGCTCGCGTATTTCGAGCGGATGCTGATCGAGGACATGCTGCAGCGTCACAACGGCAACGTCGCGGAGGCAAGCGAAGCGCTCGGGATGCCGAAGAAAACGCTCTATCACAAGCTGCGCAACCTGCGGATACCCTCGCGCGGCGACGCGGCGGCCGATGGCGGCGAATGACGCGAACGAGGACACACACTCCAGCATGGATCGCATCGACATCACCGAACACGGCCGCGTCACCGGCCACCTGATCCGCGGCGTCACGCACGCGCAGAAAACCTTCCGCCCGAGCGACTGGCCCGAACGCCTCGCGGGCGTCATCACGCTGTTCGTCGGCGAACGGCGGCCCGGCTATCCGTGCGCGCTGTCGCGGCTCGCGATGCCCGTCGTCGACGGCAACGTCAAATGCCTGTTCGTGTCGGACGAATTGCGCACCGTGTGCGCGGACGCATTCGATTTCGCGATGCAGTTCGCGGCCGACAACGGCCTCCCCGTCGTGCTTCAGACCGCGCCCGCGCTGGCGGTGCGCTGACGCGCGGGCCGCTGTCGCGGCGCGCTTTCTTCCCGTTTTCCAAAGATGCGATGTGCAGGTGCGCAGGTCGCCGCACGTCTTTATCCGGCCTTTCGGGCGTCTCGACCAATCGTCAGATGATTGAAAGCATCGACACCCGCCCCCTTCCGACAAGGGTTTCCGGCCGAGCCATCAATAAAATTGATCGTCACGATGAAAATTATGCGTTTTCCTTGCAGGTCGCCGTGATGCATAGTTGCGTCGTGTTGACGCACCTTTGAGTCTTTCAGTCATGAACATGCGAATCGAGCCGTCCGTGCTCGCGAACCCCGACCTGCAATTTGCGACGCTTTCGTCAGGCATCAGCCTGCCGTATGTCGAGCGGGGCAGCGGCGCGCCGATGGTGTTCGTGCACGGCTCGCTGTGCGACTACCGCTACTGGGATCCGCAGCTCGCGTCGCTGTCGGCCCACTACCGCTGCATCGCGCCGAGCCTCAGCCATTACTGGCCGGCCGTCGAAGCGGGCATCCAGGACGAGTTCAGCTGGCAGAACCACGTCGACGAGCTCGCCGAATTCATCGACGCGCTCGATCTCGGCCCCGTGCACCTGGTCGGCCACTCGCGCGGCGGCAGCGTCGCGTTCAACGTCGCGCGCCAGCATCCGCATCTCGTCGAATCGCTGACCCTCGCCGATCCGGGCGGCCCGCTGCAACAGCCGGGCGTGCGCGAAGCCGCGCTGCCGGCCGCCGCGATCGCGCTGCGCACGCAGGCCGTGAACCTGATCGGGCAAGGCGAAGTCGAATCGGGCCTCGAGATGTTCGTCGATTCCGTGAGCCTGCCGGGTGCATGGAAGAAGAGCACGTCGCGTTTCCGCACGATGGCGATCGACAACGCGAGCACGCTGCCGAAGCAGCTGCGCGACCCGCTGCCCGCGTACTCGCAGCACACGGCCGGCGACATCGCATGCCGCACGCTGCTGATCGACGGCCAGCGCAGCCCGAAGATGTTCCGCAACAACGTCGACACGCTGTCGCAGTGGATAGGCAATGCGCAACGGCAGACCGTTGCCGGCGCGTCGCACGGGATGAACGCCGCGAGCCCCGCCGTGTTCAACCGCTTCGTGCACGAGTTCGTCGCCGCGTAACGCTCGCGGGCGGTTTCCGCGCCGCCCGTTCTCCTCGCTGTTCAACGACGATGCGGATACGCGCCGCATCGCCGCTTCATCAACCGCCGTGCGTCACCGGCGCGTCCGCCCCGTCAATCCGCCTGCGCCATTCCGTCAGCACGGCTTACCACACGGCCGGCTCCGGCTCCGCCTTGCGCGTGACCGCATCGGGCAGCCCGAACACGCTGTCGAACGCCCAGTTGTACGTGAACGTGAAGATCGGGAAGAACACGATCAGCACCGCGTCGTACAGGAGCGCCTGCAGCAGCGACACGTCGAGCCACCATGCGATCAGCGGGATCAGGAACGTCACGAGCGCGATCTGGAAGCCGATCGCATGCAGTACGCGGCGTCCGACCGTGCGCGTCGTCGCTGCACTCCTGCGCTCCCACGCCTCGAACACGAGGTTGTACAGGAAATTGACGGTGACGCCCGTCGTCGAAATCATCACGCCCAGCAGGCCGCTCGCCGCCACGCTGGCGCCGCTCAGCATGCCGAGCACCGACGATGCGATCAGGATACCGAGCACCTCGAACATCACGACGTAGACTATGCGTCTCTTCCACCCTTGCATCACCATCCACCTTCTATCGAACAAGGTGGCGAGACTATCAGCGGGTAGCGCGTCCGCCAAAGTCAGGTCCTTTCAATTTTTCTGACAGGAGGCCAGTGCATGCTGACCAGCGACCACATCGACATGCTGCTGACCGTCATCGACAAAGGCTCGTTTTCCGCTGCCGCGCGGGCGCTCGGCCGCACGCCGTCCGCGATCAGCATGGCGATCGCGAACCTCGAGGCCGAGCTCGACCTCATGCTGTTCGACCGCGGCACGCGCGAACCGACGCCGACCGCCGCGATGGCGGCGCTGCTGCCCGACGCGCGGTCGATCGCCGAGCGGCTGCACGCGCTGCGCGCGCATGCGCAGCACCTGTCGGAAGGCGTCGAGGATACGTTGCGGCTCGGCCTCGCCGCCGAACTCGACGGCGCGCCCGTCGCCCGCGCGCTGACGGCCGTCGCCGCGAAATACCCGGCGCTCGCGATCAGCATCGTCACGGCGCCGCAGGACGTGATCATCGATGCGCTGCATCGCGGTGCCGTCGATCTCTGTGTCGCGTATGGCGGGCTCGACCTGCATCCGCAGGAGCAGATCCACGCGCTGTGGACCGAGACGCTCGTCGCGGTCGCCGCGCCGAGCCATCCGGCAATCGCCGAATGCGCGCAACCGGAAGCGATCGAGCGGTTGTCGGGCTTCAGGCAGATCGTGATCGCCGATCCCGAGCGGCCGCTCACCGATGTGCGGCCGTTGATCGGCAACCGCACGTGGAAGGTGACCGACATGGCCACCGCAATCGCGCTCGTGAAGGCCGGGCATGGCTGGGCGAATTTGCCCAAATCCATGATCGGCCGATACGTCGCCGACGGCGAACTCGCGCCGCTCGTGTTCGCGAACATCCGCAACGGGCTGCCGCTGCCCGTGTACCTGCGGCGGCCGAAGCATACGGGGCTCGGCAAGGCGGCGAGCGAACTGGTTCGCGCGCTGCGGGTGGCGGGTGACGAAAATTAGGGGGGTATCCGTTCGTGGCGGCGGCGTCCGAACGCGAGTAGCTAGATGCTGTCGCCACGATCGACCTCGGCGAGTGACGCCGACCGATCTCGTGGGCAGTTGGTCCACGGAGCACCCGCGTGCTCGACCTTGTCTTTCCCATTCCCTTACCTTAAAGCAGGGAAAATTGGAGCCATCACCATGACCACTGCAACCATCACTTCGAAGGGCCAAGTCACGATTCCCGTCGACGTGCGGAATCGGCTTGGCTTGCGGTCCGGCGACCGGATCGAATTCAGCTACAACGAGACCACGGGCCGGTACGAGGTCTATCCAGCCACACGCTCGCTCGCGTCGCTCAAGGGCATCGTGAGGAAGCCCTCGAAACCGGTGTCGCTCGAAGAGATGAACCGGGCCATCGCCGAGCCGGGAGCATCCGCGCGATGATTGGGCTGGATGTAAAAACGGGCTGGTTCGTTACTTCGCCCAGGAGGACGTCGTGCAGTCGAAGAAGGCGACAGCGCTGATGGAGAGCCTTTCGGCCGAACGGCCGGGGTACGTTTCGCAGGTCGCGCTGGTCGAGGTCGTGTGGGTACTCGGTCGCTGCTACGGTGTCGAACGCGAGCAGATGAAGGACATTATCGATTCGATGATCGCGACCAAGGAATTGGTCGTTGAAGGTGCGGACACAGTGCGAAAAGCGCTTCGCACTTTCGTGGCATCGGCGAAGGCCGATTTCGCCGACTGCCTGATCGAGCGGTCGGGGCACGCCGCCGATTGCGAGTACACGGCAACTTTCGATGTCACGGCCTCGAAGGTCGCCGGGATGCGTTTGATCAAGTAATTTTGACGTGAACCGACACGCGTGGCACCGGGGTGCGAACGCGGCGTGGCGGCGAGCGCCGCCACGCCGTCGGTCAATACCGGACGGCTTGACCGTTAGTTGCGATCAGTGCGCAGCGGCCGCCGCACGCTGGATCGAATCGACGAGTGCCGCGTTGTCGTAGCGGCGCCCGGCAATGCTCCACCCGCCGTCGACCGCATGAACGACATTCACCCACACTTGCGCGGCCGTCAGCCGCCCGCCGGCCCGGCGCAGCACGATCGCGGTCGCCCGTTCGACGAATTGCCGCTGCCGCTCAGGCGCCGCGAGCGCCACGGCAGGCAACTTCAGCTCGACGAACGCAGCAGGCTCCGCGCGCCCATGCACGAAGGTCCGGTGTCGCGGCAGCACGTTGAGCGTGCCTACCACGTTCGGCGCCAGGAACGCATTCCCGGTCAGCCCCTCCACTTCCAGCAGCGCATCGGTCAACTCGGCAAACACCGGCCCCTCGTCGTCCGGCGTGAAAACCCCTTCGGATACGGTCAGCGTAATCGGCATCGCACTTTCTCCTGGTCAGGTCATCGGTTGGGTGACGTGATATAAATACCAGTCACTCTCTATACGTTAGACACTGATCGCTCTCTATGCAAGATAAAGAGTGATCACTCTGAAGCGAGCCTGTCATGCGTTATTCCGTCGAGCACAAGCACGAAACCCGTACGCGCATCCTCGAAGCCGCGAGCCGGCTGTTCCGCGAGGAGGGGTATGGCGGCTCCGGCATCGGTCCGCTGACGAAGGCGGCGGGCGTCACCAACGGCGCGTTCTACGGCCATTTCAAAACGAAGGGTGAAGCGTTCCGGCAGGTCGTCCTCGATGGCCTTGCCCAGCTCCGGCACGGCGTCGCGACGTTCAAGGCCGAGCATGGCGCGCGCTGGCGGCGCCCGTTCGTGTCGTTCTACCTCGGCCCGCGACGCACCTGCGAACTCGGCGAAAGCTGTGCGCTGCCAAGCCTGTCCCCGGAAGTGATGCGCGCCGACGACGAAACGCGCGACGCTTACGAGCAGGCACTGCGGCAGATCGTTGCCGAAGTGTCGGCAGGAATGGATATCCCACCCGATGACGATCGGGCCATCGCGTTTCTTGCGCTGCTGTCGGGCGGCGTCACGCTCGCGCGCGCGGTGCGCGATCCGGAACTGGCACAGCGCATCGCCGATGCGGTCGGCCGCTACGCGGTGGTGATCGCGGAACGCACAGACGTGAAACCGGAGCAACAGGCCTGACCGCCCTGACTGACCGCCAATAAAAAACCCGATCCGCGTCGCCACGGATCGGGGTTCTTCGATCGACTAACCGGTAAGTCGGCCCGTCTCGGGCCGGTGCATCACCGCGCGGCGACCTCCGCCTTGCCCGTCGCCGCATCGCCCACCGCCGTCGGTGCCGGCCCCCATCCGCCGCCCAGCGCGCGGATCAGGTTCACGGTCGACACGGCCTGCGCGCCGGTCAACTGGTTCGACTGCAATTGCGACTGCAGCACCGAGCGCTCGCTGTCGATCACGTCGAGATACGCGACCTCGCCTTCCTGATACTGCGTGCGCGACAACGTCGCCGCGCGCCGCGACGCGTTGACGGCCGCATCCTGCGCGCGGATCTGGTCGTCGAGCAGGCGCAGGTCGGCGAGATTGTCCTCGACCTCGCGGAACGCGACGAGCACCTGCTGCCGGTAGTTCGCGACCTGCTCGTCGTACTGCGCGCGTGCCTGCTGCACACCGGCCGCACGACGGCCACCGTCGAACAGCGGCAACGTCAGCGCGGTGCCGGCGAACGGCCCGAGCAGGAACGTGCGGCTCGACCACAGGAACAGGTTGCCGAGCGTCGACGCCTCATACCCGAACGCGCCCGTGATATCGAGCTTCGGGAAGTACGCCGACTTCGCGAGGCCGATTCGCGCGTTCGCGGCCGCCATCGCGCGCTCTGCCGCCGACACGTCCGGACGGCGTTCGAGCAGCGCGGACGGCAGGCCCGGCGGCACCTTCACCGCGACCGGCACGATCGGCGTTTCCTTGAACGCGAAATCCGCGGGCGCCTTGCCGAGCAGGATCGCGAGCGCATGCTCGGACGCCGCGCGCCGCCGCGCGACGCCGACCGCATCGGCCTGCGCGGTCGCCAGCTCGTTCTTCGCGCGCGATACGTCGAGCTCGCTGATGTCGCCTTCGTTGAAGCGGCGCTGCACGAGCTTCAGTGCCTGCTCGCGCAGCTCCACCGTGCGGCGGTACAGGTCCTGGTCGGAATCGAGCTGACGCAGTTCGAAGTAGTTCTGCGCGACGTCCGCCTGCAGCGCGAGCTGCACCGAGCGGAACAGCGCTTCGCTCTGCGCCTGGTCGGCACGCGACGCCTCGACGTTGCGGCCGACGCGGCCGAACAGGTCGGCTTCATACGACACCGTGCCCTGCGCGCGCCACAGCGTCGCGTTGGTCGGGCCCGTGCCCTGCGGCTGGAACTGCGACGCCGACGACAGCCCTTCGCGCGTCGGCCCGAAGCCGGCACCGATCTGCGGGAACCATTGCGAGCGCGCGGTACGGGTCGCCGCACGCGCTTCCTCGACACGTGCGGCCGCGGCCTTCAGGTTCTGGTTCGCGGCGAGCGCTTGCGTCTCGAGCGAATCGAGCACCGGGTCGCCGAACACCTTCCACCATTCGCCGCGATGCGCGCCGTCCGACGGCTCGGCCGTCTTCCACGTGCCGGCCTGTTCGCCGGCGGCGAGCGTCGGCGCTTCCTTGAATGCGGCAGGCGTCGGCGCATCCGGGCGCTTGTAGTCGGGCCCCACCGCGCACGCGGCGAGCAGCGTCGCGAGCAGGGTGCTCGCGGCCGCCACCTTCGCGAAGCGCATCAGGCCATTCGTGTTGTGCAAGTTATTCATCTTCCTGTCCTCAAGCATCCGAAGCCGGCACGTGCTGGGACGGCACACCGTAACCCGCCGAGTCCTTCCCGGCGACGTGGATCTTGCCGCCCGCGAGCGTGCGCAGCACGACGTAGAACACCGGCGTCAGCATCAGCCCGAACAGCGTCACGCCGAGCATCCCGAAGAACACGGCGACACCCATCGCATGGCGCATTTCCGAACCGGCACCCGTCGACGTGACGAGCGGCACCACGCCCATGATGAAGGCGATCGACGTCATCAGGATCGGGCGCAGCCGCAGCCGGCTCGCCTCGATCGCGGCCTCGAGCGGCGTCCTGCCGTCGTGTTCGAGTTCACGCGCGAACTCGACGATCAGGATCGCGTTCTTCGCCGACAGCCCCACCAGCACCATCAAGCCGATCTGCGTGAAGATGTTGTTGTCGCCCTGCGTGAGCCACACGCCCGTCAGCGCCGACAGAATGCTCATCGGCACGATCAGGATCACCGCGAGCGGCAGCGTCAGGCTTTCATACAACGCCGCGAGCACGAGGAACACGAGCAGCACGCTGATCGGGAACACGTACATCGCCGAATCGCCGGCAAGAATCTGCTGGTACGTGAGGTCGGTCCATTCGAACCGCACGCCGCGCGGCAGCGTTTCATGCGCGATGCGCTCGATCGCCGCCTGCGCCTGCCCCGACGAGAAGCCCGGTGCCGGGCCGCCGTTGATGTCGGCCGCCGTGTAGCCGTTGTAGCGCACGACCATTTCCGGGCCGAACGTCGGCGTCACCGTGACGAGCGACGACAGCGGCACCATCTCGCCACGGTCGTTGCGGGTCTTCAACTGCAGGATGTCGTCCGCGCGCTGGCGGAACGGCGCATCGGCCTGCACACGCACCTGGTACACACGGCCGAAGCGGTTGAAGTCGTTCACGTACAGCGAGCCGAGATACACCTGCATCGTGTTGAACACGTCGGTCACCGGCACGCCCAACTGCTTCGCCTTCACGCGATCGAGATCGACGTTGAGCTGCGGCACGTTGATCTGGTAGCTCGTGAACAACGGGCCAAGCTCAGGCGCCTGCTGCGCGCGCTTGATGAAGTCGTTGGTCGCATCCGCGAGCCGCGCATAGCCGACCGCGCCGCGATCCTCCACCTGCATCTTGAACCCGCCCAGCGTACCGAGGCCGAGCACCGGCGGCGGCGGGAACACCGCGACGAACGAGTCCTTCATCGCGCCGTACTTCTGGTTCAGCGCCCCCGCGATCGCGCCGGCCGACAGCGCCTTGCCGTGCCGTTCCGAGAACGGCTTCAGCGTGACGAACACGATGCCCGCGCTCGAGCTGTTCGTGAAACCGTTCACCGACAGCCCCGGGAACGCGACCGCGCTCTCGACGCCCGGCTGCTTCAGCGCGATCGACCCCATGTCGCGGATCACCTTCTCGGTGCGGTCGAGCGACGCACCGTTCGGCAGTTGCGCGAACGCGATCAGGTATTCCTTGTCCTGCGCGGGCACGAAGCCGCCCGGCACGACCTTCGACACGAGCACGGTCGCGCCCACCAGCACGAGGTACACGCCGAGCATCAGCGTCTTGCGCGACAGCACGCCGCGCACGCCGCGGCCGTAGTTCTCCGCGCCGCGATGGAACACCTTGTTGAAGCCGCGGAAGAAGCCGCCGAGCACGCGGTTCATCACGCGCGTGAGCCAGTCTTCCTTGTCGCCGTGACCCTTCAGCAGGATCGCGGACAGCGCCGGCGACAACGTCAGCGAGTTGAACGCCGAGATCACCGTCGAGATCGCGATGGTCATCGCGAACTGCTTGTAGAACTGGCCGGTCAGGCCCGACATGAACGCGAGCGGCACGAACACGGCGACGAGCGTCAGCGCGATCGCGATGATCGGCCCGCTCACTTCCTGCATCGCCTTGTAGGTCGCCGCCCGTGCGTTCATCCCGCTCTCGATGTTCCGCTCGACGTTCTCGACCACCACGATCGCATCGTCGACCACGATCCCGATCGCGAGCACCATCCCGAACAGTGACAACGCGTTGATCGAATACCCGAACGCGAGCAGCAGCGAGAACGTACCGATGATCGACACCGGCACCGCGATCAGCGGAATCAGCGACGCGCGCCAGGTCTGCAGGAACACGATCACGACGATCACGACCAGCGCGATCGCTTCGAGCAGCGTGTGCACGACGGCCTTGATCGACGAACGCACGAACTGCGTCGGGTCATAGACGATCTTGTAGTCGACGCCCGCCGGCATGTCCTGCTTCAGCTCGGCCATCGTCTTGCGCACTTCGTCCGAGATCTGCAGCGAGTTCGCGCCCGGCGACTGGTTGATCGCCATCGCGACGGCCGGCTTGTTGTCGAGCAGCGAGCGCAGCCCGTATTCGGATGCGTCGAGCTGGATCCGCGCGATGTCGCGCAGGTGCGTGACGCCGCCGTCCGGCGTCGTCTTCACGACGATGTCGCCGAACTCGTCTTCCGTCTGCAAGCGGCCGCGCGCGTTCACCGACAACTGCAGCGGCGTACCCGGCAGCGACGGCGATGCGCCGATCACCCCAGCCGCGACCTGCACGTTCTGCTCGCGGATCGCCTGCACGACGTCCTCGGCCGACAGTCCGCGCTGCGCGACCTTCTGCGGGTCGAGCCACACGCGCATCGCGTAGTCGCCCGAACCCCACAGCTGCACCTGGCCGACGCCCTGGATCCGCGACAGGCGATCCTTCACGTTGATCAGCGCGTAGTTGCGCAGGTAGGTCATGTCGTAGCGGTTGTCCGGCGAGATCAGGTGGACCACCATCGTCAGCGTCGGCGAGCTCTTCACCGTCGTGATGCCGAGCCGCTGCACGTCTTCCGGCAGGCGCGGCAGCGCCTGGTTCACGCGGTTCTGCACGAGCTGCGTGGCCTTGTCCGGATCGGTGCCGAGCTTGAACGTGACGGTGATCGTCATGTTGCCGTCGCTGTTCGCCTGCGACTGCATGTAGAGCATGTCCTCGACACCGTTGATCTGCTCTTCAAGCGGCGACGCGACCGTCTCGGCGATCACTTTCGGGTTCGCGCCCGGGTACTGCGCCTTGACGATCACGGAAGGCGGCACGACTTCCGGATACTCGGAGATCGGCAGCAGGAACATCGCGATCACCCCGCCGAGCAGGATGATCACCGATAGGACTCCTGCGAAGATCGGCCGGTCGATAAAGAATTTGGAAATGTTCATGTGTGGCTCTGTCTGGTTGAACGCGGATACGAAGCGGCGGGCCGCTTACGAATCCGCCTTCGCCGGGGCGGCCGGCTTCGCGTTGCCCGCCAAAGGCGCGGACGGCGCGTCACCGCCCGTCATCGGGACCATGTGCGGCTTCACCTGCTCGCCGGGGCGCACGCGCTGCGTGCCGTTCACGACCACGCGATCGCCGGCGGAGAGCCCGCTCACGATCACGCGCCGGTTGCCGTGCTGCATCCCTTGCTGCACTTCGCGGTACGACACGCGGCCTTGCTGGTCGACGACGAACACGAACTTCTTGTCCTGGTCGGTGTTGATCGCCGCGTCGTCGACGAGCAGTGCCTCGTGCGGCGCGCTGCCGCCCACCTTCACGCGTGCATACAGGCCCGGGACGAGCGCGCCGTCGGCGTTGTCGAAGCGCGCGCGCACGCGGATCGTGCCGGACGACGTGTCGAGCCGGTTGTCGACCGAGTCGATCTCGCCGCTGCGCGAGTAGCCGGTTTCATTCGCGAGGCCGAGCTCGACCGGCACCTTGCGGCCGCTGCGCGCGCCGTTGATGTATTGCAGGTAGGTCTGCTCGTCCGCGTCGAACGATGCGTAGATCGGCGACACCGACACCAGCGTCGTCAGCGGCGCGGCCGCTGCGCCGGCCGACACGACGTTGCCGAGCGTGATTTCCGCACGCGACACGCGGCCCGACACCGGCGCCGTGATCCGCGTATAGCCGAGGTTGATGCGCGCCGTTTCCAGCGCGGCTTCCGCGGCCTTCAGGTTCGCCGTCGCCTCGCGGGCCGCATTCTGCTTCTCGTCGTAGTCGCGCTTCGCGATCGCGTTGTCGCCGATCAGCCGTTGCGCGCGCTGCCAGTCGGTCTGCGCGTAGCCGTTGCGCGCCTGCGCGGCCGCGAGCTGCGCGGCTGCGCGATCGGTTTCGGCCTGGTACGGGCGCGGGTCGATCACGAACAGCACGTCGCCCTTCTTCACGAGCGCGCCGTCCTTGAAGTTCACCGCGACGATCGTGCCCGACACCTGCGGGCGCACGTCGACTTTCTCGACCGCTTCGAGGCGGCCCGAATAACTCTGCCAGTCGGTCACGGTCTGCGGCACGACGGTCGCGACGTCGACTTCGGGCAGCGGTGCTGCCGCTTTCTCCGGTGCGTTTGCGTTCACGCGCATCGCGCCGAACGTTCCGAGGCCGACGACGGCGAGCGTCACGATCGCCGCTGTCGCGATTCGGGAACGGGAGGTGCGTAGGATGGCCATGTGGATCTCCAGTAAACGTGGATTGGTTTTGGTTATTCGGAACGGTTCGGCTGACGCGCCTGGAAGCGGCACTGGAAGAAGCGCACGGCTTCCTCGAAGGCGGCTTCGTGCGTCGCGAGCGCGGCGTGCGTGATGTCCGGATAGCGGATCACCTGCGTGAGCACGCCCGACGAGATCAGGCAGCCCGCATATTTCTCCGCCTCGACGTGCAGCACGTCGTTCTGCGCGGTGACGACGAGCGTCGGCGGCAACCCCGCGAGGCGCACCGATTCGAGCGGTGCCGCGTACGGATGCATGCGCTGGGCGGCCTGCGGCAGATACGCGCGATAACAGGCCGCGCATTCGCGCGGGGTGATGTCGGAGGAAAGGCGATCGGCGTCGCCGATACGCGTCATGCTCGGGTCGAGCATCGGCCCGAACAGCGCCTGCGCGACGATCTGCACCTCGCCGCGATCGCGCGCGATGAACGCGAGGCAGTTCGCGAGCTGGCCGCCCGCGTCGTGGCCCGCGACACCGATCTTCTTCGGGTTGCCGCCGAACGCGCGGGCGCGCGTCGCGGCCCACACGGCGGCGCGATACGCATCCTCCGGCGCGGCCGGAAAAGGAAAGGCCGGCGCGAGCGAATAATCGACCGACACTACGAGCGCTGGTAAGCGTTCTGCTAAAAAACGCGCGGCGAAATCGGCGTCTTCGAGCGAACCGCGCACGAAGCCGCCGCCGTGGAAATAAAGCACTACTGGCAACCCGGTCTTGTCCGGGCGGCGGTAGAGGCGCAGCACGATGTCCTGCGCGTAGCCGGGAATTTCGACTTCGGCGACCGTCAGCGCCGCGCCTGCCGTGGCTTGCACGGGCAACGCGGCCTTCAGGAATTTGCTGAATTCAGAAGCGTCCATGACGATGCAGCATCCATTTCGAGATGGAACGAATTCTGGGTCCGGCAGACATTGGGATAAATGCCTATAATCCGGCAACACAATTCAACGCCCCCGAACAATCCGAGGCTGCGTTTACCCACGAGGTAGCGCAGCCTTCTTGTTCCGGAGGCTCATTAGATTGCGGAGGTTGTGATGGACCGGCTTCAGGCCATGCAGGTGTTTACTCGCGTCGTCGATACAAGCAGCTTCACCAAGGCAGCAGAAACGCTCAGCTTGCCGCGAGCGTCCGTCACGACGATCATCCAGAATCTCGAAGCATTCCTCGGTGTGCGGCTGATGCACCGGACCACGCGCCGGCTGTCGCTCACGCCGGACGGCGCCGCGTACTACGAACGATGCGTGCGGATCCTCGCGGACGTCGAGGAAACCGAGGCGAGCTTCCAGGCAAACAACCGGAAGCCGCACGGAAAGTTGCGTATCGACATGCCGGGTTCGATCGGGCGGCTGCTCGTAATTCCGTCGCTGTGCGAATTCCATACGCGCTATCCGGACATCGACCTGCAGCTCGGCCTGTCCGACCGGCCGGTCGACCTGCTGCAGGAAGGGGTCGATTGCGTGATCCGCGTCGGTGCGCTGCAGGACTCGTCGCTCGTCGCACGCCGGGTCGGCCTGTTCGAATGCGTGACGGTCGCGTCGCCCGACTATCTCGAGCGCCACGGCGAGCCGCAGACGATCGACGACCTGAACCAGCACAAGGCCGTCAACTACTTCTCGAGCCGCACCGGCCGCACGATCGACTGGACGTTCCTGACCGACGGCAAGGAAGTCGAGATGAAGATGGAAGGCATCGTGTCGGTGAACGACGCGGATGCATACGTGACCTGCGGGATCGAAGGCTTCGGGCTGATCCAGCCGCCGCTCTTCATGGTGCTGCCGCATCTGCGCGAAGGCCGGCTCAAGGAAGTGCTGCCGGGCGTCAAGCCGCTGCCGATGCCGATCTCGGTCGTGTATCCGCACAGCCGCCATCTGTCGCCGAAGGTGCGCGTGTTCGTCGACTGGATCGCCGAGGTGTTCGACCGCTGCCCGCTGCTGAGCGGCAAGGGCAGCCTCGACGCGACGTGCAGCAAGCGCACGTTCGAGGAAGCCGAACGCGCACCGGCGCTCGACACGCCGGTCATCAACGAGTGGGTTGCGTAAGCGCCTGAACTGAGCAACTGAACCGCACACGCGGGCTGCCAGGCCCGCGTGTCGTCCCGCCTCCGCGCCCCATTTCCCGCCCGGCGCACCCGATCCTTCCCGAATCCGCAGCAAACCTTTGTGCCAGGCGACGCAATCGTCCGCCTGCGTCGTCGCGCGCCGCCGTCGCGCCCGTGCGAGGCCCGCTGCAAGCGGGTTCGAGCGATTTCTGCATAACCCTGCCG
The DNA here is from genome assembly GCF_002223365.1 of Burkholderia sp. AU6039. Classification (NCBI taxonomy): domain Bacteria; kingdom Pseudomonadati; phylum Pseudomonadota; class Betaproteobacteria; order Burkholderiales; family Burkholderiaceae; genus Burkholderia; species Burkholderia sp. AU6039. The sequence continues at coordinate 61,263 of NZ_NKFK01000006.1, forward strand.
GGTGTACGGATGGCGATTGTTCCACTGACACGACAATTCAATTCGCATCTGCCGCATTTATCGCGACGGAACAGATACCTAGAGTAAACCCTGTCGCGCACCTCGTTGCGCATCGAACAGATCCCGCTCGATGGGACCGGAGTAAGCGCTCTAGCGCCAGCTCCGACATGCCAAGCATGGGATCTGAGTAAGCGCTGAAGCGCTAACTCATATCGACACAGGAGTTACGCCATGAACCGCCGCCATCTTCTCTCCGCCCTCGCCCTCACGCTCGCCGTGTCCGCCCCGGCCTTCGCCGATTCCGGCACCCCGCACGCCGGCGACTACGGCAACACGTCGTGGTACTCGCAACACAACGGCCCGCGTACGCGCGCCGAAGTGAATGCGGAAGTCGCGCAGGCACGCAAGGACGGCACGCTCGCGTACCTGCGTAAGGCCAATTCGTATCCGCAAGGGCTCGAACTGGCGCAAGGCCCGTATCGCTCGATGCCGGAAAGCAACCAGCTCGCCGGCGGGGGCCGGTAAACGCGCAACGCCGCGCAACGGGTTGCCCCGCGCGCGGCGTTTCGAACCCGCCATCGACGACTCGCCGAGTCAGTCAGCTAGATAGTTAGTTGCAGGAGAACATGATGAACGATCAACTCCCTTCGCCGCTCGATCACTGGGACGACACCACGCCGGTGTGGACGCCGTTCCGTTCGGCCCCGCATTCGCATTGATCGCGGCTAAGTCGTCGTCCGGTACTTACCGGCGCGGCACCCCATCACGCCATTCGCCCCAATGCGTCACGATGTCCTGCACGAGCGGATTGCCCGCGCGGTACAGGTTTTCGGTCGCCGGGGCGAAGCCGCCCTGGTCCGCGTAGTTCAGCAGGTTGTCGGCACTCGTCTGCCCCGCATACGGCCGATCGAAATCGGACCCGGTGCGCAGCACCGCGACGCGCGACAGGTCGACCCGCTTCACGCTCGCCGCGCGCTTGAGCGCCTCATACGTCGCGTTGTCTTCCTGCGCGGTCATGCAGTACGTGCCCTTGCCGTCGGTCAGGATCTTCGTCCACTGGCGCGCGCGCTCGCCGATCAGCGTGCCCGAGAACCACGTGTTGCCCGATGACGTGTCGCACTGGATCACCGTCGGCGGCCGGTTCGCCGGCGCGTAGTTGAACTTCGCGCGTGCGGCCTGCGCCTGCGCGCTGTCGGCGAGCACGACGTTGCGCGACAGCGCGACCGCGGCGTCGGTCAGCTGCGGGTTGAGCTGGAACACCTCGGTGCGATAGTCGAGCGGCGGCTTGTCGTTCGGGCTCTTCGTGTTGATGCCGAGGAAGCCGGTATTCCAGCCGGCCGGAATCTCGCGTGCATCGAGCTCCCACTGCAGGCTGAAATCGACGAGGTATTTCGACCACGCGGCCGAACCGACCGTGCCTTGCGCGGGGTCGACGCCCGCGATGCCGGAGATCAGGAAGTACGTGCGGCGCAGGTCGAAGCGCTGCGAGAATGTGAGCGCCATGATCGTCGCCGACGCGTTCGCATAGCCCATGCCGGTCGTGACCACGCACACGTCCTGCTTGTTGCAATGCACGTTCGGGTAATCGGGCGACAGGCCGGGCACGGCGATGTCGCGCCACGGGCCGATCCGGTCGAGCCAGGCCTGGCCCTCCGGACCGAACATCGTGATGATCATGACCTTGACCGGGCGGCCCTGTGCACCGGTCTCGGCGAATGCATTGTTGCCCGCGTTGTTGCCCTGGTTGTCCTGCGCGATCGACGGCGCGGTCGCACAGGCTGCGAGCGAGAATGCAGCGGCGGAAAGAATGGAGCGAGTCAGCATCGGCGTTCCTTGTTTCGATGATGTTGGGTGAGAACGGCTCTCGTAGACTGCGCGTCGGAGTATAGAACGCGCGTGCCCGATGCGGAACCCGACTACGAAACGGCGACGGTGCGTCGGTGCGGGTCGGGTACGCGCGGGAATGACGAGGGAAATCGTCTCCGCGCGTCGACACACCATCAGGAATACTATCCGGTTGCTCGACACCGGCACGTCAATCGCACGTGCACGCGTGTCACCCGGCGGCCGCTACAACCGTGCCAGCCCGGCCACCCCGTAACCCAGCACGACAAGCGCCGCGACCACATGGCTCGCCGCGAGCAGCGCCGGCGACTTCACGATCCGGCCGATCATGCTGCCGCCGAATGCGAACACGAGCTGCCCCGCGAGACTGCCGGCAAACACGCACGCGGCACCCAGCAGCCAGTGCCGATGCGCACCGGCGGCAGCCGTTGCATAACCGTAGAACAACAGGATCGTGAGCGGGTTCGCCAGCGTGACGAAGAACATCGATGAAAACGGGCGGCTGCCTGGCGGCCGTGCATCACCGTCGAGCGTGCGGCGGCGATCCCGCAGCGCCTGCCACAGCATCCGCGCGCCCATTGCGAGCAGCACGAGCGCGCCCACCAGGCGAAACAGCAACAGATGGGCGGCGAGCGTGCTCGCGAGCATCGCGCCGAGCGTGAATGCGACGACCGCATAGCAGCCGTCGGCCGTCGCGACACCCACCGCCGCGCGCACGCCGCTTGCGGTGCCGGCGCGCATCCCGTAGTTCGCGATCATCAGCGCGACGGGCCCGACCGACAGCGCGATCATCAGCCCGAACAGGAAGTCGTTCATCGGTCGTCGATGCCTTCTATGGAAGGCATCGATTCTAGCGACCGCAAAAAAATCCTGCGTGGCGCGTGAGCGTCACGCGACGTCGACGCGTGCGGGCCCGTCCACCATCTCGCCGATCACGCCCGCGCGGTCGAAGCCGTCGGCACGGAAGCACGCGAGCACGTCGTCGACGGCCTCCGGCGCGCACGCGACCAGCAGGCCGCCCGACGTCTGCGGATCGGTCAGCAGCGCCTGCGCGACGGGCGGCAGCGTGGCGGCCAGCTGCACGTCCGCGCCGTACGCGGCCCAGTTGCGGCCCGACGCGCCGGTGAACACGCCATCGGCGACGAACGCCTCGACGCTCGCGAGCCACGGCAGCGACGCATAGTGCACGCGCGCGGTGAGGTGTGCGCCGCGCGCCAGCTCGAGCGTATGGCCGAGCAGCCCGAAGCCTGTCACGTCGGTCAGCGCATGCACGCCCGGCAGCGCGGCGAGTTCGGCGCCCGGCCGGTTCAGCTTGGTGGTCGTCGCGACCATCTGCGCATAGCCATCGGCATCGAGCTGGTTCTTCTTCAGCGCGGCGGACAGCACGCCGACGCCGAGCGGCTTGCCGAGCACGAGCACGTCGCCCGCGCGCGCGGCCGCATTGCGCTTCACACGCGACGGATGCACGACGCCAATTGCCGCAAGCCCGTAGATCGGCTCGACCGAATCGATCGAATGGCCGCCCGCGACCGGGATGCCGGCGTCCGCGCACACCGATTCGCCGCCGCGCAGCACGGCCGCGATCGTTTCGTGCGGCAGCACGTTGATCGGCATGCCGACCAGCGCGAGCGCGAGGATCGGCTTGCCGCCCATCGCATAGACGTCGGACAGCGCGTTGGTCGCGGCGATGCGGCCGAAGTCGAACGGATCGTCGACGATCGGCATGAAGAAGTCGGTGGTCGCGACGATCGCCTGCTCGTCGTTGAGGCGGTAGACGGCCGCGTCGTCGGAGGTCTCGGTGCCGACCAGCAGATCCGGGAACAGCGCCGGCGGCGTCGCGCGCTTCAGCAGCTCGGACAGCACGCCCGGCGCGATCTTGCAGCCGCAGCCGCCGCCATGTGACAGGCTCGTGAGGCGCGGAACGGCAGGCTGGGCTTGGGTGGCTTCGGTCATGGTCGGCATCCGGTGAATAACAACACGCCATTATCGACAATTCCATGCGAGTGCGCCCGATACCCACATAATGACGGCGCCGCCCCCGCTCCCGCCCCTGTCCGCCGCTTCGTCCATGGACCACCTCTTCATCGGCCTCGTGCTGTGCTCCGCGTTGCTGCACGCGATCTGGAATGCCTTCCTCCACGTCAGCGAAGACCGGCTCGTCCAGCTCGGCACGATGTCGCTGCCGTATTTCGTGTTCGGCGCGGCGGGCGCCGCGCTGCTGCCCGCGCCGGCGCCCGCCGCGTGGCCGTATATCGCCGGGTCGGCCGTGCTCGAGGTCGCGTACTGCTTCACGCTGGCGCGCGCGTATCGCAGCGGCGAATTCGGGCAGATCTACCCGATCGCACGCGGGATTTCTCCGCTGCTCGTGTCGGTACTCGCGCTCGCGATCCTGCATGAGCGGCCGACGCCGCTCGGCTTCGCGGGCATCGCACTCGTGTCGTTCGGCATCATGTCGCTCGCACTGCGGCGCGGCTTCCGGTTCTCCGGCGAAGGCGTGCCGTTTGCGCTGCTCACGGGCGTGTTCATCGCCGCGTATTCGATCTGCGACGGCATCGGCTCGCGCGTATCCGGCAGCGCGCTCGGCTACATCGCATGGGTGTACGTGCTGTGGAGCGTGCCGCAATTCGTGCTGGTGTGCGCGGTGCGTGGCGGCCCGCGCGCGGTGCTCGGCTCGCGCACCGCGCTCACGCAGGGCGCGATCGCCGGCACGATCTCGCTCGCGGCGTACGGGATCGTGATCCTCGCGTACCGGTACTTGCCGGTCGGCACGGTGTCGGCGCTGCGCGAAACGAGCTCGATCTTCGCGGTCGCGATCGGCTGGCTCGTGATGCGCGAGCGGCCCGGCGCGCAGCGGCTCGCCGCGTGCGTGCTGGTGGTGGCGGGCGCGGCGCTGATCCGGCTGTAAGCAGAACGAGCGCGCGCCCGCGCGCCTGCCGCCGCGATCGCGGTAGGAATGCCCATTACTGGACACCCCCCGCACAGATCCCGGCGTGCCCAATTCGGGCACCGGGCTCCTACCTTGAGTGTTTGACGGCAAAGCGCCGGTCGGGCCACGGATGAAGGATTCGAGGTTGGGGTAGCCAGGCATCCGCGATCCGCTCGACCCGTGTCCACGTCATGTGATCCTTCTGGCTACGGCGTCGAAGCGCCCGTCGCCAGAGATCCACGACGTGGTAACGGAACGCGCCAAGTGCGCGCGAGTTCGTCGGTACCGCGTGGTACGCGAAGTAGCCGCGCACCACCTGCCCAAGCCATTTCCCTTGCACTGGGATCGGTTCATGCATACGCCGCCGTAGTTCCTCCTTGATCCCCCTGAGCTTCGCCCGCATGCGATCGCCTCGGGTCTTCCGCTGAAGCTGGAAGGCACCACGGCGCGATCTGCCGCAGATAAAGATGAAGCCTAGAAAGGCGAAGGTCTCCGGCCGACCAAGACCGCGGTGTTGGCGATTTGCCGCTGCATAGCGACCAAACTCCAGCAGCCTCGTCTTGTCCGGGTGAAGCGCAAGCGCGAACTCCTCCAGCCTCGAACGCATCGCATCCCAGAAGCGCCGTGCGTCGGCTTCGTGCTCGAAGCCGACCACGACATCATCTGCGTATCGCAGAATGATGACGTTGCCCTTGGCTTCCCGCCGCCGCCAACGATTGGCCCAGAGATCGAAGACGTAGTGTAGGTACACGTTCGCGGACAGTGGCGAGGCCACTGATCCCTGCGGAGTGCCTGTCTCACTCACGCTTAGCTCTCCGTCTTCCAGCACGCCCGCCTTGAGCCACTTACGCACAAGACGGATGATGCGCTGGTCGCCGATCCGGTGCTCAATGAAACGGACCAGCCATTCCTGACTGACCGAATCAAAGAAGCTCTTGAGATCGGTGTCCAGAATCCAGTTCACCGGGGTGCCGGTGATCGCTGTCGCCAACGCGTCCAACGCATCGTGCTGACTGCGCCCGGGCCGGAACCCGTACGAGAATCCGAGGAAGTCCCCCTCGTAGATCGCGTTCAGCACTTCGACCACCGCGCGCTGGACGATCTTGTCTTCCAGCGCGGCAATCCCCAGCGGGCGCTGTTTGCCATCCGGCTTCGGTATGTACTGTCGCCGTACGGGTAGTGCCCGGTACGCTCCACTGTGTACTCGCGCGTGCAGGCGCTGGAGGTGGTCTTCCAGTCCTGCCTCGTAGTACCGCCAGGTCAAACCGTCCACCCCAGGGGCCGCATTGCGTTTGAGCGCAAAGAACGACGCCCTGAGGCGATCGATCGTGACGTGGTGCAGCAGCGCGGTGAACCGTTCCTTCTTCCGCTGCCTTGCAGCCTGCCGTACACGGTCCAGCCCCTGTGACACGCTTGCCCGGTTCTGCGCCCGGCACGTGTGCGACTGACCCGTGCTCCTCTTGGTCCCCGCCCTTGGCTCCACCCACTCCGCAGCCGGCTTCCCGGCGTTGTTCGCAGGCTTCCTCGCTACTATGGCGGAGTCTGACTTCTCTCGTCCGTTCATCATCGGCTACGGCTCCTCGCCTTCCCGACGCGGACCAACCCATGCTGCAGTTGGCCGAACGAGAGACCTCCCGGTTCCCGCGCAAAGAGCGTCCGTACGTGCCAGGTTCTCCGACCACGCCGGGTCGTCGAGGCACTCGCGCTTGCGCACCTCTTCGTGTTGCCTTCCGCGTTCTGAACCGCGTCGGCACCCGGAATAACACAACTATCGCGGCTCAATGGCTGGCCCGCACGTTCCCCTACCGACGCTTCGCCGGTCGCCTCGCGGCGGCCGTCGCACGGCTCGGGGCCAATGTGGTTCGCTACGCCTTCATCGCAGTGGACTTGCACCACCTGCTCCTTGCCGGTCTCCCGGCGCACTCAGAACTTGTGGCGGATGCCCGTCACCGCGACGATCTGCGTGCGCGTGCTCGACGGATTCGAGATGCCTTCGATCGCGGCCACCGTGTTCGACGACGCACGCTGGTAGAACGCGTTCACGTAGATATCGGTGCGCTTCGACAGGAAATACTGGGCACCGACGCTCGTCTGCAGGTAGTGCGAACTCGGCTTCGGCCCTTGCGACGCGAGCACCTGCGTATAGGTTTCGCCGAGCGCGAACTGCAGCGCGGGCGTCATCAGGTAGCGCACGCTGCCCTCGTAGTTGTTGAAGCGCATCGCGCCGCCCGTCTGCAGGTTGAACAGCGAACTCGTGTACAGCAGCCCGAACGTCGCGGCACCCCACGCATACGCGCCGCCCGCGCCCCAGATCTGCTGGCGCGTCACGCCCTTGATGAACGTGTAGTAGTTGTCGGACGCCGCCGCGCCGGTGGTGTCGAGCGCCGGATGATCGACGCGCACATAGGCCGCACCGAGTTGCAGCGGCCCGTTCTCGTAGCTCGTGCCGATGCTCCACACGCGGTTTTGCGCGAACGACGTCGAATTCGAGAAGCCGTACAGGCCGACCGCGCGCAAGCCGTACCAGGTGGGCGTCTGGTACTGCACCGAATTGTTGGTGCGGAACGTGTTGTTCAGGTCGTCGGTGTCGAACGGGTGCAGCGCGTACTGCGTGAGCGCGGTGGTCGCGCCGATCTGCAGCGGCTCCAGCACTTCCTGCGCCGCGTTGTACTGGCGACCCATCGTCAGCGTGCCCCAGCGGTCGTTTTCCAGCCCGACGTACGCGCGGCGCCCGAACAGCCGGCCGCCCTGGCTCGCGGCGCCGCTCTCGATGTTGAAGCCGTTCTCGAGCCGGAACACCGCGCGCGTGCCGCCGCCGAGGTCTTCCTTGCCGAGCAGCCCGAAGCGCGTGCCCTGCTCGTTGCCGCCGGTCGCCTGCCACGCGGCATGCCCGTTCTGGTTGTTCGTGTACGTGATCCCCGAATCGACCACGCCGTACAGCGTCACGCTCGACTGCGCATGCGCGTGCATCGCACCCGCCGCCGTTGCGAGTCCCGCCAGCGCGACCGCCATTCCTTTCCGCTTCATCTCCAACCCCTTTTATCGACCGAATATGGGGAGCGATTTATTTCGCTCGACACGTGTTTTATTGAATAAAACATCGTCTTATTCATTGTCGAATTTGGCGATTTAAAGCGTCAAGCGATGACAAAAATCGTACATGGGAGTGGAATACCCCTGAATCTCCAGGCGTTTCAAGGAATGAAACACACCCAATAACCACGGGCATTACAGCCCGATCTCGACACGCAATCCCGATATCGCAAAAAGCCCTTGACCGCGATTTTCAGTCGTTGTGAAATATTGATACGCTGTTTTAATGATTAAAACAAACGCACGAGACGCTTCGAGAAACTAGGTAAAGAACCTGATCCCCATGCTGACGTTTAATTGCAACAACGCGGCCGCCGGCGCATCGCCTGCGTACTTCGTCGCGACGCCGACGGTGCCGGCCCTGCCGATCGTCGTCGACTCGCCGCACAGCGGCATCGCGTATCCGCCGGACTTCGCCACCGTTGCACCCGATGACGCGATCCGCACGACGTGGGACGCGTACGTCGACGAACTGTGGACCGGCACGCCCGCGCGCGGCGGCACGCTGCTCGGCGCGAGGTTTCCGCGCGCATACATCGATCCGAACCGCGCGGAAACGGACATCGACGCAACGCTGCTCGCCGAGCCGTGGCCTGAGCCGCTTGCGCCGCAGCCGTACACGCAGCGCGGGATGGGGCTGATCCGTCGCGACGCGCTGCCCGGCGTGCCGCTATACGACCGCAAGCTGTCGCTCGAAGCAGTACGCCACCGGATCGACGCGTACTACCTGCCGTACCGCCGCGCGCTCGCCGGCATCGCCGAGCCGCTGCACGCCGCGCACGGCGCGCTGTGGCATATCGACTGCCATTCGATGAAGTCGCGCGGCAACGCGATGAACGTCGACGCGGGCGCATGGCGGCCGGACGTCGTCGTCAGCGACCGGCGCGGCACGACCTCGGATCCGGCCTTCACCGCGTGGACCGCGCAGTGGTTCGCCGACGCCGGCTATCGCGTGCAAATCAACGACCCGTACCAGGGCGGCGACCTGCTGACCGCGCTCGCGGATCCCGCGCGGCAGCGCCACAGCATCCAGATCGAGTTCAATCGCGCGCTGTACATGGACGAGGCCGCATTCGCGAAACACGTGGGCTTCGCCACGCTGAAGCGCTCGGTCGACGCGTACCTCGATGCACTCGCCGATTACGTCCGCGCGCGCATCGCGCCGCAGGGAGACCCCGCATGACGACCTATATCGTCGACGCCGTCGACAGCGCGCTGAAGCTGCTGACCTACGTGGCCGAGCATCCGAACCTCGGCGTGACCGAGCTCGCGTCGCAGCTCGGCATCAACAAGTCGCGCACGTACCGGATGCTGTGCACGCTCGAACTGCACCGCTTCGTCGTGCAGGACCCGCGCACGTCCACCTATGCGCTCGGCCCGCAGGCGTTCGTGATCGGCGTGGCCGCGTCGCAGCAGAACGCGCTCGTGCGCGCCGCGCACCGTCACATGCTCGCGCTCAACCAGGCGATCAACGAGACCATCGTGCTGCGCGTGCGCGAAGGGCTCGAATCGGTGTGCGTCGCGCGCTGCGAAACGACGCATGCAGTGCGCACCGTCGGCGCGGTCGGCAATCGCCGGCCAATCAATTTCGGCGCATCGGGCAAGGTGCTGCTCGCATTCGCGCCCGATCCGGTGCGCGACGACTATCTCGCGCAACTGCGCCGAAACGGGCACGCCGACGATCCGGCGAAGCTCGCCGGCGAACTCGACGCGGTCGCGCGCAAAGGCTACGCGGTGAGCAGCGGCGAGGTGACGCCCGGCGCGGTCGGGATTGCGGTGCCGGTGCGCGACCTGACGGGGGCGACAGTCGCGTCGGTCAGCGTGACGGGGCCCGAGGTGCGCGTGAGCCACGCCGACATTCCCGACTATCTCGAACGACTGCAGGCGTGCAGCCTCGCGATTTCCGCCGAACTCGGCTACGTCCCGGCGCGTGCCGCGCTGCAACCGGCCTGACGGCCCGCTTCCCTCACCGACGAGGATCCGATGTCCGCCTCTTCCCCGAACCCTGCCGGCGCACGCGCCGCCGACGCCACCACGCTCGCGGCACCGGCTGACGCAGCGACCCACGACGCGGCCGGCAATGCGCCCGGCGACGCATCGGCCCACGCCGGCCGCACGCCGCATCCACACGGCAAGATGCTGCATCCGGTCGTGATGATGCTGTGGGTACTGGCGGTCGCGATCGCACTCACCTGGATCGTCGATTCCGGCCGCTTCGAGCGCAACGGCCGGCTCGTCGTGCCGGGCACCTATCACGTGGTGCCGAAGACCACGGCGCTCACGACGCTCGTTGCACCGGCAGTCAGCCACAGCACGCCCACGCATGCGATGCCGGCGAGCCTCGTCTCGGCATTCGTCGCGATACCGGAAGGATTGCTGAAGAACGCGCCGCTGATCGTGATGGTGATGTTCGTCGGCGGGATGTTCGGCGTGATGCGCCGCACCGGCGTGGTCGACGCGGGCATCGACCGTCTGCTGCAGCTCACCGGCAACAATGCGTACCTGCTGACACCGATGCTGATGATCCTGATCGGGCTCGGCAGCACGCTGCTCGGCTTCATCTCCGAGTACCTCGTGATCATTCCGATGGTGGTCGTGATCGCGCGGCGCCTGGGGCTCTCCGACCTGTTCGCGGTCGCTCTGGTCGCGCTCGCCGCGAAGATCGGCTATATCGCGTCGGTGACGAACCCGCTCGCGCTGGCCGTCGCGCAGCCGCTCGTCGGCGTGCCGCTGTTCAGCGGCGTCGCGCTGCGCGCGGCCGTGTTCGTCGTCTTCCTGACGATCGGCATCCTGTACCTGCTGCGCTACGTGCGCAGCACCGGCTATCGCGCCGGGCAGACCGCCGCCGGCCACGCCGCGCACGCAACCGCGAAGCTGTCGCTGCGCCACAAGGCGACACTGGCCGTGTTCGCCGCGGCGGTCGCGATGCTGATCTACGGCACGCGCGAACTGAAGTGGGGCAACGTCGAACTGGCGGCGTTCTATACGTTCGTGAGCATCGTGACGGCCGTGATCGGCGGGCTCGATTCGCGCAGCGCGGCGGACGCGTTCGTCGACGGGATGAAGAACATGATCCTCGCGGCGCTGTTGATGGGGCTCGCCGCGTCCGTCGAACTGCTGCTGCAGAACAGCCTCGTGCTCGACACGCTGATCCACTTCTTCACGCGGCTCGCGGACGGGCAATCGCCGGTGTGGGTCGCCAACGGGCTGATGGGGGTGCAGATGGTGCTCGACGTATTCATTCCGTCGGTGTCGGGCAAGGCCGCGGTCAGCATGCCGATCATCGGGCCGATCGCGCAGCTGTCGGGCGTGAGCGGCCAGACGTCGGTGCTCGCGTTCGTGCTCGGCGGCGGGCTGACGAACCTCGTCACGCCGACGTCCGGGATGCTGCTCGCGTATCTGGCCACCGCACGCGTCGATTTCGGCGCGTGGATCCGCTTCGTGCTGCCGCTGTTCCTGACGCTGCTTGCACTGTCGTGCGTCGTGCTGACGTTCGCGGTGTGGATCGGATACTGAGCTTCACCGCAGGGGCTGCAGAACGCGCGTGCGCTTCGCGGTGCGCAGCGCACGCCGCCGTCCGGTATCGATGGCCGCGGCGGGCATCGCAACGCGATACCGCCACCGAATACGCCGCTCAAGCCACCTCGACCACCCGACCAAACGCCCGCTCGTCGATCGCCTCGGCAAGCGTCGCGAACGCGGTCGCGATCTCGTCCTCCGGCACGCACGCATAACCGAGCAGCAACCCCGATGCCGCACGGTCGCGGTCCGCGTAATACCCCGACAACGGCCGCACGACGATATTGCGTTCGAGCGCGGCCTGCGCGACCGCGCGATCGTCGACGCCTTCCGGCAACTGCGTGACCAGATGCAGCCCCGCATCGCTGCCGAGCGCGTGCAGCGTGTCGCCGTAGCGCTGCGCGACCGCGTCGAGCAGCACCTCGCGGCGCTGCCCATATAACGTGCGCATCTTGCGGATATGCGACACGAAGTGCCCTTCCGCGATGAATTCGGCCAGCACCGCCTGCTGCAGCAACTGCCCTTCGCGATACAGCTCGGCGCTGGCGGTCGCGAAACTTTCCGCGAGCGGCTCCGGTGCAACCAGATAACCGACCCGCAGCCCCGGGAACAGCGTCTTGCCGAAGCTGCCGACATAGATCACCTGCCCGGCCGTATCGAGACCCTGCAGCGACGCGAGCGGCCGGCTGCCGTAGCGGAATTCGCTGTCGTAGTCGTCCTCGATGATCCAGCAGCCGTGCTGGCGCGCGTATTCGAGCAGCATCCGCCGCCGCGCGAGGCTCATCACCATCCCGAGCGGATACTGGTGCGACGGCGTGACCAGCATCAGCTTCGGCGGCTCGGCGAGATCGGCGGCCGATGGCGCGATCCCTTCGTCGTCGACCGGGATCGGCCGCGTCGTCAGCCCCGACACGTTCAGCACGCTGCGCACGCCCCAGTAGCACGGATCCTCGGTCCAGATTGCATCGCCCGGGTCGGTCAGCAGCCGCACCGCGAGGTCGATCGACTGGTGGATGCCGGTCGTGATCACGATCTGCTCCGGCGTGCAGCGCACCGAGCGCGACGTGCGCAGGTAGTCGGCCAACGCCTCGCGCAGCAGCGCGAGCCCGCCGCCCGGCGCGTAGGTCAGCAGGTCGGGGCGCAGGCGCCGCCAGTACTTGTTGTGCAGCCGCGTCCACACCCGCGCCGGAAATCGCGACACATCGGGCACGCCCGGCATGAACGCGCCGCCCTGCCGCTTCGACACGCCGGCGCCTTCCACGAGCCGCGTGCCGCGCGCGGACAGCCGCCGCGCGGACGGCTGCACGAGCGCCGCGTGGGTGGTAGCCGCGTCGGTCGGCGCACCGACGATCTCGTCCGGCGCGCTGTCGGCGACGAACGTGCCGCGGCCGGTCGCCGAGTTCACATAGCCTTCGAGCGCAAGCTGTTCGTAAACCTGCGTGACCGTGTTGCGCGCGATCCCGAGCTCGGCGGCCAGGAGCCGCGACGACGGCACACGCGTGCCGGCCGGCAGTTCGCGCGACAGGATCGCCTGTTGCAGCAGCCGGTGAAGCTGCCGGTAGATCGGCTGTTCGCCGCCGCGCACGAGGCGCTGCGCCAGCCAGTCCGACAACACGCTCGCGCGCATGATTGGCTCCTGAATATTTATTGAAATGGCTCTGATTGTCAGAGCCAAATGTGATTATAGTCGCCTCCATGGGCTGTCGAAGCGCCCGATTTTCTACCCACCGGACAGAACATCAAGGAGATGACCGTGAAGAATGCCGACCTGCAGGCCCGCAAGAACGCCGCCACCCCGCGCGGTGTTGGCGTGATGTGCGATTTCTACGCAGCCCGCGCCGAGAACGCGGAACTGTGGGATGTCGAAGGCCGCCGCTTCATCGATTTCGCCGCCGGCATCGCGGTGCTGAACACCGGCCACCGCCACCCGAAGATCGTCAAGGCGATCGCGGATCAGCTGAACAACTTCACGCACACCGCCTACCAGATCGTCCCGTACGCGTCGTACGTCGAGCTGGCTGAAAAGATCAACGACCGCGCGCCGGGCGACTTCCCGAAGAAGACCGCGTTCTTCACGACCGGCGCGGAAGCCGTCGAGAACGCGATCAAGATCGCGCGTGCAGCGACCGGCCGCCCGGGCGTCATCGCGTTCTCGGGCGGCTTCCACGGCCGCACGATGATGGGCATGGCGCTGACCGGCAAGGTCGCCCCGTACAAGCTGAACTTCGGCCCGTTCCCGGGCGACGTGTTCCACGCCCCGTACCCGAACGCCGTGCACGGCGTGACGACCGCCGACTCGATCAAGGCGATCGAGATGCTGTTCAAGGCCGACATCGATCCGAAGCGCGTCGCCGCGATCATCTTCGAACCGGTCCAGGGCGAAGGCGGCTTCAACCCGGCGCCGGCCGAGTTCGTGCGCGCACTGCGCAAGATCTGTAACGAGCACGGCATCCTGCTGATCGCCGACGAAGTGCAGACGGGCTTCGCGCGTACCGGCAAGCTGTTCGCGATGCAGCACTACGACGTGCTGGCCGACCTGATCACGATGGCGAAGAGCCTTGCCGGCGGCATGCCGCTGTCGGGCGTCGTCGGCCGTGCGGACGTGATGGACGCGGCGGCTCCCGGCGGCCTCGGCGGCACGTACGCGGGCAACCCGCTGGCCGTCGCCTCGGCACACGCGGTGCTCGAGATCATCGACGAAGAGAAGCTGTGCGAGCGCGCGACGCAACTCGGCGACGTGCTGAAGGCGAAGCTGAACGCACTGCAGGCCGACGTGCCGCAGATCGCCGACGTGCGCGGCCCGGGCGCGATGATCGCGGTCGAGTTCCTGAAGCCGGGCTCGGGCGAGCCGGATGCGGAATTCACGAAGCGCGTGCAGACGCGTGCGCTCGAGCGCGGCCTGCTGCTGCTCGTGTGCGGCGTGTACTCGAACGTCGTGCGCTTCCTGTTCCCGCTGACGATCCCGCAAGCCGTGTTCGACGAAGCGCTCGTGATCCTCGAGGAAGTGCTGAAGGAAACGGTCGGCGTACCGGCCTGAGTGTCCGTCGACTTCATCAACTGAATGCGCCGCCGCCGTCTTCATGACGGCGGCGGCCGTTTCATCCGTCCTTTTCGAAGCAGGTGATTCATATGAGCACGGTTCAGGAAACCCTGGCACTGAAAGACCCGTCGCTGTTCCGCCAGCAGGCGTACGTCAACGGCGAATGGCAAGGCGCGACGAACGGCGAGACGTTCGAAGTCCGCAACCCGGCGACGGGCGGCCTGCTCGGCACGGTGCCGGCGATGGGCACGGCCGAGACGCGTCACGCGATCGAAGCCGCGAACGCCGCCTGGCCGGCGTGGCGCAAGAAGACCGCGAAGGAACGCGCGGTCGTCCTGCGTAAGTGGCACGACCTGATGATGGAGAACGCCGACGACCTCGCGCTGATCCTGACCACCGAGCAGGGCAAGTCGCTGGCTGAAGCGAAAGGCGAAATCGGCTATGCCGCATCGTTCCTCGAGTGGTTCGCGGAAGAAGGCAAGCGCGTGTACGGCGACACGATCCCGACGCCGGCGAGCGACAAGCGCATCGTCGTGACGAAGGAAGCGATCGGCGTGTGCGCGGCGATCACGCCGTGGAACTTCCCGGCGGCGATGATCACGCGCAAGGTCGGCCCGGCGCTTGCCGCAGGCTGCCCGATCGTCGTGAAGCCGGCCGAGGCGACGCCGTTCTCCGCGCTCGCGATGGCCGTGCTGGCCGAGCGCGCGGGCGTGCCGGCGGGCGTGTTCAGCGTCGTCACGGGCGACCCGAAGGCGATCGGCGGCGAACTGACGTCGAACCCGATCGTGCGCAAGCTGTCGTTCACCGGCTCGACGCCGGTCGGCCGCCTGCTGATGTCGCAATGCGCGGCGACGGTCAAGAAGGTGTCGCTGGAGCTCGGCGGCAACGCACCGTTCATCGTGTTCGACGACGCCGACCTCGATGCGGCCGTGCAGGGCGCGATTGCATCGAAGTACCGCAACAGCGGCCAGACCTGCGTGTGCACGAACCGTTTCTACGTGCATGAAGCCGTGTACGACCAGTTCGCGCAGAAGCTCGCGGCAGCCGTCGGCCAGCTGAAGGTGGGGCGCGGCACGGAGCCGGGCGTCACGCAAGGTCCGCTGATCAACGAAGCCGCCGTGCTGAAGGTCGAGGCGCACATCGAGGACGCGCTCGCGAAGGGTGCGACCGTCGTGACGGGCGGCAAGCGCCACGCGCTCGGCCACGGCTTCTTCGAGCCGACCGTGCTGACGGGTGTCACGCCGGCGATGAAGGTCGCGAAGGAAGAGACGTTCGGGCCGCTCGCGCCGCTGTTCAAGTTCGGCAGCGACGACGAAGTGATCCGCCTCGCGAACGACACCGAGTTCGGCCTGGCCGCGTACTTCTACAGCCGCGACATCGGCCGCGTGTGGAAGGTGGCGGAAGCGCTCGAATACGGGATGGTCGGCGTGAACACGGGCCTGATCTCGAACGAAGTCGCGCCGTTCGGCGGCGTGAAGCAGTCGGGCCTCGGCCGCGAAGGCTCGCACTACGGCATCGACGACTACGTCGTGATCAAGTACCTCTGCCTCGCCGTCTGACGGTTCAGGGCCTGCCGCTTCGGCGACAGGCCCTGACCGCCCGGCCGGAACCGGGCGGTCCGACGCGGGCCGGTACCCCTCTCCGCCGTGCCCGCGTCATCTTCTGCGTTAAGTCGGTACGCTCTAAGCCTGCATGCTCCGCGCACGCGACAGCGGCAGCAAAGCCACTCTCCGCCGAACGGCATACCCCGCCAGTTTTCGTTCAGGTCTCATTTCTCGTTCACCAGCAAACCGCTAGATTGAGCGTTCCGCCTCGATCCTGTTTGCTCGTTCATGAACACCTCTCCTGACTGCCCGGTTCATACCTGCCCGGCGCACTGCGCCCCTCGGCCACTTCGTCACATTCGCCCCAGGCTCCACCGATGCCCAAGGTGCATCATCGCCGCTCCGAATCATGGAGCGCGCTCATGATCGTCAGTACCGCCAATCGCCGATTGCTCCCACCACCACCACGTAGCACGAGCGGCACGAGCAATCACCAACCGTTCAACATCATCTACGACGGGCCGGCGCTCGCCGAGTACCGAATGGACGTGCGCGACCTCGCGCCGGCACTGATTGCGATCGCCGACCTCTTCACGTCCGCCATCAAGGAACTTAACGGCGAGAACGCCGAGGTGCGTCTCGAGGTGCGAGGCAGCTTCAAGGCCGGGGCGTTTCACTCCGCGCGGATCTTCGTCCAGTCGCTCGCGAGTCAGATCCGCGACCTGTTCGCCGGGCTGAGCGCCGGGGGCGTTCAGCAACGCGCTGGCGACCCTCGGTGCACTCGGCATCATCGGAGGTGGCGGCCTGATCGGCCTCACCGGCCATCACACGGTACGACATTTAAGTCGCAATCCGAACCAAAATCGTACTCATCCCATATACAAAGAAAATACTTCCAGCCACTGTCTATAGCTCGTCCACGCTCCAGAGTTTTAAGTCAATGAAAGAAGAGGAACACACCGACCGTCGACGTAGAAGGTGTCACGATCGACCAAGATGCGATGCATGCCCCGGAGTCGGCCGATCGGGTATTGAACCACTTCAATTGAGGACATAGCCATGAGTCGACGAGCAATCAGAAACGGCGACGCAACGACAACCGGTGGAATCGTCATCGCGGGCACTGCAAGCATATTCGTGAACAACAAGCACATTGCCTTAGACGGCGATAAAGCGACATGCGGAAACTGCGAGGGAATGTTTCCGATAGCAGGAAGCGCGGTATCCGTTGTCGGAAGCGGACGCGCCGTAGCCGTGGAGGGCGACGCGGTACTTTGTCCATGTGGGCAAAACCTTTTAGTCGCCGGCAGCGACTGCACGTTTTTCATTGGAGGCGGCGGCCACGGCTCGGCGTCCCCATTCATCGGATATTCAGCATTCGCCCCCGCTCGAAACGAGTCGGCATCAGGCATCCATGACGAACAATACGTGTTACGTGAGGCGGATAGCGGGCAACCGCTGGCGAATGTCCGATATCGGATTCGCCTATCAACCGGAAAGATATTCACCGGCGTGACAGACGCAACAGGCCACACGCAACGCGTCACATCCGAGTATGCGGAACCACTCAAGTTCGAAATTACGAGGAACGGCAATGTCGAATCCTGACGATGACTATGTGCTGGTACACGACACGGCCATGACGAACACACGGCCGGGTTCCAAGGTGTATGTCGATATCAACACGAAGCCGATATGCCCGAACGTGAGCAATGAAGAATTCAGAAAAATCGTGATGCGTGCTCGCGACGAAGCCGTCCGCCTGATTAATGCCCGCATTGCAGCGCTAGCAGGATGGGACGTGAACGAACAAGCACGCGTCACCACCTATTTTGGACGTGCTAACGCGCAGATTCGCAACACGTTATCGACCCGTCTTCCGCGATTGCGCTCCGCGATGCAGGAGTTAGTGCCAGAAAAAATTGTTCGATGGGACAGCAAAGCCAGCAGGAATTTATCTTGCGCAGTCGTACCTGACAGCGGCCAAAACCGTGCCGCCGTTTGCAAACCCGACTCCGATAAACGAGTCATCGCCATCTACTCGTCATTTTGCAGCGACCCGTTTGGCGAGTTGTATCATGAGGCACAGATAAAGGTGTTGATTCACGAATGCACCCACTTCACCGACACGTTCGATTCAGATGATGCCATGTATGGCAACACCGAATTCGGGATGAAGATTTTCGCAATGAACAACCCGGATCTCGCTATTAATAATGCCGATAGCATTACTGGATACATAGCAACCTTTGACAAGACCATCGAGTAATGAACAGCAATTCCCTCAAATCCAGCGCTACAGCCTGTGTGCTCATTCTGTCGTCAATGCTATCGAACCTAGCGGTGGCATGCACGATAGGCGAGGAAGCGCGATTGCAACTTCCAGTCAACACGTTCACACTTTCCAATGCAGACAGAGTGACGATTGCTGATAGCGTTATCAAAGCAAAAAAATGGCCGAATGTCAAAATTCAAGCGATCATAATTTCGGGCGCCTTCGCCTCCGAGAAGAACATCGAAAAACTGAAGGAATTGCGCGGAGAAAGCATAAAGGAGTATTTAAAACTGCTTGGAATCAGCGCCGATCACATTTTGATCGACAAAAAGACATTTACTGATGAAATGATCACACGACGATCGGACGGCACAATAAAAACCAATCAGATCATCGTGGAATTTACGCCGATATGTGAAGGTAGCTGCGCATGGATGTGTGACGACCCTCGCGTGACGCCGCACAGCAAACTCATCGATCGATGATTGCGGAGCACTCGCGTCAGCGATGCTCTCCTTCCAACATGACGACAGTGTCGCGAGACGCGATATCAACGATGGCCAAGCTCCTAGCCGCCGCCGCGCTCGCGTTGACCTGCGCACACACGGCGTTCGCATGCGATGGTCCATCGAACATGCCCGGTTGGGGGTTTGATGTTCGATTCGACAACAATTCCAGCGACATTTCCACCACCGAACTGGCGAAGCTTTCCGTATGGTCGAACGATATGCGCAATCGCTTCCCCATTGTCGACGTGGTGTCGATCGTTGGACTAGCGGAGCCAACGGAGAGAAAACCGGCAGTTCTTGCGCATCGACGTGCTGCGAACGTTAAAGCCGCACTAGATCAATTTTCGATTCGAGGCGAACGAAATTCCATGATCGCCCGAATCTACACGTTATCGTTTCCCGCGAGCGAGTTTGACGATACAGGGCGGCGTGTCGAAATCACATTCGGCCCAGGATGCCCCAACCATTGTTGCCCGAACTTAAACCCGATACCGAAGACGCAATGACTTTGCAGGACACCCCGCACCGGCCCGCACAATGCGGGCCGCCGTCCTCCTGCCTCACCCTTCCCCCTCCCCCTCCTCACCGCTTTCACCGGACTGCGATCACAGCATCGGCGTTGGTCGAACGGCTGACCGTCGTCATCAGGCCGCGCCACGCCTGCCAAGCCCGTCCTCTCGAACAAAACCGAAAAACAAAAGCCCTCGCGACATCGGCACACGCCTCCACCCACCAACCTTTCAAATTTGATACGATTCAATTTCATTTTGAAAGGTTTCGGGATACCGGACCGACGGTGCCGGCGCCCGGCGCGAACGCGGTTCGACCGACTGCGCACCCGGCGCAAGCGGTCGTCGTCAGTCTTCGAGCCACGCTCAACGAGGATGCTGTTCATGGAAAGCCACGTAGGACCAACGTGCCTGCGCGCCCAACTCAAGCGGGGGCTGCTTGAGATCAGAGTCGACGCCGCCGCGCTGCCTCCTGCGAACCTGTTCGGTTTCGCGGAGCGCCGGAATCCCAAGCGAGCCTTCCTCTTCGTATCCAAGGTCCTGGGCCGTCACATCCCGGTACGCCCGTCGATCATGGCGGCCAGCTTCGAGCGCCTGGCGGCCGGCATTCCGGCGGACCTGCCCGGGCCGGTACTGGTGATCGGCATGGCCGAAACCGCGGTGGGCCTCGGTGCCGGCGTGCACCGCGCCTATCGTGCGGGCCGCCCTGACAGCGTGTACCTCACCAGTACCCGGCATCCGCTGGGTACGCGCGTCTTTGCTCGATTCGAGGAAGAACACAGCCATGCGAGCGCCCATCTGATCCACTGGCCGGTCGATCCGGAGATTCGTGACCTGATGCTGAAGGCTCGATCGCTGATCCTGGTGGACGACGAAGCCTCCACCGGCAAGACCTTCCTGAACCTGCACCGCGCACTGGTCGCAGCAGGCCTGAGCAACGTCGAGCGAGTGGTCACCTGCGTCCTGACGGACTGGACTGCCGGTGCCGCGCGTCACGCGATCGGGGAACCGGTCACCGCGGTATCGCTGCTGACCGGCTCCTACCAGTTCCACGAGGATCAGTCCGCACCCCTCCCGGATATGCCGAACGTCGGCACCGTTTCCATGGGCGAATGGCCGCTCTCGCCCCGCAATGACTGGGGACGTCTGGGCGTCCGGGAGGTGGACGACACGCTTGCGCCGGGCGTTCAGGTCCGGCCCGGCGAGAAAGTCATTGTCGTCGGTACCGGCGAGTTCGTCTGGCGTCCTTTTCTGCTGGCGGAACGCCTGGAGCGATCTGGCGCGGATGTCCACTTCAGCTCGACCACGCGGTCCCCCATCGCCCTGGGCCATGCCATCGAGCACGCGCTGTCGTTCCCCGACAACTACGGCCTCGGTATTCCGAACTTCCTCTACAACGTGAAGCCCGGCCAGTTCGACCGGGTCCTGATCTGCACGGAAACGCCCGCTCAGGCACTCCCCGTGGAACTCGTCGATGCACTGAACGCAGAGGTGATTGTCGATGAGCGGTAACCGCCCCCTGGCGTTCGTCGACCTCGACGACACCCTGTTCCAGACCGCCCGCAAGATGGCGGAAGGCGTCCCGCGCACGGCGGCCACGCTGGACGTGCACGGTCAGCCAAACGGCTTCATGGACCCGGTCCAGCACGCGTTCATCACGTGGCTGCTCGCCACCGCCGACGTCGTTCCGGTCACCGCGCGCAGCGTGGAGGCATACGGCCGCGTCATGCTTCCCTTCACCGAAGGCGCAATCTGCTCGCATGGGGGCGTCATGCTCCGCCCCGACGGGTTACGCGATCGAAGCTGGCACGGGCGAATGATCGAGGTTCTCCAGGGCGTTCAGGAGCGACTGCCGGCACTGTGCGAGGCCACGCTGGCGATCGGCGAGGAACTCGGCTACTCACTCCGCGGCTGGGTCGTGGAAGAAGAAGGCTTGCGCCACTACGTGGTGATCAAGCACAACGCGTCCGACGACGCAGTGCTCGCCGAGGTGCTGGCCGGAGTGCGGTCCCGGCGCATGGTCGACGGCATGCACGTTCACGCCAACGGCAACAACCTCGCCTTCCTGCCAACGGGGCTGGCCAAGCGTGCAGCCGTTCAGGAATGGTTGCGCCGCGACCGTGAGATCCACGGCGAGCGACCGGTCCTGGGCTTCGGCGACAGCATCACCGATCTCGGGTACATGGATCTCTGCCACATGTGGGCGACACCGGCGCGCAGCCAGCTTGCGAATTGGGTGACGGGGACGATCCATGGGTAATCGCCTCGCGAGCCTGAACACCGTCGGCAGCGGCAGCTATGCCCCCGACGATGTGCATGTCCTGCTGCAACACGTGCGGATGAGCGTCACCGACGTCGAGGAGAAGGAACGTCTGATCCAGACGAATCAAAAACACTACTCGGAAATGATCGGCCTCGAGCAGGCGCCCAGCGACGTGCACCAGCGCCTTTACGCCCGCGCGCTGCTGCAGAACGGCGCCCGCATGGCTTCGGAGGTGCAGTCCCTGGCGCTGGCGCTGAATGCCGCTTGCACCAGGCCGGGCATCGCGCTGGTCTCGTTTGTGCGCGCGGGCCTGCCGCTTGGCGTGCTGCTGCGCCGGGCACTCGTGGAGATGGGGCGCGACGCCCGCCACTACGGGATCAGCATCATTCGCGATCGCGGGATCGACACGGTTGCGCTGGAAGCCATCATCCGGCTGCATGGCGCCGAAAACATCGTCTTCGTCGACGGCTGGACCGGCAAAGGTGCCATTTCCGGCGAGCTCGCACGGACCCTGGCGGACGACACGCGCTTCCCCGCAGGTCCGCGCCTCGTGGTTCTGGCGGATCCTTGCGGCCGCGCGTGGCTGGCTGCCTCCGCGCAAGACTGGACCATTCCGTCCGGCATTCTCGGTGCAACCGTTTCCGGGCTGGTGTCCCGCTCCATCTGGCCGGCTCAAGGCGGCCTGCATGGTTGCGTGGTCTACGAACACCTGCGCGAACACGATGTCACGCGCGCGTTCATCGACAGGATCGACGCCGAACGTCGGGCGCTGGCAGGCGCCCGACCTGCCGCTCCATGGACCAACGATCAGCGACTGACGCTCCAGGCGTCCGCGGACGGCGTGGTGTCCGCGCTGGCAACCCGCTTCGACATCGGCAACCTGAACCGCGTGAAACCGGGTATCGCCGAGGCAACCCGAGCGGTCCTGCGCCGTGTGCCGGATCGCGTGCTGGTACGTGACCGCGATGACAGCGACGTTCAGTTGCTGCTGCACCTCACCGAACGCGCGGGCGTGACCGTGGAGGAAGCTGGTGCCGATCTGGGGCCGTACTGCGCGGTCACCATCATTCGGAGCGCGAATTGATTAAAACCATCTCTCCGTTCGCCCTCGGCGCGACGCTGTACATGCCCGCCACCCGCAGCGACATTCTGGATGTGGTTTCCGGCACCCGATTCCCCGAGCTGCGCTCGCTGGTGGTCTGTCTGGAAGACGCGGTGGCGGCAATCGACGTCGACAGCGCGCTGGCGAACCTGCGGGCGCTCCTCATGAATATCGATGCCCGGGGCGGGCGCGCCGAATCCGGTCCCCTGCTGTTCGTTCGGCCACGTGATGCCGCGATGGCGGCGGTGCTGAACGACTGGCCGCTGATGAAGCACGTCGACGGGTTCGTCGTACCCAAGTTGACCCTGCAGTCCCTTTCGTCGTGGGAGCGCGCGGTCAGTCATCCTGACCTGTACCTCATGCCGACACTGGAGACGGCCGACGTTTACGACCCGGGCGCAATGGTGGAGCTTGGCTCGGCCCTGAAGGCGAACCTGAACCGACGCATCATCGCGCTGCGCATCGGCGGCAACGACCTGATGGGTTGTCTTGGTCTGCGGCGCAATCCGGCCACCACGCTCTACAGCACGCCTCTCAGCTACGTGATTCCCATGCTTGCCGGAATCATGGGGGCGCAGGGATTCGCCCTGACCGCGCCCGTCTTCGAGCAACTCGCCACGCCCCATCTCCTGAACGAGGAACTGGAACTGGACATCGCTCATGGCCTGGTAGGGAAGACGGCCATTCACCCGAGCCAGATCCGCATCATCCAGGAGGCGCTGCGCGTGAGCCTCGAGGACTTCAACTGCGCCACGCTGATCGTCAACGATGCGGCCCCTGCCGTTTTCAAGCACAACGACGCGATGTGCGAACCGGCAACCCACTACAAGTGGGCGGTCAACATCCTCGAACGCGCCAAGTGGCACGGCGTGAAGCCCACCGCCCCGAGCAATGGCGAGCATGGCGTCCGACTGGCGGAGGCCGGCTGATGCGCGCGGAAATGCATGAGGCTGCCTCCAAAGGCGCACGGTCTGCTGTCCGCCGACGCGATGTCGGCCGAGCAGCAGCGGCGACTTGCATCCGGACCGTGAGTGAGCGGCTGCCGCACAAGACGGGTCATGGCGACGCTTTCCCCGTGTGGCGGCAATCCTCGTGGTTTGGCCAAGCCGGGACTCGGCAACGTGACTCCGTCCGATCCCTCGCACGAACACTGAACATTGAAGATCAACAAGGAGCGTAAAGATGGCACTCACCCTGAGCAAGAATCAGAGCATCTCGCTGGAAAAAACCGCGGGCCGTGGCTTGACCTCGATTAGTCTGGGCCTGGGTTGGGACCCGGTAAAGCCCAGCGGCTTCTTCTCCAAGATGCTGGGCGGCGGCAGCAACGACATCGACCTCGATGCTTCCTGCATCCTGCTGGACGGCGACATGAATTCCGTCGACCTGGTCTGGTTCCGACAACTGGCATCCAGGGACGGCGCCATCGAGCACTCCGGCGACAACCTGACGGGTGAAGGCGATGGCGACGATGAAACCATCCACGTCGACCTGCAGCGCCTGCCGGGCACCATCCAGCACCTGGTGTTCACCGTGAACAGCTTCCGCGGTCAGACGTTCGACCAAGTCGAAAACGCCTACTGCCGCATCCTCGACGACGCCCAAGACAAGGAGCTGGCGCGCTTCAACCTCGCGGAGAAGGGCCGCCACACCGGTGTTGTCATGGCCAGCCTCAGCCGTGGTGGCGGGGGCTGGGAATTCAAGGCGATCGGCCAGTCCACCCACGGCCGCACCGCGGACGATCTCGTCAATCTGGCGATTCAGGCGGTGCGAGCATGACGACACTGGTACCTGGCGGCAATGCACCGGTGGCCACCGGTCAATTGCGCGTGGACATCAACTACGCGCCGATTCCAGGCGCGGAGATCGATATCTCCGCATTCGCGCTCACCGCTGCGGCGAAAGTCCGGGGCGATGGCGACATGTGCTTCTACGGCCAAACCAGTGTCCTGGGCGGCGCGGTTCAGTTGACCGCCACGACGGCCGGCCGCGCAACGTTCACCGTGGATCTCGCCCGGATCGACCCTGCCGTCGAGAAAGTCGCGCTCACCGCGACCATCCATGAGAACAAGGCGACCTTCGATCGCGTTTCGACGCTGGCGCTGGCCGTGACGGGAGGGATCGAGGCGCAGATCCCGACTGCCGGGATGAAGGAGACTGCGCTGATCCTCGGGGAGTTTTACCGCCGTCAGGACGCGTGGAAATTCCGCTGTGTCGCACAGGGCTTTGCCGGCGGCCTGGAGCCGCTGGCCAGGCACTTCGGCGTCGACGTTGCCGCGCCTTCCGGTAGCCCGACGCAGAGCCCTCCCGCGCCGGCCCCGGTGCCCGTACCAGCGCCCGCGCCCGCACCGGTACCGCCTGGCGCACCGACGTCCACGATCCGACTCAGCAAAGTCACGCTCGACAAATCACGCCCCAGCATCAGCCTGGAGAAGACCGCTGCCGGCTTCGGTGAAATCAAGGTGAACCTGAACTGGAACCAGGGTACGAGTGGCCTGCTCGGCGGCTTCCTGGGAAAACGCGGCGCCATCGACCTGGACCTGGGTTGCCTGTTCGAAATGCAGGACGGATTCAAAGGGGCCGTGCAGGCGCTCGGCAAGCGTTTCGGCGATCTGCGGGAGGAACCCTACATCCAGCTGATGGGAGATGACCGCACCGGCTCGGTTGCCGATGGCGAGTGGCTTCGCATCAATGGGCAACAGTGGAACAAGATCGAACGCATCCTGATTTTCGCGTTCATCTACGACGGCGCGCCGAACTGGAAGGCAACGGATGGTGTCGTCACCATTTTCGTGCCCGGCCAGTCCGAAATCGAAGTTCGCATGAACGAGGAAGGCGGCCGCCACGGCATGTGCGCGATTGCCCTGCTTGAAAACGTGAACGGGGCCGTCAAGGTCTCTCGTCGAGTCGACTTCCATCCCGGACACGAGGAAATGGATCGTGCCTACGGCTGGGGGATGCGCTGGAAAGCAGGCTCCAAGTAACCATTGACCGGCGGGGCCGTCCGGCCCCGCTCACTGAGAGGAAACACATGCTCGACTGGCTGAAAACCAACGCGGCCAAAGCCCGCGAAACCTTGACCATCGAAGTCGCCAAATTCAAGAACCGGACGTTCATGGAGGCAACCGCCAATGCTTGCGCGCTGATCTCCGCCGCGGATGGCGAGATCAAATCCGAAGAGAAGCTGAAGATGGTCGGCTTCATCAACAATTCCCCGGAATTGAAGGTCTTCAACCTGAGCGACGTGATCGCGGTGTTCAACGACGCCTGCGGCAAGTTCGAATTCGATTTCCAGATCGGCCAGGCCGAGGCGCTGAAGGCGATCGGCAAGATCAAGGGCAAGGATGGCGAAGCACGCTTGCTGGTGCGCGTGGCCTGTGCCATTGGCGCATCCGACGGTCATTTCGACGACAAGGAAAAAGCGGCTTGCCGCCTGATTTGCCTCGAGCTCGGCTTGAACCCGGTTGACTTCGAACTGTAGGAAACCGAAACGTGGAAACGACACACATTGGCTTCCCGCCGTTGACCATGGCGGTATTCATCGGCCTGGCGCTGGCCGCCCTGGTGCTGGACATGGTGACCCACCGCGACGACAAGCCGATCACCCTCGCCCGGGCATCCATCTGGTCGGTATTCTGGGTGGCCATCTCCGTTGCATTCGCCGGCTTCCTGTACGTGCAACACGGCGCGGAAGTGGCCAGCCTGTTCCTGACCGGTTATGCGCTGGAGAAGGTCCTCTCCGTCGACAACCTGTTCGTCTTCATGGCGATCTTCGCGTGGTTCAAGGTCCCGGACGGCATGCGTCACCGCATCCTGCACTGGGGCATCATCGGGGCCATCGTCTTCCGTGGGGTCTTTGTCGTCATCGGTACCGGCCTGCTGGCATTCGGCCCATGGGTCGAGATCGCCTTCGCGCTGATCGTGGCGTGGACCGCCGTCATGATGCTCAAGGGCGGTGACGACGATGACGAGGAGAAGGATTACTCGCAGCATCTTGCTTGCCGCTTCGCGAAAAAGCTCTTCCCCGTATGGCCCAGGCTGCACGGCCACAAATTTTTCGTGAGCCGCAAGCAGCTCGAGGCGGAAGCACGGACGGCCGAGCGGGACATGAGCCTGGCGGCCAAAGGCGGCCTGTTCGCTACGCCGCTGTTCCTCTGCCTGGTCGTGATCGAAGTGTCCGACGTCCTGTTCGCGTTCGACTCGGTCCCCGCGGTCATCGCAGTCAGCCGTGAACCGCTGATCGTCTACTCGGCGATGCTGTTCGCCATTCTTGGCCTTCGCACGCTGTATTTCGTGCTGGAAGCGCTGAAGCGCTACGTGGTGCATCTGGAAAAGGCCGTGGTCGTCTTGCTGTTCTTCATCGCGGCGAAGCTGGGCCTGAACGCGACCGACCATCTGTTCCACCACGGTATCAGCATCTCCCCGAACACCAGCCTGCTCATCGTCATGGCGGTCCTGGCAATCGGAATCCTGGCCAGCGTGATCTTCCCGAACAAGGAAGACGCGCAAGCCGAAAATCAGTAACCCGTCACAACCCAAAGGAGCTGTTTTTCATGGCACTGACTCTTCAAAAAGGCGGCAACCTCTCCCTGTCCAAAGCCGACCCGAGCCTGACCCGAATCCTGGTTGGCCTGGGCTGGGACCCGCGCGCGACCGATGGCGCCGAGTTCGATCTGGACGCCAGCGCGTTCCTGCTGGGGGCCAACGGCAAAGTCCGCGGTGAAGCCGACTTCATCTTCTACAACCAATTGCGCAGCCAGGACGGCTCCGTCGAGCATACCGGCGACAACCGTACCGGCGCGGGCGACGGCGATGACGAAGTCATCAAGGTCGACCTGAGCCGCGTTCCGGCCGACATCGACAAGATCGCCTTCACGGTCACCATCCACGACGCGGAAGCGCGCAAGCAGAACTTCGGCCAGGTCAGCAATTCGTTCATCCGCGTCGTGAACGAGACCTCCGGCGCCGAGGTGGTCCGCTACGACCTGGCGGAAGACGCCTCCACCGAAACCGCGATGATCTTCGCGGAGTTGTACCGCAGCAGCGGCGAATGGAAATTCCGCGCCGTTGGCCAAGGCTACGCCGGCGGCCTGCGTGCCCTGGCCAACGGCTACGGCATGAACTTCTGAACGGTCTCCTCACCTGAACAAGGAATCACACCATGGCTGTCAGTCTGTCCAAAGGCGGTAACGTCTCCCTGTCGAAAGAGGCCCCGGGCCTGAGCGAAATCGTCGTCGGCCTGGGCTGGGACCCGCGCGTCACCGACGGCACCGAGTTCGACCTCGACGCCTCGATCTTCGTCACCGGTGAAAACGGCAAAGTCCTGAACGACGCCAGCTTCATCTTCTACAACAACAAGAAGTCCGCCGACGGTTCCATCGAGCACCTGGGCGACAACCGTTCCGGCCAGGGCGATGGCGACGACGAGCAGGTCAACGTGAAGCTGGCCGGTCTGGCGGCCGACGTGAAGAAGCTGGTCTTCGCCGTCACGATTCACGACGCAGAAGCCCGCAAGCAGTCATTCGGCCAAGTGAGCAACGCCTATATCCGCGTCGTCAACAAGGCCGACAGCAAGGAAATCGCCCGCTACGACCTGTCCGAAGACGCATCCACCGAAACCGCCATGATCTTCGGCGAGCTGTATCGCCACAACGACGAGTTCAAGTTCAAGGCGATCGGACAAGGTTTCACGGGTGGCCTGAAGCCTCTGGCAGAAGCTCACGGGGTGAGCATCGGTTAATCCGAAAGGCTGGAAAATCTCCAGCCTGGCCGATCGCGCCGTTCAGTTCGTCACTGAACGGCGCGATCCACGCATGAGGCCGGTCGACATGCGTGAAGGCCAACGAGGCACGCCACGCTCACCGGAACACGTTCACCGCCTCCACCAGCCGCGACGCCTGCTGCTTCAGGCTCTCCGACGCCGCCGTGCTCTGCTCGACCAGCGCCGCGTTCTGCTGCGTGATGTTGTCCAGGTGCACGACCGCATGGTCGACCTGCGCAACCCCCGTGCTCTGCTCCGCCGTCGATGAGCTGATCTCCGCGATCAGGTCCGACACGCGCTTCACCTGCGTCACGATGTCCTCCATCGTCTTGCCCGCGCCATCGACGATCCGTGCGCCCGATTCGACCCGATCGACACTCGCGCCGATCAGTGTCTTGATCTCCTTCGCCGCGTTCGCACTGCGCTGCGCGAGTGCCCGCACTTCACCCGCGACCACCGCGAAACCACGCCCCTGATCGCCGGCCCGCGCCGCCTCCACCGCCGCGTTCAGCGCAAGGATGTTGGTCTGGAACGCGATGCCGTCGATCACGCCGATGATGTCCGAGATCTTGCGCGAGCTGGCCGTGATGTCGTTCATCGTCGCGACCACCTCGCTCACCGCCTGCCCGCCGCGCCCCGCCGCTTCGCTCGCGGACACCGACAGCTGGTTCGCCTGCAGCGCCGTCTCCGCATTGCTCGACACGGTCGCCGTCATCTCGGCCATCGACGCCGCCGTCTGCTGCACGCTCGTCGACGCCTGCTCGGTGCGCGCGCTCAGGTCGTTGTTGCCCTGCGCGATCTCGTTGCTCGCGCGCTGCACGTTCAGCACCTGCTCGCTGACGTCGTCGACGAGCCAGCGGAACATCAGCCCGAGCTGGTTGATCGTGCGCAGCGTCATGCCGATCTCGTCGACACGGTTCATCCGCACGCCGCTGCGGCTTTCGCCGGTCGCCACGCGCAGCGCCTCGTCGCGCAACTGCATGAGCGGGCGCGCAATCTGCGCATCGAGCCACAGCCCCGCGGCCGCCGCAGCGCCGGCCGTCACCGCCGCGAACGCGGCGAGCCCGCCGCCGGCCAGCCCGCACGCCCAGCCGCCGGCCACCACGACCGGCGCGAGCACGCACAGCGACGCATGGAGCCGCGCACGCACCGACATCGTCTGGAACAGCGACGTGAATCCGACCACGCCCTTGCGGACGATCAGCCCCTTGTGAAAATGCCGGTTGCCGGCGTGCCCTCCACGGAATTCCTTGTAGAGCGCCTCCGCGGCCGCGATCTCGTCGCGCGTCGCCTTCGTGCGCACCGACATGTAGCCCTTCGGCTCGCCGTTGCGCATCACCGGAATCGCATTCGCGCGCACCCAGTAGTGATCGCCGTTCTTGCGGCGGTTCTTCACGAGCGCGGTCCACGGCTCGCCGCCCTTGAGCGTCGCCCACATGTCGGCGAACGCCTCCTTCGGCATGTCCGGATGCCGCACGACGTTGTGCGGCTGGCCTTCGATCTCTTCGGGGGAAAATCCGCTGACCTGGATGAAGGCCGCGTTCGCGTAGGTGATGTAGCTGTTCGCGTCGGTGGTCGACATCAGCGTCGCGTCATCGGGAAAATCGAATTCGCGTTGCGTGACGGGCTGGTTGTTACGCATGTGTGGAGCTCCGGGTAACGGATCTTGCGTCCGCTTGTCGATTGATTCGAGACCCGCGCATTGCGGTCTGTCCGCATGCACGTTGGTCTTACCCCTGCGCTTTCGGCAAATTCCACGAAAACATTATGGTGTATTCGGGTAAATATGCATTAGAAATACATGATCTTGTTTTTACCGAACAATTTGTTTATGGATAAACCAAACACCAGGCCAGGCAACGGTTTGACGGGCATTCGTCTGATCATTAAACGCCATTTAATCAATCGCGATTCAATGTATCAACATAAAATCTCGAATAC
Source organism: Burkholderia sp. AU6039 (assembly GCF_002223365.1). Taxonomy (NCBI): domain Bacteria; kingdom Pseudomonadati; phylum Pseudomonadota; class Betaproteobacteria; order Burkholderiales; family Burkholderiaceae; genus Burkholderia; species Burkholderia sp. AU6039. Next base: position 91,587 of record NZ_NKFK01000006.1, read on the forward strand.
GAATATTCGTCGATCAGCGCATTTTTGATTGGCTAAAAAATCCCTAACGCGCATTGCGCACGTCAATCATGCTGCATTGATCGGGCGCGCACATCACGTGCGCGCCCCCACGCTCACCGGAACACGTTCACCGCATCCACCAGCCGCGTCGCCTGCTGCTTCAGGCTCTCCGACGCCGCCGTGCTCTGCTCGACCAGCGCCGCGTTCTGCTGCGTGATGTTGTCCAGGTGCACGACCGCCTGGTCGACCTGCGACACGCCCGTGCTCTGCTCGGCCGTCGACGAGCTGATCTCCGCGATCAGGTCCGACACGCGCTTCACCTGCGCGACGATGTCCTCCATCGTCTTGCCCGCCTCGTCCACGCGCCGCGCGCCCGATTCGACGCGCTCGACGCTCGCGCCGATCAGCGTCTTGATCTCCTTCGCCGCGTTCGCGCTGCGCTGCGCGAGCGCCCGCACCTCGCCAGCGACCACCGCGAAGCCGCGCCCCTGCTCGCCCGCGCGTGCCGCTTCCACGGCCGCGTTCAGCGCAAGGATGTTGGTCTGGAACGCGATGCCGTCGATCACGCCGATGATGTCGGCGATCTTGCGCGAGCTGGCCGTGATGTCGCTCATCGTCGTGACGACCTCGCCCACCGCCTGCCCGCCGCGCCCGGCCGCCTCGCTCGCCGACATCGCGAGCCGGTTCGCCTGCAGCGCGGTCTCCGCGTTGCTGTCGACGGTCGCCGTCATCTCGGCCATCGACGCGGCCGTCTCCTGCACGCTCGACGCCGCCTGCTCGGTGCGCGCGCTCAGGTCGTTGTTGCCCTGCGCGATCTCGTTGCTCGCGCGCTGCACGTTGTGCACCTGCTCGCTGACGTCGTCGACGAGCCAGCGGAACATCAGCCCGAGCTGGTTGATCGTGCGCAGCGTCATGCCGATCTCGTCGACACGGTTCATCCGCACGCCGCGCCGGCTTTCGCCGGTCGCGACGTTCAGCGCCTGGTCGTGCAGCCGCTTCAGCGGACGCACGATCTGCGCATCGAGCCACAGGCCGGCCGCCGCCGCCACGCCGACCGTCACGCCGGCAAACGCCGCGAGCCCGCCGCCCGCCAGCCCGCATGCCCAGCCTGCGCCAACGACCGCCGGCGCGAGCACGCACAGCGCCGAGTGCACCCGCGCGCGCACCGACATCGTCTGCGACAGCGACGCGATGCGCAGCAGCCCCGTACGGATCACCAGCCCCTTGTGAAACCGGCGCTGGCCGGCCTTGCCTTCGCGGAACGCGCGATACAGCGCGTCGGCGGCCTCGGACTCGTCGTGCGGCGCCTTCGTCCTCACCGACATGTAGCCTTGCGGTTCGCCGTTGCGCATCACCGGAATCGCGTTCGCACGCACCCAGTAGTGATCGCCGTTCTTGCGGCGGTTCTTCACCAGCGCGGTCCACGGCTCGCCGCGCCGGAGCGTCGCCCACATGTCGGCAAACGCTTCGCGCGGCATGTCCGGGTGGCGCACCGCGTTGTGCGGCTGGCCGACGAGTTCCTCGTTCGTGAAGCCGCTCACCTGCGCGAACGTCGTGTTGGCGTAGGTGATGATGCTGTCTGCGTCGGTCGTCGACATCAGCGTGACGTCGTCGGGAAAATCGAATTCCTGTTGGGTAACGGGCTGGTTATTGCGCATGCAAGGCTCCGAAAAGCGGATCTGACGTCCGCGTCGCGCTGACTTCACGCTCAGTAGCCGAAAAACGGTTTATCGCTTTACGACGGTCTTCATCTTACTGTCGGCATATTGGGGAAAAACCTTACCCTTTGATCGCATAAAATATTCAATTTGGCGAACGCCATGATTTCGATCAAATAATCCGGCAATATTCGCTGCGCGTGTTCATCCGCCTGTCACGCCGCACTGCCCAGCCGGGCCGCACGGCACGCCAACGCCGTCGGCCGTTGCACGCGGCGAAACGATTCCGTCTATCCTGTCCCGTTCAATCGGTATTCGAATTCGATGAAAAAGGCATTGCACGAACTGAATCGGCTGTCCTGGAATACGGCGACAGTCGCGCATAACAGTCATAAAGGCGATCAGGCCGCATTTTTTCGCGCGGGCGGCTCGACGCTCTTCCCGGAAGAATGCGAACTGCTCGGCGACGTCAGCGGGCTGCGGCTCCTGCACCTGCAGTGCAACGCGGGGCAGGACACGCTGAGCCTCGTGCGCGACGGCGCGGACGCGACGGGCGTCGACATCTCCGACGAAGCGATCGCCTTCGCACGGCAACTGTCGGCCGACGCGGGCCTGCCCGCACGCTTCGAGCGCGCCGACGTGCTCGACTGGATGCCCGAGGCCGCGGCGCGCGGCGAACGCTTCGATCGCGTGTTCACGTCGTACGGCGCGATCTGCTGGCTGTCCGACCTGAACGCGTGGGCCCGCGGGATCGCCGCGCTGCTCGCGCCCGGCGGCCGTTTCGCGATGGTCGAGTTCCATCCGTTCGCGCTGTATTTCGACGAACACTGGAAGCCGCACTACGACTATTTCAAAGGCGATGCGACCGAGGAGCCGGCAGGTGTCGGCGATTACGTGGCCGCATCCGGCACGGGGCTCGGCGCGCAGCACGACCATCCGGGCGTCGTCGATTTCGCGAACCCGCATCCGAGCTACGAGTTCATGTGGGGCATCGGCGATGTCGTGAACGCGCTCGTATCGGCCGGGCTCGCGATCGACCGCCTGACCGAATATCCGTACGCGAACGGCTGGAAGGGTTTCGACGACATGCGCGAGTTGAACGGCCGCCGGATGGTGCCGCCCGATCACATGCCGCGCCTGCCGCTGATGTATGCGATCGCCGCGCATCGGGAGGCCGCATGACGCGCCGCACCGCCGCCGAACGCGACGCACTGTCCACCCGCCTGCTCACGCGCGACGACGTGCCGCTCGTGTGGACCATCGACCGGCGCGAGATCATCGAGCACCTGTACGTGCTGCGCGACGGCACGCTGCATCTCGTTCCCGACTTTTATGACGTCGCGGGCTGGCCCGACGGCGAAGCCGACCACTACACGCCGATCCTGCTCGACTGCCACGATCGCGGCGGCTGGTGCGTCGGCATGTTCGACGGCGCGCGGCTCGTCGCGGCGGTCATCGTCGACAGCCAGCCGCTCGGCCCGCACGGCGACATGCTGCAGTTGAAGTTCCTGCACGTGAGCCACGACTGGCGCGGCTGCGGGCTCGGCGAGCAGCTTTACCGCGCGGCCCGCGAGCAGGCGCGCGCGATGGGCGCTGCGCGCCTGTATGTGTCCGCGACGCCGTCGCAGAACACGATCGACTTCTACCTGCGGCTCGGCTTCACGGTCAGCACATCGCCCGACCCGGCGCTGTACGCGCTCGAGCCGGAAGACATTCACCTGGAAGGACCGACGGCCTGACGCACCGGCGCGCGGGCAAAGCGTGGAATTTCCCGCTTTGCCACGGCGCTATCGGCCATCGCCGCATCACGGAGAGTGAAATTGCAGAACGAAGCGCAGCCGCAAGCCATGCCGAAGATCCTCGTCAGCATGTGCGTGATCGGTCATCCGGTCCGTTACAACGGCTCGGCCAAGACCGCCGCGCACGAGGCGCTCGAACGGTGGCAGCGCGAAGGGCGTCTCGTGCCCGTCTGCCCCGAACTGGCCGGCGGCTTCAGCGTGCCGCGCCCGCCCGCCGAAATCGCCCACGGCGAATCGGGGCAGCGGGTGCTGGCTGGCGCCGCGCGCATCGTCGACGTGAACGGCACCGACGTGACGGCGCCGTTCGTGTTCGGCGCGCACACCGCGCTGGCCCTCGCGCGCACGCACGATTGCCGCTTCGCGATCCTGGCCGACGGCAGTCCGTCGTGCGGCAGCACGTTCATCTACGACGGAAGCTTCGAGAACCGGCGGCACGCGGGCGCCGGTGTCACCGCGGCGTTGCTGCGCGAGCATGGCATCGAAGTGTTCGCGGACACCGAGATCGACGCGCTCGATGCGCGCCTCAAGCAGTTGTCGCAAGCCGGTTAACGACGATGCGCGGCACGAGAACCTCGTGCCGCGCATCGATTCGGATAGCGCGAAGCGGCGCGTGCGCTGCCGCTTCGCCGTGTGACGCTGGTCAGACGCGCTCGATCGCGATCGCGATGCCCTGGCCGACGCCGATGCACATCGTGCACAGCGCAAAGCGGCCGTTCGTGCGATGCAGCTGATACATCGCGGTCGTCACGAGACGCGCGCCCGACGCGCCGAGCGGATGGCCCAGTGCGATCGCGCCGCCGTTCGGGTTCACGCGCGGATCGTCATCGGCCACGCCGAGCATGCGCAGCACCGCGAGACCTTGCGACGCGAACGCCTCGTTCAGCTCGATCACGTCGAACTGGTCGATCGTCATCCCGAGCCGGGCGAGCAGCTTCTGCGTGGCCGGCGCGGGGCCGATGCCCATCACGCGCGGCGCGACGCCGGCCGTCGCGATACCCAGCACACGAGCGCGCGGCGTCAGGCCGAAGCGCTTCGCGGTTTCCTCGTTCGCGAGCAGCAGCGCGGCGGCGCCGTCATTGACGCCCGACGCGTTGCCGGCCGTCACCGAGCCGTCCGGGCGCACGACGCCCTTCAGCTTCGCCAGTGTTTCGAGCGACGTCTCGCGCGGATGCTCGTCGCGCGACACGACCAGCGGATCGCCCTTCTTCTGCGCAATCGTGACCGCGACGATTTCCTCGGCCAGCGTGCCGTCCTGCTGCGCCCGCGCGGCCTTCTGCTGGCTGCGCAGCGCGAACAGGTCCTGGTCGGCGCGGCTGATGTTGTAGTCGACCGCGACGTTTTCGGCCGTCTCCGGCATCGAATCGACGCCGTGCAGCTGTTTCATCAGCGGATTGATGAAGCGCCAGCCGATCGTCGTATCGTAGATGTCGGCCTGGCGCGCGAACGCGCTCGCGGCCTTGCCCATCACGAACGGCGCGCGCGTCATGCTCTCGACGCCGCCCGCGACCATCAGCGCGGCCTCGCCGGACTTGATCGCCCGCGCGGCCACGCCGACCGCATCCATCCCGGAACCGCACAGGCGGTTGATCGTCGAACCGGGCACGCCCTGCGGCAGCCCTGCGAGCAGCGCCGACATGCGCGCGACGTTGCGGTTGTCCTCGCCGGCCTGGTTCGCGCAGCCGTAGATCACGTCGTCGATCGCCGTCCAGTCGACGTCGCGGTTACGCTCGACGAGCGCCTTGAGCGGCACCGCGCCCAGATCGTCGGCGCGCACGCCGGACAGTGCACCGCCGTAACGCCCGATCGGCGTACGGATCGCATCACACAGAAAAGCTTCGGTCATCAGTGTCTCCGGTCCCAGGACAGGCTGGGGGAATGAACAGGGCGCGCCCCTTGCATTGCCCGCCGGGATGCGCTTAAATGTTCTATATACGAACATAAGATCGTGTATCGAACGTTCAACGCATCATAGGGAGTGCGGGGACGACCTGTCAAGCGCGCGGTCCGCCGCGCGGTTGGCGTGTCAGGCCCCATGCGCTATCTTCTCGGCTGCACGATATTCCAGGCGCTCATGACAACCGAAGACACTCAGACGAAACCCGGCGACTCCTATGTCCAGTCGTTCGCGCGCGGCCTCGCGGTGATCCGCGCATTCGACGCGGCCCGTCCGGAGCAGACGCTCACCGAGGTCGCCTCGGCCACCGGGCTCACGCGCGCGGGCGCGCGCCGGATCCTGCTCACGCTGCAGACGCTCGGCTACGTCGAGGCCGACGGCCGGCTGTTCCGGCTCACGCCGAAGATCCTCGAGCTCGGCTTCGCGTACCTCACGTCGATGCCGTTCTGGAATCTCGCCGATCCCGTGATGGAGCAGCTGTCCGCGCAGATCCACGAAAGCTGCTCGGCGGCCGTGCTCGACCGCACCGAGATCGTCTACGTGCTGCGCGTGCCGACCCGCAAGATCATGACGATCAACCTGTCGATCGGCAGCCGGCTGCCCGCGTACTGCACGTCGATGGGCCGCGTGCTGCTGTCCGCGCTCGACGACGCCGAGCTCGACGAGACGCTCGCGCAAAGCGGCATCCGCGCGCATACGCCGCGCACGATCACCGACCTCGGTGAACTGAAGGCGGCGATCGCGCAGGTGCGCCAGCAGGGCTGGGCGGTGGTCGACCAGGAACTCGAAGTGGGTCTGATGTCGTTGTCCGCGCCGATCCGCAACCGGCGTGGGCAGATCATCGCGGCAATGAACATCAGCGGCAACGCGCAGCGGCATACCGCGAAGCAGATGGTGAAGGAGTTTCTCGGGCCGCTGCAGCAGGCCGCGCAGACGGTGTCGGAGCTGGTGGCGCGGCGGGGGTGAGTACAAGCTGTCACGCTCGGCGACGATGAAGCCGTTGCCGCCCTGCTGGCTCTTCGACATGGGCGGAGCGGCAACGCTGTGGGTATCGTCGTCAACACTGCGCCGGCAGAGAGGGCGCTCCGATGCAGATCGAGGCACTCCGCCAAGCCGACGCGGCCGCCCGTATCGGCGTGCTCCGCTATCTTCGGAGCGGCCTGACGCGAGACTCCAGCATGCGCCGCGTGTTCTCCAACTCTCGTTGCAACAACTCCGCATCCGGTAGCACGGTTCGATAGTTTGCTGCCATGACCTTGGTGGGCAAACCCTCTAGCGCATACCGCGCAAGTGCGTGCCCCTTGTCGGCGCAAAGGATCAGCCCCACCGGCGGGTTCTCGTCAGGAAGCGTCCAATGCGCCTTGGCGTAGTTGCAATACAGGTGCATCTGGCCCACGTCCGCGTGGGTCAGGCTGCCGAGCTTCAAGTCGACGATGACGAGACAGCGCAGCCGACGATGGAAGAACAGCAAGTCCACCCGATACCAGGTCTGGTCGATACGCAACCGGCGCTGACGCCCGACAAAAGCAAACTCCTCGCCGAGCTCGATCAGAAGATCTTCCAGCCGCTCGATCAGCGCAGCTTCGAGGTCGGACTCCGAGTACTCGTCCTTGAGGTCCAGAAACTCCAGCACATAAGGGTCCTTGATCGCGTCGTCGGGCGTGACGGTGTCCGCCGGCTTGCGTTTCTCGCCCTTGACCAGCATCGCGACCTTGTCTCGGGACAGCGCCGTGCGTTCGTAGAACTGGCTGCCGACCTGCCTGTCGAGCTGGCGCACGCTCCACCCGCCGCGCAGGGCTTCGGCCTCGTAGAACTGGCGGGCCTGGTCGTCCTTGACCGACAGCAGCCGCACATAGGCCGACCACGGCAGCGTGAAGCACTGTGCCAGTTCGTCGAGCCGCCTCGGGTGGACCGATGCCGGGGAAGATTCGCCAGACACTGTCTGGCGAATTGGCCAGGTCAGAAAGAACGACCGCATCTGCTGCAAGTTCTGGCGACTGAACCCGCGCCCGAACCGCCCGGTAAGATCGTTCGCGAGGCGCTCGATCAACTGCTCGCCATATCCTGCGCGCCGCCTTCCCTGCTGCTCAGCCTCGACGATACGGCGACCAATTTCCCAATAACTCGCCGTCATCAGCGCATTGACCTTGCGGGCCGCCGCATGGCGTGCGGCCTCGAGCAATTCGACGATGCCACTATGGACGCCGGTATAGCCGGCCGGCACGACAGATCTTTTCGCGGTTGTCATGGAAAGCGTCCTGTTGCCCATGCGATCCCCTCCGCGGAACACGGAGATGACCGAGCATCACAATTTAGTGACGGGACAAGACTCGGTCTATCTGACACGAACGAAAATACGCTGCACCTATATGCGAAGCAGACGGTGAAGGAATTTCTCGGGTGGCTGCAGCAGGCCGCGCAGACGGTGTCGGAGCTGGTGGCGCGGCGGGGGTGAACAACGGGCCGGCATGAGGTGCGGCTTCCCGAATAACCGGGGCAACGACGCATCCGGCTCGATTGTCGTATCAGCGATACGACAATCGAGCAAAAAAACGGGCAGCCCAGGGCTGCCCGTATCAACTCCACTTGGTTACAACGTTCTTCTCACGGAACACGGAGCGAACTCCGCGCCGCACAATTTAGTGACGCACCGAAACGCGGTCAACTTGACAAGAACGAAATTGCGTCGCACACCGGCAGGACACAGCGCCGCTCACGCGCCGAGCAACATCCCCTTGCGCACCGGCACCGTGCCCGTCACACGGCCGAGCGGCGCACCCGCCGTGACGAACCGAATCGCGCGACGCATGTAGAACACGCCGTCGGTGCCGCTCGAAATCGTCGTGATCGCGTCCGTCAGCGGATCGACGATATCGAACAGCGGATCGCCGGCGCGGATCGTCGCGCCGATCGCCGCGCGGTGCACGAGTATCCCGCTCACCGGCGCATGGAACTGCTCGCTGCCGGCCAGCGGCGTGGCCGGCGCGGCGAGCGGCGGTAGCGGCCTGGGTTCGCCCTGCACCGCGCCGCGCCACACGAGATAGTCGACGAGCGCATCGGCATCGCGTTCCGCATAGTCGTACGTCACGTCGCGCTGGCCGCGGCACTCGACCGTCACGGCCACGGTGCCGGCCGCCATCGGCGTGCCCGCCGGCAAGTGCTGCCGCAATTGCGACCACAGCAGGTGATGCGCATCGTCGAACGCGTGCCCGCCCGAATCCTCGGCGAGCAGCGACACCTCCGAGCCGAGATAACGCGCGAGCGGCTCGACTTCCGGCCAGGCGGTATCGCTCGTGTACACGTGCATCACCGCTTCGAGCGAACAATGCAGGTCGATCACCACCTCGGCATCGAGCGACAGCTTCAGCAGCGCGAGCTGCAGCGCATCGAACTCCGTGCGCGGCGCGATCTCGTCGAGCGCCGCGCCGACGCACTCGCGCACGATCGCGCGATTGCGCTCGCCGTCGTCGCCGAGCCGGTCGCGCGCACGCGCGGCGATCTCCGCGAGCGGCAGGAAGCCGCGATTGAAGTTGCGGCCGCTCGCGAGATCGAAACGGCCGATGAACTGCCCGAGCAGATGATGATTGAGGCCAACCGGGTTCGCCACCGGCACGAGCACGATCTCGGCCGCGAGCCGGCCGTCGGCATCGAGCTGCGCGAGACGCTGCTTCAGCACGAACGCCGCGAGCATCGCGGGCGTCTCGTCCGCGTGCAGCGCGGCCTGCAGGTAGATCTTGCGGCCGGTGTCGGCCGGCCCGAAATGAAAGCTCGTCAGCGTGCGCTGCGTGCCGATCGACGGCGACAGGAGCGGCGTGGTGCGAATCTGCATCGATGGTCTCGAACGAAATGAAAACGAAGAAGCCGGTGAAACGTCGAGGTGACTCGGCGCTCAGTCGCCGTATGGGTTGAAGTCGAAATACTTCCTGGCAATCCGGTCGTACGTGCCGTCCTTCAGCATCGACGCGATCGCGCCGTCGATCGATGCCTTGAGCGCCGTATCCGACTGGCGCATGCCGATGCCGACGCCGCGATCGCCCATGTCGAGCGGTGCGCCGACGAACGCGAAGCCCTTGCCCTTCGGCGTGCGCAGGAAGCCGTAGTCGGCTTCCACGGTGCCGAGCAACGCCGCGTCGAGGCGGCCGTTGACGAGATCGGCGAACACGTCGTCCTGGCTCTTGTACGGCATCACGCTGACACCGGCCGGCGCCCAGTGCGCGAGCGCCCACGATTCGAACTGCGTGCCCGACTGCACGCCGACGCGCTTGCCCGCAAGCGACGCGGTCGTGCTGTCGACGCCGCTGCCGGGCCGCGCGACGAGCCGCGACTTGAAGCGGAACAGCTTCGACGAGAACAGGATCTGCTTCTCGCGCTTCTCGGTGATCGCCATCGACGACAGGATCGCGTCGATCTTGCGCGCCTGCAGCGCGGGAATCATCCCGGAGAATTCGAGCTCGACCCACTGGCAGCGCAACTGCGCGCGGCGGCAGATCTCGTTGCCGAGATCGACGTCGAAGCCCTTCAGGCTGCCGTCGGGCGCCTTCGAATCCATCGGCGGATAGGTGGGATCGATGCCGAGGCGCACGGGGCGCGCATCGAGTGCGTGCGCGGAACCGGCCGCGAGCGCAAGGCATAGAGAAACGAGCGGCAGGAAGGGACGTTTCATGGTCGACGAAGGCGGGACGATGGGCAAACGGCACGAGCCGGACTGCCTGCGATCGTAGTGCGCACGCGCCGCCGCCGGAATCGCCCACTGCCTTATCATGATCACTTTTCCCGATCACCGGCCCCGCGCTTGCCCATGGCGTTCACGCTCTCCCAGCTCCGCATCTTCCAGGCCGTCGTCGAGCACGGCAGCCTGCGCGCGGCCGCACGCGCGCTCGACCTCGCGCAGAGCGGTGTCACGCAGCAACTGCAGAGCCTCGAGGCGACGCTCGGCGCGACGCTGTTCACGCGCACCAATCGCGGGATCGTGCCGACGGCCGTCGGCCAGCGGCTGCTCGCGCGCTCCGGGTCGATCCTCGGCGAATGCGAGCAGGTCGAGCGGGAAATCCGGCAACTGAGCGGCGCGTACGAAGGCACCGTCACGCTCGGCCTCGTGGCCGAACCGCTGATCGATGCGTTCGCGCCGGTGCTGAGCGCGTTCCGTGCGCGCTTCGACAAGGTCGACGTGCACCTGCGTACCGGCACGTCGCGGATGATGATCGGCTGGCTGCGGGAAAGCGCGGTCGATTTCGCGATCGCGCTCGTCGCGAAGCAAACCGACACGACCGATCTCGCGGTCACGCCGCTGCGTGCTTCCGCGCCGGTGGTCGTGTGCCGCAACGGGCATCCGGCGATGCATGCGCAATCGCTCGCCGAACTGGCCGACTACGCATGGGTGTCGACGCGCTCGCCGAACCTGAGCGCGGACCCCGTCGTCAACCGGCTGCTCGCGTACTTCGACGTGCATGGCCTGCCGCCGCCGAAGATCCTCGCCACCGTCGAAGGGATGTTCGAGACGTTGCAGCTCGTCACGCAGACCGATTGCCTGTCGCTCGAAACCGAAGCCGTGACGCGGCACGGGCCGTTCGCCGGCGCGCTCGCGAAAGTGCCCGTGCGCGAACAGGCCGAATCGCAGGACATCTGCCTGCTGCAGCGCGCGGCCGTGCCGCTGACGCCGGCCGCGCAGGAACTCGCGACGATGCTCGCGTCGTACCTGAGGGTGGTGCGCGGGCGGTAAGCGCGTATTGCGGGTTGCCGCTCGCCGCCCGTCATGCTGTGCTACGACGCGTATCAGTCGATCGAATCCCGCGCCGTCTCGCGCAGCATCGCCACCGCGATCAACGACAGCACCACACACGCGGCCACGTAACCGGCCGGCGCGAGCTTGCTGCCGGTCGTCTTCACGAGCCAGGTCGCGATCAGCTGCGCGGTGCCGCCGAAGATCGTCACCGCGAGCGCATACGCGATCGAGATGCCGGTCGCGCGCACGTGGCGCGGCAACGACTCGCACATCAGCGCCATTTCCGACGCCGAGCCGAGCGAATAGAACAGCAGCATCAGCGCGGTCAGCGGCAGGATCACCGACAGCGTCGGGTGATGATTCATCAGCCAGAACGCCGGGAACAGCAAGGCGACCAGCACGCCGCGGCCGACGAAGATCGGCAGGCGCCGGCTGCCGAGCCGGTCCGACAGCCAGCCGAACAGCGGGCACGTGACCAGCATCACGCAGCCCGATGCGACGCCGACGAACATCGACAGCTTCATCGGCAGGCCGAGCGTGTGGATCGCATAGGTCGGCATGTAGAACGTCAGGATGTAGGTCGACACCGTGCCGCCCATCACCGTGAGCATCAGCAGCAGCACCGTGCGCGTGTGCTTCGAGAACAGCTCGTGCAGCACGCCGCGTTCGATGCCGTGATGGCTGTCGCCGGGCGCATCGTCGGCGAGCCGGCGGCGCAAGAACATCCCGACCGGCGCGATCAGCACGCCGACGAGAAACGGCAAGCGCCAGCCCCAGCCTTCCAGCGCATCCTTCGTCATCGTGTTCGACAGCAGCGCCGCGAAGCCCGAGCCCATCAGCGCGGCGCCACCCTGCGTCGCGAGCTGCCAGCTCGCGCGGAACGCGCGGCGCGACGTGCCGCCCTGTTCGAGCAGCGTCGACGTCGCCGCGCCGAATTCGCCGCCCTGCGAGAAGCCCTGCATCAGCCGCGCGAACACGACCAGCAGCGGCGCGGCCACGCCGACCTGCGCATACGTCGGCGCGATCGCGATCAGGCCCGTGCCGAGCGCCATCAGCATGATCGTCAGGTTCAGCGCCGCCTTGCGCCCCTTGCGGTCCGCATAGACGCCGAGCACGACGCTACCGAGCGGCCGCGTGAAGAAGCCGGCCGCGAACGTCGCGACCGACAGCAGCAGCGACGTGGTCGGGTCGCTCGACGGGAAGAACAGCTTGCCGATCAGCACCGCGAAGAAGCCGTACACGGTGAAATCGAAGAATTCCAGCCAGTTGCCGATCACGGCCGCGGCAATCGCACCGCGCCGCGTGACGGCCGGTGCGCCTGGCGCGGGACTGACTTCGGCCGCCCCCGTCGATGCGTGGTGCAGCGCGAGATGATCTTTCTGCATCGCTATCCTCTCCTGTCAATGCGCCGGAAGCGCCGGCCGCTCGCGCCGCCGCCGGCATCACTGCCCCAGGTAACGCTCCACGAGACGCGTCCAGTACGCCGCGCCGATCGGCAGGTTGCGATCGTTGAAGTCGTATTTCGGGTTGTGCACCATGCAGCCGTCCTCGCCTTCGCCGTTGCCGAGCCGCACGAACGAACCCGGCCGCTGCTGCAGCATGAACGCGAAATCCTCGCTGCCCATCAGCAGGTCGGTCTGCTCGACCACGTGCGCGTCGCCGACGAGTTCGCGCGCGACCTGCGCGGCGAAATCCGTTTCGGCATCCGTATTGACGACGACCGGATAGCCTTCGATGTATTCCACGTGCGCGGTTGCGCCGTAGCTTGCGGCCTGCGTTTCGGCCAGCTCCGTGATGCGGCGCTTGAGCAGCGCGCGCACGTCGGGGCTGAACGAGCGCACGCTGAGTTCGAGACGCGCGCCGTTCGGGATCACGTTGTTCGCGGTGCCCGCGTGCATCGAGCCGACCGTGACGACCGCCGGTTGCGACGGATCGACGTTGCGCGCGACGATCGTCTGCAGCGCCATCACGATGCTCGCCGCGACGACCACCGGGTCGACCGTCAGGTGCGGCCGGGCCGCGTGGCCGCCGACGCCTTCGATCGTGATGATCGCCTTGTCGCCGGCCGACATGAACGGGCCGCGCCGCGTCAGGAACACGCCCGGTGCCGCGCCCGGATGGTTGTGCATGCCGAACACCGCGTCGCACGGGAAGCGCTCGAACAGGCCATCGTCGATCATCTTCTTCGCGCCGCTGTCGACGCCATGCTCTTCCGCCGGCTGGAAATACAGGTGCACGGTGCCGGAGAAGTTGCGGGTCTTCGCGAGGTGCTGCGCGGCGCCGAGCAGCATCGTCGTGTGGCCGTCGTGGCCGCACGCATGCATCTTGCCGTGCGTGCCGCTCGCGTAGGGCAGCCCCGTCGCCTCGATGATCGGCAGCGCGTCCATGTCGGCGCGAATGCCGATGCTGCGCGTGCCGTCGCCCACGCGCAGCGTGCCGACCACGCCCGTCTTGCCGACCCCGCGCGTCACCTGCCAGCCCCACTGTTCGAGCTTCTCGGCGACGAGCGCGGCCGTGTCGTGCTCCTCGTACGCGAGCTCGGGGTGGTGATGGATGTGGTGACGGATCTCGCGCAACCCGCGGGCGGCGGGCAACAGATCCTCGACTTCGGTGAATCGGGTATCGGTGGGCATCAAGGGGCTCCTGCTGTTTGTCTGCGCACGCAACGAGGGCGTGCGGGAAAGCGAGCCACTATAGCCAGCCGATATCGGTTCAATAAGATGCGGAATTTTTCACCGCGATAAGGTTTTTTAATCAGGGTTAATACGGACGATACGCGACCCATTGATTTTCGAGACGAACGGTCTATTATTTCCGCCATGGACGCTCGAATCGATCCGCCTCGCCGCCGCGGCAGGCCACCCAAGCAGCACGACGACCTCGTCGCCACGCGTGACATGCTGTTGCGCACCGGGCTCGAGATCCTCACCGAAAAGGGCTTCTCGGCCACCGGGCTCGACGAGATCCTCGGGCGCGCCGGCGTGCCGAAGGGCTCCTTCTATCACTACTTCGACAGCAAGGAAGCGTTCGGCCTCGAACTGATCGACCGTTACGCCGACTTCTTCGCGCGCAAGCTCGACCGCCATTTCAGCGACCCGGCACGCTCGCCGCTGCAGCGCGTACGCGCGTTCGTCGACGACGCCCGCGACGGCATGGCCCGCTATGCGTACAGCCGCGGCTGCCTGATCGGTAACCTCGGGCAGGAAATGGGCACGCTGCCGGAAAGCTTCCGCGAACGCCTGCGCACCACGTTCGAGGACTGGCAACGCCGCCTCGCCGAATGCCTGGCCGCCGCGCAGCAAGCCGGTGAACTGGCCGGCTCGGCCGATCCCGCCGAGCTGGCCGCATTCTTCTGGATCGGCTGGGAAGGCGCCGTGCTGCGCGCGAAGCTGGAGCGCAGCGACAAACCACTGACCCTGTTCGCGCAGTTTTTCTTCAATGGACTGCCGCGCCGCTGAATTTTTTTGCCATTAACTAGACAATCGGTCTAGAAAGGAGGACACATGTTTCAAGGCATCGTGATCGACAGGCATGAAACCGGCCAGCAGGCCCGGCTCCAGACGCTGGACGACGCGCAGTTGCCCGCCGGCAACGTGACGGTGCGCGTGGGCTATTCGACGCTGAACTACAAGGACGGGCTGGCAATCACCGGCAAGAGCCCGGTGGTCCGCAAGTTCCCGATGGTGCCCGGCATCGATCTGGTCGGCGAAGTCGAAGCGAGCACGCACCCGGACTATCGCCCCGGCGATCAGGTCGTGCTCAATGGCTGGGGCGTCGGCGAAACGCATTGGGGTGGCCTCGCGCAGAAGGCCCGCGTCGACGGTGACTGGCTGGTGCCGCTGCCGTCCGCCTTTTCTCCGCAACAGGCGATGGCCATCGGCACGGCGGGCTACACCGCGATGCTGTGCGTGATGGCGCTGGAGCGACACGGCGTGCGCCCGGACGACGGCGAGATCGTGGTGACCGGCGCGGCAGGCGGGGTGGGCAGCGTCGCGACCGCCATCCTCTCCAAGCTGGGATATCGCGTGGTCGCAGTGACGGGCCGCCCCGCCGATGCCGACTACCTGCGGCAGCTCGGCGCGGCGGAGATCCTCGAACGGTCGCAATTCAGCGAGCCCGGCAAGCCGCTGGGCAAGGAGCGCTGGGCCGGCGCAGTCGACGTGGCGGGCAGCCACGTGCTCGCCAACGTGTGCGCGACCACGCGCTACCGCGGCGTCGTGACCGCCTGCGGCCTGGCCGCGGGCTTCGATTTCCCCGCGACGGTCATGCCGTTCATCCTGCGCGGCGTCACGCTCGTCGGGATCGACAGCGTCATGTGCCCGCGCGCCGACCGCCTGGAAGCGTGGCGCCGGCTCGCGTCCGACCTCGACGTCGGGAAGCTGGGCGCGATCAGCCACCAGGTCGGCCTGGGCGACGTCATTCCGCTTGCCGGGGAATTGATCAACGGCAAGGTGCGCGGCCGCGTCGTCGTCGACGTCAACGCGTGACGCCGCTGACGATCACCCGCGCTGCTTCATTCGGACGGCGGCTCGCGCAGCGAGTCCGCCCGCGCCACGTTATCCAGGAGACCTCATGACCGCCGCACACACCGCCCCCATCAGCCGCTTTCCCGTGCCCGCGCTCGAAGACTTGCCCGAGGACATTCGCGAACGCATCGCGACCGTCCAGGAAAAGTCGGGCTTCATCCCGAACGTATTCCTGACGCTGGCACATCGCCCGGACGAGTTTCGCGCGTTCATGGCCTACCACGACGCGCTGATGGACAAGCCGGGCAACCTGAGCAAGGCCGAGCGCGAGATGATCGTCGTGGCCACCAGCAGCGTGAACCAGTGCCAGTACTGCGTGATCGCGCACGGTGCGATCCTGCGCATTCGCGCGAAGGATCCGCTGATCGCCGACCAGGTCGCCACCAACTACCGCAAGGCCGATATCACCGCCCGGCAGAAGGCGATGCTCGACTTCGCGATGAAGGTGTCGCAGGCCGCGCATCAGGTAGGCGAAACGGACTTCGACACGCTCAAGTCGCACGGCTTCGTCGAAGAAGACGTGTGGGACATCATGGCGATCTCGGCTTTCTTCGGCATGTCCAACCGTATCGCGAACGTGACGAACATGCGGCCGAATGCGGAGTTCTACGCGCTGGGGCGCTGAGCGCACGCGACGCTCGGGGACGCGGCGCCCGCGCTCCGCCCCTAGCGACTGCGGTAAACGACGCCCTCGCCCGGCTTCGGCGCCGCATCGGCCGCCTCGTCGAAACGCTCGCGCGCTTGCGCGATCGGCTCCTTGTTTTTCTCCGCCCACCTGACGAGCGCCATGACGGGCTCCAGCAGCGTTGCGCCGAGCGGCGTGAGCGCATAGTCGACGCGCGGCGGAATCGTCGGGAACACCGTCCGCGTGACCAGCCCGTCGCGCTCCAGCCCGCGCAATGACAGCGTCAGCATGCGCTGCGAAATCCCTTCGATCTCGCGTTTCAGCTCGTTGAAGCGCCGCGAACCGTCGTTCAGCGTCGCGATGATGTAGAGGCTCCACTTGTCGCCGATGCGATCGAGGATCTGGCGGGTCGCCTGGCAGCCGTCTTCGCTGGGTCGGGGCATGGTGGCAGGAACATCGATGTAACTGGGGCACAACCCTGTGCGTTCTTGTGGGGCCCGGGCGCGAACCCTAGCATTCCACATGCTTTTCGGTAACTGAGTTATCAAAAGTTACCGGGTTCTCATCTTATCCCGAAAGGAACGCTCATGAGCCGCATCCTGCTGATCACCTCCAGCCCCCGCAGCACCGACAGCCTGTCCACGCGCGTCGCGCACGACCTCGCGCGGCAACTCGCGGCGCGCGACGCAAACAGCACCGTGACGTTGCGCGACCTCTCCACCGATCCGCTGCCGCATATCGACGATGCCTACATCGTCGGCCGCATGCTGCCGCCGGACGCGCGCAACGCGGAGCAAGCGCAGGCCGTCGAGCTGGCGCAAGCGCTGGTCGACGAATTGCGCGCCGCCGACATCGTCGTGATCGGCTCCGCGATGACCAACTTCGGCCCGTCCACGCAGCTGCGCGCGTGGTTCGACCGCGTGATCTGGCCGCAGGTCACGTTTCGCTATGGCGAAAGCGGCGTCGCCGGCACGGTGGAAGGCAAGCAGGTCTATCTGGTCACCGCCAGCGGCGGCATCTTTTCGGAAGGCCCGTATGCGCCGTTCGACTACCAGTCCGGCTATCTGAAGCATCTGCTCGGGTTCATCGGGTTGACCGACATCCGCGAAGTCCGCATGGAAGGCACCGTATTGGGCGGCGATGCGGTGCAAGCGGCCATCGCGAAGGCCGGGCACGACGTGCAGGCGCTGGTGGAACAGGCGGGTTGAGGCAACGGCCGCGCCCGTCGATCGCCGCACGCGGGCGGGCGCCAGCCGACGCCCGCCCTCACGCGCCGGGGCCGAACGGCTGCTTGCCGCTCCCGGCGAGCCAACCCGATGTCAGCGCTCACTCCTGTACGTTCGACGGCAATACGCCGCCCGGCCGCCTCGCGACAGTAAACGGACACGCACACAATCCATCAAAAGCGTGCACTATTAGGGTTTTGCCGTACCGGCGCCCGACGCCTCCGATGTTCGTTTCACGTTCCCCGTTTCACACCGCGAACCTCCCATGACGAATCAGCCTACCCAGACCGGAGCCGACCGGCCCGTCGACATGATCATCTTCGGCGGCGGCGGCGACCTGGCCGCCCGCAAGCTGTTGCCCGCGCTGTACATGGCGCACCTGCACTGCAACCTTCCGCCCGAGACGCGCATCATCGCGGTCGGCCGCCGCGACTGGGGCATCGACGGCTATCGCAAGTTCATGGACGAGCAGTCGCGCCCGTTCATCGACGAAAAGGCGTTCGATCAAGCGGCCTGGAGCCGTTTCCTCGACCTGTTCAAGTACGTGCTGATCGACGTGAACGCACCGGACGACTACCTGCGGCTCGCGGAAGCGGCGCGCGGCGACGCGATCCGCGTGTTCTACCTGTCGACGTCGCCGGAGCTGTTCACCACCATCTGCGACAACCTGTCGGCCGCGCATCTCGTCGACAAGCACTCGCGCGTCGTCCTCGAAAAGCCGCTCGGCCACGATCTCGCGTCCGCGAAGGCGATCAACGATGCGGTCGGCAAGCACTTCGAGGAATCGCAGATCTATCGGATCGACCACTATCTCGGCAAGGAAACCGTGCAGAACCTGATGGTGCTGCGCTTCGGCAACCCGATCTTCGGGCCGCTGTGGCAGGCGCCGAGCATCCGCAGCGTGCAGATCACGGTGGCGGAGACGGTGGGCGTCGGCAGTCGCGCGGGCTTCTACGACCATACCGGCGCGCTGCGCGACATGGTGCAGAACCACCTGTTGCAGCTGCTGTGCATCGTCGCGATGGAGCCGCCGGTGTCGCTCGACCCGGACGCGGTGCGCGACGAGAAGCTGAAGGTGCTGCGCTCGCTGCGGCCGATGGCGGTGGCCGACGTCGCGCGCGACACGGTGCGCGGCCAGTACACGGCCGGCGCGGTCGACGGCCAGCCGGTGAAGGGCTATCTCGAGGAAGACAACGTGCCGGCGGAGAGCCGCGCGGAAACCTTCGTCGCGCTGCGCGCGCACATCAACAACTGGCGCTGGGCGAACGTGCCGTTCTTCCTGCGCACCGGCAAGCGGCTGCAGCGCCGCCAGTCGGAAATCGTGATCGAGTTCGCGGACATGCCGTTCTCGATCATCCCGACCGGCCCGCGCCACTACAGCAACCGTCTCGTGATCCAGCTCCAGCCGGAAGAGTCGATCCAGCTGCAGATGCTCGCGAAGGAACCGGGCAGCGGGATGAACATGGTGCCCGTGAGCCTGAACCTCGACCTGCAGCAGGCGATTCCGGAGCGGCGCGCGGAAGCGTACGAGCGTCTGCTGATCGACGTGATCCGCGGCCGCCTCACGCACTTCATGCGCCGCGACGAGCTCGAAGCCGCGTGGTCGTGGGTCGAGCCGATCCTCGACGGCTGGAAGCAGCTCGGCGACCGGCCGCGCCTGTACACGGCCGGCACGTTCGGGCCCGCGGCTTCGTCGGCGCTGCTCGCGCGCGACGGGATGTCTTGGTCCGAAGAGGCGTAACCGCCACCCGACGGCGTGCCGGAGTACGGCACGCCGGATCGCACGCCAAATCGCACGGGGCGTAACCCGCCCCGTCGTCCCGGCCGCCGCCTAGCGCGGCTCCATCCACGACGCCGCCTTGCGCCGCCCCGGCGCATCGCTGCCGCCGCCGCCCAGCGCCTCGATCAGGTAATCGACGAACGACGCGATCCGCGACGAGATCGCGGTATTGCGGTAGTACACCGCGTGGATCGGCTGCTCGACCTCGAGCGTCTGGCGTGCGAGCACCTGCACGAGCCGGCCCGCCTCGCGATCCTGCGCGGTCATGAAATCCGACAGGCAGACGACCCCCGCGCCATCGAGCGCAAGCTGCCGCAGCGTCTCGCCGCTCGACGAGCGGATGCCCGGCTCGATGCGGCACGGCTCGCCGTCGGTGCCGAGGATCGGCCACACGTTAAGCGATTCAGGCTGCGTGAAGCCGAGCAGCGTGTGCTTGTCGAGATCCTCCACCTTGCGCGGCTGGCCGTGCGCCGCCACATATTCTGGGCTCGCGAGCATGCGGATCCGGCTGGTGCCGATGCGGCGGCTGTGGAGCGTCGAATCCTTCAGCCGGCCGATGCGGAACGCAACGTCGGTGCGCCGCTCCAGCAGGTCGATGATGCCCTCGTTGCTGTTCAGCTCCAGCTCGACTTTCGGGAAGCGTTCGCGGTAGCCGCGCACGAGCGGCACGATCACGTGCAGCATGAACGGCGTCGCCGCGTCCACGCGCAGCCGCCCCGACGGCATCTCGCGCCGCGCGAGCATCTGCTCTTCCGCCGTCTCGACCGATTCGATGATCGCGCGCGCGTCCTGCAGGAACGCGCGCCCTTCCTCGGTCAGTTCGAGCCGGCGCGTGGTCCGGCGCAGCAGCGTGGTCTTCAGCTTCTCCTCGAGCCGCCCGAGCGTGCGGCTCGTCGCCGACACCGTGAGGTCGAGCTGCTGCGCGGCCGCCGTGATCGAACCGGAGTCGACCACGGCGGCAAAGGCCTGGAGTTCGTCGAGTGTAATCTTCATCGCTGCATTCTTGATTTCAAATCAAAACAATTTGGTTTATAGACCTGTTTTTCAGCAAAAGTAAAGTCGGCACACTGCGCTCCATCCTCACCGGACCCTGGAGCACCCGTCATGCCACTCGCCCTGCTTGCGCTGACCATCAGCGCATTTGCCATCGGTACCACCGAATTCGTGATCGTCGGGCTGATCCCGACGATCGGCGCCGACCTCGGCGTCAGCCTGCCGTCCGCCGGCCTGCTCGTCAGCCTTTACGCACTGAGCGTCGCGATCGGCGCGCCGCTCCTCACCGCGCTCACCGGCCGCGTGCCGCGCAAGACCCTGCTCGCCGCGCTGATGGCGCTGTTCACCGTCGGCAACCTCGTCGCGTGGCAGGCGCCCGGCTACGAATCGCTGATCGTCGCGCGCATTCTCACCGGCCTCGCGCACGGCGTGTTCTTCTCGGTCGGCTCGATCATCGCGACCACGCTCGTGCCGAAGGAGAAGGCCGCCAGCGCGATCGCGACGATGTTCAGCGGGATGACCGTCGCGTTCGTCGCCGGCATTCCGCTCGGCACCTTCATCGGCCAGCACTTCGGCTGGCGCGCGACGTTCCTGGTCGTCGCGCTGTTCGGCCTCGTCGCGTTCGTCGGCGCGGTGGCCTTCGTGCCGCGCGGCTTGCCGCAAACGGCGCCCGCGCCGCTCGCCCGCCAGTTCCGCGTGCTCGCGCAGCCGCGCCTGCTGCTGGTCTATGCGATGACGGCCGTCGGCTACGGCGGCTCGCTGATCGCGTTCACGTACATGGCCCCGCTGCTCGAGCAGATCGCCGGCTTCACACCGTCGCAGGTCAGCCTCGTGCTCGTCGGCTACGGCGTGTCGGTCGCGTTCGGCAACGTGTGGGGCGGCAAGCTCGCGGACGCCGTCGGCCCCGTGAAGGCGCTCAAGCGGATCTTCCTGCTGCTCGCGATCGTGCTGCTCGCGCTCACCTTCACGATCCACGTCAAATGGCTCGCTGTACTGACGATGCTCGCGTGGGGCGCGGTGGCGTTCGGCAACGTGCCGGGGCTGCAGGTGTACGTCGTGAAGCAGGCACGGCACTTCGCGCCTGACGCCACCGACGTCGCATCCGGCTTCAACATCGCCGCGTTCAACCTCGGCGTCGCGGGCGGCTCGGCACTCGGCGGCGTGATCGTCGCGCACGTCGGCCTCGGCCATACGCCGTGGATCGCGGCAGCCGTCACGCTCGGCGCATTCGCGCTCACCGCACTGAGCGGTCGCCTCGACCGCAGCGCAGGCCTGCCGGAACGCACGGCGGAACCTGTCCAGCTCGCGCACTGAACGTCACTTTCTTGCAGGAGTTTGCACACATGAACGCATCGATCCCACGCCCGCCGTTCGCCGGCAAGACGTTCGAAGTGCGCTACGACGGCCTCACCGCGCTCAACGCGTATGACGATGACGGCCGCCACATGCGCTACGAGATCACCGAAGGCCCGTACGCGGGTGCGAAGGGTGAAATCGAATACACGTGGCAGCCCATCGCCGGCGACACCTACGCGATCTCGTGGCAGGAAGCCGACCGCGCGACGGTCGTGCATATCGACGACTTCGCCGCCGGCACGTCGCGGTCCTTTTTCACCGCGTCGTCGCTCGATTTCTACCGGCTCGAAGGCAGCCTGCGCGCGATCTGAACGGAGCCCGACCATGTCCACTTCATTCACCGCACTCGACAACCTGGCCGACGGCGGCTTCAGCATCGGCATCGAACTGCCGCTCGACAACGACTGGTCGCCGGCCGGCAACGCGAAGCGCCAGCACGACCGTCGCTACCCCGGCGTACCCGACCTCGCGCGCCACGCAACCCTCGCGCAACAGGCCGACACACTCGGCTTCCGCGCGCTCTGGGTGCGCGACGTGCCGGTGTACGACCCCGCGTTCGGCGACGCCGCGCAAGTGTTCGAAACCTTCTCGTATCTCGGCTACCTCGCCGGCATCACGAACGACATCCTGCTCGGCACGGCGGCCGTCGTGCTGCCGCTGCGCGAGCCGCTGCTCACGCTGAAATCGGCCGCGTCGATCCAGGAACTGAGCGGCGGCCGCCTGCTGCTCGGCGTCGCCAGCGGCGACCGGCCGGTCGAATATCCGCTGTTCGGCCGCGACTTCGCATCGCGCGGCGCGAATTTCCGCGACCAGATCGCGCTGCTGCGCGACGGCGCGCGCGGGCATCTGCCGCCCGGTCTCGACGTGCTGCCCGCCGCCCGTGCGCCGCTGCCGCTGCTCGTCGCGGGTCTCGCGCAGCAAACGCCCGCGTGGATCGGCGAACACATGGACGGCTGCCTCGCGTATCCCGGCACGCCGGACGACCACCGGCAGCGTGCCGCGAACTGGCGCGCGGTGGCCGGCAAAAAGCCGTACGTGAGCTTCATCCACCTCGATCTCGCGGACGACCCGCACGCGCCGCTGCAGCGTCACCGCTTCGGCGCCCGCGCGGGGCGTCTCGCGCTCATCGGGGAGCTGGCGGCCATGCGCGACGCGGGCGTGCAGCACATCGGCCTGCATTTCCGCCGCAACCTGCGCCCGCTCGACGAGACGATGGCCGAGATCGCGGCAGAGGTGCTGCCGGTGTTCCACGCGGATGAAAACGCACGGACGCGCGCTGCATGACACCGCCCCGAGCCGCTCCCGATACTTGATTCCAGATCAAATATTTTTGACCTGCAACGGCGTTTATCTCATCAATCCAAAACGCCAGAATGACTTCCATAGCGAACCCGTTCCACTCTCCCAGGAGCACCTGATGAGCAAGATTCCCGCATTCGGCCTCGGTACGTTCCGCCTGCAAGGCCAGACGGTCATCGACTCGGTCCGCAACGGCCTCGAAGTCGGCTACCGCGCGATCGACACCGCGCAGATCTACGGCAACGAAGCCGAAGTCGGCGAAGCGATCGCCGCGTCGGGCGTGCGCCGCGACGAGCTGTTCCTCACGACCAAGATCTGGGTCGACCACTACGCGCCGGACAAGCTCGTGCCGAGCCTCGAGGAAAGCCTGCGCAAGCTGCGCACCGACCACGTCGACCTGACGCTGATCCACTGGCCGGCCCCCGACAACGGCGTCGCACTCGACACGTTCATGACCGCGCTCGCCGATGCGAAGGCGCAGGGCCTCACGCGCCGGATCGGCATCTCGAACTTCAACATCGCCCTGACGAAGGAAGCGATCGCGGCCGTCGGCAAGGACGCGATCGCGACGAACCAGATCGAGCTGAGCCCGTACCTGCAGAACCGCAAGCTCGTCGAATTCCTGAACGCCGAAGGCATCCACGTGACGTCGTACATGACGCTCGCGTACGGCAAGGTGCTCGGCGATCCGGTGATCGGCGCGATCGCGCAGCGTCACGACGCGACGCCCGCCCAGGTCGCGCTCGCGTGGGCGTTGCAGCTCGGCTACTCGGTGATCCCGTCGTCGACGAAGCGCGAGAACCTCGCAAGCAACCTGCTCGCGCAGACGCTGCGCCTGACCGACGAAGACATGGCGCGGATCGCCGCGCTCGAACGCAACGGCCGCGAAGTCGACCCGGCCGGCCTCGCGCCGAAGTGGGACTGACCGCGCCGCCCGCCACTCACATTGGATTCACCGCGGCCCGAAGGCCGCGGCACCGACAGGACATCAGCACCATGACCCAGGACCCGCTTTTCCAACCGCTGCGACTCGGCGCGCTGACGCTGCCGAATCGCATCGTGATGCCGCCGATGACGCGCTCGCGCGCCAGCCAGCCCGGCGACGAAGCCAACGAACTGATGGCCGCGTATTACGCGCAGCGCGCGAGCGCGGGCCTGATCGTCAGCGAAGGCACTTATATCGCGCCGCTCGGCAAGGGCTACGCATGGACGCCCGGCATTCACACGCCGTCGCAAGTCGCCGGCTGGCGCAAGGTGACGGACGCCGTGCATGCCGCGCACGGCCGGATCTTCGCGCAGCTGTGGCACGTCGGCCGGCTGAGCCACACCAGCCTGCTCGGTGGCCGGCAGCCGGTGTCGTCGTCGCCGCTCCAGGCGCAAGGCGTGAACGTGTTCATCGCCGGTGAAGACGGCAGCACGCCGGGCTTCGTGCAGGCGTCCGAGCCGCGCGCGCTGACGATCGACGAAATCGGCGAGATCGTCGATCAATACCGCGCCGCCGCGCGCCACGCGATCGAGGCCGGCTTCGACGGTGTCGAGCTGCACGGCGCGAACGGCTATCTCGTGAACCAGTTCATCGACTCGAATGCGAACACGCGCACCGACGCGTACGGCGGCACGCTCGAAAACCGGCTGCGCTTCCTGCGCGAAGTCACGCAGGCGCTGATCGACGGCACGGGCGACGCGTCGCGCGTCGGCATCCGCCTCGCGCCGCTGACGACGCTGAACGGCTGCGTCGACGACGATCCGGAAACGACCTACCTCGCCGCTGCAAAGCTGCTCGGCGAACTCGGTGTCGGCTACCTGCACATCGCGGAAGCCGACTGGGACGACGCACCGCTGATGCCGGTCGAATTCAAGCGGCAACTGCGCGCCGCGTTCCCGGGCGTGCTGATCTATGCCGGCGCGTACACCGCCGAGCGCGCACGCGAAGCGATCGCCGCCGGCTGGGCCGACCTCGTCGCGTTCGGCCGCCCGTTCGTCGCGAACCCCGACCTGCCCGAGCGGCTGCGCACCGGTGCCGCGCTCACACCGCACGACCGCAACACGCTGTTCGGCGGCGGCGAGCGCGGGCTGACCGACTACCCGACGCTGGCCCAGGCCGCGGCCTGAGCTGGCGCACCCGAGACTCCCCATGAGAATCACGCTCCCTTCCCGCCTGGGCTTCGGCACCGCGCCGCTGGGCAACATGTACCGGGACATCCCGCACGAAGAAGCGCTGGCCACGGTCGACGCAGCGTGGGACAGCGGTATCCGCTACTTCGACGCCGCACCGCTGTATGGCGCCGGCCTCGCCGAGCTGCGCCTCGGCGAAGCGCTCGCGGGGCGCCCGCGCGACGCGTATTCGCTCGGCACCAAGGTCGGCCGGCTCGTCCTCGACGAACACGAGGACGCATCGCAACGCGATCTCGGCGAAAAAGGCGGCCTGTTCCGCCACGGGCTGCCGAACCGGATCGTCTACGACTACACCGAGGACGGCACGCTGCGCTCGATCGACGCGAGCCTGAAGCGGCTTCGCACCGACCGGCTCGACACCGTATGGATTCACGACCCGGCCGTCGACTTTCACGGTGACGCGTGGCGCGACGTGTTCGACGTCGCGATGTCGGGCGCGGCCCGGGCGCTCACGCGGCTGCGCGACGAGAAGGTGATCCAGGGCTGGGGCCTCGGCGTGAACCGCGTCGAGCCGTGCGAACTCGCGCTCGAACGCGCGGACCCCGACGGTTTCCTGCTCGCCGGACGCTACACGCTGCTCGACCATGCCGGCGCGCTCGAACGGCTGATGCCGGAAAGCGCCGCGCGCGGGCTCGGCATCATCGTCGGCGGCCCGTACAACTCGGGCGTGCTGGCGGGCGGCACCCATTACGAGTATCAGCCGGCCACGCAGGCCATGCTCGACCGCGTCGCGCGCATCCGCCGGATCTGCGAACGATTCGGCGTCGATGTCCGCGCGGTGGCGCTGCAATTCTCGCTCGCGTACCCGGCCGTCGCGGCGGCGATCCCCGGCGCAAGCCGGCCCGATCGCATCGACGACAACCTGCGCCTTGCCGCGGTGTCGATCCCGGCCGAACTGTGGGATACCCTGAAGGCCGAGCGCCTGATTGCCGCGCACGCACCGACGCCGGTTGGCCCGGATCGAGGTTGAATCGGGCCTGCGCGGCCGCGTCAACCAGCGGCCGCGCATCCCGGGCCGCGCGTAATCGCAACGGCAATCGCCACGATTGCCATTTGCGCATTGCAGCCGGTGCAATTGGCGTCTAGCGTTTAAGGGTTCGTCGACGAATACCCGTCACCCGCCCTGAAAGGATGCCTCGCCATGCGAAGCCGCTTCCCGAAACGCCCCATGCTGCCGGCCGCCGCGGCCTGCGTTGCACTCGCCTTCTGCGTGTCGTCCGCCCGCGCCGACGACCCCGCCGGCCTCGCGCCGCCGCAGCCGGCCACGCCCGTGCTGTCGACGACCGCGGCTGGCCTACAGGTCTACACGTGCGACTACGATGCCGAACACAAGCTCGCATGGGTGTTCCAGTACCCGGAAGCGATGCTGTTCGACGCGAGCGGCACGCTCGTCGTCCGGCACGGCACGGGGCCGTCATGGGAAGCGCTCGACGGCAGCCGCATCACCGGCAAGAAACTCGCGGAAGCGCCGAGCGCACGCCCGGGCAGCATTCCGCAACTCCTGCTCGCCGCGGCGCCGGCCGCAACGGACGCGAAGGCCACGGCCGGCACGCTCGCCGGCGTGCGCTTCGTGCAGCGGCTCGATACCGCGGGCGGCATGCCGCCGGATGCAACGTGTTCGACCGAGCATGCGGTCGGCCGCTTCCCGTATTTCGCGCGCTACGTGTTCCTGAAATAACACACGACGGCGCACGAAGCGACGGGCGTCACTGCGGTGTCGTCCGCCTCTCGCATCCTATTGATCAGTCATCCTATCGTTGACGGTCGGATGCCTGCCGTCGTTCAGATACCGCAAAGCTCAGCCGATCCGCATCGACAACTCGACATCGTCGCTGAACGGCACCGACAGATAGCCGTTCTCCGGCGAGCGCACGTAAGCGAGATAGTCGGGGCTGAAATCGGCATTGTCGGCAACGACGAACGCGCCGGGCCGCAACCGTTGCTCGACGAGTGCAAGCACCTCCGGATACAGCGCCTTCGCACCGTCGAGCAGCAGCAGGTCGACCGAATCCGGCAGATCGGCGGCCAGCGTACGCAGCGCATCGCCCTCGCGAATCTCGACGAGATCGGCCAGCCCGGCTGCCGCCAGGTTCGCCCGCGCCCGCACGACCTTCGACGGCTCGAACTCGCTCGTGACCAGCCGGCCGCCGCCGTTGTCGCGCAGCGCAGCCGCGAGGTGCAACGTCGAAATGCCGAACGACGTGCCGAATTCGACGACCGACCGCGCGCCGCCGCTGCGCGCGAGCATGTACAGCAGCGTGCCGGTCTCGCGCGACACCGCGAGCGGATAGTCCTTCAGGCGCGCATACAAGTCGGTGTAGTCGGTCTTGCTGCGCATCAGCCGCGCTTGCTCGTCGCGCGACAGGCCGGCGAAGTCCGGGCTCGTCGCGGGCGACGAGGCGTCGGCTTCGTCGAACAGGCGTGCCAGCAGCGAGGCCAGCGGGTCGAGCGTCAGGGTGGTCATGCGAATCTCCGGGTTCAGGTTGAGTGCGTCGGTGCACCTGGTTAGAATATGACGAACTATTCAGGTTTTACTATTCGCATTGGCCAGCCACGCATGACCGACCGCCCGAACGCCCGGATTGCCACGCGCAAGCAGCCTCGGCAGGCTCGCTCGACCCAGCTCGTCGAGGCCGTCCTCCAGGCCGCTGTTCAGGTTTTGGCGAGCGAAGGCGCGCAGCGCTTCACGATGGCGCGCGTCGCCGAACGCGCCGGCGTGAGCGTCGGCTCGCTGTACCAGTACTTCCCGAACAAGGCGGCCGTGCTGTTCCGGCTGCAGCATGACGAGTGGCGGCAGACGGCCGAGATGCTGCGCGGGATGCTGGAGGACGTGAACCGGACACCGCCCGAGCGGCTGCGCACGGCCGTTCACGCGTTCGTCCGTTCGGAATGCGACGAGGCGCGGATGCGCATCGCGCTCGACGACGCCGCGCCGCTCTATCGCGACGCGCCCGAGGCACACGAAGCGAAGGCGGCCGGCAATCGCATATTCCAGGCGTTCATGCGCGAGGCGCTGCCCGATGCACCGGACGCCACGCGCGAACTGGCCTGCGACCTGATCATCACCACGCTCACCGCGGCCGGCAAGGCGTTTTCGGAAAGCGAGCGCTCGCCCGATGAAATCGACGCGTATGCGAACGCGATGGCCGACATGTTCCGCGCCTACCTCGACCATCTCGCGCACAATTGAGGCCGGGGCGGCGACGAAAACCGCCTCGGCGCGATGGCGCCCTCGTCCGAATGCAGGTTGCGCGCGGCGGCCGATCCCGTCACCGGCCCCTGATTCCACCGGCCTGCCCGGCCACCATGAAAGACATTTGTAATTTTCGATGCATCCCCCGCTTCCCCTTTGCCCGTCGACCCTGCATTCAAATAATCGCCTTAACGGATTCGAACTAGGCGTATACACGTGGGTCGACGCGACGGAGCCCCGTTGCACGCCGATATAAGCGCTGAGACATGCGCTGCATGCTCTTCCCCCAATGGGACGTGATGGGCGGTTCGCCTAACCTTCGCTACGGCAAAGCACACGTGACGGGGTCGACACCACAACGCGTCGCACGACGCGACACCCACGCGATCGTTTCGATTCGCACGGAACGACACGGATCACGCGTCATTCGTCCCCACGACGTTGCCGACAATCCCAACTAGATACGAGACACCCTGACGACGGTTCGCTACGGGCCGTTTCAGCATGCTGATAAAGGAGCAAGCTCATGAGTGATACCCCGGTGCAGCCGACGGTCGGCGTCGGCGCGGAAGAAACTGACTTTGGCACCAAGGGAGTCATCGACCGGTACTTCGACATTTCGTCGCGCGGCAGCACGCAGCGCCGCGAGATCATTGCCGGCGTCACGACCTTCCTCGCGATGGTCTATTCCGTGTTCGTCGTGCCCGGCATGTTCGGCAAGGCCGGCTTCGACACGAGCGCCGTGTTCGTCGCGGTCTGCCTCACGACCGCGTTCGGTTCGCTGCTGATGGGCCTGTGGGCGAAGCTGCCGATCGCGATCGGCTGCGCGATCTCGCTGACCGCGTTCACCGCGTTCGGCCTCGTGCTCGGCAAGGGGCTGTCGCCGACGGTCGCGCTCGGCGCCGTGTTCCTGATGGGCCTCGTGTTCACCGGCATCTCGGTCACCGGCGTGCGTTCGTGGATCCTGCGCAACCTGCCCGCGGGCGTCGCGCACGGCACCGGGATCGGCATCGGCCTGTTCCTGCTGCTGATCGCGTCGAACGACGTCGGCCTCGTGATCAAGAACCCGGGCGCCGGCCTGCCGGTCTCGCTCGGCCAGATCACCGCGTTCCCGGTCATCATGTCGATCATCGGCCTCGCCGCGATCTTCGGCCTCGAGAAGCGTCGCGTGCCGGGCGGCATCCTGCTCGTCGTGATCGCGATCTCGATCTTCGGGCTGATCTTCGATCCGAGCGTGAAGTACCGCGGCATCTTCGCGCTGCCGTCGCTGAGCGCACCGGGCCATGCGTCGCTGATCGGCGCGATGGACATCAAGGGCGCGCTGTCGATGGCCGTGCTGCCGAGCGTGCTGGCGCTGGTGATGACCGCCGTGTTCGACGCGACCGGCACGATCCGCGCGGTCGCAGGCCAGGCCGGCCAGCTCGACGAGAACGGCCGCATCATCAACGGCGGCCGTGCGCTGACCGCCGATTCGCTCAGCTCGATCTTCTCCGGCTTCCTCGGCGGTGCGCCGGCGGCAGCCTACATCGAGTCGAGCGTCGGCGTGGCCGCCGGCGCGAAGACGGGCCTCGCGGCCGCCGTGGTCGGCCTGCTGTTCCTGGTCGTGATGTTCTTCTCGCCGCTCGCGGGCCTCGTGCCGTCGTACGCCACCGCACCGGCGCTGATGTACGTCGGCCTGCTGATGCTCGGCAGTGTGAGCAAGCTGCACATGGACGACATGGTCGACGCGATGTCGGGCCTCGTGTGCGCGGTGTTCATCGTGCTGACCGCGAACATCGTGACGGGCATCATGCTCGGCTTCTCGACGCTCGTGATCGGCCGCATCGCCAGCGGCGAATTCCGCAAGCTCAACGTCGGCACCGTGCTCATCGCGACCGTGCTCGTGACGTTCTATCTCGGCGGCTGGGCGATCTGACCGCGCATCGTGCGCGACGTCGCCGGCAGAAGGACGGCGCGCATCGGGACGACATCGTCTCCTCCACCATCATCGTTGATGGTCTCCAGGCCTGGGAACGCAAGTTTCCAGGCTTTTTTTGTTGATGGGGCGCAGTGCGACGCGCATCGCGGAAACGGCGCGGCGCGAATCCGCCCCCGGTGCTACGATCGGGCTTTGCCTTCGGGAGCCCCCATGAACGCGCTCGGCATCGTCTCCGAATCGAGCACCCGGACGTCGGCGCACAAGCCGCCGTTCATCCCGTCGTTCGGCTTTCACGAAGTGCACGAATCGAAGCCGATCGATGCCGCGCCGGCGCGCATCATCGACACGGTCGCCACGCTCGACATGCGCACGGATCCGATCGTCGACGCGCTGCTCAACGTCCGCGAATTCCCGGCAGCCGTTGCCGCGTCGCTGCGCTCCGGCGCCACACGCGTCGAACGCGAACGCTTCGGCCTCCATGCGTTCACCCCGCTGCATCGTGACGAGACGTCGCTGTTGCTCGGCCTCGTCGGCCGCTTCTGGCGCCCGGATCTCGGCGTGCTGAAGATCGCCGACGCGGCGGCGTTCGTGCGGCACGACGATCCGCGCGATGCGAAGCTGGTGCTCCGCTTCGAAGTCGTCGGGCTCGCGTCGGGTGCGCACCTGCTGCGCACCGAAACCTTCGTGCATTGCCCGACCGTACACACGCGGCTGCTGTTCATGCCGTACTGGCTCGCGATCCGGATGGCGAGCGGCTGGATTCGGCGCCGCACGCTGACGGCTGTCGAATTGGCGCTGGCGTAGGGTCTCGCCGCACCTGCGATTGCGGCACGTGCAGGCTACCCGCATCTAAACGGCTTGATCACGACCAGCCCGGCGACGAACGCCGTCGCGCCCACGACCGCGCCCGCCGCCTGCCCGAGCCAGGGCGCCGTAGACCCATGCGCACGCAACCTTCAGGATTACAATCAAATTCCGCCACACCCCGTCGCCCGCCACAGCATCGCGCCAACCGGACCCGATCGATGACCCGCATCCGCAACCCCCTGAACCTCGCGCAGCTCCAGGCGTTCGTCTCCGCCGCGCATCACAAGAGCCTGCGCGCCGCCGCGCGCGAACTCGGCGTCACGCAGCCCGCGGTCACGCATACGATCCGCGAGCTCGAAACGGCGCTCAACGCGGAGTTGCTCGCGCGCAGCGTACGCGGCGTCGAACTGACCGCGTGCGGCCACGCGCTGCTGCCGCGCGCCGAGCAGCTGCTCGGCGATATCCGCCGCACGGTCGAGGCCGTCGAGCAGGTGAAAGGCGAGATGTCGGGGCGCGTGGCGGTCGGCACGATGCCGTCGATCGCGCTGACCGCGCTGCCGCACGCGGTGACGGCGTTCCGCCAGTCGATGCCGAACGTGAGCCTGCATCTCGAGGAAGTGACGGTGCCCGACGCGCTCGCGCAGTTGCGCAACGGCACGCTCGACATCGCTGCGATGCACCACGTGCCCGCGCTCGACCGCGATTTCACGCAATCGCCGCTGCTGTCGACCGAATTCACCGTCGTGATGCGCGAAGGCCACCCGCTTGCGCGTGCCCGCCGGTTAGAGGCATTGCTCGATGCCGAGTGGATCGTCACCGTCGGCGCCGAGCAGTTTCCGCACAGTGTGATGGTCGGGATGTTCGAGGCGCACGGGCTGCCGCTGCCCAAACGTTTGCTGCGCTCGCCGATGTCGTTCGCGGTGACGCTCGGGCTCGTCGCGCGCTCGGACGTGATCGGCTGCTTCACGCGCCCGCTCGCCGCGATGGTCGCGCCGCTGGGCATCCGCACGGCCGAACTCGACGAAACCATGCCGCGCTTCGACCTGTCGATCATCGCGCGGCGCGACCTGCTGCCCACGCCGGCCGTCACGCAATTCGTCACGTGCCTGCAGCGCGCGGTCAACGAAACGCTCGGCTGAATCGTTCCTGTGTCTGAAACGGCGGCGCCCCTCATGCGCCGCCGCCGGGCCCGGTATCGGGGCTTGTCCTAGGCGCCCTGCCGGTATTTTGTCTTGATAATCTTCCGCACGTCGCGCGCCCGCATCGGGTGGGCGAAACGGACAGCCTGTCGCGAAGCCGCGCCGGGCCGAAGGCTTACGGCGCGGCACAACCGCGCACCCATCGAACAAAACGAGGAGTCACCGAGTGAAAAAGATTCTTGCGGCTGTGACCGTAGCCCTGCTCGCCGTATCGGCAGGCACCGCGTATGCGAAGGACTGGACGACCGTGCGGTTCGGCGTCGACGCAAGCTACCCGCCTTTCGAATCGAAAGGCGCTGACGGCAAGGTTGTGGGTTTCGACGTCGACCTCGGCAACGAAATCTGCCGCCGCATGAACGCGAAGTGCGTGTGGATCGAAAACGACTTCGACGGGATGATTCCGGCGCTGAAGGCCCGCAAGTTCGACGGCGTGCTGTCGTCGATGTCGATGACGCCGGCGCGTCAGGAACAGATCGCCTTCTCGGCGAAGCTGTTCAACACGCCGACGCGCCTCGTCACGAAGAAGGGCACCGGCCTGATGCCGACGGCCGAATCGCTGAAGGGCAAGTCGGTCGGCGTCGAGCAGGGCACGATCCAGGAAACCTATGCGAAGACGTACTGGGCCTCGAAGGGCGTGAACGTCGTGCCTTACCAGAACCAGGACCAGGTCTACGCCGACCTGATCTCGGGCCGTCTGGACGGCGCGCTGCAGGACGCGGTGCAGGCTGAAATCGGCTTCCTGAAGACGCCGCGCGGCGCGAACTTCGATTTCGCCGGCAAGGACATCGACGATCCGAAGACGCTCGGCAACGGCGCCGGCATCGGCCTGCGCAAGGAAGACACCGACCTGAAGGCGAAGATCGACGGCGCGATCGCCGGCATGCGCAAGGACGGCACGTACGACAAGATCGCGAAGAAGTACTTCGATTTCGACGTCTACGGCAAGTAATCCGCCCGGCAAGCGCACGCTTCGCCTCGGCACGAACGGGCTCCGCAAGGAGCCCGTTTTTTTTGCGCGGGCCGTGCCGGCAGCGTTATTTTTTCCGCCTCAACCTGATGATTCTCAAAGGGAAACGGCGTGTTCTGGCGCCGGTTTGATGGCGGCGAGGAAGGCAACGTACAATCGATCTTCCACGCACACCGGATCATTCGCGGCTGCGCCGCACTCCCCCATCATGCAAACGCAGACCCATCCGCTGATTTCCCCCGCCGTCGGTACCGAACGCCAGATCACGAGCTTTCACTACGGCCCGCGCGGCGGCAAGAAGGTCTATATCCAGTCGTCGCTGCACGCGGACGAACTGCCCGGCATGCTGGTCGCCACCCTGCTGCGCCGCAAGATCGCCGCGCTCGAGACGGCCGGCAAGCTGCGCGGCGAAGTCGTCATCGTGCCGGTGCCGAACCCGATCGGCCTGTCGCAACACGTGTTCGGCGATCACCTCGGCCGCTTCGAGCTCGGCTCGATGCAGAACTTCAACCGCAATTTCTACGATCTCGCGGCGCTCGTGCTGCCGCGCGTCGAACACCGCCTGACTCACGACGCGCAGCACAACCTCGTCGCCGTGCGCGCCGCGATGCGCGAAGCGCTCGACGAGCAGAAGCCGCGCACCGAGCTCGACTCGCAGCGCCTCGCGCTGCAGAAGCTGTCGTTCGACGCCGATATCGTGCTCGACCTGCACTGCGACAGCGATGCGGTGATGCACCTCTACACGAATCCCGATCTGTGGCCGGACGTCGAGCCGCTGTCGCGCTACCTCGACGCGCAGGCGTCGCTGCTCGCGCTGAATTCGGTCGGCAACCCGTTCGACGAGATCCACAGCTTCTGCTGGTCGGACCTGCGCAACCGCTTCGGCGACCGCTTCCCGATCCCGAACGGCGCGATTTCCGTCACGATCGAGCTGCGCAGCGAGCGCGACGTGTCGTACGAGTTCGCCGAAAAGGACGCACAGGCGATCGTCGAATACCTGACCGAGCGTGGGGTCGTCGACGGCACGCCGGCGCCGCTGCCGCCGCTCGCGCATCCGGCCACGCCGCTCGCGGGCACCGATCCGCTCGTCGCGCCGGTGTCGGGCGTGATCGTGTTCCGCACGCCGGTCGGCGTGATGATCGAGGCCGGCCAGGCCGTGGCCGACATCGTCGATCCGCTGACCGATCGCGTCGTCACGCTGAAGAGCAGCGTGTCGGGCGTGCTGTACGCGCGCCAGATCGTACGCTTCGCGACGGCCGGCATGGAAGTCGCGCGGATTGCCGGCGCGACCGCGATCCGCACGGGTTCGCTGCTGTCGGCCTGAGCGGCCGGTGTGCGCGCCGGAGCACGGCGCGCACGTATCGCGCATACCCGCCCGCACCAACGAAATCGCCCGCTTGCGCGGGCGATTGGCTTTCCGGATCGTCGATATCCGGCCATCCGGTACGTGAAAACGTTCAGAACGCCGGGATGATCGCGCCGCCGAACTTCTGGTCGATGAACTTGCGCACGTCGTCCGATTCATAAGCCGCGACGAGCTTCTTCACCCACGGCTTGTCCTTGTCCTGCGCGCGCACCGCGATCAGGTTCGCGTACGGCCCGCGCAGATCCTCGATCGCGATCGCATCCTTCACCGGCGTGAGCCCGGCCTTCACCGCGTAGTCGGTGTTGATCGACGCGGCATCGACGTCGGGCAGCGCACGCGGCAGCTGCGCGGAATCAAGCTCGACGATCTTGATCTTCTTCGGGTTCTCGGCGATGTCGAGCGGCGTGGCATTCACGCCGTTCGCGCCGACGCCCGGCTTCAGCTTGATCACGCCGTACTTCTGCAACAGCAGCAGCGCGCGATTGCCGTTCGACGGATCGTTCTGGATCCCGACCTTCGCGCCCACCGGCAAGTCCTTGAGCGACTTGATCTTCTTCGAGTAGAAACCCATCGGCGCCGTGTACGTGAGCCCGACGTTGACGATCTTGTAGCCGCGCTGCTTGATCTGGCTGTCGAGGAACGGCTGGTGCTGGAAGCCGTTCGCGTCCAGATCGCCGGAATCGAGCGCCGCGTTCGGCTGCACGTAGTCGTTGAATTCGATGACCTTGATCGCGAGACCTTCGCGCGCGGCGACCTTCGTCACCTCGGTCCAGATCTGGGCGTCGGGGCCGCTCATCGTGCCGATTTTCAGCGTTTGGGAGTCGGCGTGGGCGCCGGGCGCCGCGAATGCCAGCGCGGCGGCGAGTGCGCCGAGGCCGGTCAGGAATGAACGTCGCATGGTGTCCTCTGTCCCGTGTCGTTTGTTGGAACACGGATCGTGGCATGGGGCCGGAACGCCGCCAACCAAGCTTATTTCATGTGCATATTCCTGATTCCGGTCGAATCTCAGTCTGAATCGGTATAACCACCGGCTATACAACCGGGCAGAATTCGGTGTCGCATCGACGCCACAGATTCTTCATATGACAGTCGCTGTCATATTCATTACGTGGCCCCTCGATAAAGTTGCCGCCGGTACGTGAAAGCGCCCATAGAGAGCGCCGGAACCGCAACTGGACACGCCATTTATTCGCTCGGAGAACCCTTTGAACAAGAAACTGTTGACCATCGCCGCTCTGGCAGCAACGGCCGGCACGGCGCACGCACAAAGCAGCGTGACCCTGTACGGCGTCATCGATGCCGGTATCAGCTACGTGAACCACAGCAAGACCGCCAACGGCGGTACGGGCAAGCTGTTCAAGTACGACGACGGCGTTGCCCAGGGCAGCCGTTGGGGCCTGCGCGGCACCGAAGACCTCGGTGGCGGCCTGAAGGCGATCTTCGTGCTCGAAAACGGCTTCAACAGCGGTAACGGCACGATCGGCCAGGGTGGCGCGATCTTCGGCCGCCAGGCTTACGTCGGCCTGAGCCAGTCGCAATACGGCACGGTCACGTTCGGCCGCCAGTACTCGTTCTCGACCGACATCCTCGGCTCGAACTACTCGACGGGCGGCAACACGGTCGCGGGTAACTACGCGTACCACGTGAACGACCTCGACCAGCTCACGTCGAGCCGCATCAACAACGCCGTGAAGTTCCAGAGCGCGAACTACTCGGGCTTCACGTTCGGCGCGTTGTACGGCTTCTCGAACTCGACGGACTTCGCAGGCGCACCGGCGACAACGACGGGCACGACGACGACGGCAGGCTCGTCGCGCGCATACAGCTTCGGCCTGAACTACGCGAACGGCCCGTTCTCGCTGGGCGCAGCGTACACGGACATCCGCTTCCCGAGCCAGTCGACGCCGGCTTTCTCGACGACGATCGCGAATATCGCAACGGGCAACGTCCGCGACCTGCGCACGTACGGCGTCGGTGGCCGCTACGTCTGGGGCCCGGCAACGGCATGGCTGCTGTGGACGCGTACGCAGTTCTCGACCGTGTCGGGCGCGGGCGGCACGTTCTACAACGCGTATGAAGCAGGCGCGAAGTACGCCTTCACGCCGGCTCTGTCGGGCGGCCTCGGCTACACGTACACGAACGCCACGCAGAGCGGCAACTCGTGGCACTGGAACCAGGTCAACGGTATCGCCGACTACGCACTCAGCAAGCGTACGGACGTGTACGGCCTGGTCGTGTACCAGCAAGCGTCGGGCAAGGGCGTGCAAGCGCAGATCGGCTCGAGCACGAGCTACTTCAATACGTCGGGCACGGGTTCGAAGAACCAGATCGCCGCACGTATCGGTATCCGTCACAAGTTCTAAAGCATCCGCTTAACACGCGGATCACGACGGCAAGAAGCGCCCCGCTCCACGCGGGGCGCTTTTTTATGGGCTTTTAAGTTTCGCTTAATTCTGGGCTGAGAGGATGCTCTCACCCCCCCTGTTGGCCGCCTGAACATCGGCGGCTTTTTTTTTACCGCCGACGGCGCCGCCATCGATTGCCCACAAGACAAGACAGGATCGGAGGCCATGATGATCGAAGATACCGTTTTCAGCCATCTGCACGCGATTCTGACGTGCCAACACTCGATGCCGGTCCAGAGCTGCCGCGTATCGGTCGAAATGCAGCGCCCGTGGGGCCGGCCGTATCGCCTCGTCGAATGGACGATGCATCTCGACGCGCCCGCGCGGCGCCAGATCGTGCCGGCCGAATCGACCGACGAAGAGATCGCCGAGGTCGTCGCCTCGCACGTGCCGGGCCGGCTTTACGGCGACGGCCGCCTGCAGTTCTGAACCCCTTCCCGCTCCATCCGCTTGCCTGGTTTCACCCGCGCCGCACCCATCGTGCGGCAGTCGGTCTCGTTTGATGCCGCAACGAAACCTGCTACGCTGCGCGTTTTCGTCCACGCAACACACGATGGAAAACGCATTCAACGAACGTGGCGTGATGATCACGCGCAACGGCCTGTCGGCCGCCGGGCAGGTATTCGCACTCCGTGACATCCGCCAGGTCGATGTCGTCAAGATTCCGAAGAACCGCCTCGTGCCGTCGCTGATCGCGCTGATCGGCGCGGCCGTCGCCGTCGCAGGCGGCATCGCCGGATCGAGCGCCGCGCTCGTCGTCGGCGTGATGCTCGCCGTCGTCGGCTATCTCGCCTGGGCCACGCAGGACGTCACGTATCGCCTGATGGTCGAGATGCCCGACGGCAAGCGCGAAGCGCTGTCGAGCGTCGACGTCGAGTTCGTCGAACGCGTCGCGCAGGTCGTGCGCGATGCGCAGGCGGCGAAAGCCGTCGGCTGATTCCGTTCGCCTCCCTGCACGCTTCGATTCGCGGTGCGCCGGCCACGCGTGGCGCATTTCGCGCCGCGCAACGGCAGCGTCGATTACCGCGTCGAATCACATTCCGCCTCCTCGTCGCCAACACCGCGCCTGCGCTGCGACCGCCTAGTATGGAAAGAGCGGCTCGCCGCCGCATCGTCCGATGGAGGCCAGCATGAACGTCCAGACGCTGTCCGGCACGCTTCGCGCGCAGGAACTGCTGATCGTGTCGATGATCCGCGCGCTTCCCCCTGACGCACGCCGAGCGCTCGTCGACCTCTACACCGAACAGATCGCATTCGCCGAGCAGGCCGGCCTCGAAAGCCACGGCGATCGCGCGACGCACGATGCGTTCATCACGCATGCGCGCAACCTGCTGATCCGCATCGAAGCGCTGGCTTAGGGCCTGTTCGCGCCCGCGTTTTTCCTGAATTTCCCGCCGCGGCTCGCCCGAGCCACGCAGGTAAGCGCTCACCCACGTGAGCCGCTTTCCGTTCTTGTATTGATAATAATTCTCATTTACACTGGTAAAGTTATCAGTTGCCTTTCAATTCGCCGCTCGCCGCCTTCCGTGCGCGGGCGGGCCAGCCAGGTGAACGCGTCACCCAGCCAGCCTTCGGGCTTGTCATCATCAATGGGAGACCACCTGTGCATTGCTATACGCTGGCGCGGCGGCCGATCTGTGCCGCGCTGTTCGGCGCGTTCGGCCTGTCCGCCGCCACGGCTCACGCCGATTCGACGCCGCAAGGCGCCAACCCGCCTGCCGCCCTCCTCGTCGCCGCGTCCGCGCGCGGCGATGCGGCGCTGCTCGATCCCGTCACCGTCACGGCCACCCGCACCGCCACGGCCGCGAGCCGCACGGCGGCGTCCGTGTCGGTGATCACCGACGAGGATCTGGAAGAACAGCAGGCCACCAACATCAAGGACGCGCTGCGCTACGAGCCGGGCGTCACGGTGCGCCGCACCGCGTACCGGCCCGGCAGCGCCGCGCTCGGCGGCGGCCGCGACGGCGATTCGAGCATCAACATCCGCGGCCTCGAAGGCAATCGCGTGCTGCTGATGGAAGACGGCATCCGCCTGCCGAATGCGTTTTCGTTCGGCCCGCTCGAAGCGGGGCGCGGCGACTACGCCGATCTCGACACGCTCAAGCGCATCGAGATCCTGCGCGGGCCGGCCTCGGCGCTGTACGGCAGCGACGGCCTGACCGGCGCAGTGAACTTCATCACGAAGGATCCGCGCGACCTGCTGTCGATCTACAACAAACCCTATTACTTCTCGTTCCGGCCGAGCTACGACTCGGCCGACCGCAGCGTCGGCGCGACCGTGTCGGCCGCGGGCGGCAACGATCGCGTGCAGGGGATGATCATCGCCGACGGGCGGCGCGGCCACGAGGTCGACACGCGCGGCAGCAACAACTCGGCGAGCACGCTGCGCACCACGTCGAACCCGCAGGACGTCTATTCGGAATCGCTGCTCGGCAAGCTCGTGCTGACGCCGACCACGCGCGACACGATCAGGTTCACCGCCGAAACGGTGCAGCGCCGCGTGAGCACCGACGTGCTGTCGGCGATCAGCCCGCCGACCACGCTCGGCCTCACGACCTACGACCGGCTCGAGCGCAACCGCTTCAGCGTCGACTACGATTTCCGCGACGATGGGTTCCGCTGGTTCCAGACCGCGCACGTGCAGTTCTACTACCAGGACGCGAAGCAGGACCAGTACGCGTTCGAGACGCGCGGCCGGGCGGCTTCGCGTTCGCGCGACAACCAGTACAAGGAGCGCACGTTCGGCGGCTCCGCGTTCGCCGAAAGCGGCTTCGCGACCGGCCCGTTCGCGCACAAGCTGCTTTACGGCGTCGACGGCAGCGTGTCGCGCGTGACGAACCTGCGCGACGGCACGGTGCCGGGCGTCGGCGAGGCGTTCCCGAACAAGGCGTTCCCCGACACCGACTACACGCTGTTCGGCGCGTTCGTGCAGGACCAGATCGGCTACGGCCGCCTGCTCGTCACGCCGGGCCTGCGCTTCGACACGTACCGGCTGAGCCCGACCGCCAACGACCCGCTGTTCACCGGCAAGGCCGTGTCGACGAGCGCGAACGAACTGTCGCCGCGCGTCGCCGTGCTCTACGAGATCACGCCCGCGGTCATTCCGTACGTGCAGTACGCGCACGGCTTCCGCGCGCCGACGCCCGACCAGGTGAACAGCAGCTTCTCGAACCCGGTGTACGGCTACACGTCGATCGGCAATCCGAACCTGAAGCCCGAGACGAGCGACACGTTCGAAGCCGGCCTGCGCGGCAAGGCCGGCACCGGTTACGGCGTCGTGCGCTACAGCGCCGCCGCGTTCACGGGCCGCTACCGCAACTTCATCTCGCGCACGACGATCGCCGGCAGCGGCCGGCCAACCGACCCGTTCGTGTTCCAGTACGTGAACTTCGCCGACGCGCGCATTCACGGCCTCGAAGGCCGCGCCGAATGGGTGATGCCGAACGGCATCACGCTGAAGACGGCGATGGCGTTCACGAAGGGCTCGACGCAGAACGACGGCGCGGCCAGCCAGCCGCTGAACACCGTCAACCCGTTCTCGGCCGTGTTCGGCGTGCGCTACGAGCCGACCGAGCGCTGGTACGTGCAGACCGACCTGCTGTTCCAGGCCGCGAAACGCGACAAGGACATCGACAAGTCCGACTGCTCGAACAAGGCGTGCTTCTCGCCGCCGTCGTCGTTCGTCGTCGACCTGCGCGGCGGCTACCGCTTCAACAAGCACGTGAGCGCGACGATCGGCATCCGCAACCTGTTCGACCGGAAGTACTGGAACTGGTCGGACGTGCGCGGCATCGCAGCCGATTCGCAGGTGCTCGATGCGTATACGTCGTCCGGCCGCACGGTCGCCGTCAGCATGAAAGTGGATTTCTGATGCGCGTCGCCCGCGCTGCCACCCCAACCGTTACTTGAAGGAGTCCGACATGATGCAATCCGCCCTTCCCGGTCAACCGGCCACGCCGGCCCGCGCAGCCGCCGCGCTGCGCGACGCGTTCATCCAGCTCAAGACCGAGCGCCAGCTGCGCAACCGCGACGTCGCGCAGGCGCTCGGCGTCAGCGAAGGCGAGGCGCTCGCCGCGTTCGTCGGCGAGCACGTCGTGCGGCTCGACGCGCGCTTTCCGGCGATGTTCGAGGAAATGCCGCGCCTCGGCCGCGTGATGGCGCTCACGCGCAACGACACGGCTGTCCACGAAAAGGACGGCGAATATGCGCAGATGAGCCACGACGGCCCCGTCGGCCTCGCGCTCGGCGATATCGACCTGCGCATCTTCTATCGTCACTGGGTATCGGCGTTCGCGGTACGCGACGAGACCGCGCACGGCCCGCTGAAGAGCCTGCAGTTCTTCGACGCGCAGGGTCATGCGATCCACAAGGTCTACCTGCGCGCGCACAGCGACCACGCGGCGTACGACGCATTCGTCGAGCGCTGGCGTGCGCCGTCGCAGGAGCCGGGCCTCGACGTCGCGCCCGCCGCGCCGAAAACGCCCGAGCGCGCCGACACCGAGATCGACGTCGCCGGCTTCCGTGCCGCGTGGGACGCGATGACCGACACGCACCAGTTCTTCGGGATCACGCAGCGCTTCGGTGTGAGCCGCATGCAGGCGCTGCGGCTCGCCGATCCGCAATACGCGTATCCGGTCGAAACCGCGCATGCGCTGCGCCACGTGCTCCAGCAGGCCGCTCGGAGCGGCCAGCCGATCATGGTGTTCGTCGGCAACGCGGGGATGATCCAGATCCATACCGGCCCCGTCGCGAACGTGCGCGAGGTCGGCGCGTGGATCAACGTTCTCGACCCGGGCTTCAACCTGCACGTGCGCGAAGACCTGATCGCCGCCGCGTGGGTCGTGAAGAAGCCGACCAGCGACGGCATCGTCACGTCGCTCGAACTGTTCGACCGGCAGGGCGACCACGTCGCGCTGCTGTTCGGCGAGCGCAAGCCCGGCAAGGTCGAACGAGACGACTGGCGCGCGCTCGTCGCGACGCTGCCGGCCGCGGCACGCGGGAGCGCGCGGTGAGCGCGCGGCCGTTCGATCCGCGCCGCCGCGCGGTGCTGGCGAGCGCGGCGGCCGGCGCGCTCGCGGGCGCGCTGCCCGGCAGCGTGCTCGCTCAGGGTGCTTCAGCTGCGCCGAAACGCGTGGTCGTGATCGGCGGCGCACTCGCGGAAACCTCGTTCGCGCTCGGCGGCGCGGAAACGCCGCGCTACCGGCTCGTCGGCGCCGACACGACCTGCACGTACCCCGACGCCGCGAAGCGGCTGCCGAAGGTCGGCTACCAGCGCGCGCTGTCGGCCGAGGGGCTGCTGTCGCTGCGGCCCGATCTCGTGCTCGCGTCGGCCGAAGCCGGCCCGCCCACCGCGATCGCGCAAGTCAAGAACGCCGGCGTCGCGGTAACGACGTTCGATGAACGCCACGACGTCGAATCGGTGCGCGCGAAGATCACCGGCGTGGCGCAGGCGCTCGACGTGCGCGACGCGGGCACCGCGCTGCTGCACCGTTTCGACCGCGACTGGCAGGCCGCGCGCGACGCGGTCGCTGCCCGTGCGCCCGGCGGCGCTCAGCCGCCGCGCGTGCTGTTCGTGCTGAACCATACCGGCAACCAGGCGCTCGTCGCCGGCCAGCGCACGGCCGCCGACGCGATGATCCGCTACGCGGGCGCGCGCAACGCGATGCAGGGCTTCGATCACTACAAGCCGCTGACGACCGAAGCGCTGGCCGCCGCCGCGCCCGACGTCGTGCTGATCTCCGACGAAGGGCTCGCGGCCGTCGGCGGTCGCGCCGCGCTGCTCGCGACGCCCGGCTTCGGCGCGACGCCGGCCGGCCGCGCGCAGCGCGTGGTGGCGCTCGACGCGCTGTTCCTGCTCGGCTTCGGCCCGCGTCTGCCGCTCGCCGTCACGACCCTGCACCGACGCCTGTCGGATGCGCTCGCCTGATTCCGGATCGACCCGATGCCCGCTCACGCTTCGCCTTTCCCCGCATCGTCGCCCGCGTCAAGCGCCGGTGCCGCGCGCATCGGCACGTCGCGCCGTTTCGCCCCGTTCGCGCTGGCCGCGCTCGCCTGCCTCGTATGCGCGATGTCCGTCGTCGCGCTGTGCGTCGGCGCCTATCGCATTCCGCTCGCGGAAGCCTGGGCCGCGCTGACCGGCGATGCGGCCGCGCAGCAGGCACGCGCGGTGCTGTTCGACATCCGCGCACCGCGCGTCGCGCTCGCGTTGCTGGTCGGCGGCGGCTTCGGCGCGACCGGCGCCGCGATGCAGGCGCTGTTCCGCAACCCGCTCGCCGATCCGGGGCTCGTCGGCGTGTCGAGCGGCGCCGCGCTCGGCGCGACGACGATGATCGTGCTCGGCCCCGCGCTCTTTGCCGCACACGTGAGCGCGGCCGCGTTGCCCGTCGCCGCGTTCGCAGGCGCGCTCGCGGTTGCCGCGCTCGTCTACCGGCTCGCCGCGTCGCGCGGCCGGCTCGCGTTGCCGCTGCTGCTGCTCGCCGGCATCGCGATCAACGCGCTGGTCGGCGCGGCGATCGGGCTCCTCAC
The DNA here is from genome assembly GCF_002223365.1 of Burkholderia sp. AU6039. NCBI lineage: Bacteria > Pseudomonadati > Pseudomonadota > Betaproteobacteria > Burkholderiales > Burkholderiaceae > Burkholderia > Burkholderia sp. AU6039. Next base: position 135,020 of record NZ_NKFK01000006.1, read on the forward strand.
GTTCGTCGCCGACGACGCGCAATTGCGCTCGCTGACCTTCTGGAGCCTCGGCAGCCTCGGCGGCGCGCAATGGTCCGCGCTGGCGGCCGTCGCGCCGTGCGTCGCGATCGGCTGCGTGCTGCTCGCGCGTGAACGCGACGCGCTGAATGCGTTGCAGCTCGGCGAAACCGAGGCGCTGCACCTCGGCGTGCCCGTGCAGCGGCTGAAGCGGCGCGTGCTCGTCGCGGTCGCGCTCGCGGTCGGCGCGCTGGTGTCGTGCGCGGGCATCATCGGCTTCATCGGGCTCGTCGCGCCGCATTGCGTGCGGCTCGCGTGCGGCCCCGACCAGCGCGTCGTACTGCCGGGCGCCGCGCTGCTCGGCGCGCTGCTGACGCTCGCCGCCGATCTCGCCGCGCGCACCGTTGCCGCGCCCGCCGAAATTCCGCTCGGCGTGCTGACCGCGCTGCTCGGCGCACCATTCTTTCTCGCGCTGCTGTGGAAGAGCCGCGGCGCGCTCGGCGGCTAACCCTTCTTTCACGACGATCATGCTGACCACCCATCACCTCGACGTCGCCCGTCGACACAACGCGATCCTGCGCGACCTGTCGCTGTCGATCGAACCCGGCCGCGTGACCGCGCTGCTCGGCCGCAACGGCGCGGGCAAAAGCACGCTGCTGAAGACCTTCGCCGGCGAACTCACCGGCGGCGTCGCGCCGAACGGCGTGCGCGTGACCGGCGACATCACGTTGAACGGCGAACCGCTCGCACGCATCGACGCACCGCGGCTCGCGTGCCTGCGCGCGGTGCTGCCGCAGGCCGCGCAGCCGGCGTTCCCGTTCAGCGTCGACGAAATCGTGCTGCTCGGCCGTTATCCGCATGCGCGGCGCAGCGGTGCGACGTCGCATCGCGATCGCGACATCGCGTGGTGCGCGCTCGAACGCGCGGGCGCCGATGCACTCGTCGGCCGCGACGTCACGACGCTGTCGGGTGGCGAACTCGCGCGCGTGCAGTTCGCCCGTGTGCTCGCGCAGCTGTGGCCGGACGACGATGCGACGGAAAGCGGCCCGCGCTACCTGCTGCTCGACGAGCCGACCGCCGCGCTCGATCTCGCACATCAGCACCGCCTGCTCGAAACCGTGCGCGCCGTTGCACGCGAATGGCGGCTCGGCGTGCTCGCGATCGTGCACGACCCGAACCTCGCCGCGCGGCATGCGGATACGATCGCGATGCTCGCCGACGGCACGATCGTCGCGCACGGCACGCCGCGCGACGTGATGACGCCGGCGCACATCGCGCAGTGCTACGGATTCGCGGTGAAGATGGTGGAAACCGGCGACGGTGCGCCGCCGGTAATGGTGCCGGCGTAGCGCGGGCGTGTGCCGCAGGTCGCATGAGCTTTGTGTCGCGCGATGTCCTGCTTGATCGATGGCAATGACTGTCACGACGCATCATTCGCGCTTCGCGCATCCCCTTCAAGGAGACCCACGTGCCGCTTCCGATGACCCGCATCATCCTGTACGTCCAGGACGTCGCATTGCTGAAGGCGTTCTACCAACGGTATTTTGATCTGCCCGTCATCGAGGAAATCGAAAACGAGTGGGTCGTGCTCGGCGCTGGCGCCGTCGAACTCGCGTTGCATCTCGCCGGCCCGGCGTTCCGCCACGCAGTGACGGCTCACACGGAAGCGCGCGCGGAAGCCAGCCACGTGAAGTTCGTGTTCTCGATCGGCCAGGACATCGCCGTACATCGCAACCGACTGGCCGGCAGCGGCGTGGCGGTGCACGATCTCAAGCGCTATGAAGGGTTCGCGTACACGATGTACGACGGCATCGATCCGGAAGGCAACGTCTTCCAGGTGATGCAGGCCGACTGACGTTCCGTTCGGCCTGGGCGTTCACTCAAACGCCCCGGCCGACATCGCCGTCGCCCAGCGCCGCGCGACCGGCAAGCCTCCCTGCTCAATGCTCGAGATCCGCCGCGCCGAACGTCCGCATCTTCCAGCCGAGCCGCACGGCGAGCATCCGCATCGAGAAGCCGGCCGCCAGCGCGACGACCGTCGCGATGCCCGCATCGACACCGAGATGCTGCATCCCGACATAGAGCCCGCCCGTGACGAACGCGACGCTCGCATACAGCTCCTCGCGCAGGATCAGCGGCATCTCGTTGCACAGCAGGTCGCGCAGCATCCCGCCGCAGACGCCCGTGATCGCGCCGGCCAGCACGACGATGATCGGCGCGGTGCCCGTCGACGCGCCGACGTCGCAGCCGATGATCGTGAACGCCGCGAGGCCGATCGCATCGACGGTGACGAACAGCGTCTTCATGCGCGTGACATGCCGTGCGACCCACGACGCGACCGTCGCCGCGACGAGCGTGATCACCAGGTACTCGGGATGCGCGATCCAGCCGAGCGGATAGTGGCCGAGCAGCACGTCGCGCACGGTGCCGCCGCCGAGCGCCGTCACCGCGCCGACGAGCGCGAGCCCGAAGCGGTCCATCCCGCGGCGCATGCCCATCAGCGCCCCCGACATCGCTTCCGCGACGATCGCAATCAGATAAAGCGTATGCATGGTGCGCGTCAGTCATCCGTCCGGAACAGGTCGAGCACGCGTTCGCGCTCGGCCGCATCGACCGCGGCAGGCATCGGCTCGGCAGGCTTGCCGTTGTTGCCCGACGCGTCGGACGCACCGCCCACCGCCGCCGCCCCGCCGCACGCGAAACGGCTGCGGATGTACGACGGCACGTCGGCCGTGCACGTGCCGCGCGTGTATTCGGCATAGACGAAGTCGCCGTCGACGAGTGCGACGTCCTGCGGCGGCGTTGCCTCGACCGGCGTACGCCCGTCGACGGCCGTCTTCATGTAGTCGAGCCAGACCGGCAGCGCCAGCGACGCGCCGGTCGCGCGCCCCATCGGACGCGGCGTGTCGTAGCCGAGCCACGCGACCGCGACGATGCCCGACGAGTAGCCGGCGAACCACACGTCCTTCGACCCGTTCGACGTGCCCGTCTTGCCGGCCGCGTCGTCGCGGCGCAGCGCGAGCGCGCCGCGCGCGGTGCCGGACTTCACGACGTCGCGCAGCATGCTGTCCATCACGAACGCGTTGCGCGCCGACACGACGCGCTCGCCCGACGGCGCCGTCGCCTCGTATATCGCGCCGCCATGACGCTGCTTCACCGACAGGATCAGGCGCGGCTCCATCCGCGTGCCGCCGTTCGCGAACACGCTGTACGCGCTCGCCAGTTCGAGCGGCGTCACGGCGCCCGCGCCGAGCGCGAGCGGCAGCGACGCCGGATTGCGCTGCGCGTCGAAGCCGAAGTGCACCGCGTGCTGCTGCACGTAGCGCGCGTCGGTGGCCTGCATCAGGCTGACCGCCACCAGGTTCTTCGAGCGCATGAGGCCGCGCCGCACCGGAATGAAGCCCTCGTAGTTGTTGGCGAAATTGCGCGGGCGCCATGGACGCGCGCCGGTTTCCTCATGCGTCAGCGTGCGCTGCGTATCGTCGACGAGTACGCCCGGGAAGTAGCCCTTTTCCAGCGCCGCCGAATAGACGAACGGCTTGAAGCTCGAACCCGGCTGGCGATACGCCTGCAGCGCGTGGTCGAACACGTTGCGGTTGAAATCCGCGCCGCCGACGAGCGCGAGCATGTCGCCGGTTGCCGCGTCGAGCGATACCAGTGCGCCTTCGAGCCCGTTGCGCGCATCGCGCTGCGCGCGCGGCTGGCGGCTCAGCGTGCGGGCGAGCGACGATTCGGCCGCGCGCTGGTCGCGCATCGAGATCGTCGTCGTCACGTCGAGACCGAGCGTATAGGCGTCGTCATGGAAACGCTCGACCATCATCCGGCGCGCGCGCTCGGCGACGTACGGCGCCGCCATGATCCCCGGCGGCGGCGTGGTTGCCAGCACGATCGGCGCGTCGACGGCCGCGTGATACGTCGCGTCGTCGAGCTGGCCGAGCGCATGCATGCGGCCGAGCACGTAGTTGCGCCGCGCGGTCGCGCGTGCCGGATTGACGACCGGGTTGAACGCGGACGGCGCCTTCGGCAGCCCCGCGAGCACGGCCGCCTCGCCCGCGCTCAGCGCGTCGAGCGGCTTGCCGAAATACACGTTCGCGGCCGCCGCGAAACCGTAGGCGCGCTCGCCGAGATAGATCTCGTTCATGTACAGCTCGAGCAGCTTGTCCTTGCTGTACTCGCGTTCGAGCTTGGTCGCCATCAGGATCTCGGCGAGCTTGCGGCTCAGCACCTTGTCGCGTGTCAGGTAGAAGTTGCGCGCGACCTGCATCGTGATCGTGCTGCCGCCCTGCCCCGGCTGCCCCGTCACGACGTTCGCGAACGTCGCGCGCGCGAGGCCGTTGAAATCGACCGCGCCGTGCTGGTAGAACTTCGCGTCCTCGGCCGCGAGCAGCGCCTGCCGCATCAGCGGCGGGATGCGTTCGAGCGGCACGAACTCGCGCCGCTCGACGCCGTATTCGGCCAGCAGGTCGCCGTCGCGCGAGAAGATCCGCAGCGGCAGCGCGGGACGATAGACGGCGAGGTGCTCGACGGACGGCAACTGCGTCCAGATGCGCTGGATCGTCCATGCGCCGATGCCCGCGCAGGCGACCGTCAGGCCGAGCAGCGCGCCCGCGAGCGTGCGCCACACACGGCGACGGCGTGGCGGTGGCGCGGATGGCGGCGGCGGGGATGCGGTGTGGTCGGTCATGTCGGGCTCCTTCTTCGATGCTGCGACGGCCGGTGCGCGAGAGGCACCGACGGTCACGAAAGGCGCGCATTGTCGAAGGGATGGGGCGAAACCGGAACATTCTTTAGCCAAAGTTTGGCTGGCTAAATTTTATTTAGGAAAGTGAGCCGGGGCCCTGCACGTCGCATCTGCGACCGCGTGACGCACCGTTGGACGAACCATGCTGCGCGCGAGCAGGTTCGGCGGTAGCATCGTGTGATGTTCGATCGATACCTTGGCCTGTGGGGCCTCGTTCCTGACGGCGGCCCGATCCTGACCGCTAGCGGCGGCCTGCTGCCCGTCGTCTGGCAATCGCGGCCGGCGATGTTGAAAGTCGCTACCTGCGACGAAGAACGTCGCGGCAATGCGCTGATGACCTGGTGGAACGGGCAAGGCGCCGCACAGGTGTGGCTGCACGACGGCGATGCGATTCTGCTCGAACGGGCGCAGCCGGAACCGACGCTGGCCGGCTTTTCGGCATCGGGGCATGACGACGATGCGATGCGCATCGCGTGCGATGTCGTCGCGCGGCTGCATGCGTATCGTGCTTCGGAGCCGCCTTCGGTCGTGCCGCTGCATGACTGGTTTCAGGCGCTGCTGTCCGACGCTTCAGGCAATGACATGCTTCGTTGCTCGGGAACGATCGCGCGCCAGCTGCTGGACGGGCCGGCCGTCGACGAAGTCGTCCTGCACGGCGACATCCATCACGGCAACATCCTCCATTTCGGCGATCGCGGCTGGCGTGCGATCGACCCGAAAGGGCTGCGCGGCGATCGCGCGTTCGACTATGCGAACCTGTTCTGCAATCCGTCGCACGACGTTGCGGTCGATCCGGTGCGGTTCGAACGGCGTGTCATGGTCGTGGCCGATGCTGCACGGCTCGATAGGCGCCGGTTGCTGCAGTGGATTCTCGCGTGGTCGGGTTTGTCGGCCGTGTGGCTGATCGAAGACGGCCTGTCGCCCGATACACGGCTGCAGGTCGCGACGCTCGCGGCGGCTGCGCTCGGCCTGTAGCCACACGCATCGCCCGTGAAAACGGGTTCATCATGAATTCCCGGGGAACGCGGGAAGACCGACGGCTCCCGGCCAGGAGGGGACGTTCGACAAGGGTGCGGGAATCGTCGACAATCAAGCCCGCTTATATAACCATTCCAACAAAGGCAAAACAATGATGACTTCCAGCGACGGCCTGACCAGTCCGGCACGTCTCCTGCGGATAGCCTCGTGGGTAATTGCGATCATCTTCGCTGTCTTTCTGAACATGCTCGGCAGTCTCGTGATTCGCGACATGGCCTTCGCTCCGAGGGGCGGGCCGCCCGTCGTCGAGCAATTCGCGGATGCGCCATTGAAGGCGCGGCTGGATGCAGCCCGGCGCGATCTGCAGGCTCGGCACGACGCGCTTGCCGAGAAGGCCGACGCGATGGAGGTGGCTCGCGGACGCGCCGCGAAGGAGTACGCGGCCGAGAAAGAAAGTTTCCGCAACTGGCTGGCAACCCGCTCGGTGACGGGAGACAGTGCGAGGGACCCGGACATTCTGGCGCGAACTCGCAAGCTGGATACGCTCCAGGCCGTGGTCGTCAACTGGCAGCATCAGATCGATGCGATCGGCGACCAGCAACGGGCCCTGGCGTCGCAGCAGACTCAAGTCGACACGCAAATCGCCGACGCGGACGCGGCAGCCCAACAGCGCTTCGAAAAGGCGAACCGGCATTACGAGTTGCAGGTGTTCGGACTGCGGCTTGCGCTCACGCTGCCGATTCTGCTGATGGCGATCTGGCTGTTCGTGCGCTATCGCAAGATGCGCTACTGGCCTTTCGTGTATGGCTTCGGCCTGTTTTCACTGAGCGCATTTTTCATCGAACTGGTCCCGTACTTGCCGAATTTCGGCGGCTATGTCCGGGTCCTGGTCGGCATTGCGCTCACGGTGTTCGCCGGCCTTTACATGATGAAGGCCTTTCAGCGCTATGCCGAACGCAAGCGGCTCGAATTGCAGCAGGACCAGGGAGAACGTGCGCGCACGATCGGATACGAAAAGGCCGTTCGCTCACTCGAGAAAAAGCGCTGCCCGTCCTGCGACAAACAATGGAATCTCGGCGGCGACGACTCCACGTTCTGCGTGCATTGCGGATTGCGGCTCTTCAACGTATGCGGATGCGGTGGCCGGAATTTCTTCTTCTTCCCGCATTGCCATCAATGTGGCGCGACGCAGGGCAATGAGTCGCCGGCGGCATCCGACTGACGGTCGGCGGGTTCGCAACACGCACTGGCTGGATTCCGTCGATGCCGGGTTGAATCCGCAGGTGACACCTGCCGTTGGAACCGCGGCCACCCGACCGTCGGAAACGGGGCGTCAAACGGGCCCCCTGGAAACCCGCGAAGAACCCGAAAAAAAGCCCGCCGGCATTCACCGGCGGGCTTTCACATCCAACTGCCTGAACGACGCTTACCGCGCCGGATTCAGCAACAGGTTCATGTGACGGTTCACGTCCTTGTACAGCAGGTAACGGAAACGCCCAGGCCCACCCGAATAACACGCCTGCGGGCAGAAAGCACGCAACCACATGAAGTCACCGGCTTCGACCTCGACCCAATCCTGGTTCAGTCGATAAACCGCCTTCCCTTCGAGCACATACAACCCGTGCTCCATCACGTGCGTTTCAGCGAACGGAATCACGCCGCCCGGCTCGAACGTCACGATGTTCACGTGCATGTCGTGGCGCATGTCGCTCATGTCGACGAAGCGCGTCGTCACCCATGCGCCGTTGGTGCCCGGCATCGGGATCGGCTCGACGTCCTGCTCGTTGGTCACGAAGGCTTCCGGCAGCGGAATGCCGTCGACGGCCTGATAGTGCTTGCGCACCCAGTGGAAACGCACCGCGGCATCGCTGACGTTGTGCAGCGTCCAATCCGCGCCCGGCGGAATGAACGCGTAGCCGCCCGGCTTCAGCACGTGCTTCGTGCCTTGCAGCGTCAGCTCGGCCTCGCCTTCGACGATGAACAGCACCGCTTCGGCGTTCTTGTCCTGCTCGGGCTTGTCGCTACCGCCGCCCGGGTTCACTTCGACGATGTACTGCGAGAAGGTTTCCGCGAAACCCGACAGCGGGCGGGCGATCACCCACAGGCGCGTGTTCGTCCAGAACGGCAGCCAGCTCGTGACGATGTCGCGCATCACACCCTTCGGGATCACCGCGTACGCCTCGGTGAACATCGCGCGATCGGTCAGCAGATCGGTCTGCGGCGGGTGGCCGCCATGCGGCGCGTAATACGTTGTCTTAGACATAGTGCATCCAGGCAATGGGTTGGTCCGGCCCCGGGTGCCAACGGCATCGGGCGGCACGTACGCGCGTGGGGCACGCATGCGGCGGCGGGACATCGTTGCCGGGGTGGCTTGAAGGCGCATGCGCCTTCGTTCGGTCGGCCAGGCTTCGCGACGGGTTCGTCCGGTTCTTCGGACGTAGCGGCCCGTGCTTGTGGGGCCGGCGACCGGGCCGTGGCGCTCGCGATCATGCGGCGAGGCGCGGCCAGCGGCACGGTGCGATGCCGTACGCGAGCATCGCCGACGATAGCGAAGTCGTTCGCAATCGACCAATTAAATGTTGCGATGGATTCCATTCGATTTCCCACTACCAGCCGGCAGCCGCGATACGCGGTGAGGACGCGCGAAGCGACGGTCTGGCTATCAGGGAAATCCTGACGGGCGGGGCAACGCGCACGTTCGCCGGGACGCTACAGGACAGGTGAAAAGCCGCAGCCGCTGCAGCGACACACGCGGTGCGCGATACATCCGGTTACGCGGACTGGATCGCGCCAACGTGCGCACGGCGGCAAGCCGCACCGCGCCAGTCACGAGCCCCCGTCAGGCCGCAGAACGGGGCCAACGGAAATCGAATGGAACGCGAATGGTATCGGCACTACTCGGACGCATTCAGTCACGAGAGTCGATGGAGTCGGAAAGCGGGGAAATACAGCGAGGCGGGAAACTTGCCGGCCCGTCGATCGGGCATCTGGCCGCGGCTGAGGAAGCCGGAAGGGTATTCGCCGATCTGGCCGGCGATGACGGCCCGGCAGGCCGCTGGGCCGAATCTCGCGTCGGGTGCCGACGCCGTCGGCGCGCCGGTGCGCGGTTCGCGCACCGAGCCGCGCCAGCGGCAATCAGTCCCAGTCGCGGTGATGGTGATGCTTGCGGTGGCGGTAGCCACGATCGCCGCGACCGCCGTAATCGCGCTCGTACGAGCTGCGCGACATGTTGCCGCCGAGCGCCGCGCCGGCGCCGCCGCCGACCGCCGCACCCAGCAGGCCGCCCGTGCGGCCGCCCATCGCGTTGCCTGCCGCGGTACCTGCGCCGCCGCCGAGGGCGCCGCCGATGATCGCGCCGGTGCGCTCGCGACGGTTCGACGTCACCGCGCCACCCGCGCCGCCGCCGATGGCGCCGCCGATCACCGAGCCCGTGCTGCCACCGAGCGCACCGCCGACCGCTGCGCCGGCTACCCCGCCGAGCGCGCCGCCAAGCGCGTTGTTCATGTCACCTGCCATGGCCGGCAGTGCAGTCGCGCCGGTCAAAGCGGCGACGACGAGAGCGGGGGCGATTTTCTTCCACATTCCCGTATTCTTCCTTGTTCGCAATCTGGTTATTGAAGGTCCGCTCGGTACGACGATCTGAATCGATCGACGTCGTGTCAGGCATTGTGCCGAACCGCGGACCAATTCATTTCAATGAGCTTGCGGCGAAGAATAGCACCGGTCCCCCATCCTTGCCGTGGACATTCTGGTAACAAGTTGTTTACGAATCAGCGCGTTCGAACGGCCGCACCGGAATGCCCGCAAACCCACGCCAGCATTGGCTTCGCCGAGGGTCCGGCCCTGTGGAACGACAGGCCGCCCATGCACGGCGTCGCACGTTTGCGACACACGTGGCAACACATCGGGAACGGATCGTGGGCAGCGCCCGAAACGGCGGTGGGAAAGAAATGAAGAGGGTCAGTACACGCCCGGCAGCAGACGCCAGGTCCGCGCGCAATACGCGTCGTATTCGGTGCCGAATTGCGTACGCAGCAGCGCCTCCTCGGAGCGGATGCGCGCGACGAGCGGCACCATCGTCAGCACGACCAGCAGCAAGCCCACACCCGAGCGGAATGCCAGCGCCCACCCGACGGAATTGACGACCAGGCCGAGATAGCTCGGATTGCGGATGCGGCGGTAGATGCCATCAGTCACGAGCGTATGGCCCGGCTGGATCGCGACAAGCCCGCTGAAGCGCTTGCCGAGCACGAATACGGGCCAGATGCGCAGCACACCGCCCACGATGTACAACACGACGCCGATCCAGCGCACCGCCTCGCCGCCGAAAGTCCAGAAGTCGAGCCGGTCGGTCAGCGCGGGCAGGTATGCGAGCAGAAACCCACTCACCCCGAACGCCGCGAGCACCCAGCGGTTGTCGCGATTCTCGCGCTCGCCACTGCTCAGGTTGCCTTCGGTGAACAGCGCGGCGACGGCCATCGCGAGCGTCGCGACGACGACGACGGTCAGCGGTGGATGCGAGAAGAAGGCCGCGAACCCGCCGCTGCCGAGTACCGCGAGCCCGAGGTAGACGAGCGTGGAGATGGCCGACGCGACTGCGACCTTGCGGGTGACTGCCATGGCTGCCTCACCGGAACGCGGAATGCGCTTTCCTGTGAAGTATAGGAAGCGCGAGCACGCCGCGCTGCGCACCACCGTCATGCGATACGCGAATCCGCGCGCGTCGCCGGCGCCACGCGGTGGCGCTGACCGATGCGGCCAGCAGCTACGCCCAGTGCCCGATCAGCGGATGCGGAAGTTGCCGCCGATCCCGACGCTGACGGGCGGCGCGTAATACGCCGGCGCATAGCCGTAGTAGGCCGGCGCGGGCGCGTAGCCGTACGGCGGCGCGACATAGCAGCCGGACAGGCCGCCGATCAGGGCAAGCGTGATGAGAAGTCTGGTCATGGCTCGATTCCCGGCGCGAAAGACGAATGGCACCTCGCGAAAGCCTTGTCGCCGTGAAAAGCGGCGGCCGGCACGAAGAGGCGATCCGCCCTTCCTGTCGCTCGGTGAAGCAATGCGCGGAGTCTAGCGCCGGGTGGGCCGAGACGAGTTTCGCCGGCGGTTACACGTGTTACCTCGCATGACCGCTGAAACAGGCGTTGGCACGGCGGCGGGCCGGTACGCCATGCCGTGCAGTCGCCGCGTGCAATCGACGCGTTACACGAAACGCGCGCGAATGCGCTGGGCAAGCGCTTCGAGCGTCGCCGCGTCGGCGATCTCGCGCGCATGCATCCGCAACTCGGCGCCTTCCCAGCGCGGAATCACGTGGAAGTGCACATGCGGCACCGTCTGGCCGGCGGCCGCGCCGTTGAACTGGCCGATGAACACGCCGTCCGGCTCGAGCGCCGCGCGCACCGCCGCCGCGACGCGCTGCGTCATGCGGATGCCGGCCGCGGCTGCATCGCCGGACAACTCGAAGATCTGCACGGCCGGCTCCTTCGGGATCACGAGCACGTGGCCGTCGGCCTGCGGCATCAGATCCATGATCGCGAGGGTCGCGTCGTCTTCCGCGACTTTCACGCACGGCAGCTCGCCGCGCAGGATCTTGGCGAACGGGTTGTTGTTGTCGTAGGACATGGCGTTTTCCGATTACGGTTGGACTGGGAGAGGGGGAAAGCGATGCCGGACGATTATCGGCCGACGGCGGGTCGGATTTCAACTTGTCAGGCCGCATCGCCCTTGCGACGAACAATGGCCGCCGGCTCGCCTGCAACATCGGTAACGGAATGGAATATCCGGCCGTCGCCATCCGTTTATTTCGAGCGTGGGTTCACGCGGCAACAGCATGATCGCGAACCTGCGCCGGACACCCGTCGGCTGCGCAGGCCGGCAGCCGGGATGACTGCTCGCGATCATCAACCGGAGTCATGCCATGGACCCTCTCCCCTCCTGTCGTTCCCCCGCCACGCCCGTCCTTGCGGTTGATCCGCCGGTCGTCGCGCGCGTCCGGCGCACGCTTGCGCATTCGCTATGCCGCGCGGCATGCGGCGCCGGGCTGGTCGCGTTGTCGTCGGCGTTCGCCTGGGCCGGCGGCAGCGACATCATCTTGCCGATTCCATCGTTTACCGCGTCGACCGTGCCCGCCAACGGCGATGTCAATCCGTACGGCATCGCGTTCGTGCCGCGCGGCGTGCCGAGCTGGAGCACGCTGAAACCCGGCGATGTCGTCGTGTCCAACTTCAACGCGGCGTCGAACACGCAAGGCACCGGCACGACGATCGTGAAGCTGTCGCCCGGCAAGACGCCGGCGGCCTTCTTCCAGGGCAGCAATCTCGGCCTGACGACCGCGCTCGCGGTGCTGCGCAGCGGCTTCGTGCTGGTCGGCAACGTCCCGGCGCCGGACGGCAAGACCGTCGTGCCGCCGGGGTCGCTGCTCGTCATCGGTCCGCAAGGCAATCTCGTCACGCAACTCAGCAGTGCGGCGCTGCTCGACGGGCCGTGGGACATGACCGTGATCGATCGCGGCCAGCGCGTGACCGCGTTCGTGTCGAACGTGCTGAACGGGACGGTCTCGCGCATCGAACTCGCGATCGGCGACAACGGCGTCACGATGCTGCCGGGCTCGCGCGTCATCGCGTCGGGCTATGTGAATCGAACCGATCCCAGTGCGCTCGTCGTCGGCCCGACCGGCCTCGCTTACGACCCGAACAGCGACGTGCTGTATGTCGCGTCCACCGGCGACAACGCCGTGTTCGCGATCCAGAACGCGGCGTCGACGAATCGCAACGGCGGCGTCGGACGGATGATCTACTTCGACGCGGCACACCTGCACGGCCCGCTTGCGCTGGCGCTCGCGCCGAACGGCCATCTCGTGACCGCGAACGGCGATGCGGTCAACGCCGACCCGCAGCAGCCGAGCGAGATCGTCGAATTCACGGTGGACGGGCGCTTCATCGCGCAAATGCAGGTCGACACCGTGCCGGGGGCCGCGTTCGGCCTCGCGTTCGGGCACGGCAGCAAAGGCCAGCTGGAATTCGCAGCCGTCGACGACAACACGAATACCGCGACGGTCTGGACTCTGCGCTCCGACAACAACAACGCGCAGTAACGCGCCGCCTGGACGGGCCGCATGCGGCCCGTTCGCTCCAGACGATCGACACATGCGAGTCACACACGCCGGGCACCTTGCGCGCGGTCGGCGCCGCCCGGCGTCGCACCCACCCGCGATTGCCACCGCCGGCCCGAACCTGCGACACTGCCGGTTCAGGTTCTGCCTCCCGACAATCGAGGACGCTCGCGCATGACGATCCCCTTCAAGAAGCTGATCCTGCGCGGCGTCGCGCTTGCCGTCGTCGCCGCGGTCGGCTACACGGGCCATATGTTGTCCCGGCTCGCGCCGATCGCGACCGGCTATGCGGCGAAGGCGCTGTGTTCCGGCGTGTACGTGTCGGGCCGCCCGGCCGCGTCCGTGATCGACGTCGACATCATGGCGGGCGTGCATCCGCTGCTGAAACTGGTACACCCGTCGATCGACCCCGATCACCATCGCGCGACGGCGACCTTCGCCGGCTTCGCCGAACGCGAAGCCGACTTCCGGCCCGGGCTCGGCTGCACGCTCGCGCTCGGGCCGTCGCCCGGCGCGTTGCCGGCCGCGCTGCCGCCTCTCCCCGATCCGCCGTCCACACAGCCGGCACCGGCCACGCTGCCGGCCGGCATCGACGCGCAGAAGCTGCGGACCGCGCTCGACCGCGCGTTCGACGAGCCCGATCCGGCGCGGCCGCGGCGCACGCGCGCGGTCGTCGTGATGTGGCGCGGCCAGGTGATCGCCGAACGCTATGCGCCCGGCTTCACGGCCGACACGCCGCTGCCCGGCTGGTCGATGACGAAGACCGTCACGGCCGCACTGGTCGGCACGCTCGTCGCGCAGCACAAGCTGTCGCCCGATGCGTCGGCGCTGCTGCCCGAATGGCGCGGCAACGGCGATCCGCGCGCGGCCATCACGCTCGATGAGCTGCTGCGCATGACGAGCGGCCTGCAATTCAACGAGGACTACGACGACCCGCTGTCCGACGTCGCATTGATGCTGTACGCGCAACCCGATACCGCGCGGTTCGCGTCGGCGAAGCCGCTCGCCGCGACACCCGGCGCGCGGTGGTCCTACTCGAGCGGCACGAGCGCGATCCTCGCGCGCGTGATGCGCGAGGCACTGGGCGGCAGCGACGGCGACTACCTCGCGTTACCGCACCGCGCGCTGTTCGCGCCGCTCGGGATGCGCAGCGCGGTGTTCGAACCCGATGCGTCCGGCACGCTCGTCAGTGCGTCGTACATGTATGCGAGCGCACGCGACTGGGCGCGCTTCGGGCAATTGCTGCTGCAGGACGGCGTGTGGGACGGGCAGCGGCTGCTGCCGGAAGGCTGGGTGCGCTACCTGACGCGCACGACGCCGCAGTCGGCGCGACAGGAGTACGGCGCGCAGCTGTGGGTCAAGGTGCCGGAGCCGTTCAACGATCGCGATCCGCATGCGGTCGCGATGCCGGCCGACGCGTTTCATGCGGTCGGCCATGAAGGCCAGTTCGTGAGCGTGGTGCCGAGCCGGCAGCTGGTGATCGTGCGGCTCGGGCTGTCGCGGCCGGAATCCGCGTGGAATCACGAGGCGTTTCTCGCGCGCGTGCTCGACGCGGTGCCGGCGCCCGGCGCGTGACAACGGGCCCATAGGCCCGTGCATGCCGGTCATGACGCGGACGCGGCGGCCATGCAATGGCCTCGCCGCCACACCGCGCACTACCTGCGAAGCATCACGGGTTCGCGCTGCCCGCGTATTTCTGGAAGCCTTCGCGCGTCGCGAGACGTTCGATATAGCGCGACACCGCCGGGAAATCCGGATGCTCGAACGGCGTGCCGAACCAGCGGTTCACCGACAGGCCGATCGGAATGTCCGCGAGCGTGAAGCCGTTGCCGGCCACGTACGCGCCGGTCGCTTCGAGCTGCGCGTTCAGCACCTGCATGTGCTTCGTCCAGCCCGCGATCGACTGTGCGATGCCGGCCGGGTCCTGGTGATCGGGCGATTTGCGCACGAGGCCGAGGAACGCGCCGACCCACGAGCGGTTCAGGTCCGCACCCTGCCAGTCGATCCATTGATCGACCCGCGCGCGCGCCTGCGGCTCGGCCGGATACAGCGCGTCGCCGCCGTAGCGGTTCGCGAGGTAGCGGATGATCGTGTTCGATTCCCAGAGCACGAAATCGTCGTCCTTGATGACGGGCACGAGACCGTTCGGATTCAGCGCGAGATAGGCCGGATCGTGGGTCGTGCGGAAGCCCGCGCCCCAGTCTTCCTGTTCGAACGGCAGGTTCAGCTCGGTGCACAGCCACAGCACCTTGCGAACGTTGATGGACGGGATCTTGCCGAGGATGTGCAGCATGCAGTCTCCTTGTGAGGTCGGATGCGGAGCATTCGGGACGCACGACACGCGCCG
The DNA here is from genome assembly GCF_002223365.1 of Burkholderia sp. AU6039. Taxonomy (NCBI): domain Bacteria; kingdom Pseudomonadati; phylum Pseudomonadota; class Betaproteobacteria; order Burkholderiales; family Burkholderiaceae; genus Burkholderia; species Burkholderia sp. AU6039. Next base: position 150,194 of record NZ_NKFK01000006.1, read on the forward strand.
AACGCGTTCACGCCGAGTTTATACGCGACTGCGGGGCAAACGACAGGCCGTCCGCGGAAAATCCGCGTGCGGACGATTCGTCAGGTCACGCAGCGCGTGCTCGGCCGTCGGGAACCGGAACATGAATCCGTCCTGATGCAGCCGCGCCGGCATCACGCGCTGGCCGTCCAGCAGCAGCTCGGCCATCTCGCCCATCGCGACGCGCAGCGGCGCGGCCGGCACGTGCAGCCAGGCCGGGCGCTGCAGCACCTTCGACACGACCTGCACGAACTCGCGCTGGGTCAGCGGTGCGGGCGCGACCGCGTTGTAGACGCCGTGCATGCCCGAATTCGCCATCGCACGCGCGATGATCCGCAGCACGTCGTCCCGGTGGATCCAGCTCATCACCTGCGCGCCGTCGCCGAAGCGCCCGCCCATCCCGAAGTAGTGCGGCAACAGCATCGGGCGCAGCGCGCCGCCCGGGCCGAACACGACGCCCAGCCGCAGCACTACCGAACGAACACCATGACGTTCCAGCGGCTGCGCGGACAGCTCCCATTGCCGGCACAGCTCCGACATGAAGCCGCTGCCGGCGCTGCTGCCTTCGTCGAGCCGCTGGTCGGCAGGACGCACGCCGTAGTAACCGATCGCCGATGCCTGGATCCACATGCGCGGCTTGACCTCGGCAGTCTCGACCCAGCGCATCAGCGATTCCGTGACGCCGACGCGGCTGGCCAGCAGCACCGCCTGCCGGCGCTTGCTCCAGCGTGCACCGAGCACCGGCGCCCCCGAGAGATTGATGACCGTGTCGAAACGCTCGTGCGGCTGCAACTGCTCGACGGACGTGACGCTGCGCACGCGGCCGTGAAACTGGTAGGCCGCGCGCAGCGGATCGCGCGCCAGCAACGTGACCGCATGCCCTGCATCGAGCAGATGGTTCACGAGGGTTTCGCCGATGAAGCCGGTGCCGCCGGTGACGAGCACGTTCCCCGGCGGCTGCCCCGCGAACGGATTGACGACCGGCGCGCGTCGCGCGATCCGGCAGGCCGCGATTCCGTCGCGGATTCCCGAAATCGTCACACCGACGGCAAAGAGGCTCAGCACCCAGCCGCGCCAGCCGAGATCGAGCGCCTGCAGCGCGGTCGGCTCGTGCGCCCACGTGGCCAGCTGCATCGCGATCATTCCGAACAGCGCGCCGCCGTTGACGGCCAGCAGCGTGTGCAGCACGCGCTCGGTCGCCGGCAGCTTGCGGCTCTGGTCCTCGACGACGAAATCCCACAGCGTCAGCACTATCTCGACGACCACCACCGCCGCGAGGGCCGCGACCCACGCGCCGTGAAAGGCGACGTGCGCGATCGATGCGAACACGAGGCCGTAAAGCACGGAACGCACCGCATGAATTCCCAGCTCGAGCCGCGCGCGCGGGCTGTGCGGGAGATCCTGCGTGAGTTCGTGGTGATAAAGCGTATCGAATGCGCCCATCGCACCCTGCACGATCAGCAGGTTGAGCGCCCAGTCGTAAGCAGGCAAGGTGTTCATACCGCGTCCCTCCTCCAAAGCCAGACAAGCGGCGGCACCATCGCGACGAGTGCCGCCGCGTCGATCGCCACGTGGCCCGATACCTGGGCCTGCAATGAAAACAGCATGTCCTGCGGCGCCCAGATCAGCAGGCCGGCCAGCAGCCATCCCCACACTTCCTGTTTCTGCAACCGGTTGCCGAGGTGCACGAGCGCCAGCATCCAGACCGACGCACATTGCATCGTCGCGCCCATCAGCGACATCCACCAGATCTGCTGCGCACGCGCCGGGTCCGGCGCCGTTCCCGTCCAGAAGTGCAGTTCGATGACGCGGTGATACGCATCGAGCCACGGCGCGCTTGCAACCCAAGGAACGGCAATGCCGACGAGCAGATGTGCGATCGCGGCGCAGTACATCCAGGTCACGACGATGCGGCGAACGTTGTCTCGCACCGGACGATCCGTCGGATGTTCAGCGGCACGTTCGCTACCGTCACGGCACGCCGCCGCATCGCACGGCGCTTCGGCGCGATAGCCGAGCCAGCGCGAAACCGCATGCCGGTTGCGCGCGAAGCGGCGATACAGCGGCGCCAGCGCACCGCGCACGACCGGCACGCGAAGCAGCCGGACGAGCCGGCGGCGGCCGGTCAGCGCCTGGGCGGCCAGGATGCTGTCCACGCCGGTCAGCATGCGTCCGTCGGGCAGGCGCGCGTGCAGCTCGCGATTCAGCGTGGGCAGGTCGACGCCCAGCGGCACGGGATCGAAACCCGGCTCGGCGATATCGACGAAGGCCAGCCGGTGTCGCGCGTCGCGAGCCCTGAGACGCCTGATCTCCGCCACGCACAACGGACATCGTCCGTCGAAGTACAGCACCAGTTCACTTGATTCCATGATTCGCATTCCTTCTTATTACCCGTCGCATGCTTCATGAATCGATCGACGGCTCTCCGCTGTGCCACGACGCCGCTTCTGCGCAGCGGCGGCAACGCACTTACATCGGCTTGAGCACCATCAGGAAGTAGACGGTCAGCATCGCGAAGAACGCCGGATAGCCGAGCAGTTCCCAGCGCTTCGCGTAAAGCCAGTACCGTTCCGGCAGCGCGGCATCGCCGTTCGCGTGCGCGAGCTTCGCCATCGCGGCCAGTTCGACCTGCAGCCACACGACCGGCAGCCAGCACCCACCGGCAATCGCATACAGCACGATCGACGCCATGAGCCACGGCGTATCCCACGGCCAGCCGGCCGTGTGCGCGAGCCACAGGCCCGATGCCGGCTGGAAGATCACGGCCGGGGTCGTGAACCACCAGTCCGCACGCACCACGAGCCGCGACACGGCCGCGATCGCGGGCACCGAGCGCGTGCGGTTCGCGAAGAACAGGTAGAACGCGGTGCCGAACCCGGTGCCGACCAGCAGCACCGAAGACAGGATGTGAAGCGCCTTGATGACGAGATAGATATTCATGCTTGTTCTTCTTCTGAAAAAAGGATCAACAGGATCGCGAGGATCGGCACGTTCTTGAGCACGGGGCCGAACGGTTCGGCGAGCAGGGCCGGCATCGTGACCGCGATGACCGCCGAATACGCGACGATCAGCGCGGCTTGCGCGGCCCACAGGCGGCGCGACGGCGCGACGACCGTCGCGATGCCGAACCCGAAGTCCAGCGCGCTGGCCGCGTAGAGCGCGATCAACGCGGGCAGCCCCGTCAGGTGCGCGGGTGCGAGCAGCGCGAGGCTCGCGTGCAGCGGATGGACGAACGCGCTGGCGATGGCCGTCCAGATCCACACGATCGCCAGCGCGCCACGCAACAGCGGGCGACGCCACATCGCGAGCGCGTCGCGACGCAGCGCCGCGGCGTCCGCGCCGATGAAGCCGTCGATCCCGCGCGGCGGCCGGCCGAGCATCGCCGTGGCGGCGGCCGGATCACCGGTGTTCCCGCCACGCAGCATCGTCCACGTGTCGCGCGTGAAGATCGCCCCCGGCAGCGTGCCGAGCAGCACAGCGGCCACACCGGCCAGCGGGCCCGGCAATCCGATGCGAGCGGCCGGCGGAAACCCGAGCGCCGTGCGGTAGCGGGCCAGCATCTCGCGGTATTCGACTTCGTCGGTGCCGACCACGTCGATCACCGGGCGGCCGGCCGCCGGCGCATCGACGCACCGCGCGACGACTTCGGCGAGATCGTCGACGTGCACGGGGCGCAGCCGCTGATGGCCGCCCGCCGGCAGGACCTGCACCGGCAGGCTCGCGAGCATCCGGAAAAACCGCGCCGACGCGCCGTCCGTGCCGTAGACGAGCGCGGGACGCACGATCCGGAAGTCGATCGGCAGCGTCTGCAGGAAGCGGTCGGCCGCGGACTTGCTCGCGAAGTAGCGCGTATCGCCACGCTCGACGCCGAGCGCCGAGATCTGGATCACGCGCCGCACGCCGGCGCGGCAGCACGCGGTGAAGAGCGCGCACGGCGCGGCGCGATGCACGGCGTCGAGCGTCGCGCCGCGCTGATCGGCAAGGATGCCGACCGCATTGATCACCACGTCGACGCCTTCCAGCCGCGCGAGCCACGCGTCCGGGTCGACGTCCTTCGCGAAGTCGATCGCGACGTCGGACGGGCCGGCCGCCTGACGCACGCCGCGCAGCACGCGATGGCCGCCGGCTTCGAGCTGCGCGCACAGTGCCCGCCCGATGAAGCCGTTCGCCCCGCACACGAGAACGGTCATGCTGCGCGCCGCGGTGCGGCCAGGCGGGCGGGTCGACGGCAAGACGGTGTCCATTTTCATCCTCTACTTACAGTTATTTCTGTACAGACAGAAATAACGACCCCAAAAAAAGCGGGCTGGCTGCCCGCACTGCGTGTCCTGCTTACTTCGACGGCTTGCGCCTGACCGTCTGGCTGATCTTCGCGCCGATGCCGAGCGCCTTCATCAGCGTATCGGGCTTGAGCCGCAGCATCTCGTCCGACCAGGTCGTAAGCGTCTCGACGAACTGCAGCGTGTCGCGGATGCGCTGCTCGGTCTCACGGCTCTCGTTCGCGATCTCGGGATTCGTCAGGCAGTCGCGCAGCACCGTCAGCGTCGGCTCGATCTCGCGCTGCCGCCGCCCTTCGACGATCAGCTTGAACAGTTCCCAGATGTCGGTCGACGTCTCGAAGTGGTCGCGGCGGTCGCCCAGCACGTGCACGACCTTCGCCAGCCGCCACGCCTGAAGCTCCTTCAGGCTCGTGCTGACGTTGGAGCGCGCCACGTTGAGCGTCTCGGCGATCTCGTCGGCCGCGATCGGCCGGCCGGCCAGATAGAGCAGCGCGTGGATCTGCGAGACGGTGCGGTTGACGCCCCACCGCGAGCCCATTTCGCCCCAGTGGAGAATGAATCGTTCGGCAATCGGTGTGAGTTCCATGACGTGAAATTTAGGCATTTCAGTTATTTCTGTCAAGAGAGAAATAACCACACGATCCGCCCGGTTCCGGCGGCGCCCGCCCGCGATCGGCCGCTTCCTTTACAATGCGCGGGATTTTCCGAATTCAGGCCGTCCCAGCCTTTCTGACTAGAGTAGAGGTTTCCATGATCATCAAACCGCGCGTGCGTGGCTTCATCTGCGTGACGACTCATCCGGTCGGCTGCGAAGCCAACGTCAAGGAACAGATCGACTACGTGACTTCGCACGGCCCGATCGCCAACGGCCCGAAAAAGGTGCTCGTGATCGGCGCGTCGACCGGCTACGGCCTCGCCGCCCGGATCTCGGCCGCCTTCGGCGCCGACGCGGACACGCTCGGCGTGTTCTTCGAGCGCGCCGGCAGCGAGACGAAGCCGGGCACGGCCGGCTGGTACAACAGCGCCGCGTTCGAGAAATTCGCCGCCGAAAAGGGGCGCTATGCGCGCAGCATCAACGGCGACGCATTCTCCGACAAGGTCAAGCAGGTCACGATCGACACCATCAAGCAGGATCTCGGCAAGGTCGATCTCGTCGTCTACAGCCTCGCGGCACCGCGCCGCACGCATCCGAAGACGGGCGAAACCATCAGCTCGACGCTCAAGCCGATCGGCAAGACGGTCACGTTCCGCGGCCTCGACACCGACAAGGAAGTGATCCGCGACGTCACGCTGGAACCGGCGACGCAGGAAGAGATCGACGGCACCGTCGCCGTGATGGGCGGCGAGGACTGGCAGATGTGGATCGATGCGCTCGATGAAGCCGGCGTGCTGGCCGACGGCGCGAAGACCACCGCGTTCACGTATCTCGGCGAGCAGATCACGCACGACATCTACTGGAACGGCTCGATCGGCGAAGCGAAGAAGGATCTCGACAAGAAAGTGCTGTCGATCCGCGACAAGCTCGCCGCGCACGGCGGCGACGCGCGCGTGTCGGTGCTGAAGGCGGTCGTCACGCAGGCCAGCTCGGCGATCCCGATGATGCCGCTGTACCTGTCGCTGCTGTTCAAGACGATGAAGGAAGCCGGCACGCACGAAGGCTGCATCGAGCAGGTGTACGGCCTGTTCAAGGACAGCCTGTACGGCGCGAAGCCGCACGTCGACGAAGAAGGCCGCCTGCGCGCGGACTACAAGGAGCTCGATCCGCAGGTGCAGGCGAAGGTCGTCGCGCAGTGGAACCACGTGACGAACGAGAACCTGTACGAGCTGACCGACTTCACCGGCTACAAGACCGAGTTCCTGCGGCTGTTCGGCTTCGAGATCGCCGGCGTCGACTACGACGCGGACGTGAACCCGGACGTGAAGATCCCGGGCATCATCGACACCACCGTCTGATGGGTTGGCCCGCCGCCCGTGCTGCCCAAGTAGCGCGGGTGGCAGGTTCGCGGTACCGGCGACGTCAACGCGGCGCCGGTTCTTCCAGATAAACGCCCGACGACAGCGTGGCCTTCACCTGCCGCGTGAACTCGTCGGTCGACACTTCCTCCTCTCCCGCTTCGATCGCTTCGTATGCCTGGCGCACGACGTCGGCCGGCGTCGCCTTCGGCACGTCGAGGCCGGCCGTCAGGTCGGTATCGATGAAACCGGCATGCAGCCCGACGACCTGCGTGTGCTGCTCGCGCAGCGAATGACGCAGCCCGTTGGTGAGCGCCCACGCAGCCGATTTCGACACGCCGTAGCCCGCCAGGATCGGCCGGTTCACCCAGCTCGCGACGGACAGGATGTTCAGGATCGCGCCGCCGCCATTCCCGGCGAGGATGCCCGCGAACGCGCGCGACATCGCCAGCATCCCGAACACGTTGGTTTCGAAGTGATCGCGCAACGCGTCGGGCGCGCCGTCGTCGGTCAGGCTGCCGAGCCGCGCAATGCCCGCGTTGTTGATCAGAAGCGTGACGTCGCGTGCGGCATCGGCCGCCGCGGCGACGGCCGCCGGGTCGGTCACGTCGAGCTTCACCGGCACGACGCCCGGCAGCGTCACGGTGGCCGGATCGCGCGCCGCCGCATAGACCTTGCGCGCCCCTCTCGCGAGGGCCTGCTTCGCGAACTCGAGCCCGAGCCCGCGGTTTGCGCCCGTGATGAACACCACTGCACCTTCGATCTTCATGTTCGTTCCTTTCGCATGATGAATCGCATGCGCGCCGGCTCGCCGCGCGCCTGAGATCCGGTGGAAAACCAGCCTGCCCTTTGCTTGCCGAACCGTGGCGCCGCCGCCGGCAGACGGCGAGCCGCCCGCTGCCCGTGACCCGGCGGCGCCCAAGACCCCGACCGATTGCCATCCGGTGTTCCGGCCGCGGCTTTGCGCCCGCCGCCAAGTCGGCTACACTCGATGTCAATGTCGATCACCATCGTCTTTGCGGTGCATTGTGTTCTCGCCCCTCGGGCATGTCAATGGTGATCACAATTGTGTTTTCCAATCGACGCGATCGACAAAATCAGGGAGGGATCTATGGGCGTGTCAAGACAGCAGGCTGCCGAGAACCGGAGCGCGATCGTCGCGGCCGCCGAGCGGCTGTTCCGCGCGCGCGGCGTCGACGCGGTCGGGCTCACGGAGCTGATGAAGGAAGCCGGCTTCACGCAGGGCGGCTTCTACAACCACTTCAAGTCGAAGGACGCGCTGGTTGCCGAGGTGATGGAAAAGGCGATGCAGGACCGGGCGGATTCGCCGAACGCCGGCAGTCTCGACGCGCAGGTGGCGTTGTATCTGTCCGCCGCGCACCGCGACAACGTCGAGGCCGGATGCCCGCTGTCCGGTTTCGCCGGCGATGCGCCGCGGCTGACCGACGCGGCGCAGGCGTGCTATGCGCGCGGCCTCGCCACGTATCTCGATCGACTGGAACGGATGGTGGCCACGGAAAGCGCGACGCCCGCGCAGACGCGTCGCGATGCGGTCGCGGTCTTCAGCCAGATGGTCGGCGCGCTCGTGCTGTCGCGCGCGATCGCCGGCACCGATCCGGCGCTGGCCGACGAGATCCTCGCCGCCGCGCGGGAGACGCTCACCGTTGGGCGCGACGATCCGGGCGCGCGGATGTAGCCGCGCCAAGACGTCATGGTGCGTCGGCCGGTGCCGCGTGTCGGCGTGCGCGGTGATGGTTCAACGTCTCGCCGCGCTATTCGACCGCCCGTGCGGCCTCCCACAGCGGCTGGGCACCGCGCGCCGCATTCCACGCATCAAAACGCGTGCGCCACGCTTCGAACGGCTCCGCCAGCGGGTGGCGCGGATCGTCACTGAGCGAATACGCCATCCCTTCGATCAACCAGCGCGGCCGGGTCGCGACGGCCAGGTTGCCGAGCACTTCGGCCTGCCGGTGATGGATCAGCTCGTGCGCGAGAAAGTAGGTCTGCCAGCCGCGCGGTGCGATCACCACGCCGAAATTCCCGAGCGTCAGCGCCGCGCGTTGGCCCAAGCCGAACGCATCGGCGCACGCCCGCGTCGAGCAGAACACGACGCGCGGCGCCGCCTGGAATGCACCGACGGCCGCCGCCGCGCGCGCATAGCCGTCGCGATAGAGCTGCCGCGCGTCGCCGAGCTTCGCGGCATCGTCCGTGCAGATATCGGCGCTCGGGCACGACACACCGGGGACCAGCCCAGGCGCGACGACGCGCAACGGCTTGACGAGCGCATACGCGGCAATCGGCAGCGCGACGAGCAGGCCCGTGAGGGCAAAAGCGACATGGGAGCGTTTCATCGGGGCGGTGGTTCCGGGGCGTTCTCGTTCTGCTGAAGTCTTCCTGCGTGAATATATCGGACCGGCGATGTCCGCGGCCCTGCTTGATTCCCCGACGGCGCCTTGCCAATCAGGCAACAGGCCCCGTGCTGGCCTCGCCGGCACCCGTCATCCGGCGGCTCCAGCGAACACCCAGCCACAGAAGCGCCACGCCGCACACGAACAGGAGCACCTCGACCAGCACGGTATCGACATGCCAGTACCGCGTCAGCAGCACGGCGGCGAGGTCGAACAGGAAATGAAACGCGATCGCATACGCGAGCCAGCGCTTCGTGCCGCGGACGAATGCCTGCAGCACGATCAGCGACAGCCCCACGTGCGCGGCCATGGCGCTCACGCGCTCGAACAGCGCGAGTAACGGCGACGCGAGTGTCATGCCGGAGAACTGCGCCCCGATCAGCGACTGCGCACCTTCAGGCACCACGACGCCTGCTCGCGCGAGCAGGTACGCGGCAGCGAGCGCGATGAATCCGACGCCGACGAGCAGCATCGCTTCCAGCCCGCCGTGCCCGAGCCCGAGCATCACGGCCGTCGGCGGGTCATGTCGCTTCGGCAGCAGATACCGGAAAGCGACCCAGCGCCCGCATTCCTCGAAGAGTCCGGCCGTCAGCGCCGCGAACACGAGCATCGGCAGGTGCCAGCCGGGATCGTGCGCGAGCCAGCGGAACAACGGCACCTGCCACGACAGGCGCAGCACCGGCTGGAACACGAAAAAGGTCAGCATCCCGTAGAAAAACACCCGCAACGGCACCTGCGCGCGGCGCCGCCATGCGACCGCGAGCAACACCGGCGCGGTCAGCGCCACGACACCCGCCGCGAGCGTGACGAACAGGAGCAACGGGGCGACGGGATGCATGACGAATGCCGTTACGCGAGCTGCTTGTGGAAATACGTCGTCGCGCAGAGCGTGCCGTCGGGCATCAGCGCGTAGTTCGGCACGACACCGACACGCTGCCAGCCGGCCCGCTCGTACAGCCGCTCGGCGTCGCCGCCCGTCACGGTGTCGAGCACGAGCACGGTCTTGCCCGCGTCGCGCGCGGCTGCATCGGCCACCGCCATCAGCCGCGCGGCGATGCCCTGCCGGCGCGCGTGCCGCGACACGAGCATCTTCGAGATATCGGCGCGATGCGGCTGGTTCTCCGGCTGCGCGGTCACGACCTGCACGGTGCCGACGATCCGGCCGGCCGCGTCCTCCGCAACGAGCAGGATGCGCTCGCCGTTCGCGACGCCGTCGGCGACATTCGTCCAGAACGCGACGGCGGTCGCCCGCTCGATCGGCAACATGAAGCTGACGGACGCGCCGCCCTCGACGCAATCGATCAACACGTCGGCCAGTGCTTCGACACAGCGCTTCGCTTCGCCCGCGCCGACGCGGCGGACGGTAACGGATTCGGTCATGCCAACTCCGGTAGTCAGTTGGGTCGCACACGCGGGTTCGGCGTGCGGCCGGATGGGAAGAAAACACCGGCAGGCCGTCGCGGCTCGCGCAACGGCGACAGGCGCGCGGCAACGCCGCACCCGGCCGGCGCGTGTTACCGCCCCATCATCCTACGCGACGAAAATTTCCGTTGCATCGCCGTTCGCCTCCCCTATACTTAGCCACATGGCTAACTTTCAACCCGGCATCAGCGACGTTTTCCACGCCCTCGCCGATCCGACGCGCTGCGCGATCATCAGCATGCTCGGCCACGGCGAACGGACCGTCTCCGCGCTGGCCGAACCGTTCGACATGGCACTGCCGTCGTTCATGAAGCACGTCGCCGTGCTCGAGCGCAGCGGTCTCGTCCAGACCCACAAGGCCGGCCGCTCGCGCACCTGCACGCTGGTCGGCAGCCGGCTGACCGAAGCCGAGGCATGGCTCGCCGAGCAGCGCGCACTGTGGGAAGCCCGATCCGATCGTCTCGTCGAATTCGTCGAACGCCGTCACCAGGAGGAGCAAGATGTCAGCCAGCCCCGTCGACCCCGTTGAAACCCACGATCTCGTCATCACGCGCACGCTGCGTGCGCCGCGCCACGCGCTGTGGCGTGCATGGACCGACCCCGAACTGCTGAAGCAATGGTGGTGCCCGAAACCGTGGACCACCGAAGTGCGCGCGTTCGACCTGCGGCCGGGCGGCGCCTTCCACACGTACATGCGCGGCCCCGATGGCGGCACCAGCGACAATCCCGGCTGCTTCCTCGAGATCGTGCCCGAATCGCGCATCGCGTTCACGTCGATGCTCACGGGCGGCTGGCGGCCGCAGGCGCCGTGGATGGGCTTCACCGCGATCATCACGATGGCCGACGACGATGCGGGCAGCCGTTACGAAGCGCGCGTGATGCATCCGGACGCCGCCACGCGCGAGCGCCACGAAGCGCTCGGCTTCTTCGAGGGCTGGAACACCTGCATCACGCAGCTCGACGAATTCGCGGCCGCATTGCGCTGAGCCGGCCGCGGCCGCGTGTGCGGTCATTGCATGCCGCCGCTCGCGCGCCTAGGATTCCTGAAGGAAGCATGACGACACGCCGGCCGCCGGCGTGCACCGTCGTGCGCACTCCGCGGGAGGCCACATGTTGCACACGCACACGCATTCGACCCGGGTCAGCCGGCACCTGAACGCCCCGCGCGGCCGCGTCTACCGCGCCCTCCTCGATCCGCACGCGGTCGAGCAATGGAAGGTGCCCGACGGCATGACGTGCCGTGTGCACGCGTACGACGCGCGCGAAGGCGGTGCGCTGCGGGTATCGCTGAGCTATGAAGCGCCTTCGGCCGGCACCGGCAAGACCACCGCGCACACCGATACCTATCACGGCCGCTTCGTCACGCTCGTGCCGGACGAGCAGATCGTCGAGATCGACGTGTTCGAGACCGACGACCCGATGCTGCGCGGCGCCATGACGATCACGATCACGCTGTCCGACGAAGCGGGCGGCACGCGCGTGGACGCGGTGCACGATGGGGTGCCGCCGGGCGTGCCGGCCGCCGACAACGAGACCGGCTGGCAGATGGCGCTGGCGCGGCTCGCGGCGCTGGTGGAGGCCGGGTAAGCAAGCGCCGGGCCCGTCGCGGCGCGCGTCAGCCGAGCCGGTAAGCGTGCGTGACCGTGCCGCGGAACAGCGCGTCGCGCTCGTCCGGGCTCGCCTGCGCGGTCAGCCGCTTGAACGCATTCCAGCCGTTCACGAACGAATACGAGCCCTTGTCGACCGGGAAATTGCTCTCGAACATGCAGCGCCCGGGGCCGAACGCGTCGATGCAGGTCATCATCCACGGCTTCCACGTGTCGGCGAGCTGCACGGAAGACGGCGGCCGTTCGCCCTTCTCGAAATCGAAACCGTTGATGCGCATCCCGAGCCCGCCGACCTTCACGTACACGTTCGGCAGTTGCGCGAGCGTACGCATCGACGCCGACCAGCGCTCGAACACTTCCGGCCGCTTGTCGGCATAACTGGCGATCCGCACGACACCGCCGCAGTGATTGACGATGACGCGCGTATCGGGGTTCGCCTTCGCCAGCTCGAACAGTTCGGGCAGCTGCGGAAAGAACAGCCACGCGTCATACGAAAGCCCGAGCGGCGCGAGCTGCGCGACGCCCGCCCGGTACGCGGGATCGAGCAGCAGCCCGCGCGGCACCGCCGACAGCGGATTGGCGAGCGTCGGATCGGCGTCCCAGGTCGTCAGGTGACGCACCCCGCGGAAGCGCCCGCGACCGGCTTCGAGATGCGCTTCGAGCACCTCGCGCACGCGTTCGCCGAGGCGCAGGTCCGCGTGGCCGACGATGCCTTTCGCGACCGCCACCGGGCCGTGCTGCAGCGGCTCGGTCACGCCCGCGACGTAGGCCGTCTCGCCCACCGGTTTCAGTTCGGCCGGGCCCGAGTCGCGATAGCGCGTCTGCGCCTGCATGTAGACGGACGCCTGGATGTTGTGGCCCGAGCGCGCATCCTGCAGATAGTCGTCGAGCATGTAGATCCAGCCCGGCCGCTCATAGAAATGATGATGCGCGTCGACGATCGGCAAGTCGGGCTCGAGCGCGGGTTCGAGCGCCGACGCGAGCCAGTCGGGGCGGACCGCGAGATAGTTGCTTTGCGTCGTCATGCGGGAAACTCCTTCCTGGGTGGCCGCGCGCGCCTTGGTGAACGCGGGCAGCGCGAGCGATGCGGCGGCCGCGCCGAGCAGCCGGCGTCGCTTGATCGACATCGTGGTGTCCATGTCATTCGCTCCGGTCGAATGCAACCAGCGACAGCGTGAGCAGCGTCGTGATCGCCAGCACGATCGCGAGGCCGAGCATGCCGGCGGTGAAGGTGCCGAAGCTGTCCTTCAGGTAGCCGACGAGATAAGGGCCCGCGAAGCCGCCGAGCGCGCCGATCGAGTTGATCAACGCGAGCCCGCCGGCCGCGGCCTGGCCGGACAGGAAGCGCGACGGCAGCGTGTAGAAGATCGTGCGGCCGGCGATCGTGCCGATCAGCGCGAGCGTGATGCCGACGAGTGCCGGCCCGAGCGTCAGGAAGTGCGTCGACACGCCGAGCGCCACCGCGCCGATGAACAGCCCGATCGCCAGGTTCGCGATGGGGCCGCCGCGCCGGTCCACGCGCTTCGCCCACCACAGCAGTGCGACGGTCGCGAAGAAGTACGGCACCGCGGACAGCCAGCCCGTCTGCATCGTCGACATGCCGTGCGCCTTCAGCATCTGCGGCAGCCAGATGCCGATCCCGTAGGACCCCATCGTGAAGCCGAACGAGATCAGCGCGAGCAGGTACACGCGCACGTCGCGCAGCGCGACGCCGAAGCGCTTCTTGCGGCCGGCGGCCGCGCCGTCGCGCTCGAACGCACGCTGCAGCGCCGCACGCTCGTCGTCCGACAGCCACGCAGCATGCGCCGGCGAATCGGACAGCAGCTTCAGCACGAGAAAACCGAGCGCGCACGCCGGGAGCCCTTCGACGATGAACATCCACTTCCAGCCGGCCAGCCCGAGCACGCCGTCGAGCTGCAGCAGCCACGTCGACAACGGACCGCCGATCAGCGACGACAGCGGCGTCGACACGGTGAACCACGCCAGCACGCGTGTGCGGTAGCTCGCCGGAAACCACACGGCAAGGAAGAAGATCACGCCCGGAAAGAATCCGGCTTCGCCGATGCCGAGCAGCAGCCGGATCGCGTAGAAACTCGTCGGCCCGGTCGCGAGCGCGGTCGCGGCCGCCATCAGCCCCCACGTGATCATGATGCGGGCAAGCCAGCGCCGCGCGCCGAAACGGTACAGCGCGAGATTGCTCGGCACCTCGAACAAGCAGTAGCCGGCGAACATGATCCCCGCGCCCCAGCCGAACTGCGTCGCGGTCAGGCCGAGATCGCGGTTCATCGTGAGCGCCGCGAAGCCGACGCTCGTGCGGTCCAGGTAGTTGAAGAAGTACGCGAGCGCGAGCAGCGGAATGAAGCGCCACGCGGCCTTGCGCACGGCCCGTTGCTCGAGCGACGCGTCGGTCTCGCGATCGTCGGCCAGTGCCGGGGAAGCGGATGTCATGGTTGTCTCCGTGGATGGGGCGGCCGCGCCCGTGCGTGGCACGGCCGGGACGCCTTTGTTCGTTCGTTGAATCGCGGCCGCGCTACGCGCTCGCCAGTTCGTTCGGTGACGGCGCGCCGCCCGGCGCCGCATCGTCCGCGCCATGCTGGCCCGCGACGACACCGGCTTCGATCAGCGCACGCGCATCGTCCGGCGTGTAGCCGAGCTCGCCGAGCAGCGCGCGCGTGTCCTGGCCGAGTGCGGGCGGTGCCGCGCGCAGCCTCAGGCGTTCGCCGGCAAGCGTCAGCGGCAGCAGCGCGGTGCGCGTGTCGACCGGCCGCCCGGCGCTGCTCGCGTCGGCCGGCAACGTCACGGCCTCGAGGCCGCCCGTGGCGAGCAGGTGCGGATCGTCGAACAGGTCCTGCGGTTTCGTGATCGGCGCGTACGGCAGGCCGTTCGATTCGAAGATCGCGCCGATCTCCGCGGCCGAATACGGCGTGAGCCGCGCGCGCAATTCGGGCAGCAGCCACTCACGCGCCTGCACGCGCAGGTTGTTGGTCGCGACGCGCGGATCGTCCTTCAGCGCGGCCAGGCCGAACGCATCGCAGAACAGCGCCCACTGCGTGTCCGATACGACCGCGAGAAAGATCTGTTCGTCATCCTTGACTGAAAACACGTCGTAGACGGCCCACGCGGAAATCCGGCTCGGCATCGGCGATGCGGCCTGCCCGGTCACCGCGAACTGCATCATGTGCTGCGCGACGAGGAACACGTTGTTCTCGAACAGCGAACTCTGCACCTGCTGGCCGCGGCCGGTGCGTTCGCGCTGCGCGAGCGCGGCCATCGCGCCGATCGCGCCGAACATGCCGCCCATGATGTCGTTCACGCTCGCCCCCGCGCGCAGCGGCCGCCCTTCCGGGCCCGTCATGTATGCGAGGCCGCCCATCATCTGCACCACTTCGTCGAGCGCGGTGCGATGCTCGTACGGCCCCGGCAGGAAGCCCTTGTGCGATACGTACACGAGGCGCGGATTCAGCGAGAAGAGCGCCGGATAGCCCAGGCCGAGCCGGTCCATCGTGCCGCTCTTGAAGTTCTCGCTGAACACGTCCGCGGTCGCGACGAGCCGCAGCACGATCTCCAGCCCGCGGGGATCCTTCACGTCGACGGCAAGGCTCTTCTTGTTGCGGTTGAACATCCCGAAGAAGCCCGCGCCGGAACCGCGCAGCGCGCGCGTGCTGTCGCCCGCGATCGGCTCGATCTTGATGACCTCCGCGCCGAGATCCGCGAGCAGCATTCCGCAGGTCGGGCCCATCACCATGTGCGTCATCTCGATCACGCGCGTGCCTGCGTACGGCAGCGTCGAAGCCGGTTGGTGGTCGTTCATTGCGCGACTCCCGTCAGGCATCCTTCCGGTTGCACCGCGCTCGGAGCGCGGCCGTCCGCGTAACGGAAGCCCTTCGGCAACCCGGCGTCCGGCACATGGCCGTACAACGCCTCGGCCGGCAGCGCCGCGTGCAGGATCGCGCGCGCGGCGAGCAGCGCGTCGACGTCGATACCCGTGTCGAATCCCATCGCCTCGAGCAGGAACACGAGATCCTCGGTGACGATGTTGCCGGTCGCGCCCGGCGCATACGGGCAACCGCCGAGGCCGCCCTGGCTCGCGTCGATCGTCGTCACGCCCGCGTCGAGCGCCGCGACGACGTTCGCGAGCCCCTGCCCACGCGTGTTGTGGAAATGCGCGCCGCCGGCCTTGTCGCCGACTTCGCGCTGCAGGCGCAGGAACAGCCGGCGCACCTGCGCCGGATTCGCATAGCCGCTCGTGTCGGACAGCCCGATCTCGTCGACACCGCATTCGGCCATCGCCACCGCCATCGCGATCGTCTCGTCGTCGCTCACCGCGCCCGCGATCGTGCAGCCGAACGCGACCGACACGCCCGCCTCGATCTGCACCGATGGAAACCGCTCATTGCGCAGCGCGACGATCGCACGCACCTCGTCGATCATCTGCGCGGGCGTCTTGCGGATGTTCGCCAGCGAATGCGCTTCCGTCACCGAGACCGGCAGCGTCAGCTTGTGCACGCCGGCCTCGAATGCGCCCTCGGCGCCGCGCAGGTTCGGCGCGAGCGCGGCGACGTGCAGCCCGGGAATCGCCAGCGCGTGCGCGACGACTTCGCGCACATCGGCCATCTGCGGCAACAGCTTCGCCGGCACGAACGACCCGACCTCGATCTCGCGCAGGCCGGCCACGGCCAGCGCGGTGATCCAGCGCAGCTTGCCGGCCGTCGGCATCACGGCCTGGATGCTCTGCAGGCCGTCGCGCGGCCCGACCTCGCTGACCAGCACCTTCGGATATTCGGAAACGCTCATTTGATACTCCATCGTTCTATCTGAAAGAACATCGTTCTGTTTGATAGAACTCTATGCGCGCGTCGAATGGGCCGTAAGCGGGGTATACCCGTGAAATTGCGATTTTTTGGAACTTGAGTTCTGTCAGGCAGAACGATATAGTCGATCGAACATCCTCAGAAGGAAGCAGGCAGTGCCCAAAACACCAACCGATCACCCCGGCAGCGAGCCCGATTCGCCGGTCGAAGAAGCGTCCAGCGGCGTCGCCGTTCTCGATCGCGCGTTCGCGATCCTCCGGGCGTTCGGGCAGACCGACGACCGGCTGTCGCTCGCGGAGCTGTCGCGCCGCACCGGGCTGTACAAGAGCACGATCCTGCGCCTGCTCACGGCGCTCGAACATGGCGGCTTCATGCGCAAGCTCGACGACGGCCAGTACGCGATCGGACACGAGCCGCTGCGGCTCGCCGCGCTGTATCAGCGTTCGTTCCGGGTCGGCCCGGTGGTCGAGCCGCTGCTCGAGACGCTGAGCCGCGAACTCGGCGAAACGGCGTCGTTCTACGTGCGCCAGGGCGACATGCGCTCGGTGCTGTACCGGGTCGAGCCCGCGCGTGCAGTGCGCGTGTCGATTCGGGTCGGCGAGGAGTTTCCGGTGCGCCAGGGCGCGTCCGGGAAGGTGCTGCTGGCGTTCACCGACATGCAGGATGCGCAATGGCACGACGTGCGCGAACAGCTGTGGGCCGCGTCGTACGGCGAGCGCGACCCGGAGACGGCGTCGGCATCCGTGCCCGTGTTCGGCGCCGCCGGCGAGTGCGTCGGCGCGCTGACCGTATCGGGCCCGAAATCGCGGCTCGCCGACGCACCGGCCATGGCGGCGGCGCTCGCGATGCTGTTGCCGTTCGCACAGAAGGCGACCGTCGCGCTCGGCGGCTCAGGTGCACGCTACGACGCAGCGGCCGTGCGCGACAGCCTCGCGCGGCTCGCATCGCCAGCGGACCACGGCGACGCGGCGTCGTAACCGGCGGCGGCGCGCGCCTGGCCACGCAACAGCGCAAAAGGCAGCCGCGTGCGACACTGGCCGCCGATGCATGCATCGCGCGCCGCCTGCGGGCATGCCGCGCGAGCCACCGCCAACCGGACACGCTTGAGGGCCGCCACCATGAACGCCGCGCGCACCGCCACCTGGTATTTCGATTTCGTTTCGCCGTTCGCCTACCTGCAGCAGGAACAATTCGACCGGTTGCCCGCCGCCGCCGCGTTCGAGCCGCGGCCCATCGTGCTCGGCGCACTACTCGCCCACTGGGGCCAGAAAGCGCCGGCCGAGATCGCGGCGAAACGCGTCTTCACCTATCGCCACGCGCAATATCGCGCGGACAAGCTCGGCATTGCGTTCCGGATGCCGCCCGCGCACCCGTTCAATCCGATCAAGCCGCTGCGCCTCGCGATCGCGATGGGCAATTCTCCCGACGCGATCCGGCGGATCTTCCGGCATATCTGGCGCGACGGCCAGGACGTGTCGACGCCGGAAGGCTTCGCCGCGCTGTGCGAAGCGGTCGATTTTCCGGAAGGCGTGACGGCCGTCGACGCCCAGCCGGTGAAGGACGCACTGCGCGCAAACACCGACGACGCGATCGCGCACGGCGTATTCGGCGTGCCGACCTTCGCACTCGACGGCGACCTGTTCTGGGGCGAGGATGCGACCGACATGTTCGCCGACTGCGCGACGTCGCGCGCGTGGCTCGATTCGCCCGAGGTGCGCCGCATCAGCGCGCTGCCCGAAGGGATCCGGCGCGGCTGAAGCCGCTGCGGCCGCCCGCCGCCCTCCGCTTGCGGCACATCCCGCGTCGGAGGTCAGCTGTCGCGCCCTTCGACGAGCCCCGGCACGGCCTCGCGCATCATCGCGGCGAACCGCACGAGCCGCGACGGATAGAACTGCGCATGCGGGTAGGTCAGGTAGACGGGCAGCGGCGCGGCCTGCCACTCCGGCGCGAGGTGCACGAGCTCGCCGCGCGCGAGGTGATCGGCCAGCATCCATGACGAGCCGACGCACGCCCCCACCCCCAGCAGCGCCGCACTGCGCAGCGCGTACAGGTTCGCGGTCGTGATGCGCGGGCGCATCGCAATGCGTCGCGTCTCGCCCGTGACCGAATGCGTGAGCGCCAGCTCCGTGCGGTAGTACGTGCGCAGCGCGAGCCACGGCAGCGCGGCGAGCGCATCGGGGTCGGCCGGCACGTCGGCGCCGTTCAGCACGGACGGCGCGGCGACCACGAAGCGCGGCACCTTCGACAGCCGGATCGCGACCACGGCCGGATCGGTCGGCTCGCCCACCTGGATCGCGCAATCGATGCCGCTGCCGACGAAATCCCGCACCTCGTCCTGCAGCAACCACTCGACCGACACGCGCGGATAGTCGCGCAGGAACCGCGCGAGCGGCTCGACGAAACGCTCCTGGCCGAACGCGTGCGGCACCGCGACCCGCAACAGCCCGTCCGGCTCCTCCTGCGCGCCGCGCAGATCGGCCTCGAAAGCCGCCCAGTTCGCCAGCAGCTCCTTCGCGCGCTTGAAGCAGCGCTCGCCGTCGACGGTCAGCCGCATCGTGTGCGTGGTTCGCTGCAGCAGCCGCATGCCGAGCGAGCGCTCGAGCGCCTGCAGCCGCCGGCTGATCGTCGGCTGCGTCGTATGCAGTTGCGCGGCCGCGGCCGACAGGCTGCCAGCCTCGACTATGCGCACGAAGGTTTCCATCAGCTCGAAACGATAGCCGGCGCCGTCCACCGGCACCGACTGAATGCGCGGAGACCCGCCAGCAGCAGGAGAGAACGGAGATTTTTCGGTCATTCGTGGAGCGTATAACAAATCTGCGCAGGGCGGCACTACCGTGGCTGGCCGCATGCCGCCACACTCGCGTCCATTCCTTCATCGCAACCAGGATGCACGCCATGTCCACTCCGTCCCGTCTCGATGCCGCGCCCCGCGCCGCCTACGCCGCTCACGCCCCGGCCCAGCCGGCCGCCCATTCGATGCCCGATCGCCGGCTCGTGCTGCTGCTCGCGGCCGCCGCCGGCCTCGGGGTCGCGCCGCTCTACTACGCGCAGCCGATGCTCGGCGCGCTCGGGCCCGATCTCGGCGCGTCGGCACGCGCGATCGGCTTCGTGCCGACGCTCACGCAGCTCGGCTATGCGCTCGGCATCCTGCTGCTCGCGCCGCTCGGCGACCGCTTCGACCGCCGCCGCGTGATCGTGACCAAGGCCGCGACGCTGGTCGTCGCGCTGCTGCTCGCCGCCATCGCGCCGTCGCTCGGGCTGCTGCTCGCGGCGAGCTTCGCGATCGGCCTCGCGGCGACGATGGCGCAGGACGTCGTACCGGCCGCCGCGACGCTCGCTCACGACGCGCATCGCGGCCGCATCGTCGGCACGGTGATGACGGGGCTGCTGCTGGGCATCCTGCTGTCGCGGGTCGTAGCCGGATTCGTCGCCGAAACGGCCGGCTGGCGCGCGATGTTCGCGCTCGCGGCCGTCAGCGTCGCCGTGATCGGCGTCGTGGCCGCGCGCGGGCTGCCGCACTTCGAGCCGACCACGCGCCTGCCGTATCGCGCACTGATCGGCTCGCTCGGCCAGTTGTGGCGCCAGCATCCGGCGCTGCGCCGCGCCGCCCTCGCGCAGGGGCTGCTGGCCGTCGGGTTCAGCGCGTTCTGGTCGACGCTCGCGGTGATGCTGCACGGCGCACCGTTCCACCTCGGCAGCGCGGCCGCGGGCGCGTTCGGGCTCGCAGGTGCGGCTGGTGCGCTGGCCGCGCCGATTGCCGGGCGCCTGGCCGACCATCACGGCCCCGAACGCGTCACGCGCCTCGGCATCGGCATCGCGACGGTGTCGTTCGCGTCGATGGCCGCCGCACCGTTGATGTCGGCGCATGCCCAGCTCGTGCTGCTCGCGGTCGCGACGATCGGCTTCGATCTCGGCGTGCAGGCCACGCTGATCGCACACCAGGCAATCGTCTACCGGATCGACCCCGCGTCGCGCAGCCGCCTCAACGCGGTGCTGTTCGTCGGCATGTTCATCGGGATGGCGGCCGGCGCCGCGATCGGCAGTTTGTTGCTCGCGCAACTGGGCTGGAATGCGGTGACCGGGCTGGCCGTCGTGACGTCGCTCGCCGCGCTCGCCGTGCGGATCTGGCGCCGCTGAAATTCCGCATCGCACGCACAAGGCGGGCAGGCCCACGAGGGCTTGCCCGCCTTTTCTTTTATTTTCGATCGGCGCACGCCTGACGCGGCGCAGTCCAGCCGATTCGTGCGCATTCGGCACGAAAAGCCCCCATCCGGCGCAAGGTCCGCACCCGGTCGAACGAATGTCCAGTTCAACCGATTATTTTTCCGACGACCGTGTGCATCGATGCGAAAACGTCGGACGATTCGATGCGCCCCGCCACGTGGCGCTCGCCCATCCGGCCCCACCGCACAGCCCCGTTTTATCAGGGGATTCCCGGTATTTTTTCGCATTTTCTTCGAAATATCGGGTGACATACTTGCCCCCCGTTGCGCTCCGGTACGAGCGCGCTTTTCGATCCTGCCGGCCGCATGTCATGCGCTGAGCGTCCGCCCGGGTCGCACAGAACATGAACGATTTCGACACCACGATCCAGACCTTCCTCACCCACATCACGTTCGGCCCGCTGATGAATCACGCGATCCGCGTGATCGCGGGCCTGTACACGTTCAAGGGCTTCGTGCTCATTCCCGTGCTGTGCTGGCTGTGGTTCCAGCCCGGCCCGAACCGCGAGCGGCAGCGCGAACTGGTCGTCGCGACGATCGCGAGCGGGCTCGTCGCGCTCGCGTTCGGCCGGCTGCTCGCGCAGGTGTTGCCGTTCCGCGTGCGGCCGATCTACAACCCCGACCTGCACCTGCACTTTCCGTCGGCGGGACTCCGCGCGGCCACGCTGCAGGCATGGAGTTCGTTTCCGAGCGATCACGCGATGCTGTGGATGGCGATCGCCACCGGCATCTTCATCATCGCGCGCCGCGTCGGCGTGTTCGCGCTGCTGTATGCGGTCGTGTTCATCTGCGTGCCGCGCGCGTATCTCGGCTTTCACTATCCGACCGACCTGATCGCGGGCGCCGCGATCGGCATCGCGCTCGCGTGGCTGCTGACGCGCGATGCGATCCGCTCGCGCTTCGCGCCGCAGGTGCTCGCGATGATCCAGCGCTTCCCCGCGCCCGCCTATACGCTCGCGTTCCTGCTGTGCTTCGAGCTGATCACGCAGTTCGACGAACTGCTGACGCTCGCGCAGTCGGCCACCCACACGATGTGACGGAGAGACGCCGCGATGCTGCCGCTGCTTACGTTCCGCCGCCCCGGCACGCGCTGCCGGCCATGCGCAGTGGCGGCGCGCCGCGCATCGCCCGCGCCGATCAGTCGCGATCAGGCGCACCCAGCGGAAAGAACGGGCGAAACGGCCGCGCCTCGTCGACCGCGCGCGCGAACGACGGCCGCGCCAGCAGACGCCGGCGATACGCCAGCACGTTCGCGAACGACGGATCGATCCGGTGCGTCCAGTCCGCGTAGAACAGGAACGGCGCCGCGCCGCAGTCGGCGAGGCTGAAGCGGTCGCCGGCCGCCCATTCGCGATCGGCCATCTTCTTGTCCAGCCATGCGTACGACGTCTCCAGCATCGCCCGCGCATCGGCCACCCCGCGCGCATCGCGCTCCGCCTCCGGCCGCAGCGCGTCGAACACGACCTTCTGCTGCGGCGTCGACACGTAGTTGTCGAAGAAGCGATCCATCGTCCGCACCTCGAGCGCCGCGTGCGGGTCATCGGGCAGCAGGCGCACGGGGCCAGGATGGTTCAGCCCGAGATACTCGATGATGATCGACGCCTCGATCACCGTGCGGCCGGCATCGACGAGCACCGGAAAGCGTTTCAGCGGCCACAGCGCGGCCAGCTCCTGCATCGGCTTCGGATCGTCGTGCGCGAGCACGCGATACGCGAACGGCGTGCCGTTCTCGTACAGCGCGGTCAGCACCTTCTGGCAGTAGGACGAAAAAGGATGGGCGTAGAGCGTCGGCATCATCGTGCGGTCTCTCAGGGTTTCGGCGCCGCGTGATGCGGCGCCACGTGATCGGATACCTTGACGACGAACGGCACGCGCCCGTTTCGACAGCGAGTCGGAATTTATTTTGTCGTGCGACTCGGAGCGTTACGACCGGCCGTCCATCACGACGCGCCCCTCGGCACGCCAGCGCAGCATCCCGCCACCGAGATTCGCCACCGTGTCGAAACCGGCCTTCAGCAGAATGACGGTCGCCTGCGCGGAGCGCCCCCCGGCGCGGCACACGGTCACGACCGGGCGGTCGCGCGCGATCTCGCCGGCGCGCGCGGCCAGTTCGCCGAGCGGAATCGGCGTCGCGCCGGGCAGGTGGCCGAGCGGGCCGGTGAATTCGTCCGGCTCGCGCACGTCGACGACCTGCACCGCCGGCAGATGATCCTCGAGCCATTGCGGATCGATTTCCCAGAAGCCGGCGAACGTATAGACGAGCGGCGCCCAGTCGGGCGCGGCCTGTACATCGGGCGCATTCGCGGCGACGCCGCACTGCAGGTTCGCCGGCACCGCGACGTCGATCTGGCGCGGATGCGCGAGCCCGAGGTTGCGCATGTAGCCCGCGAAATCGTCTTCGCTCAGGTCGCCACCGAGACGCGGATTGAAGCGCCGCTCCTCGCCGACGCTCGTCACCGTGAGCCCGCGATAGTCGTGCGCCGGATACAGCAGGCACGCGGCCGGCAGCGTGAAGAGCCGGCCGTGCACCGCGCGATACAGCGCGCGCGGGTCGCCCTGCTGGAAGTCGGTGCGGCCCGTGCCGCGGATCAGCAGGCAATCGCCGGTGAACGCCATCGATTCGTCGTCGAGCACGAGGCTGATGCAGCCGCTCGTGTGGCCAGGCGTCGCGCGCACGGTCAGGTAGCGCGCGCCGAACGCGCAGCGGTCGCCGTCGTTCAGGTAGCGGTCGGCGCCCTGCGCGCCGCTCGCGGCCGAGATCGCGATCGTGCTGCCCGTGCGCTGCTTCAGCAGCCACGCGCCCGTCACGTGGTCGGCGTGCACGTGCGTGTCGACGGTCGCGACGAGCCGCAGCCCGAGCTCGTCGAGCAACGCCGCGTCACGGCGCACCTGCTCGAACACGGGATCGATCAGCACCGCTTCGCGCGACGCGCTGTCGGCGAGCAGGTACGTGTACGTCGACGATTGCGGGTCGAAGAGTTGCCGGAAGATCATCGCGAAGTCGCTCCGTCGCTGGTTTAGGCTTGTTCGATGCGTACCTGATGCTGTCGTCCGGCCCGCGCCGCGACTATCGCTGTCGCGCGGGCCGCCTCGTCGTGGTCCGGCATCGCCGGCATCCGGCCGGCACGGTGCGTCAACGCGGCTGTGTCACGTAGCGCAGGTACGGCTTCAACGTCCGGAAGCCGTCCGGGTACTTCTGCTTCGCCGCATCGTCCGATACCGACGTCGGAATGATGACATCGTCGCCGGGCTTCCAGTTCACAGGTGTTGCCACCGTATGCTTTGCGTTGAGTTGCAGCGCGTCGAGCAGGCGCAGCACCTCGTCGAAATTGCGCCCCGCGCTCATCGGATAGACGAGCATCGCCTTGACCTTCTTGTCCGGCCCGATGATGAAGACCGAGCGAACCGTCGCGTTGTCGACCGCCGTGCGCGGGCCGCCGCTCGCATTCGGATGAATCATGTCGTACAGCTTCGCGACCTTCAGTTCGTCGTCGCCGATCAGCGGATAGTTGACCGCATGCCCCTGCGTTTCGGCGATATCCGCCACCCACTTCCGGTGATCGCTGACCGGATCGATCGACAGCCCGATGATCTTCGTGTTGCGCTTGTCGAACTCCGGCTTGAGCCCGGCCATGTAGCCGAGTTCGGTCGTGCACACCGGCGTGAAATCCTTCGGATGGGAAAACAGGATCGCCCAGTGGTCGCCGATCCATTCATGAAAGCGGATCGTTCCCTCGGTGGTCTCCGCGGTGAAATCGGGCGCGTCCTCGCCTAGTCGAATCGACATGTTCGTCTCCATCAAGTGGGAATCGTCATGACGCCCGCGCCGCGGCTTGCGCGACGCGCGATCGTCCGCGCGCGAAGGGCCGGCATGGCACATGCCGGGGTCCGCGCGTTCATATAGCCTAGTTCAAAATGCGCGCGCCACCGGTATCGAGCACGCGGCGTGCTTGCGTATCGTGGCCGATTCCGACGATGAATGCGATGCGGCACAACCTCGCGCCGCCCCGGCCGCCGGTACGCACTGACTTACACTACCGGCTGTTCTCGTCTTACGTTCACAGGAATCCCACCGACATGTCGATGACGATCGATCCGAAGCAGGCCGCCGCGCTGCTGGCCGTCGCCGACACGGGCAGCTTCGAGCAGGCCGCCGTGCGCCTGCACGTGACCGCATCCGCCGTCACGCAGCGGGTTCGTGCGCTGGAGGCGAGCCTCGGCACGCCGCTGGTGCTGCGCACGCGGCCGTGCCGCCCGACGGTGGCCGGGCAGCGCGTGCTGCAGCACCTGCGCCGCGTCGCGCTGCTGCAGGCCGACCTGCAGAGCACGCTCGCGACCGAGCGCGAATCGCCGATCTCGGTCACGATCGCGCTCAATTCGGACAGCCTCGGCACGTGGTTTCTGCCGGCGCTGACATCCGTGCTCGCGGGTGAGCGCATCCTCTTCGAGCTGATCGTCGAAGATCAGGATCACACGTTCGCGTTGCTCGAAAGCGGGATGGCGGTGGGCTGCGTGACGACCGAGCCGAAGCCGATGCGCGGCTGCCTCGCGACGCCGCTCGGCACGATGCGCTACCGGTTGCTCGCGGCCGCCGCGTTCGCGGTGCGCTGGTTTCCGCGCGGGCTGAACCGCACGAGCGCGCGCAAGGCGCCCGTCGTCGCGTATTCGCGGCGCGATACGCTGCAGTCGTCGTTCCTGAAGGAGAAGTTCGGGTTGCCCGACGGCGCGTACCCGTGCCACTACGTGCCGGGCACCCATTCGCATTTCGCGGCGGTGCGGCACGGGCTCGGCTACGCGATGGTGCCGGAGCCGCTGATCGGCAGCGCACCGCTCGACACGCAGGGGCTCGTCGATCTCGCGCCCGCGCATCCGACCGACGTCACGCTGTACTGGCACGCGTGGACCGTGCAGTCACCGACGATGGCGTCGTTGTCCGAGCGGGTCGTCGAAGCGGCGCGGCGGCTGCTCGCGCCGCTGCCGTAAGCACCGCCATCGCCACCGTGCGCGGGGTGCGGTATACCTGAAGGCGAGAATCCCCGCCGCGCCGCCTATACTTTTTCCATCGGCCTCGCGAACGCGACGCGCGGCCGATCACGCCTGTCCGGCCGCGCCCTTTCCCGCAAGGAGAACATCATGTCTCGCCGCTACATCGATTGCCGCGAGTTTCCCAGCGCGATGAATTGCTCGGTCGCGATTTCTGCCGACTCCGACAACGAACTGCTGGAAGCCGCCGTGCAGCATGCGGTCCAGGTTCACCAGCACACCGACAGCGCCGAACTGCGCTCGCAACTGCAAGCGCTGTTCCACGACGGCACACCGCCCGCCGATGCACCCCGGCAAGCATGATCCGCCGGCTCGCCCGATATCGACAGACGGGTTGCCACGTCGCCCCCGTCGCCTCTCCGCCCCCTGCTTCGCGCCACATCGGGCCGGCGTCCCCGCCGGCCGGCGCATTCTCCCTTACGCGCGGCGTTGCGCGAAATACGCACCGACCGCGTCGATGAACGTATTGATGTCCGCACGCGACACGTCGCAGTGCGTGACGAAGCGCGACGCGTACAGCATCTGCGTGAGGATCCCGCGTTCCTTGAGCCACGCCTCGAGCGGCGCGCAATCGGCTTCGGGGAATTGCGCGAACACCATGTTCGTCGCGTGCGACAGCACCTTCACGGTGTCGATGCGTGCGAGGCCTTCGGCGAGATGCGCGGCATTCGCGTGATCGTCCGCGAGCCGCTCGACATTGTGGTCGAGCGCATACAGGCAGGCCGCCGCGAGAATGCCCGACTGCCGCATCCCGCCGCCGAGCACCTTGCGCCAGCGCTGCGCGCGCTCGATCAGCGCACGGTTGCCGACCAGCACCGAGCCGACCGGTGCGCCGAGCCCTTTCGAGAAGCAGATCGACACGCTGTCGAACGGCGCGGAAAGCTCGGCGATCGAACGCCCCGACGCGACGGCCGCGTTGCACACGCGCGCGCCGTCGAGGTGCAGCGACAACCCGCGGCTGCGCGCGAACGTGGTGGCTTCCTGCACATAGCCTTCCGGCAAAACCTGGCCGCCGATCGTGTTTTCGAGCGCGAGCAGGCGTGTGCGGGCGAAGTGATTATCGAGCGGCTTGATCGCCGCGGCGATCTTCGCGAGCGGCAGCGTGCCGTCCGGCGCGTTCTCGATCGGCTGCGGCTGGATGCTGCCGAGCACGGCCGCGCCGCCGCCTTCGTACTTGTAGGTGTGCGCGAGCTGGCCGACGATGTACTCGTCGCCACGCTCGCAATGGGCCATCAGCGCGGCCAGGTTGCTCTGCGTGCCGCTCGGGAAGAACAGGCCGGCTTCCTTGCCGGCCCGCTCGGCCGTCACCGCCTGCAGGCGCAGCACGGTCGGGTCGTCACCCCATACGTCGTCGCCGGTTTCGGCGGCAGTCATCGCGGCCAGCATTGCCTGGCTCGGACGTGTCACGGTATCGCTGCGTAAATCGATCATCGCTGAGTCCTGGGTAAACGCGGACCGGAACCGATGCGCCCGGCCCTGCCGAAACGAGACTCAGAGTGTACGCAATTCATGCAGCGTGTGCGTATCGACGGTCGATGCGCGCACGGCTCACCTGGCGCACGTGCGCGCCATGCCGTACGACGCCGCCCGGGCCACCGTCAGTAGCGCGGCGGCGGCGGCTGGACGCCCGCCGGCGGCATCGGCGGCGCCGCGCGCGGTGCGCCGCCGTATCCGCCACCGCCATACCCACCACCGCCGCCGCTCATCCCGCCCGGCACCGGCACGCGGTTACCGGCCGCGTACATGCACTGGAGGTAGCCGTAGTCGTAGCGGCGCTGGATGTCGTAGGCCGAGCCTTGCGCCGCACCGGCGCCGACCACGCTGCCCGCGAGCAGCCCCGCGCCTGCGCCGACGGCCGCACCCGTGCCGCCGTTGAACGCCGCGCCGGCCGCCGCACCCAGTGCGGTGCCCACGGCCGCGCTGCCGACCGCGCTCGCGGTCGACGCCTGGCCCGCGCTTACGCCGCCCGATTGCTGGAACGCGTATTGACGGCAGTTCGCATCGTCGACGCGGAACTGGTCGAACGACTTGCCGGTGCCCGGCAGCGCCATCACGCTCGGCCCGGTCGGCATGTATGCGCACGCGCCGAGCAGGCCGGCCAGCGCCAGCGCGGCCGGCACGCGCAGCGGTCGAAATACGGATTTCATCGTCGCGCCTCCGTCACTGCGGCCGCGCCGGCACCGATCGCCAGCCCGACTTGCAGGTCTTCACATACGGGTAGTAATGCTTCGACGCGTCGCAGTAGTACCAGAGGTTCGCGTCGCCTTGGTCCTGCGGCTGCCCCTTCTCGACGTACTCGGGCGGCGGCCCCGGATCGACGGGCACGGCGACGACGGGCGGCGGATAGTAGTAAGGCGCGGGGACGACGGGGTAGTAATACGGGTAGCCCGGGCCGATATAGACCCCGACCCGGGCGGCATGCGCCACGCCGCCCGTCGCGATCGCCACTGCGGCCACCGCGCCCAGTGCGAGCTTCAATCCATTCACGTCACGTTCTCCGGCTGGCGGTTCGTCGATGCGAACCCGACATCCCGAACGCTACGCCGCGCGCGATCCGTCATCCATTACGGGCGGGCGCGCCAATGTTGCGCGGCGTTACCCATGTGACAGCCGCATTCGGCCACGGCCCGCCGGCACGACCGCGTGCGTTACGCGATAACGCGCCGCAATGGTTCGGCCATGCGCGGGCGCCGTGATGCGCGGCGTCACGCGGCATTTGCATCCGCCTCGAACCGTTCCGATGACGCGACGCGCCATATTGCCGCACGTGCGTCAGACCGCCACGCCGCGGCCGTGCGCGCCGCAAGCAGCCTTCTTGATACGAATCAACGATTTACCCCGGAAATCCGCGCGACGGGCTGGACATCTGCGACGAGTTGGCGCATTTCGCGGTGCAACATCGCGGCCCATACTCCAGCCAACCCCGACGCCCGTCCGCCGGGGTCCGCCGGCACCCGCCGGCGGGTATCGTCAGCCTCGGTCAACTGGTATGGACACCGCTCTTTCGGCCCTCGATCTGGCCCGCCTGCAATTCGCGTTCACCGTCTCCTTTCACATCGTCTTTCCGGCGCTGAGCATCGGCCTCGCCAGCTTCATCGCCGTGCTCGAATATCGCTGGCTGAAAACCGGCAAGCAGTACTACAAAACCCTCTGCCTGTTCTGGTCGAAGATCTTCGCGGTCGCGTTCGGGATGGGCGTCGTCTCCGGCGTCGTGATGAGCTACCAGTTCGGCACGAACTGGTCGGGCTTCTCGAGCTTCGCCGGCGCCGTCACCGGGCCGCTGCTGATGTACGAGGTCATGACCGCGTTCTTCCTCGAGGCCGGCTTCCTCGGCATCATGCTGTTCGGCTGGAACCGCGTGAGCCCGCGCGCGCACTTCGGCGCGACGCTGATGGTCGCGATCGGCACGCTGATCTCGACGTTCTGGATCCTCGCGTCGAACAGCTGGATGCAGACGCCGCAGGGCTTCGAGATCGTCGACGGCCGCGTCGTGCCGACCGACTGGTTCGCGATCATCTTCAACCCGTCGTTCCCGTACCGCCTGTTCCACATGGCGATCGCCGCGTTCATCGTCGCCGCGCTGGTGGTGGCCGCGACCGGCGCGTGGCACCTGCTGAAGGGTCGCCGCGACAAGGGCGTGAAGAAGATGTTCTCGATGGCGCTGTGGCTGCTGCTGGTACTCGCGCCGCTGCAGGCCGTGATCGGCGACCAGCACGGCATCAACACGCTGAAGCACCAGCCGGCGAAGATCGCCGCGATCGAAGGGCTGTGGGAAACGGAAAAGGGCGGTACCGCGCTGAACCTGTTCGGCATCCCGGACATGCAGGCGGAAACGACCCGCTACGCGGTGAAGGTGCCGCACCTCGGCAGCCTGATCCTCACGCACAGCTGGGACGGCGAGATCCGCGGCCTGAAGGAATTCCCGCCGGAAGACCGCCCGAATTCGACGGTCGTGTTCTGGAGCTTCCGGATCATGGTCGGCCTCGGCTTCGCGATGATCGGCCTCGCCGCGCTCGCGTGGTTCCTGCGCCGCCGCGGCCGCCTGTATGAATCGAAGTGGTTCCAGCGCTTCGCGCTCGTGATGGGCCCGACCGGCTTCGTGTCGCTGCTCGCGGGCTGGGTGACGACCGAAGCGGGCCGCCAGCCGTGGGTCGTGTATGGCGTGATGCGTACCGCGCATGCGGTATCGCCGCTGTCGGTGCAGCAGGTCAGCCTGTCGATGATGACGTTCGTGATCGTGTACTTCCTCGTGTTCGGCACCGGCGTGTACTACATGCTGAAGCTGATGAAGGCCGGCCCCGCGCTGCCCGACGTGAAGCACGACGACACCCCGGACACGCGCCCCGACCACACCGCGCGCCGCCCGATGTCGGCCGTCGACGAGCCGCTCGAGACCGTCTGAGCCCACCCTTTTCGCATACGAGAAAACCTATGGACGTCACCGTAATCTGGGCCGCGATCATCGCATTGGGGCTCTTCATGTACGTCGTGCTCGACGGCTTCGACCTCGGCATCGGCATCGTCTTCCCGTTCTTCCCGGACGAGAAGGAACGCGACCTGATGATGAACACCGTCGCACCCGTATGGGACGGCAACGAGACGTGGCTCGTGCTCGGCGGCGCCGGGCTATTCGCGGTGTTTCCGGTCGTCTATTCGACCGTGCTGTCGGCGCTGTACCTGCCGCTGATCTTCATGCTGGTGTGCCTGATCTTCCGCGGCGTGTCGTTCGAGATCCGCGCGAAGGCGCGGCGCACGAAGCAGCTGTGGGATCTCGCGTTCATCGGCGGCTCGGCCGGCGCGACGTTCTTCCAGGGCATCGCGCTCGGCGCGTTCCTGCAGGGCATCAACGTGAAGGACGGCGTGTTCGCGGGCGATGCGTTCGACTGGCTCACGCCGTTCAGCCTGCTGACCGGCCTCGGCCTGATCGTGACCTATGCGCTGCTCGGCTGCTGCTGGCTCGTCGCGAAGACGGAAGGCGACCTGCAGCGGCGCCTGCATCGCGTCGTGTGGCCGCTGACGGTGGTGCTGCTCGGCTTCATCGCGGTCGTCAGCCTGTGGACGCCGCTGCAGGATCCGGCCATCGCGCAGCGCTGGTTCGACTCGGGGCTGTTCTGGCGCCTGCTGCCGGTGCCGTTCCTGGTCGCCGGCTGCGCGGTGTGGATGCGCCGCGCGGTGCGCGCCCGGCACGACATGACGCCGTTCGTGCTTGCGCTGGCGCTCGTGCTGCTCGGCTACGTCGGCCTGCTCGTCACGCTGTTCCCGTATGCGATTCCCCAGACGATGACGATCTGGGAAGCCGCGGCGCCGCGTTCCAGCCAGACCTTCACGCTGGTCGGCGCAGCGGTTATCCTCCCGATCATCATCGCCTACACGACGATGGGTTACTGGGTATTCCGAGGCAAGGTGCGCCATGAAGACCAGCATTACTACCACCACTGATCCCGCCGATGGCCAGCCCGCTGCGCCGAAGCCGCGCATGCGCGGCTGGATGTGGTTCGTCGTCCTGTGGGCGGGCGGCGTGCTCGGCGCCGTCACGCTCGGCTATGCGTTCAAGATCTTCATGAACCTGACGCTGTTTGCGGTGAAGTAGGCGAGGCCGCTGCCGGGTCGGGCGACGATCCGGCAGCCGTTTTCTCGTCGACGGCTGCCGCTTCGGCCGGATGCACCGGGCGCCGCGCCGGCATCCGCGGCCATTCTCCGGGCGACGGCGCGCACTCCGCTCCCGTTCCCCCTTGCGCTCCCGGCGCCGGCACCTGCGTGCCGCTCACCGCTCGCACGACGTCGTGCACATCGCCTTGTCGATCGCGCTGAAGAAGGTCTGGTAGTAATCGGGCTCGACGATGGTCTTCATCCGCGAGTCGCCGTTGCTGTCCCATACCGTGCGGTCGAATCGCGCACGCACGATCGCGTCGCGCGCCGCCGTCACGCGAACCGTGACGACGGCGGCAATCCGCTCGTGATCCGGCTTCGCGGGCAAGCCGCCGATGCGCGCCTTCAGCGCGCCGCGCAGCAGTTGCCGCCACTTCGGAATCAGCGTATCGCTGCGCCCGCCCTCGATCAGCCCCGAATCGCGATCGACCGTCACCGGCGCAAAACCCTGCGCGCGCAGCACGCCGGCCACCGCGTCGAGTGCGCGCCCCTGCGTCGCACCGGCATAGCGGCGATCGGTCATCATGCGCAGCGTCTGCTGCTCGCTTTCGGACAGGTCGACTTCGGTCTGGCTCGAGCTGTAGCGCACCAGCGATCCCCCGCTGCCGATCTGGCGTTCGTTTTCCGGCTTCGACGCACATCCGGCCAGTAGCGCGAGCAGCCCGGCACAGGCGAGCGCCAGCGCGCCGCGGCCGCGCGCCGGCGGCACCGCTGCCTCGCGACGCATCGCGCGCCGGGCGCGAAGTCGGCGGCGAATTACGGTTGATCGGCAATCGGGTGGCGCTATGATCGTCATCGCGGTGTTCTCCTGTCGGCGCCATCATAGGGACGCGCCCCGACCGCCACAAACGACATTTTTTGACCCACTGTGTAGCTTTTCTTCGCGATCTCACGATGCGCCGATTGCCGCCCCTGAACGCGCTGCGCAGCTTCGAAGCTGCCGGCCGCCTGCAGAGCCTCACCCTCGCCGCCGACGAGCTGAACGTGACCCAGAGCGCGGTCGCGCAGCAAATCCGCGTGCTCGAATCGTTCTTCGGGCAGAAGCTGTTCGAGCGTGACGGACGCTCGTTGCGGCTCACGCCGCGCGCGCGGCATTACCTCGTCGACGTCGCGAGCTGCCTCGGCCGGCTCGCTCAGGCGACGGGGCAAATGTTCGAACCCGGCGGCGGCCATCCGGTGCGGATCAACGCGTCCGTCTCGTTCGCGCACGGATGGTTGCTCACGCAACTGGCTGCGTTCCAGGCCGACCATCCGGACATCGACGTGCAACTCGTCACGACGCCCGACAATGAGCGCGACCAGTTCGACGAAACCTGCGACATCGTGGTTCGTCGCTATACGCCGGAGCTGCGCCGCAAAGGGTTCGTGTCGCGGCCGCTGCTCGCGACCGTCGCGGTGCCGGTGTGCGCGCCGGGCCACCCGGTGCTCGACCAGGCGCGCACGCCGGCCGACCTGCGCAACGCGCCGCTGCTGCATTACGCGGGCTTGCCGCAGGCATGGCAATACTGGTTCCACCAGGCGGGCTCGGTCGTCACCGAGACGCTGCGCGGGCCGTTCTATCGCGAGTTCTTCCTGATGATCAAGGCTGCGGCAAGCGGGCTCGGCGTGTGCCTCGCGCCGCGTGCAGTGGTGCGCGACGACATCGAGCAAGGGCGGCTCGTCGCGCTGTTTCCGGAAGTCCACCTGGAAGCGCCGCCCTTTCATTGCCTGTATCGCGACGACGACGATCCGTCACTGCGCACGTTCGTCGACTGGCTGTTCGCGCGGGCGGAAGCGCTGGAGGGGGCGCCGCCGGGATAGCCGGCGAGGGGTAGAAAGCAGGAACCGATGAAGCAGCCCAAGGCGGCTGCACCGTCACGTCCACCTAGGCGTTCTGTCGCACCACACCGAGCTTCAATCCCAGCATGCCGAAGATGCGGTTCATCGTCTGTACCGTCCCGTCGCTGCGGCCTTGCTCGATATCCTGAATCGTCTTCGTCGACACACCGGCGAGCTTGGCCATTTCCGCGCTGGTCAGCCGCATCGCTTTCTTCAGATGATGTACCGATTCGCGCAACGACCACTCGGGATGCGCGAGCACGTCTTCGATCGCTTGTCGTCGGAGCGAAAGCTGTTCGGGAAGCGGCAGCGCGTTATAGCGTTTGTCCATTGCGTCACCCGTGCCTCGCGCAACGCATCCCGCTCACGCGCCAGCCGCTCGAGCCCCGGCTTCAGAAAGGCATGGACATCGTGCTCCAGCTTGAAATCAGAAGTCGTCAATTATTGGAAATACCGTCATTTCGGTGGAAATCTATACAAATTGCAACGAATAGCACATACAACTTATGTAGATTTCTGCCGAAACATGAATCCTTGCCGTTACTTCAGGCAGTGCTGAAAGCGCTCGGATTCTCGTTCAACGACCTATCGCCGCTCGCGCAACGCCGCCTCGATCTTCCGATCGGTCTTGTACTGGCTCAGCGCATACACCGACCAGATCGCGGCCGGTATCCAGCCGATGATCGTGATTTGCAGGATCAGGCAGATGATCCCGGCGATCGGGCGGCCGATCGTGAAGAACTGGAACCACGGCAGCAGCAGGGCAAGCAAAAGGCGCATCTGGACTCCTTTCGAGGCGTCGTTGAAGGTTCGTGCATCGCCAATATGGCGAGTTGCCCGCGCCATTTCAAGTCCGCTGCCGACGATCCCCGGACGAGAAGCCTCAACCTCATCCCATCGGCCTACGCCGAATCGGCCAGCCACCGCGCGACCCGTGCCACGAGCGGATCCGCTTCGTCGAAGCATTCGGCGCCCGCCACGCGCGGCGCGTCGCAAATCGCGAACACCGGCTTGCCCCACTGCAACCCGAGCGCGATCTCGGACAGCGTGCCGAGCCCGCCGCCGACCGCGATCAGGCACAGCGATGCCCGCGCGACCAGTGCGTTGCGCGTGATGCCGAGCCCGGTCGGCAGCGCGACGCTCAGGTAGGGATTCGCGAGCGTCGCATCGTCCTCCGGCAGCAGCCCGATCGCGCACCCGCCGGCCGCATGCACGCCGCGCGCGGCCGCCTCCATCACGCCCTGCTTGCCGCCGCCGACGATGGCGACACCCGCCGCCGCGAGCGCATGCGCGATCCGCTGCGCGACTCGCATCTGTTCGTCGGTCGCCTCGCGCGGACCGATCACGCCGACCGGCATGCGGTGCCGCCGCGTGCCGCGCTGCCGTTGCGCGAGTTGCGCCAGCGCGTCGCACGCCGCCCCCGACCACTCATCCATGACGTCGTTGCCGTACAAGGCCTTCCCCCAATGCAAGAACGCAGGTGCAGATCGCCGTCAGCACGATCGACAGCACGGCCGCCTGCGAGAAATCGGTTTGCCCGTCCGACAGCTTCAGATACATCAGCAGCGGCAGGATGTTGA
Organism: Burkholderia sp. AU6039; assembly: GCF_002223365.1. Lineage (NCBI taxonomy): Bacteria > Pseudomonadati > Pseudomonadota > Betaproteobacteria > Burkholderiales > Burkholderiaceae > Burkholderia > Burkholderia sp. AU6039. The sequence continues at coordinate 185,006 of NZ_NKFK01000006.1, forward strand.
TCTGCGTGCCGGCCAGCGCGAGCGCCGTGCCGTAGGTGCCGAGCGCGATCGCCGTGACGAGGCACCACGCGGACGCGACCGACGGCCACAGTTCGCGCCACGCGACGTCGAGCCATGCACGCCACGGGCGCGCGCCGAGCGTCAGTGCCGCCTCGAGCGGCCGCCGGTCGAGATTCGCGAGCGCCGGGTAGATCATCAGCGCGACCCGCGGGATCAGGTAGTACGCATACGCGACCGCCAGCCCCGGCATCGTGTAGATCGCGCCGCCGAGCACGGTCGGGTCCGCGCCCAGCGACGCCGCGAGCGTGGTGACGAAGCCGGCGCGGCCGAACGCGAGGATGAAGCCGTACGCGATCACCAGCCCGGAGAACGCGAGCGGCACGCCGAGCAGCGCGAGCGTCCAGTGGCGGCGGGCGGGCGACTGCCCCGCCAGCGCGAATGCGACCGGCACGCCGATGCCGACCGACAGCGTGCCGGCGCCCACCGCCAGCGCCAGCGAATGCGCGATCGCATCGGCGACGAGCGGATCGCGCAGCACCGCACCGAACGCACGGCCGCCATCCGTGAAGGCCGAGCCGACGAGCGCGGCGAGCGGCAGCGCGAAGCACACCGCCAGCAATACCGCCGCCGGCACCGCGCCGAAGCGGCGCAGCGCGCCGCGTTCCGCCAGGGAGGTCTGCATCGCGTGCCCCTTACTGGCCGAGCGTCGCCTGCGACCAGAGCTGGTCGACCTCGGCCTTGCGCGCGGCCGCCTTCGCCACGTCGAGCGGACGCACCTGCGGCGCCTTCGGCAGCTTCGCCGCGACATCCGGCGCGACCGGCGTGCCGGGCACGGCCGGCCGCACGAAGCCCTGCGCGAACAGCGCCTGCCCGACGTCGCTCATCACCAGGTTCAGCCAGAGCTGCGCGGCGGACGGGTTCGGGCCGTTCTTCACGAGGCTCATCGCATACGGCGCCGATACGCTGCCGTCCTGCGGAATCACGACGTCGGCTGCGTCACCCATGCCGTCGACGTACTTCGCCTTCAGGCCGTCGTTCTCGTAGCCGATCAGGATCGGAATCTCGCCCTTCACGAACTTCGCATACGGCGTCGTACCTTCGACGCGCAGCACGTTGCCCGCGCGCTTCAGCTTGCCGAAGAATTCCGTGCCGGGTTTCGGGTTCTCGACGCTGCCGCCGTTCGCATAGGCGGCCGCGAACACGGCGACCTGCCCCTGCCCGGTCGAACGCGGGTCGAGATAGACGACCGCGTTGCGATACTCCGGCTTCAGCAGGTCGGACCAGCGCTGCGGCACGTTCTTCACGAGCTTGCGGTTGACGAGGAACGCGATGTTCAGCGAGTGCACCGCGAACCAGCGACCGTCCGCCGAGCGAAACACGTCCGGCAGCTTGTCGAAGTTGACCGGCCTGAACGGCGCGACGACATCCTTGCTTTCGGCGTCGAGCGCCGACGCGGCGAAGTAGTACGCGGTATCGGCCTGCGGACGGCGGCGCGACTTGTCGAGCGACACCACGGTCGCGGCCGAGCCGATGTCGTTGTAGGTGATCTCGACCTTCGGATAGCGCTTGCGGAACTCGGCGAACAGCGCCTTCCAGTTGGCCCATTCGGGGCCCGTGTCGAACGACACGACGAGCCCTTCGTCGGCGGCCTTCGCATACAGCGCGTCCTCGCCCGGATACAGCGGCGCGGCGTGCGCCGGCGCGGCGGCCAGCGCCGCGAACGCGCAGAGCGCCAGCACGCCGGCGCGTAGGGTCTTCACAAGAGGGTGGCCTGCAGGCATCGGGGATCTCCGTTGAATGAAAGGGGTCATTGCGCGTCCGGCGCGGCCGGCAGCACGAGCAGATGGCGCGGGTCGATCGCGATCCGCCGGGTGGCCGGCACGCGGCCTTCGCACAGCAGCGGGTCGGCCGAGCCGGCGGGAATGAAGTCGTAGCGTTGCGTCGCGCCGAAGTAGCGCACGTCGCCCGGCGCGCCGTCGATGCGGTTCACGCCGTGCGCCGGCGGATCGGCCTCCACGTGCTCGGGCCGCACCAGCACCTCGACCTCGGCGCCCGGCCGGTGCCCGCCGGTCTCGACGCGCAGCGTCGCGAACCGCACGTCGACCGTGTCGGGCGCGGTCACGCGGCCGCGCAGCAGCGTCGAATGCCCGACGAAGCGCGCGACCTGCGCGGACACAGGCCGCTCGTACAGGTCGCGCGGCGCGCCTACCTGCAGCACGCGCCCGCCGTCGACGATCGCGACGCGGTCGGCCATGCTCAGCGCCTCGTCCTGGTCGTGCGTGACGAGCAGCGTCGTCGCGCCGCACGCGCGCTGCAGCGCGCGAATCTCGTCGCGCAACTGATGGCGGATGCCGGCATCGAGCGCGGCCAGCGGCTCGTCGAGCAGCAGCAGCTTCGGCTCGATCACGAGCGCACGCGCGAGCGCGACACGCTGCTGCTGCCCGCCGGACAGCATCGCGATGCCGCGTTCCGCATGCGCCGCGAGGCCGACGCGCTCGAGCATGTCACGCGCGCGCTGCCGCCGCGCATCGGCCGTGACGCCGCGCATTTTCAGCCCGTACGCGACGTTGTCGGCCACCGACAGGTTCGGGAACAGCGCGTAGTGCTGGAACACCATGCCGACCTCGCGCCGCCACACCGGCACGCCGGCCATGTCGGCGCCGCCGATCGCGATGCGGCCGCTGCCGCCGTCGAGCAGGCCGGCCGCGAGCCGCAGCAGCGTGGACTTGCCGGACCCGCTGCGCCCCATCACCGCGAGCAGCTCGCCTTGCGCGGCGGACAGCGTGACGTCGTCGACGCCGTGTCGCGCGCCGGGGTACTGGAAACTGACGTGTTCGAACTCGAGACTCATGACGGACTCACTTCATACGTTGCACGGTGCCGACCGATACGAGCGTCGCGAGCACGGCGAGGACGAGCAGCACGACGGTCGCCGCGCATGCCATCCCCGACGCGCCGTAGAACGCCTGCAGTAGCACGATCGGATAGTTGCGATAGCGAAAGCCGGCGATCAGGTTCGAGATCTGGAATTCGCCGATCGACAGCGCGGCCACCATCACGAGCCCCGAGAACAGGCTGTGCCGCAGGTTCGGCAGCACGATCGTGACGAACTGGCGCAGCGGCGTCGCACCGAGCGTCGCCGCGCAAGCCTCGAGGCGCGCGAGCCCGAGGTGGCGCAGATCGCTGAGCAGCGTCTGCAGCAGGTACGGCAGCGTCAGCACCGCGTGGGCCCCGATCATCAGCGGCAGCGTGCCGAGCCACGGCAGCGTGTCGCCGCTGAAGATCGCGATATAGCCGAAGCCGAGCGTCAGCGCGGGCACGGCCACCGGCATCAGCATCACGACGCGCGTCGCCATGCCGCGCCCGGCCTGCGCACGGTGATGCAGCGCATACGCGAGCGGCAGGCCGACCGCGGCATTCAGCGCGCAACACGCCAGCGCCACCGTCAGGCTCACGCCGAATGCGCGGGTGAAGCTGCGATTTCCGGCGAGATCGGCGAACCAGTGCCAGGTGAAGCCGGTCGGCAGCAGCGTATTCGTCCACGACTGGCCGACCGAGCCGATCAGCAGCAGCGCGATCGGCAGCAACAGGTAGAGCCCGAACACCGCGACGAGCGCGTGCAGCAGGAAGCGTCCGGCACTCGGGCGTACCGGCCTGTTACGCGAAATCGGAACACCATCGGCCAGGGCCGGGGCGGTAGACGCAGGCATGAAAACACTCGCGGACAAGAGACGAAGACACCGCGCAACGCCCGCCGGGCGGGGCTGCCACGCGTTTTCTGGATGGCCGCAGTGTGCGGATCCGACATGGCATCGTCATGAAAAAAACGTACAAAGCCCGCATCGATCTGTGCGCCGAAGGAATAGTCGCGATGAAGCACCTGTATCCGAACGTCTCGGAACTGCACGCATTCACCTGTTCTGCGAAGTATCTGAACTTCTCCTACGCGGCCCGCGAACTGGGCCTGACGCCCAGCGCAGTCAGCCGGCAGATCGCGAATCTCGAGGCGCTGTTCGGTGTGAAGCTGTTCGTGCGCGAGGGGCGCAGCCTCGTGCTCACGCGTGCCGGGCAGGTGTACCACGCACGCGTCGCCGGCCCGCTGCGCGAGATCGGCAACGCGTCGATCGAACTGCTGAGCGCGCGCGAAAACGGCGACCTGCTGACGATCGCCAGCGTGCCGACGTTTACGACCAAGTGGCTCGTACCGCGGCTCTCGCGTTTCCTGGCCGTCGCGCCGGGCGTCACGCTGAGCTTTCGCCGCCATCTCGCGCACGGCGACATCTTTCCGTTCGGGCTCGACGCGGCGATCCGCTACGGCGACGGGGCATGGGAAGGGGTGCGAAGCGATTACCTGGATGGGCGAACCTTCGTGCCGGTCTGTACGCGCGAATTCGGCGAGCGGCACGCGTTGCGCACGCCCGCCGACGCCGTCACGGCGCCGCGCCTCGTGCACGAGCAGGCGGAAATCGCGTGGTCCGCGTGGGCGGAACGCCATCGCGCCACGCAGATGAACGCGCTCGCCGGGCCGCGCTTCGAACAGTATTCGGTGCTGATCCAGGCGCGCAGGCGGGACTCGGGCTCGCGCTCGTGCCGCGCTTCCTGATCGCGGACAATCTCGCTGCCGGCACGCTCGTCGAGCCGTTCGATGCGCCCGTCGAGGTCGACGCGCAGGGGCACTACCTGTGCTACGCGCCGGAGCGCCTCGAGACGAGCGAAGCGTTGCGGCACTTCAGGGCATGGATGCTGGACGAATGCGCGCCGGCGTAAGCCGGCCCGCATTCGTCATGCGTCATGCGGCGGGACGCGCTCGGCCGCGCGTCCCGCCGTACCGGACACCGCCGGGCAGCGGGGTCCGGCAGCCGTCGTCAGTGCCGATCGATACCGAGCCCCGGCAGCACGCCGGTATTCTCGGCCACCACCGCATGCAGCAGGCGCGGGTTCGCGCCGAGCAGCCCGAGGATCGTCGGCGCGACCTGTTTCGTGCCGACCGTGTCGGTCACCGTGCGTGCGCGATGCAGGCCCGGATACGACACGAGCAGGCCGAGGTGGCTGTCGTCCGGCGCGTTGCCGCCGTGCTCCTCGTCCTTCTTCGTGCTCGACGTGTAGATCACGCCCGGATTCGGCTGGACGACGATGTCCGGCGTGCGGCCGTTGGCCGGATCGCCGAAGCGGTCAGCAAGCGCCGCGCCGTACAGGATGTAGGCCTGCGAGCCGTCCGCGCAGATCCCCGGCGCGTTGCAGCTGAGGTTCGCCTTCAGCGTCTGCACCACGGCCGTGCGCTGGTTGCGGTCGCGCAGCCAGATCAGGCCGACGTCGTCGGTCTGCACGAAGCCCGTGTCGACCAGGCCGGAGCCGTCGTTCAGGTTGCCCGTCTTCGTGTTGTTCTGGCCGAAGTTGCCGTTCGGGTCGACGTAGTTGTTCGCTTCGAGCAGCTTCGTCAGCGTGTCGCCGTTCTTCACGAGCTTCGTGCGATCGGTCGGCGACTGGCCATGCTTCGCCGTGACGATCACGGCCGTCGACGCATACAGGTTCGCCTGCTTCAGCGCCGCGACGATATGGCCGATCGAGTTGTCGACGTACGTGATCGCGTTCGCGACCTGGCCGTTCGGCGTGAAGTTCGCATCGAGATAGCCGCCGCCCTTCGCGACCGGCGCCTTCTGCGCGACGCTGAGCGTCTGGAAGTTGCCGCCGAACAGCGTCGGCACCGGTGCGCTCTTCGTGCCCGTCGAGTCACGTCCGTTGATCTGGTTGATCAGCGCCTGCACGTGCAGGTTGTCGAACTGCGCGGTATGCGAATAGACGTCGGTGTAGTCCGTCTTCGTCACCGGGTCGATCGAGTTGATCTCGGTGCGCATCAGATCGTCGACGCCGGTGCCCGACGGCCCGTTCAGCCAGTCGTAGCCCCACGCGTGCTTGTCGGCCCATGCGGTGGTCGCGTTCGGGATGCCGGCCTTCACGGCCTCGAACACGGTGTTGGTCTTCACGTAGTTGTGCGGATAGACCGGCACGCACTTGCCGTTGACCTTCGCGTTCGGGATCGCCTGCGGGTTGAACGCGCCGCCGCCGTCGAGGTGGACGAGCGCGCCGCCGTTCTGGGCATCGATGCCGGTCGTCTCGTCGAACACGACGTTCCAGCCCTGCTTGCCCGAGCAGCTCGTGTCGCCCGGCGCGTACAGGTTGCGGTCGTACGACACGTCGTAGAACAGGCCGGCCGTCTTCGGCGAGCCGCCTGTCACGAGCGCGGCGAGGCCCGGGAACGAATCCGACAGGCCCGGCGTATAGGCATTCGTGTACGTCACGCCGCTCTTCGCGAGCACCGCGATGTTCGGGCACGTGTTCGCGCCGATGCAGCGCGCGAGATCCTGCTCGTGCAGGCCGTCGACGCTGATCAGAAGCACGTGCTTCACGACGCGGCTCGCGTGGCCGCGATCCTCGCCCTGACTGTCGCCGTCCTGCTGCGCCGCGTGCGCACCCGCACCGGCGAGCACCAGCGCGCCCGCCACCACCGCCACCACCTTCCGCTGCTTACCAAGGAAAGACATGATCACCCCACCTCTTCGATTGACGTTGAACTGCGTGACTTGCCATCAGGCGCGCAAGAATATGGGCGCGTCGTGGGTCGCTCGCATGAAGCGGGGCTTTCTGTTTTCTATCAAACGTAACCAATCGCAAGTGACACGAATCGGTCGCAAAGCAAGGTGGCCTGGCGCACGTTGCGACGGGGCGCGCTCACCTGCCGGCACTACACCGGTGCATCGGTCAAACCGCCGGCAGCGTCATCGGCCGCACGATTTTTTTCCGGCTTGGCGCGCGACTATTGGTGTGTGATAAAGGGTTTTCCCTGACCCGGAGCACGAGTATGTCGACCCTGGAAGCCCTCCGGTTCGTGCTGGACGATGCACGCACCCCCGAAATCATTCGCCATCACGTCGTCGACGCGTTGCAGTACGCGTTGCGCAACTACGGACAGGTGTTCACCGCGAAGGAAGTCGAATGGCTGGCGCAGTGGGACGACGCGCGTCTGCCGCTGGCTGCCAAGAAGGAGTTGGGCAAGCGCGAGGAACCGGCGATCGCCGCGCGCTGAAAAAAACGCGCCGCCGCGCCCGAACGGATGAACGGACGCGGCGGCGGATGGCTCGCTTACTGCAGGCCGAAGTCGACGCGGGTGGTCGCGCCCTTGTCCTCGATGCCCTTCGCATCGAGCTTCGGCGCGACGACGAACACGCGGCTCGAATCGATCTTCCCGTCGAGGTATTGACGCACGGCCTGCGCGCGCTGCTGCGCGAGCGCACGCAGCGCGTTGTCGTCGGCCGGCGCATGGTCGGCGAGCGCCTTCTTCATGTCGGCGTCGGGCAGCGTCTTCTGCAGGCCGATCACGTTGCGCGGCTTCTTGAAGTCGGCGGCCTTGTACGCGCGCGTCAGGTACTTGCTGTACTCGGCCGGCTCGACCTTCACCGACATCGGGTCGATGCTCTCGCCCTGCCCGACCACGTCCTTCAGCTTCTGCTGGCGCACGAGCCGATCGACGTACGCGTCGCCGAGCCCCGACGTGTCCTTCGCCGGATCGACGCGGCCGATCAGGTCGAGGCGGATCGACGGCTTCTCGGTCAGCATCTTCACGACGGTGTCGAGCTTCTTCTGCTGCGCGTCGTCGAGCTGATACGAGCCCGGCGCGAATTCGACGTAGCCGAGATCCTCGCCGCCGCCGCCGAACGCATGCGCGAGCAGCGAGAACGGCGACGTGACGGCCTTCGCGATCAGGTTCAGCACCGCGCGCCAGATCAGCCCGCCGACGCTGAACTCCGGATTCGACAGCGAGCCCGACACCGGCAGGTTCACGTCGATCTGGCCGCGCGTGTTCTTCAGCAGCGAGATCGCGAGCTTCACCGGCAGCCGGGTCGCCGTGTCGTTCTCCACATGGTCGCCGAACGTGAGCTGGTCGATGAAGATGTGGTTGTTCGCCTTCAGCTGGTCGTTCGCCAGCTCGTAATGCAGGTCGACGTTGAGCTTGCCCTTCGTGATCGGGTAGCCCGCGTACTTCGCCGAGTACGGCGTCAGGTTGGTCAGCTCGATGTCGTGCGCGGTCGCGGTGAGGTCGAGCGCCGGCTTCTCGATCAGCGGGTTCACCGAACCCTTGATCGAGATCGGCCCGTTGCCCGCGAGATTCGCGGCCACGTCGACCGGCGCGGACGTCGTCGAATCCGTGCCGAACGCGCCGACCGTGCCCTTGATCGCGACGAGATTCGCCGTGTAGTTCGGCTTGATGAAGTTGTCGGTGTACGTCACGCGGCCGTTCTGCAGCAGCAACTCGCCGAAATGCATGCGCACCGGGTTCTGCGGCGGCGGCGCGGCCTTCACGACCACCGTCGCCGAGGCGGCGGCCGGCACGGACGCCTGCTGCGCGGCCGCGGCCGACGCCGCCTGGGCGGCGGCCGGCGGCGTCATGCCCGGCGACAGCGGCACCGGTTCGCCCTTGCTCGCGTCACGCGTGAGCGACTGCGCGGGGCCCGTTTCCTTCGCGACCACGTCCTTCAGGTTCAAACGCCCCTGCGCGTCGAGCAGCACGCGGCCGTAGAAGTTCGAGAACGTCACGCGCGCGGCATCGACGTCGGTGCCCTTCTCGTCGTAGTTCGCCTTCAGGTTCGTCAGCGCGAGCGAGCGCCAGCCCGCGAACGGGTCGGAGGTCGCCTTGTCGAGCATCCGCACGTCGACCAGCGCGACATCGCCGCGATAGGTCGCGCGCGGCGCGCCCTTCACCTGCGCGAACGTCAGGTTGCCTTGCGCGTTGAGCAGCGCACTGGCGATCGTCGCGTTCAGCGCGCTGCCGAAATACGGCTCGAACGCGGCCGCGTCGAGACGGTTGCCGTTGATCTTCAGGCCGAGCTTCAGCGGCTGCGCGGTCACGTCGCCCGTCACGTTCAGCGAACCCTTGCGGTTCAGCGTCGCCTTCAGCTGCACGGGCAGCGGCTTGGTCAGGTCGTCGCTGATCTTCTGCACCGCCAGGTCCAGCGGCTTGATCGCCAGCTTCACCGGGCGCGGCGTCGACAGGTCGGTGAAGTTCGCGGACGAATCCTTCACGTTCAGCGCGTCGATCCGGTAATGCCACGACGGCGCGGCGGCCTCGGCCTTGCGCGCGACCGTGCGCTTCGGCACCGCGGCCTGCGCGGGTTCGGCCAGCGCCGCGAGGTCGATCTTGCCGTCCTTCAGGCGCTGCACGTCGAGCGCGAGCCCGCTGACGTCGACGCTGGCGATCTCCGCGATGCGCGTGGCCACGTCGACCTTCGCGATCTTCGCGCTCGCGTCGGGCAGCACGATCGCGGGCGCCTTCGCATCGGGCGTCGCGATCTTCAGCGACTTCAGGCTGACCGTGCTGTCGGCAACCTGCGCGGCGAGCGGCGTCTTGCCCCAGTCGGCCTTCGCGTTGACGGTCGCGCCGAGCGTGCCGTCGAGCACGCGCGCCCGCGTCGCCTCGCCGAGGTACGGCTGCAGCGCCGGCAGCGCGAGCGCGGCGACCGTCAGCTTGCTCTCGACCTGCTTCTCCGCGAGATTGAACGCGCCTTCGGCCGTCACGTCGCCGCCGCGCGACAGCGACGTCGACAGCGTGTATTTCGCGGGCGTCTTGCCCTGCATCGTGAAGCCGTCGAGCGTCGCGGCGAGCTTCGTAAGCGACAGCGCAGTCGGCGTCGCCGGCACGCGGTCGTCGACGTTGACCGTGCCGCCGTCGATCGCGAAATGGCGGATCGTCAGGTCGAGCGGCGGCGCCTCCTTCGTTGCGGCTTCGACCTTCGCGCCACTGGCGGTGGCTGCGACCGCGGCGGAAGCCCCGGTTGCGCCCGACGCCGCCGGCTTGCCCTCGGCGGCCTTCGAGGCGGCCGCCGGCTGCGCGGCGAGCTTCTCGACGTTCAGCACGCCCTGCTTGTCGCGCGCCAGGTCGACCACCGGCTGGTCGATCCGGATCTCGTCGAAGTGCATCGCGTTGCGCAGCGGCTCGAGGCTGGCCGCCGCGACGTGCACGCCGCGCGCGGCGAACAGCGGCGCGGACGCATGGTCGGTCACCTTCGCGTCCTTCAGGTCGACGGTGCCCGACACGCGCAGCGCGGGCGTCTCGCCGCTCATCACGAAGTTGACCGCGAGGTCGCTGCTCAAGAGGCCGCTCGTCACGGCCACCGGCAGCTTCGCCGGCACGTACGAGATCAGCTTCGGCACGTCGAGGCCGTCGAATTTCAGCGCGATCTCCGATTCGCGCGACTGCGCGAACGGCTTGGTCTTGCCGTCGATCGCGATCGGGCTGCCGTCGAAGCGCGCGCGCAGCTTCGGCTCGACGAAGATGTCGGTCTTCGACGCCAGCGTCGCGATGTACGGGATGCCGAGCGTCCAGTTGTCGACGACGTGCTTTTCGTTCAGCAGACGGTCGTCGAAATCGATCCGGCCGTTGTTGACCTGGATGTTCGACACCGAGAACTGCGTCGGCTTGCTTTCGGGTTTCGGCGACGGCGTCGAGAACTTCTCGATCAGGTCGGTGAAGTTGAAGCGCTGCGCGTCGTAGCGGACGATATGAAAGCGCGGCGAGTCGAGGCGCACTTCATTGACGATCGGCGCGCCGCGAAACAGCGACGACCACGACGGCCGCACGACGAGCTTCGCGATGTCGACGAAGTCGCCCTGGCCGCCTTTGTCGCCGAGATGGATGCCGTCGGCTTCGAGGTTCAGCGTGTAGGGGTTCAGCGCGATGCGCTGGATCGTGGCGGGCCGGTCGAGCTGCTTGCTCAACTGCTGTTCGGCGATATGGCGGATCAGCGGCGGCGCCGCGAAGAACCCGAGCAGTCCGAATAAAACGATGAAGATCAGCAGGCCGATGCCGATGCGCCGGGCCCGGCGCGAGCGTGTAACGCCACCGAGGGCATGGAGGGTCGAGGGTACGGTTTCTTTGTCTGCGCTTGCCATGCTTGAATGCCTCGGGATGGAATGCCGGGCCGCGCCGGAGAACCGGGCGGCCGCGCACGCTATCCCGAAAGTATAGGCTCAGGAGGTGACGGTACGTGGTTCGGGCGCCGTCGCGCCCGCCGGTCGGACAACGCCGCCGGTCATCCGTTCATTTCCGGACGATGACGGGCGGCATCCACGACCCGTCGCTCGCCTGCGGCTTCGGCGCGTACAGGCGCAATGCGAGTGCGAAATCGGCGCGCGGCGCCGGCAGCCAGTTGGCCGCATGCGTGCCGCCCGGCGACGCCGACACGACGATGTCGATCGAGCCGTCGTGGTTGCGGCGCAACCGGTCGCGATCGCCGAGCGAGCGACGCGCCGACCCGACGTCGGGCAGCGCGCCGTTGGTCGAATAGGGTGTGAGCGTCCAGAACGCGCGCACCGGCGGCAGCGCGCCCGGCGCGAAATGCAGCACGTAGCGGTTCGCGCCGTTCAGCGGATGCCCGTCGCTGTCGACGCGGACGACCGCGAGCGTTTCGTCGTCGCGCGTCGCGGTGCCGAACTGCGTGTAGGCCGCGTACGCGCGCAGCGTGTAGTCCTGGCCGTACTTGCCGGCCGTATCGCCGATCCAGCTCCAGCCGTTCGCGTTCAGCAGGTTCGACGGCGGGGTCGAGAGCCGCGCGCGCGCCTCGGCGACGCCGGCCGTCGCGGCCGCGAGGCGGTCGCCCGTCCACAGCACCGGGTAGCCAGCCGACACGCCGATGTCGCCGAGCAGTTCCTGTGCGTGCGCATCGTCGGCCGGCGCCGGGTTGTCCTGCAGCGCCTGCGCGAAGCGCGTGAAGAACGCCTTCGGATCGAGTGCGGCCACCTGCTCGGCCGGCGTGCCGCCGCCCACCGCTTCGGACGGCGCGCTGCCCGCATGCACCGCGACCGACGCGCCGCGCGCCGCGCCCGTGTAGACGGACAGCGGCACCACGCGGATCGCGCGCTGCAGTTTCTTCACGTTCGTCAGGTCGCGCCCGCCGCTCGTCTGCAGCCGGACTTCGAGCCACGCATTGGCCGACGGCACGTCGATCCGGACCGCGCCCTTCGGCAGCGTGCCCTGCCAGTCCTTCGCGGCGAAGGCAATCGTTTGCGATCGCGCGCCGCCGCGTGCCCCGCGTGCGGCCACGCTCGACGACGACCACAGCACGTTCGTCCACATGTCGAGTGCGCGCGCATCCCAGTAGCGGCCGCGCGTGTCGGGCAACGTGACGATCACGGGTTCGGTCGCGACGTCGAGCCAGCCGGTCGAGTCGAGCGTGTCGACGCCCGGCAGCGGTGGATTGACCGCGCCGACGGGCGGCAGCGCCTGCGCATGGCGCAGCGTGTTGAGCGGCGCCTGCCCCGGTTGCGCGCCGTCGCCGCCCGTCGCCGCTTCCTTCGCGACGTCCATCAGCACGAGCGGATACGCGTAGACATAGGAGTCGGCGACTTCCGCGCGCATCCAGCCGGTTTTCCGCTGGATGGCGTCCGGTTGCGACGCGCACCCCGCTAGCAACGCCATGATGGCGAGCGACGCGCACGCGCGCCGCAGAGAAACTGATTCCTGCTGGTTTTCAATCATCGATTACTGGCCGAATATCGTTCTTTTCAGTCAACGCCTTGTTCGACTTGCGAATGGCGAAAGCAAGGCACCCCAGCCTGCCCGGACAACCGTCTCGCTACGGTTCATAACGGTGGGCGCTGATGTCAGGCCGGTATCATAGCGCCTCAGGGCATCCCCCAATATGCCGATTAGCGGGTGGCGCGTATCCGCGGGCTGACCGGTCCCAAATGTTTCGCCGGATCTTCAGGAAAATTGGGGCGGTATCGAGGCGGTTTCGGCCGGCTTCGGACCGGTCTCAGTAGCGATTGAGTTGCCATCTGGATTGACAGATGGTGTCACTATTGACACCATTCAGCATGGCAAGCGATTGGAAGATCCTCGAACAAATGAGGCGCGAGCCCGCGAATGTGCGATTCGGCGATCTGTTCAAGGTCTGCGAGGCACACTTCGGCCAGGCCCGCCAATCCGGTTCGAGCCACGCCATTTTCAAGACACCGTGGCAAGGCGATCCTCGAGTGAATATCCAGAACGATCGCGGGAAAGCCAAGGCCTATCAGGTGCGGCAGGTTCTCGACGCGATCGACCGACTGAAGGAACAGAAATCATGACTCAAGACCACTTTACGTACCGCGTAACGTGGTCCCCGGAGGACGGGGAGCACGTCGGCCTGTGCGCGGAGTTCCCGTCTCTTTCGTGGCTCGACGCGACGCCGGAAGGCGCGCTCGCCGGCATCCGCCGGCTCGTTGCCGATGTCGTGCGCGACATGGCCGCGAACGGCGAAAAGGTGCCCGAACCGATCGCCGACCGAACCTATAGCGGTGAATTCAAGGTCCGCATCCCGCCGCAGGCTCACCGCGCGCTGGTGATCCAGGCCGCCGAACAAGGCGTCAGCCTGAACCGTCTCGCCAGCGCCAAGCTCTGCGCGTAACCACGCGATCGCGTGCAAGCACGGGACGCCCGGCTTTCCTCGCGGAAGCCGGGCGTTCGCTTTTTCAGGGCCGTGGCACCCTGTGAACAGGGATGCCTTGAGCCGATCCGCCCCCCTTGCATCGCAAGCATCACGTTCCCCTTGACCTTACCATTATGGGAATGTTGATACTGGGATCATTGGCGGCATGAGCCGCGCATTCAGGGAATCCGACATGACTGAATCACTTGCCTCCGCAGCGCTGCATACGACCGAGCTGAGCATTGACGGCATGCATTGCGGCGGCTGTACGGGCCGCGTGCAACAGGCGTTGGCCGCGGTGCTGGGCGTCGTCGACGCGGCGGTTGACCTCGACACGCACACGGCGACTGTGACTGCGCACGATACGGTCGAAGCCGCGCAGCTCGTCGAGGCGGTCGACGCAGCCGGCTACCGCGCCACCGTGCGCGCCCCGCTGCTCGAAGACGCCGCGGCGCCGCATGCCCATCCTGTCGAAGCATCGCCCGCACCGCTGGCCGCAGCCGCTTCCACGACCCGCCACCCGCTTCCGGCCGACAGCACCACCATCGAACTCGATATCGACGGGATGACCTGCGCATCGTGCGTGTCGCGCGTCGAAAAAGCGCTGGCGAAGGTGCCGGGCGTCACGCGCGCGTCGGTCAACCTCGCGACCGAACGGGCCACCGTCGATGCCGCGGCGAACGTTTCCGCCGCGCAACTGGTGGACACCGTGAAGCAGGCCGGCTACGGCGCGACGCCGACGGTAACGGATGCCGGCGTCGCCGCGTTCGCGCCTTCGCTGCCTGCCGCGCCCGCCAGCATCGAACTCGACATCGACGGGATGACGTGCGCGTCCTGCGTGTCGCGTGTCGAAAAAGCGCTGGCGAAGGTGCCGGGCGTCACGCGCGCGTCGGTCAATCTCGCGACCGAACGGGCTACCGTCGACGCCGCGCCCGATGTAACCGCCGCCCGGCTCGCCGAAGCCGTGAAACAAGCCGGTTATGGCGCGACGCCGGTAGCCGGCGCCGCGATCCCGCCGGCAGCCGCCATCGCCCCCGCCGATCTCGAACTCGACATCGGCGGGATGACCTGCGCATCGTGCGCCGGCCGCGTCGAAAAGGCGCTGGCCGCCGTGCCGGGCGTCGCGCGCGCTTCCGTCAACCTCGCGACCGAGCGTGCGTCGGTGCACGGCGCTGGCGCGCTCGACGCCGTGACGCTGATCGCGGCCGTCACCACAGCCGGCTACCGCGCGTCGCTCTCCGCCGCCTCATCAGCCGGCGCCACCGTCGGGGCTGACGCGCAACCGGGCAGCCCCGCGCAAGACCCCGACACCCGCAAGCACCTCGAAGCGATTCGCGAACGCGATCTCGTGATCTGGTCCGCCGTCCTAAGCGCGCCCCTTGTCGCACCGATGCTCGTCGCGCCGTTCGGCATCGACCTGATGCTGCCCGGCTGGCTCCAGCTCATGCTCGCGTCGATCGTCCAGTTCGGCTACGGCGCGCGCTTCTATCGCGCGGCCTGGCATGCGGTGAAGGCACGCACCGGCAACATGGACCTGCTCGTCGCGCTCGGCACGTCGGCCGCGTACGGGCTGAGCCTGTGGATGCTGCTGCGCGACCCCCTGCATCCCGGCCACCTGTATTTCGAGGCGTCGGCCGTCATCGTCACGCTGGTGCGCTTCGGCAAGTGGCTCGAATCGCGCGCGAAGCGCCAGACCACCGACGCGATCCGCGCGCTGAACGCGCTGCGTCCCGACCGCGCGCGCGTCGTCGAGCACGGCGTCGAGCGCGACGTGCCGCTGGCGCAGGTACGCGTCGGCACCCGCGTCAGCATCCGTCCCGGTGAGCGCGTGCCCGTCGACGGCCGGATCGTGTCGGGCCGCTCGCACATCGACGAATCGCTGATCACCGGCGAAAGCCTGCCCGTGCCGAAGGACGACGGCGACCCCGTCACGGCCGGCTCGATCAACGGCGAAGGCGCGCTCGTCGTCGAAACCACCGCGATCGGCGCGGAGACGACGCTCGCGCGCATCATCCGCCTCGTCGAATCCGCGCAGGCCGAGAAGGCGCCGATCCAGCGGCTCGTCGATCGCGTGAGCGAGGTGTTCGTGCCGGCGATCCTCGGCATCGCGTTGCTGACGCTGGTCGGCTGGCTGATCGCGGGCGCCGGCACCGAAACCGCGATCCTCAACGCGGTCGCGGTGCTCGTCATCGCGTGCCCGTGCGCGCTCGGCCTCGCGACGCCCGCCGCGATCATGGCCGGCACGGGCGTCGCGGCCCGGCACGGCGTGCTGATCAAGGATGCGCAGGCGCTCGAACTCGCGCAGCGCACGACCGTGATTGCGTTCGACAAGACCGGTACGCTGACCGAAGGCAAGCCGTCCGTGACCGCGTTCGAAGCGGTCGACGTGCCGCATGACGAAGCGCTCGCGCTCGCGGCGGCGGTGCAGCGCCAGAGCGACCATCCGCTCGCGCGCGCCGTGGTCGCCGCGCACGAAGCCGACATCGCCGCACGCGGCGGTGCGGTGTCGTCGCCCGTCGCCGCCGATGCGCGTGCGGTGGCCGGACGCGGCGTGGAAGCACGTGTCGGCGGGCAGTTGCTCGCGCTCGGCAGTACGCGCTGGCGCGACGAGCTCGGCATCGCGGCGCCGCCCGCGCTCGACGCGCGCGCGGCGGAACTCGAGCGCGCGGGCAACACGATCTCGTGGCTGATGCGCGCCGACGCGCCGCGCGCGTTGCTCGCGCTGATCGCTTTCGGCGACACCGTGAAGCCGGGTGCCCGCGACGCGATCGCGGCGCTGTCGGCGCGCGGCGTCGCGAGCGTACTCGTGACGGGCGACAACCGCGGCAGCGCGGCTGCCGTCGCGGCGTCGCTCGGGATCGGCGAGGTTCATGCGCAGGTGCTGCCCGACGACAAGGCGCGCGTCGTCGCCGAGCTGAAGCGCACGCACGGCGGGATCGTCGCGATGGTCGGCGACGGGATCAACGATGCGCCCGCGCTCGCGGCGGCCGATGTCGGCATCGCGATGGCGACCGGCACGGACGTCGCGATGCACACGGCCGGCATCACGCTGATGCGCGGCGACCCGGCGCTCGTCGCGGACGCAATCGACATCTCCCGACGCACGTACCGGAAGATCCAGCAGAACCTGTTCTGGGCGTTCGTCTACAACCTGGTCGGCGTGCCGCTCGCGGCGCTCGGCTTGCTGAATCCGGTGATCGCGGGCGCGGCGATGGCGTTTTCGAGCGTCAGCGTCGTGACCAACGCGTTGCTGTTGCGGAGATGGAAGGGACGCGCGCGGTGATGTGTGCCGGTGATGTGTGCCGAACGGCCGGATGGCCGTTCGGCGCTTGGCGCTTGGCGCTTGGCGCTTGGCGCTTGGCGCTTGGCGCTTGGCGCTTGGCGCTTGGCGCTTGGCGCTTGGCGCTTGGCGCTTGGCGAACAGGAAGGATCGTGAGGTCGGCCGGCATTGGCCGATCGCGGCGGGGCGAACCGCCAGCACACGACGACGCGGCGCCGGCCGGTGGCTTCAGTCCGAAATGACTGGCTTGATCAAGGTCGTCGTGATCGGCGCGAAGCCGCACGCACGATACAGCGCGCGGGCCGCCGCGTTGTGATTGAACACCGACAGCCCGATCTCGGTGACGCCGTACCGGCGTGCCTCGGCATCGAGCGCCTCGAGCGTACGCGTGGCCCAGCCCTGGCGGCGCCGGGACGGGGCGATGTCGAGGTCGTAGATGAACAGCGTGCGGTTCGGCCCTTCAGGCACGATCGCATACCAGAGGTCGCCCACCGCGTCGCCGCTGGCGCCGTCGATGAGCACGACGAGGGTCTGGCCGGAGGTACGCAGGCCGTCCGGCAGCAGCGTGTCGAAACAGGCGCGCGCACGGCTGGCCGCGTCTTCGACAGCATTTTGTCCGGATGAAACGAGATCGCTCGCGTAGCCGTCGATGGCTCGCGTGCGGTACGCGTGGAATTCGCTGGCCGTCATTGGCCGCATCTGCAGCATGGCGCGGTCACCGTGAACGGAATCGGACTTCCAGTGTAGCGGGACGGTCGCGCCGGCGCGCGATGCAGCGGCGGAAAGCGGACAGGCAGGTGCGGCAGGCGCCGCGCTGACAGCGAATCAGCGAATCAGCGAATCAGCGAATCAGCGAATCAGCGAATCAGCGAATCAGCGACGGTACAGGACGATCGGCACGAGGTGCGCACGACGCACGCGCTCGGCTTCGGCACGACGCGCAGCGTACGAGTATTCGGCATCGAGCGGCAGGTGCGGGGACACGAAAAGGTCGTCGATCTTTTGCAGCAGGGCGAGGATGAAGCTCATGTGAGACTCCTGACAGATGTGGCTAGGGTTTTCCCTTAGATGGACTTCATTCTAAGGGTTTTCCCTGAACTCTGCCAGCGCACCGCATCAGTTTGCCGCATGCGCGCGACGGCGGATCGCCGGTACATCACGGCGATCCTTGCTCGGTCGGGCTTCCAGGATAGGGTCGAAACGATTAACGCGTGCGGCGAGCGCGCTTCGCGACGGCCGCTTCGCGGTTCGCGTTGCGCTGAAGCCGGTCGACTTGCGACAGAAGCGCTTCGTGATGCTCTTCGAGCGTCATCAGCGTTGCCTGCTGCGTCGACAGATCGGCCGCGAGGCGGTCGATCCGCTGCTGCTTCGTGGCGACGTCCTGCTTCAGGTGCGCGATCTGCCGCGTCTGCATCACCAGCGCGACGAGCCCGGCCAGCACGACGACGGCCAACGCCAGCAGCAGGCGGTTGACGCGACGCATCTCGCGATCGGCGGTGCGCGTCAGACCGTCCACATCGGCCTGCAGGGCGGCCAGCCTGTCGGTCAGCGGGCGCAGGTGCGTATCCGGATCGAACGCCGGCGCGGCCGGTTGCGTGCGCTCCGCCGACGGCTTCGTGACAAAGGAGGCAGCGGAAGCCAGCGGCTGGGTGACCGGGGATACGGTGGCGTCGGCCCGCGGCGCGGCGTCATGGGCCTTCGCGGTGTTGGCGGTGTTGGCGGTGTTGGCGGTGTTGGCGGTGTTGGCGGTGTTGGCCGTGTTCGCGGCGATCACCGGCTTGGCCGGCTGCGCCGACGTCTGCGGCTCGACCGTCGTCACCGGGCTCGCCCCGGCCGCGTCCGGCGCCGAGTCGACGCTCGACACGACCGGCGCGGATTGCTCCGTTGTCGCTTCGCTTGCGCCGGCAGCCGTCCGGCGTTTGCCACCTGACGACGCACGGCGTTCCTTCGCGGCGTCACCGGAGGATCGCCCTTCGCGGGATTTAACGGCGGCAGCAGCAACAACAGCCTTCTCGACTTCGCCATCAGCCGCTTGAGATCCGGTCGCCTTCACCTCAGCACCCTCATCTGCTTGCAGCTTGGTCGCCGCCGTTGCGGCGCCATCGCCCGCAGGCCCGTCGGCGGCCTTCGATGCGACGCCATCGGCCAGGGGAATATCGACCGCCTGCATCGCAGCTGCGCCAGAAGCCGGCACGACGTCGACGTTTGCGTCACCACCACCTTCAGGCGACGCAACGCCATGCGCCACCGTCGCGTCTCCGGGCGTCACTGCACCTTCTGCCGCTTCCACATGTCCTGCCGCGGCCACCCCATCCGGCGCACCGAACCCGTCCAGCGCAGCCTGCCGCCCGGACGCCACATCGTCCGCGACATCGACCGCCGCCTCGGCTTGCGCGCCCGCTTCGTCACGCGCCGCGGCCGGCACACGCTCGCCCGGCTCGAGCACCGGATCGCCGAACAGGTCGAGCGTCCGTTCGTCTCGCGACGCGTCGCCGGCCGGCGCACTGCCGGACCGCACCGTCGCCCTCGCGGACGTACTGCCCGCGGCAGCAGCCGAGCGCGGGCGCGAACGGGCCGACGAACGATTGGAACGGGAGCGGGAGCGAGGCGAGGAAACGGATTCGGTCATGGAAATCGGATGGCGGGGCCCGCAAGCGCGGAACCGGATGTCGAACGGAATCGGTGGTCGGCCATTGTCGCATGCCCCGTCGCCGATTCCGCCTATTCGTCGCCCGACAACCCGTTGCCCTCTTCGAAACGCGTGACGCCCTTCAGCGCGCGCAGCTTGTCGCAGATCGCCTGGTATTCAAGTTCCGATACCCGCGCAAGCGCGATGCGCACCTCGTCGTGCTCGCCCGTGTCGTCGGCGCGCTGCACGATGAACTGCTTCACGCGTGCACTGTCCGGGCCGAGCGCCGCGTGCAGCGAATCGAAGTTCAGCGTGCCGCCCACGACCGTCAGCGCGAGCTGGCGCCGCTGGCGCACCGTGAAGTAGCGCCGCTCCAGCGGCTTGATGCCGGCCAGGATGATCAGGATGATGATCGTCGCCGAAATCGACGCGACGTAGAGCCCGCCGCCCACCGCGAGGCCGATCGCGGCGACCGACCACAGGCTCGCGGCCGTCGTCAGCCCGCGCACGATCTCGCCGCGCAGCAGGATCGAGCCCGCGCCGAGGAAGCCGATGCCCGATACGACCTGCGCGGCGATCCGCGACGGGTCGAGCACGATGTGCTCGCTGCTGCCGAGCACGTCGGCGAACCCGAACGCCGATACGATCATGATCAGCGTCGAACCGACGCAGACGAGCATGTGCGTCCGCAGGCCGGCCGCCCACGACAGACGCTCGCGCTCGAAGCCGATGACGCTGCCCAGCGCCGCCGCGAGGACGAGCCGCATCACGAGTTCCAGGTTGCTCAGCATGCGATTTATCTCCTTTTTTGGTGCCGGCCGTGCGGAATGTTTTATCCTTGGCCCCGGTCGCGCCGATCCTCCGGGCCGCGCCGACACGTTTCGAACCCAGCGCTCAACCCCGTCATGTCCGTTTCCGACTCCGCTTCCGCCCAGGCCGCCCAGCTGCGCCACCATTTCGCGCACGTCGTCTTGCCGATCTGGCGGGGTTCAGGGTTCGACCAGACATTACAGTTGCCGTTCGAAGCCGTCGATCCGGCCACCCACGCGCCGCTGCCCGTGACCCGTTATCGCGCGATGGCCTGCGCGCGGCAACTGTTCGTGTTCGCGCAGGCCGGCGACACCACGCACGCGGCCACGCTGTTCGACGCGCTCGGCCGCCACTTTCGCGACCCGCGCCACGGCGGCTGGCACTACAGCGTGGACGCGCAGGGCGCCCCGCTCGACACGACCAAGGATCTCTACACGCACGCCTTCATCGTGTTCGCGTGCGCCGCGTGGTATGCGGCGTCGGGCGACGCCGCCGCGCGCAAGACAGCCGAAGAGACCGCCGCGCTGATTCAGGACCGCTTCGCGCCGCACCGCGGCGACGCGCTGCTCGACGCGGCGCGCCACGCCGATTTCTCGTCATCCGGCAGCGGGGCGCTGCAGAATCCGCTGATGCACCTGACCGAAGCGTGGCTCGCGGCGGCCGCCGCATTCGGCGACACGGCGTTCGACGACGCGCTCGCGCGCACCGCGCAGGCCGTCGAGCGCACGTTCGTCGACGCGGCAACCGGCTGCGTGGCCGAGCTGCCGCTCGGCGCGGCCGACAACCGGTTCGAGCCCGGCCATCAGTTCGAATGGTTCTATCTGGTCGATGCGGCCGGCGCGCGGCTCGCGCAGACCGGGCTCCCCGGCGCGCTGGCGCGCGCATTCGTGTTCGCGGAGCAATACGGCGTCGATCCGCAGACGGGCGGGGTCTGCGCGGCGCTCGACGCGCAAGGCGCGTGCATCGACGGCACGCAGCGGATCTGGGCGCAGACCGAGTACCTGCGCGCGCTCGCGACGCACGGCGGCACGCCGGCCTCCGCGCCGCTCGCGCGGCAGATCGAACGCTTCGCCGCGCGCTTCCTGCATCCGCGCGGCTGGTTCGAGTGCAAGACGGCGGACGGGCAGGTGGCGCGCGCCGACATGCCGTCGACGACGCCCTACCACCTCGAGACCGCCTACGCGGCGCTGCCGGCCGGCGCGTAACCCGCGTCGTCGAACGACGGCGCCGCGCGCTCGCCGCGTGCGGCGCGGCCGTCGCCCAGTTCGAACACCGACACCGCCTGCATCAGGTGCGCGGTCTGGTCGTTCAGCGACGCGGCCGCCGCCGCGACCTCCTCCACCAGCGCCGCGTTCTGCTGCGTGAGCTGATCCATCTGCGTGACGGCCTGGTTCACCTGCTCGATCCCGACGCTCTGCTCGACCGACGCCGCCGTGATCTCGGACATCGTCTGCACGACGCGCGTGATCGACGCCGACACCGTCCGCATCGCATCGCCGGCGCGCTCGACGAGCTCCGCGCCGCCGTTGATCTGCGCGACCGAATCCTCGATCAGCGCCTTGATCTCCTTCGCCGATTGCGCGCTGCGCTGCGCGAGCGAGCGCACCTCACCCGCGACGACCGCGAAGCCGCGCCCCTGTTCGCCTGCGCGGGCGGCTTCCACGGCCGCGTTCAGCGCGAGGATGTTGGTCTGGAACGCGATGCCGTCGATCACCGAGATGATCTCCGCGATCCGCCCCGAGCTCTGCGCGATGCCGCGCATCCGGTCGATCACGCTATCGACCACGCCGCCGCCGTGGCTCGTCGCCTCGAGCGCCGCGTCGGCCAGCGCGCTCGCCGCACGCGCGCTGTCGGTGTTCTGCCGGACGGTCGCCGTCAGTTCCTCCATGCTCGCGGCCGTTTCCTCGAGCGACGCCGCCTGCGTGCCGGTGCGCGCCGACAGGTCGGCGTTGCCGCCCGCGATCTCGCCCGCGCCGAGGTGGATCGCGTCGGACGCCTGGCGCACCGTGCGCACGGTGCCCGCGATGCTCGTCTGCATCGTGGCGAGGCCGCGCAGCATCCGGTCGATCTCGAACACGCCCCCTGCCCGCACGACCTCGTCGAGCCGGCCCTGCGCGATCCGCTCGAAATGGCGGCCGGCTTCTTCCAGCGGCGCGACGACCGCGCGCCGCGCGGCCGCGTAGATCGCCGCGCTCGCCACGAGCATCGCCACCAGCAGCACGATGCCCACCGACTTGAACCAGAGCATGCCGCCGTCGATGGTGTCGAGCGCCGTGCGGCTCGATGCGCCGCCATAGTCGGTGAAGCGGCGCAACTCGGCGATATAGGCGTCCTGGATGCTCTGTGTCGGCTGGTCGAGGAAAGCCTGGATGTTGTCGGCGTCGAGGAACTGCACGAGTTCGCCGAGCGCGCCACGCAGCGCGCGATAGCGCTCGGTGAGCGCCGCGACGCGCGCGCGGTTGGCATCGTCGACCGGCTGCGCGGCCGTCAGCGCGGCGAACGCCTTGTCCGCTTCCGCGAGCGACGCGCCGGCATGGCGGATGATGTCTTCCGGCTTCGGGCCGCCGCGCACCATCCGCGTGCCTGCGCGTGACAGGTTGATGCGCGCGTCGAGCAACTGCTGGGTCGCCTGGCTGGCCGCCTCGACCTGCGTGATCGCGACGTTCGACAGATCGTCGACGCCGCTGCGCGTCGACTTGAGCGCCCAGAAGCCGAGCGCCTCGATCGCGAACAGGAAGACGCAAAACACGGTCAACACGCCGAGCAGACCCGACGCGAGCTTGATTTTTCCGAACATGGGGGAGATTCCTGGAAAGCGGACGATGAGGCAATGCCCCGGCATTAGCGGCATTTCTTCGTCCGACTTTAGGTGCGGACGGCAACGAAATTCACGTTGTCCGCGCATTCCAGCGGAATCCCCCGAAAACAGGGAAATCTACGGCATTCGACGCAATAATCGCGTCGCATCGCGCTGGAAATTGCGCGAAATGCGGACGAATTTCCTTGCTTATCGGCATCCCCCTTCCTAGAGTTCAGCGCAAGCGGGCACTCATTTCGAGGAAAGTCGATGACCGACATCACGGACCACGCGCGCGGCGCATTGCGCGCGCAACCGTTCAGCATGCTGCTGGGCACGGAGCTGATGCATATCGGCGACAACGAAGTGTCGCTGTGCCTGCCCGTGCGCGAGGAACTGCGGCAGCAGCACGGTTTCGTGCACGGCGGCGTCATCAGCTACCTCGCGGACAACGCGCTGACGTTCGCCGGCGCGCTCGTGCTCGGCCCGCGCGTGATCACCGCGGAATACAAGATCAATTACCTGCGGCCGGCCGTGAACGGCACGCTCGTCGCCCGCGCGAAGCTCGTCTACGCGGGGCGGCACCAGGCGACCTGCCAGTGTCATGTGTTCGTCATCGACGGCGATCACGAGCGGCTCGTCGCGATCGCGCAGGGCACGATCAACCGCGTCGGCGACGGCAAGATGCCGGATGCGCCGGAGGAAACGGCGTGAGCGGCCGGCAGCCGATTTCGCGCTAACCCGCCCCGTCCCCCGCCAACGGCAAAAACCGCGGCGCCACGCGCGCCCGCACGTTACCGTTCTCATCCGTCCGATAGATCCCGCGCGCCGCGTTGTGCGGATGCACGGCCGCATCGGCCACGCTCAACAGCGGCGCGAAACACGCATCGGTGCCTTCGAGCAGCGTGCGCCAGTATGCGGACGGTTGCTGCGCGAACACGTCCGCGAAACGCGCCTTCAGCGCGGGCCAGCGCGCGCGGTCGTACTGCGACGCCGGATCGACGTCGTTCAGCCCGAGCCGTTCGACCAGCAGCGCATAGAACGGCGGCTCGAGCGCGCCGATCGTCACGCATTCACCATCCGCGCAGCGATACACGTCGTAGAACGGCGCGTCATGAAAGAGGCTCGGCTGCGCGCCGTCGAGCTGCCCGTTCGCGCGCGCCCACAGCGCGAGCGAGCCGAGCATCGACACGATGTCGACGATCGCGCCGTCGACCACGCGCCCCGGCCCGCCACCGCGCACGTCGAACAGCGCGCAGACGATCCCGAACGCGAGCCCGAGCGCGCCGCCAGCATCACCGACGACGGTCGGCGGCAACCCCGGCCGGCCGTCGCGCGGCGCGGACAGCGACAGCAGTCCCGTCAGCGCGACGTAGTTCAGGTCGTGTCCGGCCGCGGCCGCGAGCGGGCCGTGCTGGCCCCAGCCGGTCATCCGCCCGTACACGAGCGTCGGCTTGCGGCGTGCGCAATCGTCGGGCCCGAGGCCGAGCCGCTCCATCACGCCGGGCCGCAGCCCCTCGATCAGCGCATCGGCCTGCGCGACCAGGTCGAGCGCGGCGTCGCGGCCGGCCGGCGACTTCAGGTCGAGTTCGACGATCGTCTTGCCTTCGCGCAGCAGGTCGCCGTCGCGGGCCTGCAACGCGTCCGGCGCGCTCGTGCGGCCGGACGGACGGGCGATCAGTGTGAGCCGCGCGCCCATCCCGGCGAGCATCCAGCCCGCGAGCGGGCCGGGGCCGAGACCTTCGAATTCGACGATGTGGATGCCGGAAAGCGGCGCATCGAGCGGCATACGATTCTCCTGTCTGTGTCGCGTATCGCGACGGTCTCCGATGCCATACGCCTCGCATCGGATCGCCCCCGTCACGCGGGCGTCAACGCGTCAAATGAAAAATCCCTGCGTCGCGGGGTCCGCTTCGCAGGGATCGGGGCAAGCCGCGCGCATTCCGGCTGCCTTGCCGGAACCGGCCACGCTCAGAACGCGTCGCCCGGCACCCTCACCCAGCCTTCCATCAACACGCGCGCACTGCGGCTCATGATCGCCTTGGTGACGGTCCACTCGCCGTTCTCGAGCTGCGCTTCCGCGCCGACGCGCAGCGTGCCCGACGGATGCCCGAAGCGCACCGCGTTGCGTTCGCCGCCGCCCGCCGCCAGGTTGACGAGCGTGCCGGGGATCGCCGCGGCCGTGCCGATCGCGACCGCCGCCGTGCCCATCATCGCGTGGTGCAGCTTGCCCATCGACATCGCACGCACCAGCAGGTCGACGTCACCCGCGTTCACGCGCTTGCCGCTCGATGCGACGTAGTCGGCCGGCTTCGCGACGAACGCGATCTTCGGCGTGTGCTGCCGCGTCGCGATTTCATCGAGCGTGTCGATCAGGCCCATGCGCAGCGCGCCGTGCGCACGAATCGTCTCGAACTTCTCGAGCGCCTTCGCATCGCCGTTGATCGCGTCCTGCAGCTCGGTGCCCGTATAGCCGATCGCTTCCGCTTCGACGAAGATCGTCGGAATGCCCGCGTTGATCATCGTCGCCTTCAGCGTGCCGACGCCCGGCACCGCGAGATCGTCGACGAGGTTGCCGGTCGGGAACATCGACCCGCCCGCGCCTTCTTCCTCGGCGGCCGGGTCCATGAACTCGAGCTGCACTTCGGCCGCCGGGAACGTGACGCCGTCCAGCTCGAAATCGCCCGTCTCCTGCACCGCGCCGTTCGTCACCGGCACATGCGCGACGATCGTCTTGCCGATGTTCGCCTGCCAGATCCGCACGGTCGCGACGCCGTCGCGCGGCACGCGCGCCGGATCGACGAGCCCGCCGCTGATCGCGAACGGGCCGACCGCCGCCGACAGGTTGCCGCAGTTGCCGGTCCAGTCGACGAACGCCTTGTCGATCGACACCTGGCCGAACAGGTAGTCGACGTCGTGGCCGGGCCGCGCGCTCTTCGACACGATCACCGTCTTGCTGGTGGACGACGTCGCGCCGCCCATCCCGTCGATCTGCTTGCCGTACGGATCGGGGCTGCCGATCACGCGCAGCAGCAGCGCGTCGCGCGCGGCGCCCGGCGCCTGCGCGGCGTCCGGCAGGTCCTGCAGCCGGAAGAACACGCCCTTGCTGGTGCCGCCGCGCATGTAGGTCGCGGGAATCCTGATTTGAGGAGTGTGAGCCATGTGTGCGTTATCCCTGTGTGACCGATCAAGCCGCCTGCGACGATTCGAGGAAGTCCTGCGCGAAGCGCTGCAGCACGCCGCCCGCTTCGTAGATCGACACTTCCTCGGCCGTATCGAGCCGGCACGTCATCGGCACCTCGACGCGCTCGCCGTTCTTGCGATGAATCACGAGCGTCAGGTCGGCGCGCGGCGTGCGCTCGCCGATCACGTCGAAGGTCTCGGTGCCGTCGATGCCGAGCGTCGTCCGGTTGGTACCCGGCTTGAACTCGAGCGGCAGCACGCCCATGCCGATCAGGTTCGTGCGGTGGATCCGCTCGAAGCCTTCGGCGGCGATCGCCTCGACACCCGCGAGCCGTACGCCCTTCGCCGCCCAGTCGCGCGACGAGCCCTGGCCGTAGTCGGCGCCGGCGATCACGATCAGCGGCTGCTTGCGATTCATGTACGTCTCGATCGCCTCCCACATCCGCATGACCTTGCCGTCCGGCTCGACGCGCGCGAGCGAGCCCTTCTTCACCGCGCCGTCGACGATCGC
This sequence comes from Burkholderia sp. AU6039, assembly GCF_002223365.1. Classification (NCBI taxonomy): domain Bacteria; kingdom Pseudomonadati; phylum Pseudomonadota; class Betaproteobacteria; order Burkholderiales; family Burkholderiaceae; genus Burkholderia; species Burkholderia sp. AU6039. Next base: position 211,676 of record NZ_NKFK01000006.1, read on the forward strand.
CATCTCGTTGATCAGCGTCGGGTTCGCGAAGGTCGCGCGCTGCGCGGTCAGGTGGTCGCCCCGGTGCGTCGCGTACGAGTTGAAGTCTTCTTCCGGCAGGCCCATCTTCGCGAGATATTCGCCGGCCGCGCTATCCAGCAGGATCGCGTTCGACGGCGACAGGTGGTCGGTCGTGATGTTGTCGCCGAGCACCGCGAGCGGGCGCATGCCTTGCAGCGTGCGCTCGCCGGCCAGCGCGCCTTCCCAGTACGGCGGACGGCGGATGTACGTGCTCTGTGCGCGCCATTCATACAACGGTGCCGCGCGCTCGCCCGCATCGGCGCTACGCGCGAACATCGGTTCGTAGACCTTGCGGAACTGCTCGGGCTTCACGCTCGACGCGACGATCGCATCGATCTCCTCGTCGGTCGGCCAGATGTCCTTCAGCGTGACGGGCTGGCCGTCCTGGTCGTGGCCGAGCACGTCCTTCTCGATGTCGAAGCGGATCGTGCCGGCGATCGCGTACGCGACCACCAGCGGCGGCGATGCGAGGAACGCCTGCTTCGCATACGGGTGGATGCGGCCGTCGAAGTTGCGGTTGCCGGACAGCACGGCGGTCGCGTACAGGTCGCGATCGACGATCTTCTGCTGGATCTTCGGGTCGAGCGCGCCCGACATCCCGTTGCAGGTCGTGCATGCGAACGCGACGATGCCGAAGCCGAGCTTCTCGAGTTCGGGCAGCAGGTTCGCTTCTTCCAAGTACAGCTCGACCGCCTTCGAGCCGGGCGCGAGCGAGCTCTTCACCCACGGCTTGCGCGTGAGGCCGCGCGCGTTCGCGTTGCGGGCGAGCAGGGCCGCTGCGATCACGTTGCGCGGGTTGCTGGTGTTCGTGCAGCTCGTGATCGCGGCGATGATCACCGCGCCGTCGGGCATCTCGCCCGCCTTCTCTTCCCACTGGCCGGCGATCCCGCGCGCGGCGAGATCGGACGTCGGCAGCCGCTTGTGCGGGTTCGACGGGCCGGCCATGTTGCGCACGACGCTCGACAGGTCGAACGTCAGCGTGCGCTCGTATTGCGCATTGTTCAGCGTATCGGCCCACAGGCCGGCCGCCTTCGCGTAGGTCTCGACGAGCTTCACCTGCTCGTCGCTGCGGCCGGTGAGGCGCAGGTAGTCGGTCGTCTGGCCGTCGATGAAGAACATCGCGGCCGTCGCGCCGTATTCGGGCGCCATGTTCGAGATCGTCGCGCGATCGCCGAGCGTGAGACTCGCCGCGCCTTCACCGCGGAACTCCAGGTACGCGCCGACCACCTTTTCCTTGCGCAGGAATTCGGTCAGCGCGAGCACGACGTCGGTCGCGGTGATGCCGGGCTGGCGCTTGCCGGTCAGCTCGACGCCGACGATGTCGGGCAGGCGCATCCACGATGCGCGGCCGAGCATCACGTTCTCCGCTTCGAGGCCGCCGACGCCGATCGCGATCACGCCGAGCGCGTCGACGTGCGGCGTGTGGCTGTCGGTGCCGACGCAGGTGTCCGGATACGCGACGCCGTCTTGCGCCTGGATCACCGGCGACATCTTCTCGAGATTGATCTGGTGCATGATGCCGTTGCCCGGCGGGATCACGTCGACGTTCTCGAACGCCTTCTTGGTCCACTCGATGAAGTGGAAGCGATCCTCGTTGCGGCGATCCTCGATCGCGCGGTTCTTCGCGAACGCGTCCGGATCGAAGCCGCCGCATTCGACCGCGAGCGAGTGGTCGACGATCAGCTGCACGGGCACGACCGGGTTCACCTTGGCCGGGTCGCCGCCGCCGTCGGCGATCGCGTCGCGCAGGCCGGCGAGATCGACGAGCGCCGTCTGCCCGAGGATGTCGTGGCACACGACGCGCGCCGGGAACCACGGGAAATCACGTTCGCGCTTGCGCTCGATGATCTGCTTCAGCGAATCGGCAAGGATCGCCGGATCGCAGCGGCGCACGAGGTTTTCGGCGAGCACGCGCGACGTGTACGGCAGCGTGTCGTAGGCGCCGGGCGCGATCGCTTCGACCGCGGCACGCGCGTCGAAATAGTCCAGCGACGTGCCGGGCAGGGGTTTGCGGTTGGCGGTATTCATGGTGTGGGGAACTCGGGTATGGCGTCCGGCGCACGCCGGCCCCCGTCACGCGGGAGGCCGGCGTGCACGGTGGGCATGTCAGCGCTTTTCGATCGGCACGAACTGCAGGTCTTCCGGACCGGTGTAGTTCGCGCTCGGGCGGATGATCTTGTTGTCGATGCGCTGCTCCATGATGTGCGCGCTCCAGCCGGACGTGCGCGAGATCACGAACAGCGGCGTGAACATCGCGGTCGGCACGCCCATCATGTGATACGACACCGCGCTGAACCAGTCGAGGTTCGGGAACATCTTCTTCGCGTCCCACATCACCGATTCGAGGCGTTCGGCGATGTTGTACAGCTTCAGGTCGCCCGCTTCCTTCGACAGCTTGTGCGCGACGCCCTTGATCACCTTGTTGCGCGGATCGGAGATCGTGTAGACCGGGTGGCCGAAGCCGATCACGACTTCCTTGTTCTCGACGCGGCGGCGGATGTCGGCTTCGGCGTCGTCCGGCGAGCTGTAGCGGCTCTGGATTTCATACGCGACTTCGTTCGCGCCGCCATGCTTCGGCCCGCGCAGCGCGCCGATCGCGCCGGTGATCGCCGAGTAGATGTCCGAGCCCGTGCCCGCGATCACGCGGCCGGTGAACGTCGACGCGTTGAATTCGTGCTCCGCGTACAGGATCAGCGACGTGTGCATCGCCTCGACCCACGACTTCGACGGCGTCTTGCCGTGCAGCAGGTGCAGGAAGTGGCCGCCGATCGAGTCGTCGTCGGTTTCCGTCTCGATGCGCTTGCCGTTGTGCGAGAAGTGATACCAGTACAGCAGCATCGAGCCGAGCGATGCCATCAGGCGGTCGGCGATGTCGCGCGCGCCCGGCAGATTGTGGTCGTCCTTCTCCGGCAGCACGGTGCCGAGCACCGACACGCCCGTACGCATCACGTCCATCGGATGCGCGGACGCCGGGATCTGCTCGAGCGCCGCCTTCAACGCACTCGGCAGGCCGCGCAGCGCGCGCAGCTTGGTCTTGTACGCGGCCAGTTCGGTCAGGTTCGGCAGCGTGCCGTGAACGAGCAGGTGCGCGATTTCCTCGAATTCGCATGACTCGGCGACGTCGAGAATGTCGTAGCCGCGATAGTGCAGGTCGTTGCCGGTCTTGCCGACCGTGCACAGCGCCGTGTTGCCGGCCGTCACGCCCGACAGCGCCACCGACTTCTTCGGCTTGAATGCGCCTGCGGCGGCCGGTGCTGCTGCGTCTTTCGTCTCGCTCATGTTTCTGCTCTCCAATGTGTATCGGGGGGATCGGCTGTCGGCCGGACTTGGCGCTTCAGCGCTTAGTCCGGCCCCATGCTTCGCGGTCGGCCGGACTTGGCGCTTCAGCACCTGATGCGGCCCCATGCAAGGCTGTCGGTTGAACCGGCGCCACGGCACAAGGCCCGACCGATGCAAAGCTGTCGGCCGGACTCGGCGCTCCAGCACCTGGTCCAGCCCCATGCAACGCTCTCCGGAATCGTGTCCCGGCGCGCGGGCGCGTTACTTCTTGCCCTGCGCGAACAGCTCGTCGAGCTTGCGCTCGTATTCGTGATAACCGAGGAAGTCGTACAGCTCGGCACGCGTCTGCATCGTCTGCACGGCTTCCTTCTGCGTACCGTCGCGGCGCACCGTCTCGTAGAAGTTCAGCGCGGCCTTGTTCATCGCGCGATACGCGCCGCAGCAGTACAGCGCGATATCGACGTTCGCCTCGCGCAGCTCGTCGACCGTGAACAGCGGCGTCGAGCCGAATTCGGTCAGGTTCGCGAGGATCGGCACCTTCACGGCGGCCTTGAAACGGCGGTAGTCGTCGAGCGTCTTCATCGCTTCCGGGAAAATCATGTCCGCGCCGGCTTCGACATAGGCCACCGCGCGCTCGATCGCCGAGTCGATCCCTTCGGCGGCGGCGGCGTCGGTGCGCGCCATGATCACGAACTGGTCGTCCGTGCGCGCATCGACCGCTGCCTTGACGCGATCGACCATTTCCTCGATCGGCACGACTTCCTTGCCCGGACGGTGGCCGCAGCGCTTCTGGCCGACCTGGTCTTCCAGGTGCACGGCCGCGACGCCGGCCTTGATGAACGAGCGCACGGTGCGCGCGATGTTGAACGCGCCGCCCCAGCCGGTATCGATGTCGACCAGCAGTGGCAGGTCGGTCGCGTTGGTGATCCGGTTCGCGTCGATCAGCACGTCTTCCATCGTGCTGATGCCGAGGTCGGGGATCCCGAGCGAGTTCGCGGCGACGCCGCCACCCGACAGGTACACGGCCTTGAAGCCGACGGCCTGCGCCATCTTGGCTGCGTAGGCGGTGATCGCGCCGACCACCTGCAGCGGCTGCTCCGCCGCGACTGCCGCGCGGAATTTCGCGCCGGCGCTCTGAAGATGCGTATTGCTCATGAACGGCCTCCTGAAGGAACGACCATCAACAGCAAGGACCGGGCCAGCTCGCGCAACGTCGCTAACCCACTGATTCTTAAGCAACCGGCACGGGCGTCGAAGTGCCCGGCGATTTCAATTCAGCAATTTCATGTTTCAAAAATGAAATCGCGCGCGCATAATCGACCGCCATGGACCTCTCCTCGACCAAGCCCGTCGGCCCGGCCGATCGCGCGGCGCGCCCGCGCATCTGGGCGATGGGCATCAGCCGCCTGCGCGATCTGTTTCGCGAGATCGCCGGCGAATTCGACGAACGCGCCGACGTGCGCATCGTGACGCGCGCCTATGAGGATGCGCTCAGCGCGATCGCCGAAGCCGGCACCGCGCGGCCCGACGTGATCGTCGCGGCCGGCTCGAACGGCGGGTTCCTGAAGACACGTGCACAGGTGCCGGTGGTGGTCGTGTCGCCGACCGGTTTCGACGTGATGCAGGCGCTGGCACGCGCCCGGCGCGACGCATCGCGGATCGCGCTCGTCAGCGCCGGGGAAACGCCGCCCGAAGTGCGCCGCTTCGTCGCCGCGTATGGCCTCGACGTGCAGTTTGCGTCATATCAGTCCGCGCAGGAAGCGGAAGCCTGCGTGCACGACTTGCACGACCGCGGCATCGAGACGATCGTCGGCCCCGGCCTCGTCACCGATCTCGCGGCCAGCGCCGGCATGGGCGCGGTGTTCCTGTATTCGCACGCATCGGTACGCAAGGCCGTCGATACGGCACTCGAAGTCGCGTATGCGACGCATGCCGAGGCGTTCCGCCGCCAGCGGCTCGACAACCTGCTCCAGCACCTGCGCGATGGCGTGGTCGCGCTCGACGCACACGGCCGCGTCGAAGCGATCAACGAGCGGCTCGCGTCGGCGCTCGGGGTCGAACCCGCGGCGGCCGTCGGCCGCGCGCTCGTCGACCTCCGGCCCGAGCTGCGCACGCTGCGCGGCGAGGACGGTGACGCGCTCGCGACCGTGCGCGGCGTGCGCTACGTCGTGCATCGCGGGCCGCTCGTCGATCGCGGGGTCACGTCGGGCAGCGTGCTGACGTTCCAGGAATCGCGCGCGGTCGAACGGCTCGACCGCGCGCTGCGCTCGCAGCCCACCATGCAGCAGTTCGCCGCGCGCTATGCGCTCGACGACGTGGTCGGCGCATCGGCGCCGATGGCGCGCGTGCGCGATCTCGTGCGCCGCTACGCGAAATCCGACGCGACCGTGCTCGTGCTCGGCGAAAGCGGCACCGGCAAGGAAATGATCGCGCAAAGCCTGCACGCGCTGTCCGCGCGGCGCAGCTACCCGTTCGTCGCGGTCAACTGCGGCGCGTTTCCGGAGGCGCTGCTCGAGAGCGAGCTGTTCGGCTATGAGGAAGGCGCGTTCACCGGTGCGCGGCGCGGCGGCAAGACCGGCCTGTTCGAAGCCGCGCACCGCGGCACGCTGTTTCTCGACGAGATCGGCGAGATGCCGCCGTCGCTGCAGAGCCGGCTGCTGCGCGTGCTGCAGGAGCGCGAGGTGATCCGCCTCGGCTCGACCGAGCCGATCCGCATCGACGTGCGCGTGATCGCCGCGACGCACCGTCCGCTGCTCGCGGCCGTCGAGGCCGGCACGTTCCGCGCGGATCTCTATTACCGGCTCAACATCCTGAATGTCGGCCTGCCGCCGCTGCGCGAGCGCGCCGCCGACATCCCCGCACTCGCGGCCACGCTGCTCGTGCAGGCCGCACGACGCGAGCCGCGCCTCGCCGAACGTCTGCGCGACGCCGCCGATGCCACACGCGTGCTCGGCGTAACGCAGGCTGCGCTCGTACGCTACCGGTGGCCCGGCAACGTGCGCGAACTGCAGAACGTGATCGAGCGGATCGCGGTGGAACTGGCCGAGGAAGCCGACGAAAGCGATCCGGCCGCCGCGTGCGGCGCGCTCGATCCCGACGCGCTGCAGGCGATCGCACCCGAGCTGTTCGCAGCACCACCCGATGCGGCCGACAGCGACGATGCGCAGACACTGCACGCGCGCCGCCGTCGCGCGGAGGCCGACGAGATCCGCGCGGTGCTCGACGCATGCGGCGGCGACCGCGACCGCGCGTGCGCGATGCTCGGCATCAGCAAGACGACGCTGTGGCGGAAGCTGTCGGTGAAATAACCAGGGCGGTTGTCGTGCAGTGAACGGGCCGACCGTCAGTCGGCCTTGTGATAGTGGCGATACGCCTTCGCGCGATTGCCGCACGACGACATCGAACACCAGCGGCGGCTGCCGTTCTTGCTGTCGTCGATGAACAGCCACTGGCAGGCGTCGTTCGCGCAACGCTTGACCTTCGCGAGCCGCGCGCCGCCGAGCAGGTCGATCGCCGACCACAATACCGGGCTCAGAAGCCCGGCCAGCGTCGCACGCGCCTCCCCGATCCGCCACGCATAGCCGCCATCGATGCGCGCCAGCGCGACGCGCGGTGCCGCTTCCGTCAGGAAGCCGCCGAGCAGCGCGAGATCGTCCGCCTGCGGCTCGCGCTGTTCGGCCTGCGCAAGAAAGAGCCGATACAGCGCCTCGCGCAACGCGAGCGCGTGCGCGAGCATCGCCGGCTCCCCTTCTTCTTCGCCGTGCGCACGACACGCTTCCGCCAGGCCGGCCGGCACGCTTGCCTGGTCGCGACACCACGCCAGCAGGTCGTCGATCGTGCCGAAGGTTTCGGTCGGCGGATCGCTGCCGCGCCAGTACAGCGTGTTCGCGAAATCGATGCTCAGGGTTTCGGGCGGCGCCGGAATCAGGCAGTCCATCGTGACGGAAGGTTGCGTATCGCTCATGCCCGGATCGTATCTAACCACCATGCCGGTTGACAAGCCCGCGGGCGCTTCCTAACATAACCGGCATGGTAGTTATAAAAGGTTTGCTGCACTGACACCCGCCTCAGTCCAAGGAGCCACAGATGATCGATCGTCTTTTGTCCGGCGTTATCCACAACAACCGCAGCCGCGCGTTCTACGACAGCACACTCGGCACACTCCGCTACAAGCGGCTGGCATGGTGGTTATAAGCAGGCTTGCCGCACTGACGTCCCTCTTCAGTCCAAGGAGCCGCACATGATCGATCACCTTTCGTTCGGCGTTGCACACGTCGGCCGCAGCCGAGCCTTCTACGACAGCACGCTCGGCGCGCTCGGCTACAAACGGCTGCATACCGACGACGAATCCATCGGGTACGGCGCAACCGAGCCGCAGCTGTGGTTGCAATATGCACCTCGCCCCGTCGCCCCTGATCCCGACTCGGGGATGCACCTGTCGTTCAAGGCCGCTTCGCCCGTCGAGGTCGACGCGTTCTACCGCGCCGCACTCGAGCACGGCGGCCAGGACAACGGCGGGCCCGGCAAGCGCGAACACTACGGCCCCGGCTACTACGCGGCGTTCGTCGTCGATCCCGACGGGTATCGGCTGGAAGCGCATTGCGAACTCGACAACATCGTGTGATCGCGCTCGCGTCACCAAAGACAAGGGCCCGATTCCGCGCAATGCGGAATCGGGCCCTTGCCATTGAACTGCCGGCGGCGGTCGTTCGACGGAATCGCCGGGTGCGGGGCTATCGCGCGTCGCGCGTACGCTGCAGTTGCTCGCCGAGTCCTTCGACACCGAGGCGCACCGTCTGGCCGGCCTTCAGGAATACCGGCGACGGCTTGATGCCCATGCCGACGCCCGGCGGCGTGCCGGTCGTGATCACGTCGCCCGGCTGCAGCGTCATGCAGCGCGACAGATAGGCGATCAGCTGCGCGACGGTGAACACCATCGTGCGCGTGTTGCCGTTCTGATAACGGTGGCCGTCGATTTCGAGCCACAGGTCGAGACGCTGCGGATCGGGCACCTCGTCGCGCGTGACGAGCCACGGACCGATCGGGCCGAACGTGTCGAAGCCCTTGCCCTTGTCCCACTGGCCGCCGCGTTCGATCTGCCATTCGCGCTCGGACACGTCGTTGACGACGCAGTAGCCCGCGACGTAATCGAGCGCGCGCGCTTCGTCGACGTCCTTGCAGGTCGCGCCGATCACGACACCCAGCTCGACTTCCCAGTCGGTCTTGACCGAGCCCTTCGGGATATCGATGCCGTCGTTCGGGCCGCAGATCGAGCTCGTCCACTTGCCGAACACGACCGGCTCCTTCGGCACCGGCATGCCGGCCTCGGCCGCGTGATCGGCGTAGTTCAGGCCGATGCCGATGAACTTGCCGACCTGCCCGACGCACGCGCCGATGCGCGGCTCGCCCGACACCAGCGGCAGCGTGGCCGGATCGATCGCGCGCAGCCGCGCGAGACCCGCGTCGGACAGCACATCGCCGGACAGGTCCGGCACCTGCGCGGACAGGTCGCGAATCCGGCCGTCCGCGTCGAGCATCCCGGGCTTTTCCTGGCCGGACGGGCCATAGCGAAGCAGTTTCATCGTGGTCAACCTCTGTTGTCGAATGGGACAGGATACCGGCCGACGCGGCCTTTCGCGGCCGCGCGCCGGACTGATTGTCGATCGTCGATTGCGCGCGTCGACGCCGCATCCGGCATACCGTCGACGCGCGAGGGTCGCGCGGGCGCAGCGATCGCGGCGCCGCACGGAAGTATGGCGCGCATCGAACGGGCGGCCGCCGGTCTGCGCATCGGCGACGACGGCCCGGCACCCGCGACATGGTCCGGCCGATACCGGCCGGCTTCACGCGCGGCCGCACCGTCGCTGGCCCGCCAGCCTTTGTACCATCGGCCGCGCGCCGTGAAATGACGCGCGACGGATACCGACTATTGGTGCGCCCGCCGGCGCTGCGGCGCAGCATCGCGGGCAGCGCCACCGCCCGATTTCCTTTCGAATGCCTTGAACCGGTGCCACCTGTCATGAATACCGGGTATTCGGGGCTTCCCTGTCATCCCGAACGGGAATCGATCCGTTCTTATCCGGTAACGATCGGTAAAAAGACGCTGCATTGCACACTAAATGTTTGTTGTTAAGCTCAAACGGATGGCGTTCGTCGCCACACGCGGGCGCGACACAAGCGTGTTGCAGAATCGGTCAGCGTGCGTCGCCAATCGATCGAAAGTAATCCCCCAACTTCACACCGACAATGCAAACAACCAACGACCTGCTTCCCGGCTGCGACGCACGGGAATCGATGGGCGCAATCGACCGCTATCGCGCACCCGCGCTCGACAAGGGTCTCGACATTCTCGAACTCCTGTCGGAGCAGAAAGAAGGCCTCACCCGCACTGAAATCACGAAGGAACTCGGCCGCAACGCGAGCGAAATCTACCGGATGCTCGAACGCCTCGTCGCGCGCCGCTACGTGATGCGCTCGACCGGCGGCGACCGCTACACGCTCAGCCTCAAGCTGTTCTCGCTCGCGCACCGCCATCCGCCGATGAGCCGGCTGATCGCCGAGGCGTTGCCGCCGATGCAGCGTTTCGCCGATGCCTCCGAGCAATCGTGTCACCTGTCCGTCTACGATCGCGGCAACCTGCTCGTGATCGCGCAGGTCGACGGGCCCGGCCCGTGGGGCGTGTCGGTCCGGCTCGGCTCGCGTGTCGGGCTCGTCGATACGGCATCGGGGCGCGTGATGCTGGCGTTCCAGGGTGCCGAGCAGCGCGCGCACATGCTCGCCGAGCATCGCAAGGTCAAGGGCGAAGCGCCATTGAACGAGCAGGAACTCGCGTATGCGTGCCAGTCCATCCGGCAGGACGGCTACCTGCGCGAGGACAGCCGCCAGGCGTACGGCGTGACCGACCTGAGCGCACCGATCCTCGGGCCGTCCGGCCATGCGATCGCGGTGCTGACCTGCCCGTACATGCGCCGGATCGATGCGCATATGGCGCCGTCCGTCGACACGGTCGTCGAAGGGGTGCGCGAGACGGCCGCCCATCTGTCGATGTGCCGCGACGAGACCTGCTGACGCGCGGGCCCGGCGGAGCGCACCGGGGGCGGCGCTATCGCGTTGCCCCCGGTCGCGCGCAACCCCTCTGCGGAGCGCAATGCACGGTGCCATATCGTGCGCCCACGGCGCTACGCTAAAATAGCGGCCCTCTCAAAAACTACGGCGGCCGGTTGTCGCGGCCGTCGTGTCCGATGGATGTCATGGCCAAACTTCTGAACGATCAAGAATTCCAGCGTTTCTCCGAACTTCAGCAGAAGCAGGCAAGCTTCACGATCACGCCCGAAGAGGCGGACGAGCTGCGCGATATCGTCGCGCGCGCGCAGAAGAAGCGCGACGATCGTACCGCTGCAATGCAGGCGATCGAGAGCTACATCGAGCAGTTCGACATCACGCCCGACGAACTCTTCTCGCCCGAGCAGATCGGCGACGCGGCCCGCACCTACGGGCTCATCACGGCGACCAAGAAGGAACGCACGCTGCCGCCGTCGATCACGTTCAACGGCAAGCCGTACCAGTGGACCAAGACGCTTCCGGACGACGTGCGCGGCGCGTTGTTCGAAGCGTTCACGTCCGGCGAATCGGTCAAGCGCTTCATCGCAATGCCGAAGGACACCGCGCGCTGTGCGCTGACGATCGCCCGCCTCGAGCGCGAAACCGGCGCCATCTATGCCGATCCGCACCTCGAGGAACTCGCGATTTCGCGCGACCAGGTGAACGACGCGGCGTCGAAACTCGCTGCCTGAATGTAGCCACGGGCACGGTTCATGCGTGCCCGCACCCCGCGTGACGCCGGCCCAGGCCGGCGTTGCGCTTGCGGGAGACGTGCATCCGGACGCTCCCGAAAAGCCTCACCTTTGCGTCCCGCAAGCGCTCACCCAACCCTCCCGAATAAGCTCACCCAGGCTCCTGGAGACCCTCACCCAAGCGTCCCGGATGTCCTCACCGACACTTCCCGCAGATCCTCACCCATGCGCCCCGGAAAGGCTCACCGGCGGCTCCCGAAGGTGCTCACCAGCCATTCCCGGGAAGGCTCACCGAGTGTTCCTGTATTGGCTCACCAAGCGCTCCCGTATCGACTCACCCCAACCTTCCCGGAGAAGCTCACCGACAGCTCCCGAAAAGTCTCACCTTTTGGGCAATTTCGAATTTTCGAAGGCGGAATGCGGCGGTAAATGCGTGCGGACACCTTGTCTGAAACAGCGCTGCGGGGCGGATATCGCGGCAAGCGGTACGCATCTCGCGGTGCCGGATCGGTGCCATTTGCGCGTCGACATTTCCGCTGCGAACAGGCGCCGACACTTTCTCGGTTGCTTCGCTCGCGACGCAGGCTCGAATGCTCTGCATTCCTGACCGGGAACATTCGGAACATGCCGGGAGGCCGGAGACATCCACCGCATGCAACGCCTCCGCGCGTCGGGCCGCCGACAGACGCTACGGCTGCAGCTTCATCCTGAAGCCCACGACGCCAGGCTCCTCCGTCGTCGACACAGCGAACCCGCACGCCTTCGCCAGCGAGATCATCGCCGTGTTCTCGCGCAGCGCCTCGCCGACCATCCAGGCGGTTCCGCGCGAGCGCGCGTAGTCGATGATGCGGGTCATCATCAGCCGGCCAAGCCCCTTGCCCTTCTGATCGGGTCGTACCGCGATCGCGAACTCCGCCGTCTCGTTGTCGGGATCGGCCACCGCGCGCGCCACCGCGAGTGTGTGGTCGCGCCCCGACACATCGGTGAACGACACGATGAAGGCCATCTCACGGTCGTAATCGATCTGCGTCATGCGCGCGACCTGCGAATGATCGAAGCTGCGCACCGCGCCGAAGAAACGCATCCGCAGATCCTCCGGCGTCATCGCACCGAGCAGTTCGTTGTGCGCGGCCTCGTCTTCCGGACGGATCGGGCGGATCGTCACCGTCTCGCCGCGCCACTCGAGCGTCTGCTCGAGGTGACGCGGATACGGCATGATCGCGAGCCGGCTGCGCCCCGCGGCCAGCGTGATGCGCGGCGCGATCACGTGCGCGCGGTCGGACAGCACGCGCAGCGTGACCGACATCGCAACGACTTCACGCACGTCGCAGACGACCTGCGACAGCGCCGTCAACGCATCGAGCGTCGGCTCGATGGGTGTGCTGCGTGCGTACGGCGAGCGCTCCATCACCGCGCGGGCTAGGACGGTGTTCAGCGGTGGCAGGCCATAGACGACGAACGGCGCCGATACGCCGTCCGCGGGCGGCACGGCATAGCGAAACACCGGGCCGAAGTTCGAATCGTCGTACATGTCGACGGTGACATCGACGACTTTCTTTCCGGCCGGCTCGACGGCAGGCTCGCCCTGCAGGCCAAAATGAGACAGCCAGCGCAGCGCGGCTTCGCCGGTCAGTTCATGCTGGCCGGCTTCGACCATCCGGCGCGCATCGGCCTGCGCGGATGCAACACACTCGGCCGGCTGCAGCGGCGTACCCTCGGGCGTTTGCATCAGCAGTTGCCGCCCGAGGTTGTAGTCGACGAGACGCGCATACGCGCGCGCGAGCCGCTGCGGCGTGGTGTGCACCGGAATGCCGTTCGCGTGCAGCGCATCGCGCGTCGCCGCATCGACCGCGCCGAAGAAACACGCGAGGATGCCGCGATGCGCGTACTGCCGTGATTCGATCAGCGTGTGCGCAACCGCATCGGCCGGCGCGCTGTGGGAAGTCGAATGGACGACGAACAGCGTGCCCGTTTGCGGGAACGGCGCGAGCGCCTTGACCGCCGCGGCGAAATGCTCGGGGCGCGCATCGTCGCCCAGCGTCAGCGGATTGCCGGGCGATGCGAGATGCGGCAGCGCCGCCGACACCGCCGACGTGGCCGCGGGCGACCAGTCGGTCAGCACGTCGCGCACCTCGGCCACCGCATCGACCGCGAGTTTCGCGACCCCCGCATCGCTCGTCACGAGCGTGGCCGCGCCGCGCGCCGTGACGCGGCCGACGCCGAGCGTCTCGATCTCGTCGAGCAGATCGTCGAGCGCATCCACCCGCACCATCCCCGCGCGCTGGAACGCCGCCGTATAGAGCGCGTCGCCGGGATCGGCGCGGCCGGTGCGCAATGCGAGCACCGGCTTGTTGCGTGCGGCCGCGCGCGCGGCCGACATGAACTTGCGCGCGGCGCGCACGGTATCGAGTTCGAGCAGGATCGCGCGCGTGCCGGGATCGCTCGCGAGATAGTCGAGCACGTCGCCCGCATCGACGTCGGACTCGCCGCCGAGCGCGACGACGTGCGAAAAGCCGAGGCCCCGTGCATCGGCCCAGCCGAGCACCGCGTTCGTCAGCGCGTTCGATTGCGACACCCATGCGACGCCGCCCGATCGTGCCGTGTAGGCCGGCGCGCCGAAATGCGCGTGCCGTGCGGGCGACAGCACGCCGAGGCTGCCCGGCCCGACGATACGGAGCACGAACGGCTTCGCCGCCTTCAGCGTGCGATCGAGCGCGGTGCGATCGGCATCGGTGCGCGCCTCGCCGACGATCACCGCAACGCGCGTGCCGAGCTCGCCGAGCTTGCGCACGATGCCGGCCCAGGTCGCGGGCGGCGTGCAGATCACGGCCACCGACGGCGGCGCGGGCAACCGGTCGACATCGGCAACGACCGGATGCCCGTGCAGCTCACGATACTTCGGATTGACGGGCCACACGGGCCCCTCGAATCCACCGTCGAGCACGCGCGACCACACCATCGCGCCGATACTGCCCGCGCGCGACGACGCGCCGACGACCGCAACGGACTTGGGCTGGAACAACGCATCGAGATGGCGAACGGTCACATCGGCTCCCTGCGGTAACGAAAGACGACCCGATCGGCATGCGGCACGGGCAGGCCATACGCCGATCGACGCGAACCCCAAGCATAGGCGAAGCGCATGCGGCTGCCTATATGCCGAACGGCCGACTGTTCGACCCACGTCAACGCTCGCATCATGGGCCTGCAACACCAGTACGGAAGCCCTCGCCGCACGCCGGCCGAGCACATCCGCCCGGCGCACACGGTGCAGGCGTGCAGCGCGACGCTGCGTCCGCTTCGTCAAAGGTGAGGATTTACAGGAGCCATGGTGAGACTCTTCGGGAATTGCACGGCGCCACGCGCCAACACGCGAAAGGTGATCGGAATTCGCAGCATGCGTGCACCACGAGAATGGCGCAGGCCAATGCGCATGCGCTGCGCAATTGCGCGGCTGTTTACCGGAATTCGCCGCGATATCCCGGCGAATCGCAGCGAATTCGCAAAACGGGATCCGTTAATTGCGCGGCGTCGCAGTTCAATACGCCGTCGGGAATCGCGCCGGAAATGCGCAAAAACAAAACGGTGCGACGGCCGCATGGCCGTTCGCACCGTCAGTCAGTACGCGAAAGGTGAGGTTTTTCGGGAGTCAGTCCTTGATCAGGAAACGCTCGCGATTCTTGCCGAGCCAGGTCGGCGAGCGCCCGCGGCCACTCCAGGTTTCCCCCGTCTTCGGATTCAAATATTTCGGCGGCGACACGCGCTTCGGCTTGGCTGCGCCAGCGGCCGCGCCTACCGGACGAAACCCGAGCTCTTCCGGCGTAATGTCGTATTCCTCGATTTTCGCGCGGATATCGGCAATCGCATCGGCAATCGCCTTTTCACGTTCCTTGTCGATCTTTTGCTGAAGCCGTTCGAGCTGCGCGGTCAGTTGCCTGTAGGTCGCCATATGGATGGGACTCCGTGAGTGTTATTCGTGAAAAATAGATGACGCTCAGCCAACAGAAAAACGCTTCGCCCGATCGTGGTCGCCTCAGCCGGTTATCTCGGGATCAATAACCGCTCTTTTTCTTGCACGCGAAGAGAAGATTTCGCGTGGCGTCATCGCTCGATTGCTGAATCACTTCGAAATCGCCGTTGCAGATCGCCCGCGCGTTGTCCGTGCAATTGCTCCAGTCGCTACCGGTGCATTGCACCTGGGTAGTCGGACGCCCATCCGAAGTGAACAGCGGCGCGCTGCCGCCACACCCGCCGAGCCCTGCAACCAGAGCCAAGACAACGGCCGCCCGAGGCCACCGACAGACCGACGCAAGCATGTGTTTCATTGTTGTTCCCGTCAACCTTTTTTTGAATGTCGCGAGTATGCCATGCGCGGCCCTTCGGCCGTCAGTTCGGCGTACGGCCGGGTTGCCCGCGCGCCTTGTACGGCAAGCGCTTGCGTGGATCGTCGGTGATGCGAACGAACACCTGCTCGACGTCCGGAAGCGCCTCGAGTTCGCGCTGCAACGCCGGCTGATCGAACGCCGTGTCCGCACATCCTTCGACGTAAATGAAACGTCGCTGCACGGTGATCCACAGGCTCGTGCCATGCAGCCGATCGGAGCCGGCGAAGTGCGCCTTCACGGCGTCGGCGATCGGTGCGTCATACATATAGGAATTCGGCTTCGTGCAGCGATGCGCGAGCCAGCAGGTGGTGCCGCGTTCGGCGCGGTAATGCGCGTCGTCCGTCATCTCGGCCCGGGTCATCCACGGGCCGAGCGGCAACGGGCATTCGGCCACGTCCCGCGACAGCGCGATGAACGGATCGTTGTACCAGTTGCGCCGCGCCTCGGGCGCATCGGTGTCGCCCGACTGCGCGAACGCAGCGGTCGCCAGCAACATGGTCAGCCACCCTGCGATGCCGATCCGTTTCATCGTGATCTCCTGTTCGATGCTTCACGTCCGAGCGTGTTGGCTTGGCCGTCTGGCTTACCGGTCGATGCCCAGCGCCGCCAGTTTCTTGTACAGCGTCGCGCGGCCGATCCCGATGCGCGCGGCCGCTTCCACCACCTTCCCGTCGCAGGCCGCCAGCGCATCGGTCAGGAACTGGCGCTCCCACGCCGCCAATGCATCGGCATACGAAGCGGCCGGCGCAGCAGGCCGCTCGCCCGCGCGCCGTTCGGCCGGTGCCACGGCCAGCGGCTGCGCCGGTGCGGCCCCGTCCGTCGAGACGCGCACCGGCCCAAGGAACGGCGCGAGCGCGCGCGCATCGATCACCGACCGGTCCGACAGCATCAGCGCGCGTTCGAGCGTATTGCGCAACTCGCGCACGTTGCCCGGCCACGGATACGCACACAGCATCCGCAGCGCATCGTCGGTCAGCTCGCAATGGGCGGCGCGCCCGTGCTGCGCGGCCAGCTCCTCGAGCGTCGCGTAGACTAGCGCCGCGATGTCGGACGCGCGCGCGCGCAGCGGCGGCGCGTGGATCGTCAGCACGTTCAGCCGGTAATAGAGATCCGCGCGAAAACGCCCGGCCGCGACCAGCGCCGGCAGGTCGGCGCTCGTGGCCGCGATGATCCGGACGTCGGCGCGCACGATCCGGTTCGAGCCGACCGGCTCGAATTCCTTGTCCTGCAGCACGCGCAGCAGCTTGCCCTGCAGCGGCAGCGGCATGTCGCCGATCTCGTCGAGAAACAGCGTGCCGCGATCGGCCAGCTCGAACTTGCCGATGCGCCCCTTGCGATCGGCGCCCGTGTACGCGCCAGGCGCCGCGCCGAAAAATTCGGTTTCGAGCAGCGTGTCGGGAATCGCGGCGACGTTGACGGTCACGAGCGGCTGGAGCGCGCGCGCCGACGCCGCGTGAATCGCATGCGCAAGCAGTTCCTTGCCGGTGCCCGTCTCGCCGAGCAGCAGCACCGGCGAATCGACCTGCGCGGCGCGGCGCGCCTGGCGCTTGGTTTCGAGGCTCGCGGCGCTCGTGCCGACGAAGCTCGCGAACGTGTATTTCGCGCGGCGCGCCTGCGCGAGCGAACGCTGCGTCGCGATCAGCTGCTGCTGAAGCTGTGCGTAGCGGGAAAAGATCGGCGTAAGCGTCTTCAACTGGTCGAACAGCGCGAAGCCGATCGCGCCGACCGTCTCGCCGGCCTCGTTCTTCAGCGGCAGGCGCGTGACGACGAGCGGCTCGCGGCCCGTCTCCATGATGTCGAGCAGGATCGGCTGCCCGGTCGACACGACCTCGCGCATCAGGCTGTTCGGGATCACGGCCTCGCAGTCGAGGCCGACGGCCTGCTGCGGATCGGCGAAACCGAAGCGCGCCGCGTACCGCTCGTTCATCCACACGACGCGCGCATCGCGATCGACGACCACCGTGCCCGCGCTCGAATCCTCGAAGGTCCGGAACAGCGACTCGGCGGCGCGCCGCAGCACGTCGCCGTAGTTGACGGGCAGGCGGGCCCAGTCATTCATCATCGTGTCGTCGTCTCCGTGTATTTTTGGCCGACTGTCTCCGGAACGAGACGGATTATCTCACTCCGGAGACACGCCGCAATGCGTTGTCCAGGAAAGCCCTGCCCGATTCCACGGGCTGGCCGGACGGCCATTTCGTCTCCAGATGGAGACGTTTTATGTAGAATCCTCAGACAACGACCGGCGCGGGCCCGCCAGTCTCCGGCGGACCCATGTCCGGCGGCGCAATCCGGCCGATGGCACGAAACCTGCACGAACCTGAGCCGGTCCGCGGCGCGTCCCGCGATCGAACAACAACCAAAGCCATTAGGAGACTCCCTTGTCTTTCGTGATCGTCCTCGCCGCGCTGGCGTTCCTGATGTTTGCCGCGTATCGCGGCTACAGCGTGATCCTGTTCGCGCCCATCGCCGCGCTCGGCGCGGTGCTCCTGACCGAACCCGCCGCCGTCGCGCCGGTCTTCTCCGGCATCTTCATGGAGAAGATGGTCGGCTTCGTCAAGCTGTACTTCCCGGTGTTCATGCTCGGCGCGGTGTTCGGCAAGGTGATCGAACTCTCCGGGTTCTCCGAGTCGATCGTCCATGCGGCGATCCGCTACATCGGCCGCTCGCGCGCGAATGCGGTGATCGTCGCGGTGTGCGCGCTGCTCACCTATGGCGGCGTATCGCTGTTCGTCGTGGTGTTCGCGGTCTATCCGTTCGCGGCCGAACTCTATCGCCAGAGCAACATCCCGAAACGGCTGATGCCCGGCGCGATCGCGCTCGGCGCGTTCTCGTTCACGATGGATTCGCTGCCCGGCACGCCGCAGATCCAGAACATCATCCCGACCACGTTCTTCAAGACGACCGCCTGGGCCGCGCCGGTGCTCGGCACGATCGGCTCGCTGTTCATCATCGTCGTCGGCCTCACGTATCTCGAATGGCGCCGCCGTTCGGCGATGGCGAAGGGCGAAGGCTACGGCACGTCGCTCGTCAACGAGCCGGAGCGCGTCGAGACCACGTCGCTGCCGCATCCCGCGCTCGCGATCCTGCCGCTGATCCTGGTCGGCGTGTCGAACTTCGCGTTCACGAAGCTGATTCCGCAGTGGTACGGCGCCGCGTCGTACACGGTCGCGCCGGACGTGCTGCCCGGCGTGCACGCGCCGGTCACGACGTCGATCAAGACGGTCGTCGCGATCTGGTCGGTCGAGGCCGCGCTGCTGCTCGGCATCGTGCTGGTCGTGCTGACCGCATTCAAGCGCGTGAGCGGGCGCTTCGCGGCCGGTTCGAAGGCCGCCGTCGCCGGTGCGCTGCTCGCCGCGATGAACACCGCGTCGGAATACGGCTTCGGCGGCGTGATCGCCGCGCTGCCGGGCTTCCTCGTCGTCAGCGATGCACTGAAGAGCATCCCGAACCCGCTCGTCAACGCGGCCGTGTCGGTCAGCTCGCTCGCCGGTATCACGGGCTCGGCGTCGGGCGGCATGAGCATCGCGCTCGCCGCGATGTCGGACCTGTTCATCAAGGGTGCGCAAGCCGCCAATATCCCGCTGGACGTGCTGCACCGGGTCGTCGCGATGGCCAGCGGCGGCATGGACACGCTGCCGCACAACGGCGCGGTGATCACGCTGCTCGCGGTCACGGGCCTCACGCACCGCGAGTCGTATCGCGACATCTTCGCGGTCACGATCATCAAGACGCTCGCGGTGTTCTTCGTGATCGCCGTGTACTACACGACGGGGCTCGTGTAACACCCCAGCAGCGGCCCGTCTCCGGGCCGCCGCCCGCCGGCCGCGTCGATGCGGCCGGCCGCTCCTCCACTCCTCCCCCCTTTTGCCGCACGCCGCCCACACGCGCTCGCCGGCTCACTCATTGTTATCCGCAGCAGAACACTACGTTGGTCGCAGCGGCATTTTTCGCGCGTCGGGCGAGGCCTACACTGCTTTCAACGGTGACCGCATGCGATCGGCGCCGTCGAAAACCTGGAGGTATCCGCTCATGAACCCGCTCATCCGCACCATCGCCCTCGCCGCCGTCTTCGCCGCGCCGCTCGCCGCGCAGGCGCAAACCAGCCAGCCGCTCACGCGCGCCGAAGTTCATGCCGAAGTGGTTGCACTGAGAAAGGCCGGCTTCCAGCCGAGCGACTGGTTCTACCCGGCCAGCATTCAGGCCGCCGAGGCGAAGATCGCGCGGCAGCAGGGTGCACCGCGGGCCGCGGGCGCCGGCTACGGCAATCGCGGCACGTACTCCACGGGCCAATAGTCCGGTTTCGAATCCGCCGGCCGTGCGCGCATCACCGCCATGTTCGCGGCTCGCACCGCACGCACCGCACCGTACGCTCAGCGCGGCTCGATGCTCGCTTTCGCGTAGGACTCGCGTTCCAGTTCGAGTATTTCCGCGCTCAGCTGCAGGTGCGTGCCGGGCGGCGCAACGACGTGCCGCTTCAGTTCCGCCAGCACCTGCTCCGAAAATTCACGTTTGACGTCGGTCGTCCGGCCGCTCAGCACCGCGAGCTTCGCGTGGACGAACGCGCGCGGCGCCGGCGACGTGCCGACCGCGAATGTATCGAACCGCAGCGCGCGGCTCTTGATGTCGAGCTCGTTGAAATGACCGGACGCGGCAAGCGCGGCATTGAGCGCGCGCAAGGTCGCGCCGGCATCGAACCCGTCGAGGTTCGCGGAATATTCGAGCGTCAGGTGGGGCATGGTGTCGGTGGCCTCGTGGGTATCGGGACAAGCGCCGCAAGGCATCCCGACAGCCCACGCAGTGCCACCGGATCTATGCCTTGACCGGCTGGATCAGGCGCGCGCAGGCGCTTGCCTGCGGATCGCCGGCGGGCAGTTTCCCACAGATGCCGTCGAGCTGCTTCGCGATCGATTTGACCGATGCATCGTGCGCACCGCTGCCGCGCCACTGGTTCAACTGCGTGACGACCTTGGTCAGCGCGCGCAGGTTCGCGCCGTAGAACGCGTCGCGCGTCTTGTCGGCCTGCGCGAGCACGCTCGCGGCAATCCCTTCGATGCGCGCCGAATCGTCCGGCGCCAGTTGGACCGCATTCGCAAAGTAGGTCGCGCCCCAGCGCAGCTTCGTCGCCGGCCCGCTCGCCGAGTCATAGGCCTTGCGGTACCAGTCGAGCGCCGCGGCCTTGTCGCCGCGCGCCTTCGCATTCGCAGCCAGCCCGGACATGAAGTAGTACGGCGTGGACGAACGCGTCAGCTCGGTCTTCAGCAATGCATCCGACTCGTCGTACAGCCCCGCGTCGGTCAGCGTGTCGGCCCCTTCGCTGACGAGCGCCTGCCGCTCGTAGGCATTCGCAGCGCCCTGCACCGACGCGGCGATCTGCTTGCGCGCCGTGTCGGCCAGCGCCGGCGCGGCCAGCGGTGCCCCCTTGCGTGCATCGCCGCGCGCGAGCAGCACGCGGCCGTGCAGCGCCATCAGCCGGTCGATCGACGACAGCGTGGTATCGGTCGACAGGCGCGCGAGGGCCGTGTCATACGCGCCGCGCAATTTCGCGCGCGGCGCGTCGTCGCCGCCGAGATACGCGACCACGCGCGCGGGCGCCGCAACCAGCACGTCCGAGTCGGCGCGCGACAACACAGGATCCTGCAGCACCGTGCGCAACGAATCGGCAAGCGCCGCCTTGTCGAGCGCGCCGGCCTGCGCCGGATCGTCGGACGCAGCGACCACGGCCGACTTCAGCGCGAAGCGCGCCGATTCGGCCTTCGCGCCGGCCGCGCGTGCGCGTTGCGCGAGCGACTGCAGCGTCTCGGCGACGCGATCGGCCGCCACCGGCAGCGCACCGTCGGTATCCCACGAATAGTCGGCCAGCAGCCGCCATTCGTCCGGCGTCAGCGACGCACCATTCTTCAGCGCGGTCGCGAGCGTCTGCCGCACCGGATGCGCGGCCGTCATCCCGAGCGACAGCGCCTGCATGTAGCGATCGAGATCGGCTTCGCCCGGCAGCCGCGTCACTTCGGTGCCGTCGGGACGGAACAGGATCATCGTCGGATAACCGTGCACCTTGAAGCGCTCGCCGAGCTTCTGCGCGCTTTCGGTATCGCCGTCGAGATATACGGGCACGAAGAACGACGAGCGGGTCTTGAATGCCTGCTGGCTGAAGATCGTCGACTTCACCTGGTTGCACGACGGGCACCACACCGCGCCCCAGTAGAGCAGCAGCGGCTTGCCGGTGCGCTTCGCCAGCGCGAAGGCGGCGTCGACGTCGCCGTGCTGCCACGCGATGCCGGGCGGCAGGTGCGCGCCATCAGGCGCCGCGCTCGCCGCCGGGGCGCCCGTGGGCGTGGCAGCGGCAAGCGCCGCACCCGCGGCGGCGAGCAGGCAGGCGGCAGTCAGATTCCGGAGAGCAGTTTTCATCGAAGCGGGTCCGTTGAAAGAGACGGTTGCGGGAAGGTGCGGCGCGCGAAGCGATGGCTGGGAAGCAACAGCCATGAAGCGATGACGATGAAGCCTGCCGACGTGCAACGCCGCGCATGATCGTTTCGGAAAAACGCACGCCGGCCGAGGCAGCCGGCAAATCCTTCGACGATACGACGGGCACAGCCGGCAGAAAACGAACGAATTCTCGAATGAATATGACGCGCGGCATCACGGCCGCGCGTGCTGTCAGATACGCGTCGGCCGAGCCTTCACTGCCGCGCCTTGATCCGCGCCATGTGATACACGGACGCATGCACGCCATCGCGCAACGCATAACCCGGCGATTCACCCTCGACCCGGAAGCCATGCTTCTCGTAGAGCGCGACGGCCGCGCGGTTGTCGGTGAACACGGTCAGCTCGAGGCGCGTGATGTTCAGCCAGTTTTCCGCGAGATCGATCGCGGCCGCGAGCAGCCGGCTGCCGATGCCGCGCCCGTGGCGCGTCGCGTCGACCATCATGCCGAGCCCTGCCGCATGGCGACGGCGCGGATTCTGTTCGGGATGCAGGCCGAGATGGCCGACCACCACGCCGTCGATTTCGGCGACGAGGCTCACGCCGTGCTCGCGCACGCCGTCGAGCCGCTTCTGCCATTTCTCGAGCGACGGAAACGGATGCTGCAACGTATTCGCGTACACCGCGGGATGCGCGGCGATTTGCCGGATCGCGTCGACGTCGTACGTCTCGCTGTGCCGGATCGTGATGTCGGTCATGGGTGGGCCGGGTCCGAAAAGTCGCGCCAGTCGCGCGGGCTGCGCACCTGCGCAGCAACGTGTCGAGCTTATCCGATTTCACGCATTTGAAACATGGGCGTCATGCGATGCCGTTGCACCCGCAACGATGCGCGAGCACACCCCTCCATCGCGAACCGGAAAAATATGACCGATTTCTCACGCCGCGATCGGTAATTCCTGACCCATTCCGTCACGCATCGCTTCCCGATCAATCGTTGCGCACGCAACGTCATGCGCGCGACATGCGATGTCATGTCTTCATCACGTCGACGTCACGCCGCCCCCCTAGACTGGGCGCCGCCCAACCCGGCATGTGCCGGGCCGGCGTGTGCCGACGTCCCGGCCGCGCATCACGAGCGCGCGTTGCACGGGATCGCGGCGACGGCCAAGGCATCCGCGCGACACCACGCATCGCGCGCGATGCGCGCACCTCCGCCACGGGCGGCCGATGCACTCGAACGCACACGCCGCGCGAATCGTCCCAGGGGGGCGATGCACGGGCGCCGCCAGACGAAGTCACGAACGCTCCCATCATCACAGGACCCGAACGCCATGACGTCACGCCGCAAATTCCTCCAGCAAACCGCCACTTCCGGCCTCGCCGCCGCCGCGCTGTCCGCGTTTCCGCCGAGCATCCGCCGCGCGCTCGCGATTCCCGCGTTTCACGAAACGGGGACCATCCAGGACGTGAAGCACGTCGTGCTGCTGATGATGGAGAACCGCGCATTCGACAGCTACTTCGGCACGTTCAAGGGCGTGCGCGGTTACGGCGACCGCTTCGCGGTGCCGTCGCCGAACGGCCGCAACGTGTTCTACCAGACGTACACGAAGCCGACGCCCGCCACCACCGTCACGCCGTATCACCTCGACGCGAGCCAGGGCAACGCGCAGCGCGCCGGCGGCACGCCGCACACGTGGGCCGATGCGCAGGCCGCGTGGGACCATGGCCGGATGAACCGCTGGCCCGACGCGAAGACGCCGCTGTCGATGGGCTACTACGACGCGGCGGAAGTACCGTTCCAGCGCGCGCTCGCCGATGCGTTCACGCTGTGCGACCACTATCACTGCGGGATGCACACGGGCACGATCGCGAACCGCCTGTTCTACTGGAGCGGCACCAACGGCCCGAACGGCATCAGCCCGGCCGACGGCAGCCGTGTGAAGATCGCCGCGCTGAACAACCAGTTCAACGGCGGCAACGACATCGGCCCGTCGAGCCAGGGCTGGACCTGGACCACCTACGCCGACCGGCTGCAGCAGGCCGGCGTGAACTGGAAGGTCTACCAGAGCCTGATCGACAACTTCGGCTGCAACGAGATGATGAGCTTCCGCCACTGGCGCGCGGCGATCGAGCAGATGCCGCCCGCGCGCCGGCCCGCGTACGTCGCGTCGACGGACATCACACAGCCCGTGACGGCGGCCGGCGCGTTCTACGATCCGGCGATCGACGATCCGCTGAGCCCGCTCGCGAAGGGGTTCGGCAACACGATGCCGTACGGCTTCCTCGAATCGTTCCGCGACGACATCCGCAACGGCACGCTGCCCGAGGTGTCGTGGATCATCCCGCCGTCCGTGTACAGCGAACATCCGGGGCCGTCGAGCCCCGCGCAGGGCGGCTGGTACGTGCAGGCCGTGCTCGATGCGCTGACGGCGAACCCGGAGGTATGGAGCAAGACCGTGCTGCTGGTGAACTACGACGAAAACGACGGCTTCTTCGACCACATGCCGTCGCCGGCCGTGCCGTCGCGCAACGCCGACGGAACGCTCGCGGGCGGCCATACGCTGCGGGACGCCGACGTTGCCGCCGAGTACCACGACTTCACGCCGGCCACGTCGAGCCAGCCGGCGATCGACGGCCGTCCGTACGGCCCGGGCCCGCGCGTGCCGATGTGGGTCGTGTCGCCGTGGAGCCGCGGCGGCTGGGTCAACTCGCAGGTGTTCGACCATACGTCGACGCTGCTCTTCCTCGAAAAGCGCTTCGGCGTCGCGGAGCCGCAGATCAGCGCGTACCGCCGCGCGGTGTGCGGCGACCTGACGAGCGCGTTCAACTTCCGCTCGCCGAACAACGAACCGCTGCCGACGCTCGCGGGCCATACGACGAAAAGCCAGGTCGACGCGCTGAGCGCCGCGCAACAGGCCGCGCCGAAGATCGTGCCGCCGGCCGCGCCGTCGCTGCCCGCCCAGGCGATCGGCGTGCGCCCGTCGCGCGCACTGCCTTACGAACTCCATGCCAGCGCGCGTACCGATGCCGGCACCGGCACGGTCACGCTGAAGTTCGCGAACACGGGCCGCGCCGCCGCCGTGTTTCACGTCTATGACAAGCTGCACCTCGACCGCCTGCCGCGGCGCTACGTCGTCGAACCGGGCAAGACGCTGCACGGCGACTGGGCCGCGCGCGCCGACAACGGCGGTAAATATGACCTGTGGGTGCTGGGCCCGAACGGCTATCACCGCCGCTTCACCGGCGACCTCAGCCGCCTGGCCGGTGCACGCGCGCCGCAGCCGGAAGTTCGCGTCGGCTATGCGGGCGCGAGCGGCAACCTCCACCTGAAGCTGCGCAACCACGGCGGCGGGACGGTGCGCTTCACCGTGAGGTCGAACCAGGTCTACGGGCCGCTGTCCGGCCGCGGCGCGCACGACGATCGCGGTCATGGCCACGGCAACGAGGACGGCAACAGCCAGGGTCATGGCCACGGTACCGGTACCACGTGGACGGTCACGGTACGCGCCGGCGACCAGGCCGAGCTGCACTGGAAGCTCGACTCGACCGGCCACTGGTACGACTTCATCGTCACCGCGGACAGCGACGCGAGTTTCTCGCGCCGCGTCGCCGGCCGTGTCGAAACCGGCCGCCACTCGGTCAGCGACCCGGCAATGGGGCTCGCCGACCGCTTCTGATGCCGCCGCGGCGACCCGCGCTGCGCCGCGTGTCGCCGCCCGGGCCGGCCCGGCCGCGCACGGCGGTCAGGCGCCGGCCGCAGCTGCGCCCGATCCGGCGCAAACGCCCGCCCCGCGCGGCTCAAACATCAGAAGGATCAATGGTTCAGCCCTCAATTCCCCCCAACGAAATTGCTCCGAATTGCGGCCCGTTCGCGTTAAACTGCGCCAAGCTGTATTCAACCAAGACATCTTCGCCACTACGGCGTCCACGATACGAGGATAGGTTCGATGCGCACTTCCGGCTCATCCGGGGCAATGACCCTGCTCACCGAACACGACCCGACCGACGGTCGCGAACTGCGCTCGCTCCGGCTCGAAGCAACCGGCGACGGCAAGAGCGTGCTGCTGATCGAGATCGACGAACGCAAGCCCGGCATCCACCGCGAAGTCCGCTACGAGATCACGCCGGCCGAACTGATCGCGGCGATCCGCTCGCACGGCGCCGAGCTCCCCGGCGAAAACCACGGCGCCGCGTCGCTCGCCCGCACCTCCTCCTGATTTCGAACGGTGAGCCGCGCGCAACGCGCCGGCTCACCGCGCCCCCTGCCGCCGTCACGCACGTTGCGTTATTCCCGCCGCTGACTTGAAAAAGGCCGATAATCGGCCCATCTGCGTGCTTTCCGCGCGCGTTTCCTTTTCGGCCAGCCGTCATGCTCCTCCGCGACCTCGTCGCCCAATACGGGCCGCTTCTCGTCTTCGTCAACGTGCTCGCGGCGGCCATCGGGCTGCCGGTGCCCGCGATGCCGACGCTCGTGCTGTTCGGCGCGATGTCCGCGATGCACCCGGCGATGATCGGCTCGCAACTGGTCACGGTGGTCGTGCTGTCGGTGCTCGGCGCACTGATCGGCGACACCGTGTGGTACCTCGCCGGCCGGCGCTTCGGCGGCACGACGCTGAAGACGATCTGCCGCCTGTCGCTGTCGCGTGACAGCTGCGTGAAGAAAACCGAACGCTTCTTCGGCCGCTACGGCGTGCGCGTGCTCGCCGTCGCGCGCTTCATTCCGGGGCTGTCGCTCGTGTCGGTGCCGATGGCCGGCGCGTTCGGCACGCGCTATCGCACATTCCTCGGCTACGACGCGCTCGGCGCCGCGCTGTGGACGATCGTCGGGCTGATGGTCGGGCTGATGTTCGCGCGCCAGATCGACTGGCTGTTCGCCGGCGCGGGCCAGCTCGGCCGCGCGGCGCTGCTGGTGGCCGTCGCGGTGCTGGCGGTGTACGCGGCGATCCGCTGGATGCGCCGCCGCGCGCTGATCCGCCAGCTCGCGAGCGCGCGGGTCGGCGTCGACGAGCTCGACGCGATGCTGCGCGATACGTCCGCGCCGGTTGTCCTCGACGTGCGCTCGCCCGAGCACCGCAAGCTCGACCCGTTCACGATTCCCGGCGCGCAGTTCGCCGACGAACGCCAGATCGGCGACATCGTCGCGCGTTATCCGTTCTCGCAGAAGTTCGTCGTGTACTGCTCGTGCCCGAACGAGTTCACGGCCGCGTTGATGGCGAAGCGCCTGCTCGACGCCGGCTTCACCGATGCGCTCGCGCTGCGCGGCGGCCTCGATGCATGGCGCGACACGGGCCGCCAGCTCACGTCGCTCGTGGAAGACATGCCCGCTGCGAACGATCCGGTCGCGGGGCTGCACAAGCCGGCCTGATCGCGTCGATCGAAGGCCGGCCGTGCGAAGCGGGGGCGCCTGCGCCCCCTTCGATCAGAACGCGTGCAGCGGCAGGTTCACGACCAGGCGGTACTCGGTGTTCGTCGCGTCCGAGTAGTGTGCCGAACCGGCATGCCACATCGCGATGAACGTGACCTTCGTGTCCTTCAGCTTGCCGCTCTGGAACGTGTACGACGGGATGAAGCCGAACTCGTGGTGACGGCCCTGCACCGGCGCGCCGTTGCTCCAGTAGATGCTCGACTTGCTCGGGTCGTTCGCCGCACCCGCGCTGCCGTCCGCCCCCCAGCCCGTCACGCCCCAGACCATCGCCTTGAAGCCCGGCAGGCCCGCTTCCTTGCCGTAGAACGTGTAACGCAGCTGCAGCGACTTTTCGTGCGGCGCGTTGTAGTCGACGTCCATCGAGTTGGTCAGGAAGATGCCGTTCGTTTCGTTCAGGTAGTCGAAGAACTGGTCGCCGAGCACCTGCTGGAAGCCGAGCAGCAGCTCGTGCGGGCCGTGCTGCGCGGCCAGCGACAGGCTGTATGCGTTGTTGTTGATCTTGCCTTGCAGCGCGTCGCCCGTGTCGTGCGTCGAGTAGACGTTGCCGAAGCCCGTCCACTTGATCGTCTGCGGGCTGCCGATGCTGTGCTTCACCGACGCGTAGTACTGGTGCCACACGTCGTCGGCCTGGTTCGCGTACAGCGCGATTTCGCCGTTCGGCGAGTAGTCCCACGTGCCGCCGACGTACGACAGGCGGTTGATGCGCGTGCCGCCGTATTGCGTCGTCAGGTTGGTGAGCGTCGTGTGACCGCGCGCGTCGGTCTTCGTGAAGCTGCCGGCCTCGAGCATCACATTCTTGAATTCATTGCTGACGAGCGTCGCACCGAGGAACGTCGGCGGCAGCGCACGGTTGTCGTGCTGCTCCATGAACGGGTTGTCGACGGCCTGCAGACCGTACTTGACCACCGTGTTCGAGATGCGCGCCTTCACGTCGTAGATGCCGGGATAGGCCCAGGCGAGCTGGTTGCCGCCACCGCCGCCCTTCGCGATGTGCACCATGCTGCCGGCACCCTGTCCGCCGTCGAGCTTCAGCGCCGCATACAGCGATGCGTCGAAACCGATACCGATCAGCCCCGTCGTGTAGCCCGACTCGAAGTTCGCCATCGCGCCCTGGACCCACGCGTGGCGATGCGGCCCGCCCTTGGCGTCGAGCACGTCCGCATAGTTGCGGAACAGGAAGTTGAGATGGCTGTCGGCGATGAAGCCCTTCGACTGCGACTGCGCCGACGGCTCGTCGGGCGGCGTGACGGCCTGGTTCGCTTCGGCGTTGATGATGGCGTTCGGGGTCGTTGCCTGCGCAACGGTCGTGCCCGGTGCGGCCTGCGCGACCGTCAGCGGTGCGGGGGCCGCGTCGTCGGCGTGCGCGACGCCCGTCAGCGAGACACCGGCGAGTGCCGGCAGCCCCCAGGCAAGCAGCATTTTCGATGCCGTCCCGATCGTCTTCTGTTTTTTCATCGTAATTCTCGTCTTGTGTTGATATCGTCCACGCCGGTTGCGATCCGCGCCCGGCCCCCCGGCGCGCCCGATTAAAGACGCGCCTGTACCCGCGGCGCGAAGATCGTTCGCGCCGCACCTACCCCTGTTGACCTGCCTTGGTTATGTTTGCTGCGTCACTTCAGCTCACGCCACACCCGCGCGGATGCACGCGACACGCGCGGCCGACCCCTGCCGAACTTCCGGCAGCGGCACGTCCTGCGCGCACGCGTCGATCGCGACCGGGCAGCGCGTGCGGAACGCGCAGCCGGACGGCGGGTTGAGCGGCGAGGGCATCTCGCCCGCCAGCAGCATCGGACGGCGAGCACGCTCGCGCGCCGGCTCCGGCGTCGGCGCCGCGTCGAGCAGCGCCTTCGTGTACGGGTGCTGCGGCACGCCGTACACGTCATGCCGCGTGCCGAACTCCATCACGCGGCCGAGATACATCACGAGCACACGCTGGCTGATGGCCTTCACCACCGCCAGGTCATGTGCAACGAACAGATAGGACAACGACAGTTCGCGTTGCAGGTCGCGCAGCAGGTTCACGATCTGCGCCTGGATCGACACGTCGAGCGCCGAGACGGGTTCGTCGCAGATCACGAGCTTCGGCTCGCCGATCAGTGCGCGCGCGATGCCGACGCGCTGGCACTGCCCGCCTGAAAATTCGTGCGGATAACGCAGCAGGTGATGCGCGTTCAGGCCGACGCGTTCGAGCATCGTGACCACGCGGCGGCGCACCTCGGTGCGGCCGAGGCCGGCCTGGTGCGTGACGAGCGGCTCCGCGACGACCTGTTCGATCGTCATGCGCGGATCGAGCGACGCGAGCGGATCCTGGAAGATCATCTGCACTTCGCGCCGCATCGTGGTGCCGCGCAGGTGATCGGGCGCCACGGCTTCGCCGCGCCATTTCACCGTGCCGGCCGTCATCGGCACGAGGCCGATCAGCGCGCGCGCGAGCGTCGACTTCCCGCAGCCCGACTCGCCGACGAGCCCGACCGTCTCGCCGCGCTTCACGTCGAACGACACGCCGTCGACGGCGCGCAGCGTCCCCTTCGGCGACCACGGATAGCCGCCGAGCGGCACGCGGAAATGCACTTTCAGACCCTCGACGGACAGCAGCGTGTCGTCCGTCGCGCCGGCTTGGCGGCGTTCATCGACGCTCATCGCAGACCTCCCGTCAGATCGGCCACGGGGCGGTGGCATGCGCGCACCGCGCCCACGGCGCCATAGGTTTCGAGCGCGGGGCGCGCCGCGCCGCAGCGTTCTTCCGCATACGTGCAGCGCTTCGCGAACGCACAGCCGGCCGGCGCGGTGCCGGGCATCGGCGGATTGCCGGGAATCGCGACGAGCGGCGCATCGTCCGCGTCGGTCAGGCGCGGCAGCGCGTTGAGCAGGCCGATCGTGTACGGATGCGACGGCGCCGCGAAGATCGATTCGGCCGGCGCGTATTCGACAGTGCGGCCCGCATACATGACCATCACGTCGTCCGCGAGGCCCGCGACCACGCCCATGTCGTGCGTGATCAGCACGATCGCGGTGCCGCGCTCGCGGTTCAGCTCGCGCAGCAGATCGATGATCTGTGCCTGCACGGTCACGTCGAGCGCGGTGGTCGGCTCGTCGGCGATCAGGATTTCCGGCTCGGACAGCAGCGCCATCGCGATCATCACGCGCTGGCGCATGCCGCCCGAAAACTCGTGCGGATACATGCGGATGCGGCGTGCCGCGTCGGGGATGCGCACCGATTCGAGCGCCTCGATCGCGCGCTTCGTGGCGTCCTTGCGCGACAGCTTGCGATGCAGCTGCAGCGTCTCGGTCATCTGCCGCTCGATCGTCAGGAACGGATTGAGCGACGTCATCGGATCCTGGAAGATCATCGCGATCCGGTCGCCGCGCACCTTGTTCAGCGCGCGTGAATCCATCTCGAGGAGGTTGTCGCCGCGATAGCGCGCGGCGCCGGTGGTCGTGCCGTTGCCGGCCAGCAGGCCGAGCATCGCCATCACGGTCTGGCTCTTGCCCGAGCCCGATTCGCCGACGATGCCGAGCGTCTTGCCGGCTTCGAGCGAGAACGACACGCCGCTCACGGCGTCCACCGGCGGCGCGTCCTTGCGCGTGAAGCGCACGCCGAGGTTGTCTACTTCAAGCAGTGCGACCATCTTCAGCGATCCTTCGGGTCGAGCGCGTCACGCAGGCCATCGCCGACGAAGTTCACGCAGTAAAGCGTCACGCACAGCATGACGGCCGGGGCCAGCAGCAGCCACGGCATCGATTCCAGTTTCTGCGCGCCGTCCTGGATCAGCACGCCCCAGCTCGTCATCGGTTCCTGCACGCCGAGGCCGAGGAACGACAGCACCGATTCGGTCAGCACGATGCCCGGCACCGAGACCGTCGCGTACACGACGACCACCCCGAGCAGGTTCGGCACGATGTGGCGCCGCACGATCGACGCCGGCGACACGCCGATCGCCCGTGCCGCATCGACGAACTCGCGGCTGCGCAGCGACAGCGTCTGGCCGCGCACGACACGCGCCATGTCGATCCACGAGAACGCGCTGATGGTCAGCACGACCAGCATGAACGAGCGGCCGAACAGGGTCATCATCAGGATCGCGATCAGCAGGTACGGGATCGCGTACATCATGTCGACGATGCGCATCATCACGGAGTCGACGCGGCCGCCCGCGAAGCCCGCGGTCGCGCCCCACGCGACGCCGAACAGGCCCGACACGAGCGTGCCGAGCAGGCCGACCTCGATCGACACGCGGCCGCCGATCAGCGTGCGCACCAGCAGGTCGCGGCCGAGTTCGTCGGTGCCGAACCAGTGCTGGTTCGCCCAGGTCGGCGGCAGGCTGATCGAGCCCCAGTCGCTTGCCGAAGGATCGGCCGCGAGCAGCCACGGGCCGACGAAACAGGCGAGCGTGACGAGCGCGAGCAGCACGAGGCTGAACACGGCCGCACGGTTGTGAAGGAAGCGCGCCATCGCAAGCGCGAGCGGCGAGCGCGAACGCGGCGGCGAGTCGGTCTGCACGGGCAGGCCGACGACGGGAGTAGTCGGAGTCATCGCTGTGCCTCGCTCAATAACGGATGCGCGGATCGAGCCACGCGTACGCGAGGTCGACCAGCAGGTTGAACAGCACCGCGCAGACGGTCGTCAGCACGACGAGGCCGAGCACCAGCGTGTAGTCGCGGTTGATGGCACCGTTCACGACGAGCTGCCCGAGCCCCGGCAGCGCGAACACCGACTCGGTGACGACGGCCGCCGTGATCGACGTGATGCAGACCGTGCCGAACAGCGACACGACCGGCATCAGCGCGGGCTTCAGCGCATGGCGCAGCACGATCGTCGAGCCCGGCAGGCCCTTCGCGCGCGCGGTGCGGATGTAGTTGCTCGACAGCGTCTCGATCATCGAGCCGCGCATCACGCGTGCGAGCAGCGACATGTTGATGAAGGTCAGCAGCACGATCGGCAGCAGCCGGTACTGCCAGCCGCCGTCGCCCCAGCCGCCCGCGGGCAGCCAGCCGTTGCCCGACGACGTCTTCAGCAGGATCGCGAAGATCCACACGAGCACGGGACCGAGCACGAACGGCGGGATGACGTTGCCGAAGTTGCCGATCAGCATCACGAAGCGGTCGATGAAGCTGTCGCGGCGCACGGCCGCGATGGTGCCGAGCAGCACGCCGAACACGATCGAGATCGGGATCGACACGCCGCCCACGCCGAGGCTCACGGGCAGCGCCTTCTTCACGAGATCGTTCACCGACCAGTCGACGTAACGGAACGACGGGCCGAGATCGCCGTGCAGCAGCGCGTTCAGGTACAGCAGGTACTGCTTCCACAGCGGCTCGTCGAGGTGATACTTCGCGTTCAGGTTCGCGAGCGTGGCCGCGGACAGCTGCTTTTCCGTATCGAACGGGCCGCCGGGCGTGAAATGCAGGAGCAGGTAGCAGACGGTGACGACCGCGAGGATCGTCGGCACCGCCCACAACGTGCGCCTCAGTGCGTAGGCCAGCATGATCGCTCCGCTCAGTGCTTGATCAGGTACATGTCCTGCGAAGCACGCATGTCGATCACGTTCTTCAGCGAATAGCCGCCCACGTACGACTTCACGAGACGGTCGGCCGAATACTGGAACAGCGGCACCATCGGCGTGTCGTTCAGCGCGGTGTCGTGCGCCTGCGTGAGCAGCGCGGCGCGCGCCTGGTCATCGAGCTTCTGGTTGCCTTCGTCGACGAGCGTGTCGACCTGCTTGTTGCAGTAGCCGACGGTGTTCTGCGCGCTGCCGCAGCGGATCAGGTCGAAGAAGGTCATCGCGTCGTTGTAGTCGGCGAACCAGCCGTCGCGCGCGATCTGCACCTTGCCGTCATGCCGCTGCTTCATCAGCACCTTGAATTCGACGTTCTCGAGCTTCGTGTTGACGCCGAGCTTCGTGCGCCACTCCGATGCGGTGAACAGCGCGACCTTCTTGTGCAGGTCGTTGGTGTTGTACGTGAGCGTGAACGACAGCGGCTTCGCGTCCGAGTAACCGGCCTGCTTCAGCAGGCCCTTCGCGGCGTCGATGCGCTTGGCCATCGGCCACGATGCCCATTCCGGCGTGAACGGTTGCTGCACGCCCTTCGTGCCGTTCGGCATCAGGCCGTACATCGGCTTCTCGCCGGCCTGCGTGAGCTTCGACGTGAGCACGTCGCGATCGATCACCATCGACAGCGCCTGGCGCACGCGCTTGTCCTTCAGCGCCGCGTCGCTGTTGTTCAGGTAGTAGTAGTACGTCGCGAGCTGCAGGCCCTGGCGAAGCTCGCCGCCGAACTGCTTGCTGACCTGCTGGAAGATGCCCGACGGGATCGAGTAGCTGTAGTCGATCTGGCCGGCCTGGTACATGCGCATCGCGGTTTCGTCGCTTTCGATCGGCAGGTACGTGACCTTGTTGATCACGACCTTCGGCGCGTTCCAGTACTTCGCGTCCTTCGTCACGACGATGCGGTTGTTCGGCTGCCAGTCGACGAGCTGGTAGGCGCCGTTGCTGACGATGTTGCCCGGGCGCGTCCATGCATCGCCGAACTTCGCGACCACGTCCTTGTTCACCGGCACGAGCGGCGCCATCGCGGTCAGCTCGGGGAAGAACGCGACGGGCACGTCGGTCGTCACCTCGAGCGTGTACGGATCGATCGCGCGCACGCCGAGCGTCGACGGGGCGGCCTTGCCCGCGATGATGTCCTTCGAATTCTTGATGAACTCGACGAGGATCGTGTATTTCGAGCCCGTCTTCGGATCGACGAGGCGCTGCCACGAATAGACGAAATCGGCGGCCGTCACCGGCTGGCCGTTGCTCCACTTCGCGTCACGGCGAAGCTTGAAGATCCACGTCGTCGGCGACTTGCGCTCCCACGACAGCGCGACGCCCGGCACGACCTGGCCGGCGGCATCGATGCGGGCCAGCCCTTCGAACAGGTCGAGGCCGATCGTGTTGCCGGTCCACGACTCGATGTGCGCGGGGTCGAGCGACTCGACTTCGGCGGGCACCTGTCGCGTCAGGTCCTGTTGAGGCGCGAGCGCGACGTTCGACGGAACGGTAACGGCGTGTGCGGCAGGCGTCAGGGCGAGCGCGGCCAGCACGGCCGACATGGCATGCAAGGATTTCATCGTGGCAGTCTTGAGAAAGGTTGTTCGGTGAGCGTCGCGCGGCGGATGCCGCGGATTACGCTTGAGACGCTGACGGGCGCAGCGATTGAGGAGGCCCGTGATTCTCGTATTGCATTTTAGTATTCCTTACGTTTCTTTCGACAGGTATTCCGTCTTCGAAACGAAGGAATACCTGTGCGTTAGAACAGCCTCGGTGTACCGACCCAGACCACCACCGACTCGATCTTCGCGGTGTTGACCCAGCTGTGCGGGACCGTCGACTGATAGTGCGAGCTGTCGCCGGCCTGCAGGACGAACGTCTTGCCTTCCAGCGTCAGCGACACTTCCCCTTCAATCACATACAGGAACTCCTCTCCTGCATGTGTCGTCACCTCGGACCGCTTCTGCCCCGGCGGCATCCTCACGAGGATCGCCTCCAGCTGGCGCCCTTCGGATACGTTCGTCAGCCGCGCGAACAGGTTCGCCGAATCGGCAAACCCGAAGAAGCGCAGCTGCTCGCCTCGGCACACCGAGCGTTCCTCGCTCGGCGTATCCACGAAGTACTGCACCGTCACACCGAGCGCGTGCGCGATACCGGCCAACGATGTCAGCGACGGCGACGCGAGCCCGCGTTCGACTTGAGACAGAAACGGCTTCGAAATCCCCGCGGCGGTAGCGGTGTCGTCGAGCGTGCGCTTGAGTCGTTGGCGCAACGCGCGAATCTTGCTGCCCAGCGCGGCAGCATCTGCAGCCCGCGAGTTTTCAGTGGGGGGAACCATAGCAGGCCGAAAAGTGATCGTCAAAAAATGTTTGATGGAAAATAACTAAGTTAGAACGATATAGCTTAGTCTTCGGGTTCGCCCACGTCTTCGGTGTCAAGCCCGGTGCACTAAACGGGACACGAAGCGAGCGAAACGACGCGCTATCTTGCCAGACTCGCCGGCTTCACAGGCAAGCTGCAAGCGGCTCTCCGGGAATCTTCGGAGGACCTGCACGGAATCTTACAAATAGATGATGAGACGAATGTTCCTGAAAGCTGCTGCCACATTGGGAGTTTCCCTAGGTGGCAGGCACCTGACGCACCGGACCGGCAGCCGTTACCATGCGCGCGCCGGTCGGGGCCCTTCCCCGCCACACCCGGCGGAGTCCGACCCCGGCCCGGGCTAACCGCCCGACTGTTCCATCGCCAGCACGAAGCCT
Organism: Burkholderia sp. AU6039; assembly: GCF_002223365.1. Lineage (NCBI taxonomy): Bacteria > Pseudomonadati > Pseudomonadota > Betaproteobacteria > Burkholderiales > Burkholderiaceae > Burkholderia > Burkholderia sp. AU6039. The sequence goes on from NZ_NKFK01000006.1 coordinate 247,328, forward strand.
ACCCGGCCCATTGTGCATCGGCGCCAGTTCGACCCCAAAGACGACGCGTGATCCGTGCCGTCCGTTTCAAACGAGATTGATGATGCAACCACCCGTTTCACAAACCCGATCGTTCACGACGGTCTTCCTCATCGAAATGTGGGAGCGCTTCGGCTACTACGGCATGGCCGCGCTCCTGGTCCTCTTCATGGTCGACCGGCTCGGTTTCACCGACAGCCATGCGAACCTGACCTGGGGTGCGTTCACCGCACTCGTCTATGCGGCGCCGTCGATCGGCGGCTGGATCGGCGACAAGGTGCTCGGCGCCCGTCGCACGATGATCATCGGCGCGGCCGTGCTGTGCGCCGGCTACCTGATGCTGTCGGTCCCGAATGATCAGCTGACGTACATGTACGCGTCGCTCGGCGTGATCGTCGTCGGCAACGGCCTGTTCAAGGCCAACGCGGCCAACCTCGTGCGCCGCATCTATGAAGGCGACGACGCGCGCATCGACAGCGCGTTCACGATCTACTACATGGCGGTCAACATCGGCTCGACGGTGTCGATGCTCGCGACGCCGTGGATCAAGGATCACTGGGGCTGGCACGCCGCGTTCGCGGTCTGTTGCGGCGGCATGCTGCTCGCGATCCTCAACTTCATGCTGATGCATCGCACGCTCGCGCACGTCGGCTCGCTGCCGGACGACCAGCCGATCCGCTGGAAGCGCCTCGGCGCGGTCGCGCTGGGCGGTGTCGGGCTCGCGCTGATCACGCTGTACGTGCTGCAGCACAAGCAGCTCGCCGTCGCCAGCGTGTGGACGGCAGCGTTCGCGATCCTCGCGATCTTCGCGTACATGATCGCGAAGTCGGAGCGCTCGGAGCGCGCGGGCCTGATCGCGGCGCTCGTGCTGATCGGCCAGGTGATCCTGTTCTTCATCTTCTACGTGCAGATGTCGACGTCGCTGACGCTGTTCGCGCTGCGCAACGTCGATCCGCGCTTCATGCTGTTCGACACGACGCTGTTCACGTGGAGCGCCGCGCAGTTCCAGGCGCTGAACCCGATCTGGATCATGCTGCTGAGCCCGGTGCTCGTGTGGGTGTACAACGCCGTCGCGAAGAGCGGCCGCGACCTGCCGGTCGCCGCGAAGTACGCGCTCGGCTTCGGCGCGGTGGCCGCCGGCTACCTGGTGTTCACGATCAGCGGCCGCTACGCGGTCGACGGCCGCGTGTCGTCGTGGTTCATGGTGTGGGGCTACGGCCTCTACTCGCTCGGCGAACTGCTGGTGAGCGGCCTCGGCCTCGCGATGATCGCCCGCTACGTGCCGGCGCGCATGAGCGGCTTCATGATGGGTGCGTACTTCGTCGCGACCGGCGTGTCGCAGTATCTGGGCAGCGTCGTCGCGAACTTCGCGCAGATGCCGTCGCACGAACTGCCGGCCACCGAATCGCTGCCGTTGTACCTGTCGCTGTTCGAGAAGCTCGGCTGGCTCGCCGCGATCGGCATGGTGCTCGCGCTGCTGCTGCTGCCGCTGATGAACCGCCTGTCGCGCCAGCACCAGCGTTGTGCGGAAGCGCGCCGCGAAGAAGCGCCGCAGGCGCAGGGCGTCGCCACCGCGCAGTAAGTAATATCCCTCGGCGTGCGGCGTGCACGCCACATTCTCCCGCCAGGCACGCGAACGCGTCCTACACTGGTTGCAGGAAGCGCATCCGCTTCGCGAGATGCGCACTGGCGGGAGAAGACGATGAAAAGCAAAGCAACGCGGCTCTTGAGGATACTGTCGGACATCCGGCACGCTCAGCGCTGCACCGCGATACGTGCCGCGCGCGCCGCGGCCGAAGCCGACGCGGTACTCGCGGAACGCGACGAGCCGGCGCCCGACGAACGCGACGACGCCGAATCCGACGACGCCACCCCCGTTCCCCGCTCCCGTATCGACTCACCTCACTGACGCCGCGCGGCACGCTCCGTGCCGCACGCACTGCGTCCCGCGCCGCTCACGCGGCCGCGCCGCGCCACCGCGCGATCCACGATCCCGAGCCGGCCACGGCCATCATCAGCCCGAGCGCGCACGCGTCGGCCACGAGGCCGACGCCGACGTGCCGCAGATCCGCGCTGCGCACGACCGGATGCAGCAGCGAATCGATGACGAGCGAGATCGCCGCGCCCGCGACGAAGCAGATGAGCCCGCGCTGGCCCACGGCCACGACGGGGCGCACACCCTGCGCGATCCGCGCGATCCAGCCGAAGCGCACGCAATCGGCCATCAGCCACGCGATGGCCGCGAAGCTCACGACGCGCGGCAGCGCGAGATCGCGCTTGAACACGCCTTCCGGCAGCGGCAGCCCCGAGAACAGCTTGTAGCTCGCGCAGCCGAGCACGACCGCGCATGCGAGCCCGGTCGCGGCGGCCCCCCAGCGCCCGAGCGCGATGCGCCGGTAGAACGGCTGGCAGCGCGCGAGCACGCCGGCGACGAACATCAGTTGCCACGCGAACGGATTGAAACTCCAGCGGAATCCGTCGGCATCCAGCAGCTCGGGGCCGAGCCAGCCCGCCGTCAGCCACGACGCGACGCTGAGCGCAACCAGCAGCCACGGATGCCGGCGCGCGAACGGCACGAGCACCGGCGACGCGAGCGCGAACAGCACGTACATCGGCAGCACCGACGCGAGATAGGGCTGGCGCTGGAACGTCAGCAGCTCGGCTGCGCCCGTGAGCGGCGACGCGAGCATCACGCTGACGTCGTCGAGCGCGAGGTTCGGCGCATCGATCCCGTAGTGATCGAGCACGGCCGACACGACGAGCATCAGCGTCGAGGTCGCGAGAAACGCGCGGTAGATCTGCATCGCGCGGCGCACGAAGCGCTTTTGCGCGGCGCGCGCGCCGTGCCGCTCGGCAATCGCGCCATAGGCGCTCGCGGTCGCGAAGCCGCCGAGAAAGACGAAGACCTCGGCCGCATCGCACAGCGCGAACGCGTGCAGCGTGACGCGCGACAGCACGCTCGCGCCGATGTGATCGACGACGATCATCAACAGCACGATGCCGCGGAAGAAATCGACTTCGATCAGGCGGCCGCCGCGCGACGGTGGAAACGTGGCGGAAGGCGGCGGGCTCAACGACATGAGCACACCTGCACGACGGCGGTGCGGTACGCACCGGAGAATGGATCGAGGAGCGGAAGGCGAGCGCGATCAGCGGCGATACGCGTATGCCCGCATCGCGCCAACCCGGCCGGCCAGGCACGGAGATGACCGTTCATTGAAAGGCTGCATACGAAGGGAAGTCGGTAAGGCCAGTCTAATGGCCGATCCGGGGAGACCCTAAGTAACAAAGTGCAACCGAATCTTCTGTTCGATTACACGCGCGAGCCTTGTCGCGCAAGGCGGGCAGCGTCGCCAGACTCGCGTCAGCGCGATGCCAGTTTGCGGCCAGAATCAATGTGTTCGACCGCTGCGGCGTGGTGGTTTTGCGATGCGCGACGCGGCACGCCGCATGCAGCCGCCGCGTCGCGATCGACGTTTATCCGCGCGCGGGCAGGCGCCGCATCAACATCGCGCTGTGCCACGCGGTGAGCGCGACGGCGACCCAGATCGGCCCGTACGTCGCGAGCTTCGCGATGCTCAGCGTCTCGCCGAGCAGCAGCAGCGACACCGCGACGAGCAGCACGGGTTCGACGTAGCCGAGAATCCCGAACAGCGCCATCGGCAGCATCCGGCTCGCTTTCAGGTAGCTCGCGAGCGCGAGCGTGCTGAGCACGCCGAGGCCCGGCAGCAGCGCGGCCCACAGCACCGGATGGTCGGCCACCTGCGTCGTGCTCGTCACGACCATCGCGAACGCGATCGGGCACAGCAGCACGATCTCGACCGCGAACGCGGCGAGCGAATCGGCGTTGATCCGCCGGCGCAGCACGAAATACGGCGGATAGCCGAGCGCGACGACGAGCGTCGGCCACGCGAACGCGCGCGTCGCCCACACTTCGTGCGCGACGCCGAGCGCGGCGCACGCGACCGCCGCCCATTGCAGCGGATCGAGCCGTTCGTGATAGTAGAAGCGGCCGACGAGCACCATCGTCAGCGGCAGCAGGAAATAGCCGAGCGACACTTCGAGCATGCGGCCGTGCAGCGGCGCCCACAGAAACAGCCACAACTGCACGCCGAGCAGCGCGGCGCTCACGGGCAGCGCAATCAGCAGGCGCCAGTCGCGCACGCCGCGGCGCAGGAGGTCGACGAGCGCCGGCCAACGGCCGCGCAGCGCGATCAGCGCGAGCGCGCCCGGCGCGGTCCACAACACGCGCCACGCGAAGATGTCGAGCCCCGTGAGCGGCGCCAGCAGTTTCGCGTAAGCGGACATCAGCGCGAACAGCGTCGACGCCATCACCGACAACATGAGGCCGCGCCCGGCCTCCGGATACCCCGTCATGATCGTTCCGCGCCTCTTATTGCTGCTGGAAGCGCTCGAAGCGTTTCTCGGTCTTGCGTTCCTCGAACGTCACCTCGGTCACGCGCGCGGCCGGCGGCCCGTGGCGCAGCCACGCGAGCATCCGGTCGATCTGCGCGCCGGGGCCCTGGATCATCGCCTCGACGGTGCCGTCCTCGAGATTCGCGACCCAGCCGCGCAGCTTCAGCGCGTGTGCCTCGCGCACCGTCGCATGACGGAAGCCGACGCCCTGCACGACGCCGCGCACCCGCACGTAGTAGGTCTCGATCCGTTCGTCCAGTTCATTGCGGCTCATCGCGTCGCCCTCCCGTTGCATTCAAGCCCGGCATTGTAGTCGCGTCGGCCGCTTCGCACACGGGCCGGAGCCGCTTCATGCCCGTCACGGCGTGGCGTCGCCGCCCGCGCCGACCACGTACAATCTCGCCGATGCTCAACCGCCGCGCCGCCCGCGCGCGGCCCTGAAGGAAACGCATGACTGATACCTCCCGCGATCTCGTTCTCGTCACCGGCGCATCCGGCTTCGTCGGCTCGGCCGTCGCGCGCATTGCGCAGCAGAAAGGCTATGCGGTGCGCGTGCTCGTGCGCCCGACCAGCCCGCGCACGAACGTGGCGGATCTCGACGCCGAGATCGTCACCGGCGACATGCGCGACGAGGCGTCGATGCGCGCCGCGCTGCGCGGCGTGCGCTACCTGCTGCACGTGGCAGCCGACTACCGGCTGTGGGCGCCCGATCCCGACGAGATCGAGCGCGCGAACCTCGAGGGCGCGGTCGCGACGATGCGCGCGGCGCGCGCGGAAGGCGTCGAGCGGATCGTCTATACGAGCAGCGTCGCGACGCTGAAGGTGACGAGCGCCGGCGATCCCTCCGACGAAAACCGGCCGCTCACGGCCGAGCAGGCGATCGGCGTCTACAAGCGCAGCAAGGTGCTGGCGGAACGCGCGGTCGAGCGGATGATCGCCGACGAAGGGCTGCCGGCCGTGATCGTCAATCCGTCGACGCCGATCGGCCCACGCGACGTGAAGCCGACGCCGACCGGCCGCATCATCGTCGAAGCCGCGCTCGGCAAGATTCCCGCGTTCGTCGACACGGGGCTGAACCTCGTGCATGTGGACGACGTCGCGCACGGCCACTTCCTCGCGCTCGAGCGCGGCCGGATCGGCGAGCGCTACATCCTCGGCGGCGAGAACCTGCCGCTGCAGCAGATGCTGGCCGACATCGCGCAGATGACGGGCCGCAAGGCGCCGACGATCGCGCTGCCGCGCTGGCCGCTCTACCCGCTCGCGGTCGGTGCGGAAGCGGTCGCGAAGTTCACGAAGAAGGAGCCGTTCGTCACCGTGGACGGGCTGCGGATGTCGAAGAACAAGATGTATTTCACGTCCGCGAAAGCCGAGCGCGAACTCGGCTACCGGGCGCGCCCGTACCGTGAAGGGCTGCGCGATGCGCTCGACTGGTTCGGCGCCGCGGGCTACCTGAAGTAACACAAAGCGGCGTGCTTCACGCCGCTTTGCGCACTTTGTTACACGTCGCGCGCGGCCCGCTACCGGCGCAGCGGTTAAAATCGCGGGTCTTACGCAGAGAAGACACGCATGAACCTGAACGATCAGATCGCTTCGCTCACCGTGGGCGTCGATCAGCTCCTCCACGATCACCACGCCGCGCAGCAGGCGGCCCGCAGCGCGGAAGCCTTCGCGCGCGCCGCGGCAGCGGAGGCCCGGGCCGCGGCCGAGCGTCACGCCGCCGCGGAAGCCGAAGCGCAGGCCGCCGCACAACGCCACACGGCAGCAGCAGTCGATGCCGAGGCAGCGCAGCAGCGCCACGCCAGCGCGGCCGCCGCGGCCGAAGCCGCCGCCCAGCGTCATACCGATGCCACCGCGCAAGCCGAAGCCGCGTCGCAGCGCCATGCGGAAGCCACCGCGCTGACCGAAGCACTCGCGCAGCGTCATGCGGATGCCGAAGCGGCGTCGCAGCGCCACGCGGCAGCGATCGCCGAAGCCGAGGCCGCCGCGCAGCGCCATCACGCGGCTGCCACCGAAGCCGAGGCGGCCGCGCAGCGCCATGCAGCCGCGACCGTCGAAGCCGAGGCCGCCGCGAAGCGGCACGCGGAAGCGACCGCCGAAGCCGAAGCGGCCACGCAGCGTCTCGCGGCTGCCATCGCCGAAGCCGAAGCCGCCGCGCAGCGCCATACGGCTGCGATCAAGGAAGCCGAGGCGCTCGCGCAGCAGCACACGCAGGCGATCGCGGAAACGCAGGCCGCCGCGCAGCGTCATGCCGAAGCGACCGCCGAGGCCGAAGCCGTCACGCAACGCCATACCGAAGCGATCGCGCACGCCGAGGCGGCCGCGCAGCGCCACGCCGATGCCACCGCGCAGGCGGAGGCCGTCACGCAGCGTCATGCCGAAGCGATCGCACAAGCCGAAGCGGCTGCGCAGCACCACGCGAAGGCCATCGCCGACGCCGAGGCGCTGGTCGAGGCCGTCGTCAAGGAAGCCGCGACGAGCGCAGTCGCCGCCACGGCAGTTGCAGCCGAAGTCGTCGAACCTGCACCGGCCGGTACGCCGGCGGCGGAACCGGCCGTGATCGCGCCCGCGCCGGCGGCGGGCGAAACGGTGGATGCAACGGCCGACGCCGAAGCAGCCATCGTCGCGACGGCGCAAGCCGAAACGCCGGTCGAAGCCGAATCCGACGTCGCCACCACGCCGGCCCCGTCCGACAAAGCGACGCTGCACGTGTCGCGCCCGACGCAGAACGAACTCACGCTGACCATCAACGGCGAATCGATCACGCTGCATCCGGAACAACTGGGCCAGCTGATCGAGGAACTCGCGCATGCGCGTGCATCGATGCAGCCGGAGCCGCCGCCCGGCATCCCGGCCGGCTGGCGCTTCGTGACGACGAAGAACCCGATGATGGCCGTGCAGAAACAGTCGAATGGCGACCGCCTGCTGGTGGCCCGCCACACGGGCTACGGCTGGGTGCCGTTCACGTTCTCGCCGGACGTGGTGGTCCAGATGTACATGATGCTGACGCAGCGCTGAGTACCGGCACGCCGCAGCGCCGAACAGGCATCGTCCAAAACAAAACAGCCCGACCGGTTTCCACCGATCGGGCTGTTTGTTTTCCGGCTGCCGGGAGGCACGCCTCCCGGGCAAGACTCAGCGATCCACCGGCGCCTGCACGCGCGCCTTCCACTGGCCGCCCTTGCCGCGCCAGTAGCGCCACGCGGACGCGAACGTCGCGCCGACGTAGAACAGCGCGACGAGCGGCAGCGCCGGCGCCCACAGCGGCGAGCGCCGGTAGTAGCGCAGCATCGGCGCATACGCGGCGCACATCGACGCCCATGCGAGCCACGCCGGCCAGGCGCGCGCGCCGTACGCGAGCGCCGCGGCGGGCGGCACGAGATAGATGATCGTCATCCCGAGCAGCGTGCCGGCCAGCAGCAGCGGCGAGTAGTGCAGCTGCGTGAACGCGGTGCGCGCGATCATGTTCCAGATGTCGCGCCAGCTGTCGTACGGGCGCAACGACACGCTGCGGTCGGCCAGGTCGAGCCGGATCGGATGGCGGCCCTCGCCGCGATGCTTGATCTGCGCGGCGAGACTGCAGTCGTCGATCAGCGCGCCGCGGATCGACTCGATGCCGCCCGCTTCCTCGAGCGCCGTGCGCTTGACGAGCATGCAGCCGCCCGCGGCGCCGGCCGTCCGGTTGCGCGGGTTGTTGATCCACGAGAACGGGTAGAGCTTCGCGAAGAAGAACACGAACGCCGGGATCAGCGCCTTTTCCCAGAACGAATCGCAGCGCAGCCGCACCATCAGCGACACGAGATCGCGGTTCTCGGCCTGCGCGCGCGTGACGAGCTGCGCGACGGCGTCGGGCGGATGGCCGATGTCGGCATCCGTCAGCAGCAGGTAGTCGGCCGGCAGGCCGAGCGTCTGCACCGCGGCGATCCCCTGCGACTGGGCCCAAACCTTGCCCGACCAGCCGGCCGGCAGCGGCTTCGCGGCCAGCACCGTCAGCCGGTCGGCGCGGTTGATCGCGAGCGCGGCCGCGCGGGCTGCGTCGGCGGTGCCGTCGTCGCTGTGGTCATCGACGATGATCAGATGAAATTCGCCCGGGTAATCCTGCTCGAGCAGCGAAGTCGCCGCCCGGGCGATCACGTCGGCCTCGTTGCGCGCCGGCACGACCGCGACGACGGCCGGCCAGCCGGCCTCGGCCGCCGCGCCGCGCGCCTCGGGCGGCAGCGGCCGCGCGGGCACCGCACGCCAGAAGCCGCCGCGCGCGACGAGCAGCACGATCCAGATCATCAACGACACGCCGGACACCAGGAATGCAAGAACCAGCATCATCGGCGCGCCTCCTGTCGGGCGCCGGCATCGGCAAAATCAATAGGGGTCTGGAACAAAACACCCGAAACCGCACGGGCGGCCGGGCAATACGCGTAAGAATCGACGGTCATCGAATGGCCTTGAAATGAGCGCGACGCCGGGCAGCCGGAGCGGCTGCCCGCGAAACCGCGTAGTTTACTGGGTTCCGCGCGCGCCAGCGCCGACGCGGTTCTCCCGCAAATGCAACACGCCGGACACAGCACCAGAGCAAGGACTTCCCGATAGAGTTAAAATGCGCGATTAATTCGGGGTTCCGGGGCCTGGCCGGCCGGTTCGTTCCTGCCTTCATAACATCAAGCCGGGGCGAGCGAGCGAGTGCCAGCTCCTCGAACCCCGGCGTCTGTCGTCGGAGTTCGCTCACTTATGCGAGTCATCCTTGCCCAGCCCCGCGGCTTTTGTGCGGGGGTTGTCCGCGCGATCGAGATCGTCGATCGCGCGCTGCAACAGCACGGTGCGCCGGTCTATGTGCGTCATGAGATCGTGCATAACCGGCATGTCGTCGAAAATCTGCGTAATAAAGGGGCCCGATTCGTTGAAGAACTCGACGAGGTGCCCCACGGCGCTGTCGCGATCTTCAGCGCGCACGGGGTCGCCCAGACGGTCGAGCGCGACGCGGAAACGCGCGGGCTCGACGTGCTCGACGCCACCTGCCCGCTCGTCACGAAAGTGCACGTGCAGGGCCGCCAGTATGTCGCGGCGGGCCGCCGGCTGATCCTGATCGGCCATGCGGGCCACCCGGAAGTCGAGGGGACGATCGGCCAGATTCCGGCCGAGGTGATCCTCGTGCAGAGCGAAGCCGAAGTCGATACGCTGACGCTGCCCGTCGACACGCCGGTCGCGTACATTACGCAGACCACGCTGTCGGTGGACGATACGCGCGGCATCATCGAAGCGCTGCAGCGCCGGTTCACCGACCTCGTCGGCCCGGACACGCGCGACATCTGCTACGCGACGCAAAATCGCCAGGCCGCCGTGCGCGAGCTGAGCGAACAGGTTGACGTGCTGCTGGTCGTCGGTGCGACGAACAGCTCGAACTCGAACCGCCTGCGCGAGATCGGCACCGAAAGCGGTGTGCCGAGCTACCTCGTCGCCGACGGTTCGGAAGTCAAGGCCGAATGGTTCGCGAATGCGAAAACCGTGGGCCTGACCGCCGGGGCGTCCGCGCCCGAGGAGATGGTCGAAGATGTCATCGGCGCGTTGCGCGCGCTGGGTCCCGTCGACGTCACGACGATGGCGGGCCGTGAGGAAAAAGTCGAATTCAAGCTGCCGGCGAAGCTCACGCAAGCTGTCGCCCGCGAAGTTTAAGGAGGACATCTCTTGTCTATTCCGCTGCTCCAGCAAGTCCGCGTCGGCGCGTACATCATGCGCCAACACCTGTCCGGCAACAAACGCTATCCGCTCGCGCTGATGCTCGAGCCGCTGTTCCGCTGCAACCTCGCGTGCAACGGCTGCGGCAAGATCGATTACCCGGACCCCATCCTGAACCAACGTCTGTCCGTCCAGGAATGCCTGGAAGCGGTCGACGAATGCGGCGCACCGATCGTGTCGATCGCGGGCGGCGAGCCGCTGCTGCACAAGGAAATGCCGGAAATCGTCCGCGGCATCATGAAGCGCAAGAAGTTCGTCTACCTCTGCACGAACGCGCTGCTGATGGAAAAGAAGATGGACGACTACCAGCCGAGCCCGTACTTCGTCTGGTCGGTCCACCTCGACGGTGACGCGCAGATGCACGACCACTCGGTGTCGCAGGAAGGCGTGTACGACAAGGCAGTCGCGGCCATCAAGGAAGCGAAGCGCCGCGGCTTCCGCGTGAACATCAACTGCACGCTGTTCAACGATGCGATCCCCGAGCGCGTCGCGAAGTTCTTCGATACGCTGAAGCCGATCGGCGTCGACGGCATCACCGTGTCGCCGGGCTACGCGTACGAGCGCGCGCCGGATCAGCAGCACTTCCTGAACCGCGACAAGACGAAGAACCTGTTCCGCGAAATCCTGAAGCGCGGCGAAGGCGGCAAGCGCTGGTCGTTCAGCCAGTCGTCGCTGTTCCTCGACTTCCTGGCCGGCAACCAGACGTACAAGTGCACGCCGTGGGGCAACCCGGCGCGTACGGTGTTCGGCTGGCAGAAGCCGTGCTACCTGGTCGGCGAAGGTTACGTAAAGACCTTCAAGGAACTGATGGAAGACACGAACTGGGACAACTACGGCGTCGGCAACTACGAGAAGTGCGCGGACTGCATGGTCCACTGCGGCTTCGAAGCGACCGCCGTGATGGACACGATGGCGCACCCGCTGAAGGCGTTCGCCGTGAGCCGCAAGGGCATCAAGACCGACGGCCCGTTCGCGCCGGACATTCCGATCGACAAGCAGCGCCCGGCCGAGTACGTGTTCTCGCGTCACGTCGAGATCAAGCTCGAGGAAATCCAGCGCGCCGGCAAGGGCAAGCTGCAAAAGGCGGCGAAGCCGGCAGCAGCAGCCTAAGCGCGTTTCGCCACGCGGAGGCCACGCCTCCGCGCCGGCGGGAAAAAATGAAGCGCCACGGAGTCCGCTCCGTGGCGCTTTTGTTTTGGGCCGCGATTTTGCATCGCGTTTCGCCATCACCGTAGGGATTGCCGCGACAGCCACGCATGCGCTGAATCAACGCGACCGTGTCGGCTGCGCCGGTGCGGCCGGCCCTGTCTCCTCCATCCTCCCTGCGAAACCGGTGCGACGCTACGCGGCCAGCGATTCGGCCGCATGCATGCGCAGCTTCTGCGCCGCGCCCGCGACGAGCGCCAGTTGGCCGCTCGATGCGAATGCGCAGACGTGCTCCCACAGCTCGGCCAGCCGATGCCGCGTGAGCGTCGTGACGCACGTGTCGTGCGCCGTGAGCACATGCTCGAGCACCGCGCATTCGTCGTCGCGCAGCGTCCATGCGCCGCTTTGCGCCGCGCGCGCCACGCCTGCATCGAGCGCCCGTTCCGCATCGACGCACAGGTCGATGTCCGCGTCCGCGCATACCGCATCGTCGAGCGCCAGGAACACCAGGTAGACGCTCGTGCGCAAGCGCATCAGCAGCGCCTCGCTGCCATGCCCGCTACGCAGCGCGACGAGCGCCATGTGGCATTTCAGCGAGATGTCGCGTGCATGCACGGGTGGCAGCGGCAGCAGCCACTCGCGAGTCAGCGGCACGTGGCGACGGTTCTTCCGGGCGCCCTTCATGATGGGCTCCCGTCGGCCGGCGCATCGCTCGCGTCGAAAGCCGGCCATGCGATGCGGCACGCGACGGCGTCGCGGCGCGCGGCGCGCAGATGCTTCGTACGACGCCGCGCGTCGTGCCCATCGTCGCGCCGTGGCGTCGCTCGTGCGTCCGGCGGCCGGCGCGGCGCCGACGCGCGAGCGACGCCTGCAAATCGGATCGTGCAAGCCATGCTCGCCTCCTGCATCAGAACGTGTTCTCGCCCTTCAGGTAGTACGCGGTCTTCACGAAGAACGCCTTGACCGGATGGCCGCCCTGCACGTCGCGCGCGGCGCGCGCCTCCATCGCGGCATGCTCTTCGCGCGACCGGTCCGGCACCGGGTTGTGGACCCGTTCGAGCGCACGCTGCATCGCGAGCGGATAGTTCTGGTTGCCGGCCGACGTTGCGCGATAACCGGCGCGCGTCATCTGCATCAGTTGCGCGTCGGTTTCGGCACGCGCCGCCGACCAGCTCGACAGCGACGCATTCGATGCGCCGTCGGTCACGGCGGACTGAGCGAAACTGACGGCGGGCAGCGCAGCGAGTGCGCAGGAAAGTACCGCAACGGGAACGAGGGATCGCATAGTGGCCTCCAGGTGGTTGTCCCCGCATCGATCATGTTCGACGATGCGTTGAAACCATCGTATGACGCGCTGCATTCCGTATGAATAGCCGATTCTGCAATTGATATTTTCGGTGTCGACACCCGGTGCGCAAATCGCGTCATGCGCGAATCCCGTCAAACAGGAATTTCTTTATTTCATTCAATGCCCTGATCGCCTTTGTTCAGACGATCCGAAGCAGCGCACGCCACGCTGTTTCAATTTCCGAAATGGCATGTTGCCGATGCGATCACCACCGGCGCACCCGCCGACAAGGCTTCCGGCGTGATATCGCGCGTGCGGACACCTCAATCGCTGGACTGGTCGAATCGAACGGTTCTCGTGATTCAGGACAAATCATCGCGTCCGGATTGCCGGATCGCGACACGACGCGCACGGCAATGACGCGCGATAATCACGCATCGGCCGTTTCGCACGGCATCTCATGCATTCCCATTTTCATCGAGTCCTTCCATGGCTGCCCTCGACACCACCGCCATCCACAGTTGGCACGCCCACGTCTATTTCGATGCGGCCAGCCGCGACGCGGCCTGGGCGTTTCGCCAGGTCGTCGACGAACGGTTCGGCGCGGTCATCGAACTCGGCCGCTTTCATGAACGCCTCGTCGGCCCGCACCCGGCCTGGTCGTACCAGATCGCGTTCGACGCCGCGCGCTTCGACGAGATCGTGCCGTGGCTCGTGCTGAACCACGGCGCGCTCGATATCTTCCTGCACCCGAATACGAACGACGAACTGCGCGACCATCGCGATAGCGCGGTGTGGATCGGGAAGTCGTATCAGCTGAATCTCGACGCGCTGGCCGGATGAGAGCCGGCACGCGGCCACCTGCGGCGCGGCGACATCCACGTTTCGGGTCGACGTGAAACGTCCCGCGGCGGCGCGCCCCTACAGTGGGTTCCGTTATTGATGCTTCCGGAACCCGCCATGTCACACGCCCACACCGATACCCGGCACATTTATGAAGGCTGGCACGCGGCCGTGGTCGCGCGCGACGTCGATGCGCTGATGGCGCTGTATGCCGACGACGCGGTACTCGAAACGCCGCTGATCGTCGTCACGCTGCCCGATCATGGCTCGGGCGTGCTGCACGGCAAGGCCGCGATCGGCGCATTCTTCGCGGCGGCCCTGCGCAATCCGGGCAACCCGCTCGGGCGCTGGTACCGCACCGGGCTGTTCTTCTCGAACGGCCGCCAGCTCGTCTGGGAATACCCGCGCGCAACGCCGGACGGCGACCAGGTCGACCTCGTCGAGGTGATGGACCTGCGCGACGGGCTGATCGCGCATCATCGCGTGTACTGGGGATGGGTCGGGTTCAATGCGCTGCGGGCCGCCACACCGTCGCCCGAACGCGCATGACGGCCGCCGCACTGGATCGGGTCACCGCGCGCCGCGTGCTCGCCGCGACCTGCGTGAGCTACACGCTCGTGCTGCTCGACGCGTCCATCGTCAACGTCGCGCTCACCGACATCGCCCAGACATTCGGCAGCCGCGTGGCCGGCCTGCAGTGGATCGTGAATGCATACACGCTCGCGTTCGCGAGCCTGCTGATGACGGGCGGCACGCTCGGCGACCGGCTCGGCGATCGCGACGTCTATCTCGCCGGGCTCGCGGTATTCGTCGCCGCGTCGGCGCTGTGCGGCGTCGCGCCGACGCTCCCGGCGCTCGCGATCGCCCGCGCGTTGCAAGGCGTCGGCAGCGCGATGCTGGTGCCCTGCTCGCTCGCGCTGCTCAACCGCGCCTTCCCCGCACCGGCCGCGCGCGCGTCGGCGATCAGCCTGTGGATGGGCTGCGGTGGCATCGCGATGGCGTCGGGTCCGCTGATCGGCGGCCTGCTGATCCATCTGTTCGGGTGGCGCAGCCTGTTCTTCGTGAACCTGCCGCTCGGGCTGGCCGGCATCTGGCTCGGCCGCTCGGTCGTGCGCGCCGCCGTCGTCGACGCATCGCGGCATTTCGACTGGGGCGGCCAGGCCGCGGCCATCGTTGCGATCGCGGCACTGATCGGCACGCTGATCGAAGGCCCGACGCTCGGCTGGCGCTCGGCGCCGATCATCGGCGGCGCGGTGACGAGCGTCGTCGCGTGGAGCGCATTCATCGCGATCGAAGCGCGGCGCCGCGAACCGATGCTGCCGCTCGCGTTCTTCCGCAACCGGCTGTTCGCCGGATCGACGGTCGTGTCGATGGCGTCGGCGTTCGTGTTCTACGGCTTGCTGTTCGTGTTCAGCCTGTTCTACCGGCAAGTCCGCGGCGCGAACCCGCTCGATACGGGGCTCGCGTTCCTGCCGATGACCGCGATGGTCGCGCTCGGCGGGCTGGGTTCGGGCAGGCTGGTTGCGCGCTTCGGCGCGCGCGGCACGATGTGCGCGGCGTTCGCGCTCTATGCGGCCGGCGCGCTCGGCATGACGGGCATCGGCGCGACGACACCCGCATGGCTCGCCGTCGCGCCGATGCTCGCGATCGGCTTTGCATCGGGATTCATCTCGCCGGCCGCGACGTCGCCGGCGCTCGGGACGGTCGACCGGCGCCGCGCTGGTGTTGCAGCGGCCGCGCTGAACGCGGCGCGGCAGAGCGGATCGGCGCTCGGGGTGGCGATTTTCGGTGCGTGCATCGCGACGTTCCAGCCGTTTCCGGCGGCGATGCGGGTGGCGCTCGGCATCGCGACCGGATTGTCGGCGCTCGCCGCCGCGACATGGTGGATCACCACGCGGCCGACACCGGTACCCGGCGAACCGGCCACGCAGCTGCGGACCGCCACGCGCCGGTAACGCATGCTCCGGCAGGCGCGCGCGCGGCGGCACGGCGCGCCGTCATTGCCTCAACGCCGCCCGTCGCTCACGCGACATACATCGCGACACTGACGAACTGGCACAGGCTCCCGGCCAGCACGAACAGATGCCAGATGCCGTGCCCGTGGCGAATGCGCTCGTCGTTGATGAAGAAGTAGATCCCCGCGCTGTAGATCAACCCGCCGGCCACGAGCCACGCGGTGCCGACCGGCGGCAGCGCGTGGATCAGCGGACGCACCGCGACGAGCGCGAGCCAGCCCATCGCCACGTACAGGATCATCGACAACAAGCGCGTGCGCCGCCCGAGCGTCAGCTCCTGCACGATCCCGAACACGGCCAGCCCCCAGCTCACGCCGAACAGCGACCAGCCCCACGGGCCGCGCAGCGTGACCAGCGTAAACGGCGTATAGCTGCCGGCGATCAGCAGGTAGATCGCCGAGTGGTCGCACTTCTGCAGGATTGCTTTCAGGCGCGGATTGCGGACGCTGTGGTACAGCGTCGAGATCGCATAGAGCAGGATCAGCATCGCGCCATACACGCTGAAGCTCACCACTTTGTAAGGATCGCCTTCGAGCGCGCCCATCGTCACGAGCGCGACGAGACCGACCACCGACAGCACCGCGCCGACGAGATGGGAAATGCTGTTGAAACGCTCACCGACATGCACGACGTGTTCTCCTGCGGGTCCATCGGGAAAAGAGGAAACCCTATGATACCGGCCGGCGGAATTTGCCGTGCTGCGTTCAGGCAAACGGCGCAGCGCGCCGCCGGCCCACCAAAGAAAAAAGCGCCGCGACATGCATCGCGGCGCTTCCCTTTCGGTTACCGAACGGCCTGGACCGCCCGGTTCAACAGCACTTCCCCGCGCCCGACCCGTACCGCGCATTCTGACGCTCGCGGAAGAATTCCTCATACGTCATCGGCTCGCGGTCCGGATGGGTCGCGCGCATGTGCGCGACGTAGGTGTCGTAGTCGGGCAGGCCGACCATCAGCCGCAACGCCTGCCCGAGGTAACGCCCCGCGCTGCGCAGGTCGCTGCCAAGATCGCTGAACATCGCGGCCTCCCCTTAACGTCCGCTGCCGAGCGCCTGCGCGGCCGGCATCGCTTCGTACGGCGTCTCGCGCACCGTCGGCTTCGACTCGCGGCGCGCGCGCAGCACGGCGATCACGCCGTACACCGCGATCGCCACGACGACGAAGATGAACAGCCCGGCCAGCGCCGCATCGATGTAGTCGTTGAAGATGATCCGCTTCATCTGCGCGATCGACTTCGCCGGCGCGAGCACCTTGCCTTCGTCCACCGCGGCCTGCAGCTTCGCGGCGTGCGCGAGGAAGCTGACCTTCGGGTTCGCGTCGAAGATCTTCTGCCAGCCGGCGGTCAGCGTGCAGATCAGCAGCCACACGGTCGGCACGATCGTCACCCACGCATAGCGCTCGCGCTTCATCTTGAACAGCACGACGGTGCCGAGCACCAGCGCGATCGCGGCGAGCATCTGGTTCGAGATGCCGAACAGCGGCCACAGCGTGTTGATGCCGCCGAGCGGATCGACCACGCCCTGGTACAGGAAGTAGCCCCACGCGGCCACGCACAGCGCGGTGGCGACCAGGTTCGCGGGCAGCGACTCGGTGCGCTTGAGCGCCGGGTGGAACGTGCCGAGCAGGTCCTGCAGCATGAAGCGGCCCGCGCGCGTGCCGGCATCGACGGCCGTCAGGATGAACAGCGCCTCGAACAGGATCGCGAAGTGATACCAGAACGCCATCATCGCTTCGCCGCCGATCACCTGGTGCAGGATGTGCGCCATGCCGACGGCCAGCGTCGGCGCGCCGCCCGCCCGCGCGATGATCGTCGTTTCGCCGACGGCCTTCGCGGTCTGCGTCAGCATGTCGGGCGTCAGCACGAAGCCCCACTGCGTGACGGTGTTGGCCACCGCTTCCGGCGTCGAGCCGAGCACGGCGGCCGGTGCGTTCATCGCGAAGTAGATGCCCGGTTCGATCACGCAGGCAGCGACCAGCGCCATGATCGCGACGAACGATTCCATCAGCATCGCGCCGTAACCGATGAAGCGCGCGTTGGTTTCGTTGTCGATCAGCTTCGGCGTCGTGCCCGACGAGATCAGCGCATGGAAGCCCGACACGGCACCGCACGCGATCGTGATGAACAGGAACGGGAACAGGTTGCCCGACCACACCGGGCCCGTGCCGTCGACGAACTTCGTCAGCGCGGGCATCTTCAGTTCCGGCGCGACGACCAGGATGCCGATCGCGAGGCCGAGGATCGTGCCGATCTTCAGGAAGGTCGACAGGTAGTCGCGCGGCGCGAGCAGCAGCCACACCGGCAGCACCGACGCGACGAAGCCGTAGCCGATCAGGATCCACGTGAGCTGCGTGCCCGTGAACGTGAACCACGCGGCGAGCGTCGGCGAATCGTGCACGTGCTGGCCGAACGCGATCGATGCCATCAGCAGCACGAAGCCGATGATCGACACTTCGCCGATGCGGCCCGGACGGATGTAGCGCGTGTAGACGCCCATGAACAGCGCGATCGGGATCGTCGCGGCGACGGTGAACGTGCCCCACGGCGAATTGGTCAGCGCCTTCACGACGATCAGCGCGAGCACCGCGAGGATGATCACCATGATCAGGAACGCGCCGAACAGCGCGATCACGCCGGGCACCGTGCCGAGCTCCATCTTGACGAGATCGCCGAGCGAGCGGCCGTCGCGGCGCGTCGAGATGAACAGCACGATGAAGTCCTGCACCGCGCCGGCGAACACGACGCCGGCCAGGATCCACAGCATGCCGGGCGTGTAGCCCATCTGCGCGGCGAGCACGGGCCCGACGAGCGGGCCGGCGCCGGCGATCGCGGCGAAGTGATGGCCGAACAGCACGTACTTGTTGGTCGGCACGTAGTCGAGGCCGTCGTTGTACTTGACGGCCGGCGTCATCCGCAGCCCGTCGAGCTGCATGACCTTGCTGGCGATGAAACGGCTGTAGAAGCGATATGCGATCAGATACACGCAGACTGCGGCGATCACGATCCAGAGGGCACTGACGCGCTCGCCGTGTGCGAGTGCGATCGTGCCGAATGCGAACGCGCCGAGCAGCGCGACCGCGATCCAGAGCAGGGTACTGGAAGCCCGATTCATGGCGTCTCCTGGTCTCCAATGTGTTTTTGAGTGGATGCGGCGAGGGGCCGAACCCGCGTGACGTCGATGCGTCGTGCCGCGGCCTCGCAGAGGTCGCGGCGATGGGCCGTAGTATTCCGCGCGACCGGGGCGGCTTACAAGCGGATAACTACGTATGCGGAGCTACGTAGAATTACGTAGGTGCGCGGCGCGGGCACGGCGTCGTGCGGCGATTGATCGCGAACGGCGAGCCACGTACAGTGTTCGCCTGCCTCCCTTCCGGAACTGTCATGCCGCTCAGATTTCAGAAGATGAACGCAAATGGCGACGACTTCGCCATCGTCGACCTGCGCGGTCAGGATCAGGATCAAGCGCCCCCCATCGCCCCCGATCTGGTGCGGCGCATGGGCGACCGGCGTTTCGGCATCGGCTTCAACCAGCTCGCGGTCGTGTCGGACTGCGACGACGCGGCGGCCCGCGTCGCGTTCTGGAACGCGGACGGCTCGCCGCTCGACACCTGCGGCAGCGCGACGCGCGGCGTCGCGTGGCAACTGATGCGGGAAACCGGCCTGTCGTCGCTCGTGCTGCGGACGCCCCGCGGGTATCTCGTGTGCTCGACGGAGGCGAACAGCCTGATCACCGTCGAGATGGGCCGGCCGCTCACCGGCTGGCGCGACGTGCCGCTCGCCGAGTCACTCGACACCCTCGCGCTGCCGCTGCCCGGCGCGCCGGCCGCGTGCAACATGGGCAATCCGCACTGCACGTTCTTTGTCGACGATCTCCGCGCGATCGATGTCGCGGCGCTCGGCCCTGCCATCGAAACGCACCCGCTGTTTCCGCGGAAAACCAACGTGCATTTCGTTCAGGTCATCGATCGCACGCATGTTCGCCTGCGCATCTGGGAGCGCGGCGGCGGCGTGCCGCTCGGTTCGGGATCGTGTTCGTGCGGGGCGGTCGTCAATGGCATCCGGCGCGGGTTGCTCGACGAGACCGTGCGGGTCGAGTGCGACGGCGGCGACGTGACGGTGCGTTGGGATGGCGCCGGCAGTGTGCTCCTGAGCGGGCCGGTCACATTTGGGTTCAGCGGAGTATGGCCGTGACGGCCGACGACGCACACACGTTCCAGGCACTGCGTCCGCGCCTGCAGAAGATCGCGTACCGGATGCTCGGCTCCATCGCGGACGCCGAGGACATCGTGCAGGACGTCTGGCTGCGCTGGCACGACACGGCACGCGACGGGATCGAGAACACCGAAGCGTGGCTCGTCGCCGTCACGACACGCACGTCGATCGACCGCCTGCGCGCGGCAAAGATCCGGCGCGAGCAATACGCGGGGATCTGGCTGCCCGAGCCGGAACTCGACGCATCACCGGCCACGCCCGAGGAAATGACCGAGCGCGCGAACGACGTGTCGGTCGCGTTCCTGCTGCTGCTCGAACGGCTGACGCCGGAGGCGCGCGCCGCCTTCCTGCTGCATGAAATCTTCGAGATCGATTACGACCGGATCGCCGACGCGATCGGCAAGTCCGAAGCCGCGTGCCGGCAACTCGTCAGCCGTGCCAAGGCGCGGCTGCGCGACGACGATTCGCCTCGCCACGCGGTGCCGCGCGAAACGCACCACCGGTTGCTGCAGACGTTCTCGCACGCGCTCGCGCAGGGCGACTTCCCGTCGATCCAGGCGCTGCTCGCCGAAGACGCGACCCTGATCGGCGACGGCGGCGGCAAGGTCCGGAGCGTCCCGAGGCCAATGGTCGGCAGCCGGCGTGTCGCACAACTGTTCTATGCGACGTGGCTGCGCCACGGCGGCGGGGTCGAGATGCGGCCCGTCGTGCTCAACGGCCAGTGGGCCATGCTGCGCTTCATCGACGGACAGCTCGACGCCGCGATGTCGTTCGAGACCGACGGCACGCGCATCGTCCGGATTCTCGTGCAGCGCAACCCCGACAAGCTCGCCCGGATCGTGGCAGCAACCTGCATCGCTGGGTGACGTGCGCGCATCGCGCGCCATCGAAGCTCGAGATCGAGCCGGAAAAATAGCCTGCCCGCCCGCCGCCGCGTCCCATTTTTAAAAAAGATGGCGGACGGTGTCACAGGCCGCTGTGCTGAAACGTCTAGTCGCGTATGGACACCACGATTCCAGCACCTTCATGTCAGATACTTCCATCCGCCGCCCCGACGCCGACGATCCGTTCGCGCGCACCTTCTCGACCTGCTACGCCGGCGTGGTCACCTTCCTGGCCGTCGTCACCGAAGGCAGCTTCGCCCGCGCCGCCGATCGCCTCGGCGTCGGCCGCTCGTCGGTCAGCCGCCACGTGCAGCGGCTCGAGGACCGGCTCGACGCGCGCCTGTTCCAGCGCACGACGCGCAGCATGTCGCTCACGCGCGAAGGCGAACGCTTCTATGAAAACTGCCGGCCCGGCATCGAACATCTCGCGCAGGCGATCGAGGACATGCGCGAGCTGCGCAGCGGCCCGCCGAGCGGACACCTGCGGATCGGCTCGACGCCCGGCTTCGGCCGCAAGATCATCGCGCCGCTGCTGGGCGATTTCCACGCGCAGTATCCGGACATCACGCTCGAACTGCTGCTGAACGACCGGCCGGCCGATTTCTCCGCCGACCGCATCGACGTCGCGTTTCGCGACGGCCGCATGGAGAACAGCGCGATCGTCGCGCGCCAGTTGATTCCGATGCAGATGATCGTCTGCGCGTCGCCGTCGTACGCGCACCGGCACGGCTTGCCGCGTCACGTGGACGAGCTGGCGCAGCATCGCTGCATCAACCTGCGCACCGCGTCGGGCCGCGTGACGGAATGGGAATTCAAGATCGACGGGCTGGCGCAGCAGCACCAGCTCGCCGCACATCACACCTTCAACGACATGGATCTGGTCGTGCGCGCGGCGCTCGACGGCCTCGGCATCGCGCAACTGCCCGCGTACCAGGTGTGCGACCTGCTCGCCGACGGGCAACTGGTGAGCTGCCTCGGCCAGCACGCGCCGGACGACGGCGGACACTATCTGTGTTACCTGAGCCGCAAGCACCTGCCGACGCGCATCCGCGCATTCATCGACTACATGATCGAACAGACGCGCGCACGCGACCTGCAGTGCCTGACGACGATGACCACGATGACCACCGTAACGACGACGGCGCCGCTGGAGCCGGTCGATTGATGCATTCGAAGCAACACCGTGAGCACCTGTGGGGCTCTACCGGATCGCGCGGCATCTGCCTACGATGCGGGTTGATCGAACGGCGTGCGGGCATCGCGGCGCGCCATTCGGCAACGTGCCTGCGCACGCGTGCGAATGCGATGCGCGCCGGCTTCGACCGATTCAGGCGGCGCGCCTCCCGCGCGCCCGTTCAAGGAGAGCAATCGTGAAGATCGTCGTGATTGGTGGTACCGGCCTCATCGGCAGCAAAGTCGTCAGGAACCTGATCGCGCGCGGCCACGACGCCCTGGCGGCAGCGCCGTCGACCGGCGTCGATACGATCACGGGCGCGGGGCTCGGCGACGCGCTGGCGGGCGCGGATGTCGTGGTCGATCTCGCGAACTCGCCGTCGTTCGAGGAAGCGGCCGTGAAGGCATTCTTCGAGACGTCGGGGCGCAACCTGTTCGCCGCGGAGCGCGCGGCGGGTGTGCGCCATCACGTCGCGCTGTCGGTGGTCGGTACCGACCGCCTGCAGCAAAGCGCGTATTTCCGCGGCAAGCTCATTCAGGAAGACCTGATCCGCGCAGCAGGCGTGCCGTACACGATCGTGCGCTCGACGCAGTTCTTCGAATTCGTCGGCGCGATCGCACAGGCGAGCGCCGATGGCGACACCACGCGGCAGGCCACCGCGTTCTTCCAGCCGATCGCATCCGACGACGTCGCGGCCGCCGTCACCGATGTCGCGCTCGACGCACCGCGCAACGGCATCGCCGAAATCGGCGGCCCCGATCGGGTGCGGATCGCCGACCTGGTCGACCATTTCCTGAAGATCACGCACGACCCGCGCACGGTGGTCAGGGACGCAGGCGCCGATTATTTCGGCGCGATACTGCAGGACGACACGCTCGTCCCCGCGCCCGGCGCGCGCCTCGCTGCGACGACCTTCGATACGTGGTTCAAAAAAAACCAGCCCGCGCGCTGAGCCGCACCGCAGGATCGCACACGCCATGACGCCGCTACGGCCGCCGCCGCTCTCGCTGCTCGACAAGTATCGCGGGCGGGAACCGCAGACGCTCTATTCGACGACGGTGACCGTCACGGGCGGGGCGGCGGAGCATGGCCGCGCATCGGGTGTCGCGCGTTCCGACGACGGCCGCCTCGATGTGGCGCTGCGCCTGCCGTCCGCACTCGGCGGGCCGGGCGACGGCCCGAACCCGGAGCAACTGTTTGCCGCGAGCTATGCGGCGTGCTTTCACGGGGCGCTGAGCCTGCTCGCCACGCGAGCCGGCGTGTCGATCGCCGGCGCGTCGGTCAGTGCATCGGTCGACTTCTGCCGCGATCCGGTGGATGGGCTGTTCATGCTGAACGCGAACATTCGCGTGCAGCTGCCGGGGGTCGAGCGCACGGTGGCGGAAGAACTCGTCCGCAATACCGAGCGCTTCAGCCCTTATACGAAGATGGCGCACGAAGGCATCAGCCACATTGTGGCGCTCGCGCCACCGGACGATCCGTCGAACGGCTGACCGCAAACAAAATGCCCGGCGCGTTGCGCGCCGGGCATTGCCAATCCGTGCCGGCTCAGTGCTTGTCGTCGAGCTTCTTCGGCTTCGGCGGCGACGGCACCTTCGCGTACTGGAACGCGGGCGTCGCCTTCAGCGCATCCTTCGTCGCGCCCGGCAGGTAGATGTTGCCGTTGCGCACGTCGAGCGATGCGATCGGCACCGCGACGTCATGCGCGGCCACGCCGAGGAAGCCGCCGGCCGACACGATCGCCGCCGATACCGAGCCGTCCGGCGCGACGATCAGGTCGCGCACGGTGCCGACCTTCTGGTTCTCGTCGTTGTAGACGGCCTTGCCGAGCACGCTCTTCTTCACGCTCCAGCCTTCGAGCAGCGCCTGCGATTGCTCGACGGTCACGCTGATCGGCTGCGCACCCGCGATCTGCGCGTGTGCGCTGACGCTCGAGGCGAGGACGGTTGCTGCGATGAGGGTCTTGTAGAAAGCCATGCTGTTATGCGCTCCGGTGAATTGTTGTCGGTGTCGGCGGCCGGCCAAGCCGCCTCCGTGCATGCGCCGCGTGAAACGAAAAGGCCTCTGTACGACGCATCACACCGGCCCATGGTAGCGCCACTCGCGAAACGCTGCATCGGACGTGATGACGCAGCCGCTGTCAGGCGCGTCTTGCCATGGCGACATTACGGACACCGCAGCGAATCACGCACATCGCCCTCGTCACGCGCTGCGCGCCTGCACGCGCCGTTGCCGCACTGCCTCCGCCAGCACGTCGAGCACCGGCTCCGTCTGCGTCCAGCTCAGGCATGCATCCGTGATCGAGACGCCGTACTTCAGCGGCACGCCCGGCTTCAGGTCCTGGCGGCCGGCCTCGAGATGACTCTCGACCATCACGCCGACGATCCGCTGCTCGCCCTGCGACAGTTGCCGCGCGAGATCCTGCGCGACGTCGATCTGCCGGTCGTGCGACTTGTTCGAATTCGCATGCGAACAGTCGACCATCACCTGCTCGCGCAGGCCGGCCTTGCGCAGCACCGCGCAGCTCGCCTCGACATGTTCGGCGTCGTAGTTCGGGCCGTTCTTGCCGCCGCGCAGGATCACGTGCGCGTCGTCGTTGCCGCGCGTCTCGAAGATCGCGGCCATCCCCATCTTCGTCATCCCCATGAACGCATGGCTCGCGGCCGCGGCGACGATCGCGTCGGACGCGACCTGCACGCCGCCGTCGGTGCCGTTCTTGAAGCCGATCGGGCAGCTCAGGCCCGACGCGAGCTGGCGATGGCTCTGGCTCTCGGTCGTGCGCGCACCGATCGCGCCCCACGCGATCAGGTCGGCGATGTACTGCGGGCTCAGCAGGTCGAGGAATTCGGTCGATGCCGGCAGGCCGAGCGCGTTGATGTCGAGCAGCAGTTGCCGCGCGGCGCGCAGCCCTTCGTTGATGCGGAAGCTGCCGTCGAGGCGCGGATCGTTGATGTAGCCCTTCCAGCCGACCGTCGTGCGCGGCTTCTCGAAGTAGACGCGCATCGTGATCAGCAGGTCGTCCTTCAGCGCATCGGCGGCGATCTTCAGGCGGCGCGCGTAATCGAGCGCCTGGTCGTGATCGTGGATCGAGCACGGGCCGACGACGAGCAGCAGCCGGTCGTCGCGGCCGTGCAGGATGTCGCCGATCGCGCGGCGCGTGTCCTCGACGAGCGTCTGCGTGGCGGCCGGCACCGGCAGTTCGTCCAGCAGCAGCGCCGGCGAAATCAGCGGGCGCACGGCGCCGATGCGGACGTCGTCGATGCGCGTGGTGTCCTGCGTCGCGTCGGCGCTGCCTACCTCGCGATCGTGGGAAGGATTGTCGAGGTTCTGCATGGTGATTCTCCGGGGGACGTCTGGAATGATGGGCAGGCTCGATTATGGCACCCGGGCGGGACGGTGGCGGGTTGCGGCGGGGAGACCGACGCGGCGGCCTTGCCGCAGCGCGACGCAGATCAAAAGGCAAAAAGAAAAAGGCGACCCGCGAAGGGTCGCCCGGCCATGCGCCGCATCACACGCAGCGTGGCGGCTAGTGCAGTGTCTCGGGCGCCAGCGAATTGCTCGGCAGCAGCGACGTCAGCCAGCAATTGCTCGGCGCGGCCTTCCCGTTGAAACGGTCGTAGAGCCACGGCAGCATGCCGGCCACCCACGGCACGATCGCGCCCGCATGTTCGAGCGGATACTCGTTGTACGTGACCGGCGTGCCGCTGGCACAGAACTTCTGCGCCAGCGCGCGCACGTCGTACGCCATCATCACGCCGTCGCCCACCTGGCTGCTGAAGGTGCCATCGAGCGCGCCGGCCGTGCCCTGGCCGATGAACATCGGGATCGTCGGCGATGCGGCCAGCCCCGCATTCACCTTGTTCGCATAGGTCACGTACACGGGAATGCTGTTGATGTCGTTCGCGTATTGCGGCTTGAACAGCGTGCCCCAGCGCAGCCCCGTGTACTTCGGCAGGATGTAGGCGAGCGACTGGCTCTGGATGTCCTTGAACACGGCGACGCCGGTATCGCTGAGATAGGGCGTCAGGTCGAAGCCGTAGCCGCGCGACAGCCCGGCCAGCGCGGCCGCGGCCACCCCGCCCCACACGATGCTGCCGTCGACGTAGCGCAGGTTGTGCGCGGGATCGACCAGCACGCCGCCTTCCGCCGCGCCGACGAGCTGCCGGTTGATCTCGGGCGCATAGCTCGGCGCGAGCTGCGCGGCCCAGTTCGTCGCGATCGCGCCGCCGGAATAGCCGATCATCGCGACCTTGCTCGACGGATTCAGGCCCGTGGACGGCGTATTGAGCGCCGCGCGGATCGAATCGAGCGTCGTCATCCCGTATTCGGGGCCGGCGGCGAAGTCGGCCGTCTGGCCTTCCGTATCGGGCACGATGACGTTGTAGCCGAGCAGCAGCAGCGTCGACAGCGGGATCGATTCCGCGCTGTAGAGCAGCGTGCCGACGTTGATGATCTTGGTCACGTCACGGTCGCCGGCGATTACCTGCGACGGCTCGTCGTACGGATTCAGCGAATCGTAGGCCGACTGGTACGAGATGGCCTGGCCGTTGCCGACCGGGCTCCGGATCACCGACGTCACGTTGACGACCGGCTGGTTCAGCGCGTTATGGGTGCGATACAGCAACTGCTGCGCGGTCAGCGCGGTGGGGATGCCGGCCACGTGGTAGGTGACGTTGCGCGTCTTGAGCACCGTGCCCGGTGGGATCGATGCCAACGGCGTGGTGCCGGTGTACGTGTAGAACGGGTCGGATACGGCTGGCGCGGCGGCGCTGGCTGCCGGCGCGGTGATGGCCAACGCGGCGGACATCGCTGCCGCGGCCATCATGAAACGTCTGGAGGACATGGTTGGGGCCCCTGGGATAACCTGCTTTCATCGAAGGAAGTTCGCGGTGTTGCAGACCATCGCGTGTGCCGCTTCAAAACCGTTTCCGAGCCATCGACTGTCTCCTGTGAATGAGTAATCCGGCCTGTTCTGAACCTGTCATTTTAGTAGGACTACAAACCGGATGAATTGAAGCACAACGAGCGCGCGCTCGATGGGCGTTTTCGATTGTTTGAAGGTAAACGTCTAAATCGGTCGCCGCGCGATGCGGGTTGCGCAGGCCATTCGGCCGACTGTCCGCGTGTTGTCGAAGTGCCGTACGATCACGGCTGTCCGGTACCGAAGGCCACATCGTGCGATGCCGGCCGCGCCGCATACTGACTGCCTGTAACCGATCGCTCCCTGCCCAATCGATACGCCACGATGACCGTCTCCGAACTGCTCCGCGCCATCCGCCAACCGTATGCCGACCTGCTCGCGAAAGCGGCAGCGCAACCGGCCGTGATCGTCGAACCGGCCTACCGGCGGGCCGACGGCACGCTCGCCACCGAAGGGCCGCTCGCGTTGCCGTGCCGGGCCGACCTCATCGCCACCGAAGGCGAATCGGCCGGCCAGCCGGCGATGGTCGATTCCGCCACGCAGCTGGCGTTCGAGCCGTTGGCGTTCGACCTCGAAACAGCAGCCGTGTCGATCCGCCCGTTCGTGTGGGACTGGGCCGCGATCGAGGCCGATGGTCTCGACGCAAGCGCGGCCGTCGAGGCGTTCAAGGCGTGGTTTTTCGCGTGGTTCGACGTCGACGACGAGAACACGCCGGCCGAAGACGGCCTGCACGGCATCGTTCACTACCTGTCGGAACCGGTTCGCACGGAACACGGGTGGCGCGTCAATGCGGATCTCGGCTCCGCGCCCGAGACGGCCGTCGAGGATCTGCTGTTCCAGCTCGTCGATGCAGGTGCCACGCGGATCGTGCTCGGTTGATGCCGCATTTCATTCTTCACCGACCCATCATGAAAAAAATCCTTGCCGCCCTGCTGCTCTGCGCGTCGCTGCCCGCGTTCGCGAAGGTCTCCACCGAGGTGTACTGCTTCAAGTCGGACGGCGACAAACCGGTGCGCTTCGAGATGCGCAGCTACTACGACGACGCCGTCGGCTGGTCAGGCGGCATGGTCCGCTATGCGAAAGCGAAAACGGCGCTGCCGCTGGTGGTCGAGCACGTGGACGAGGAAGTGCTCGCCGAGGGCCGCCCGCACCAGTTCACGACAACCTGGGTCGAGATGGTCGACGGCAGGATCAACGGGCGGTACGAAATGATGTCGCAAGGCGCGATGATCTATTCGATGACCTATACCAGCGCGCGCACCGGCAAGCAGACCGCGTTCGGCAGGGTACTGGACGTCGACGCGTCCGAACAAACCGGGTGCCGCTGGTGACGCGCCCGCTGATCCGGATCGTGCTGGTGCTGATTGCGTTGCGCGCGGGCTGTGTCGATGCCGCGCCGCGCACGGTCTATGAAGGAACGCTGCAGGGCGCCGGCGCCGTCGTGATGGAACTCGACGATCGCCCGGCTGCGGATGGTTCAATCTCGGGCCGCTACTTCTATGCGCAGCACGGCGTCGATATTCCGCTGCACGGCACGCCCGCGCAACTGGTCGAACCGCTCGTGCGATCGCAGTTGCCGGACGATGCCCGCAGTTCGTTGGGATTCGGCCAGCAAGCCGATTTCGATCATGCCGCGGCCACTTGGCAGGGCACGCGGGACAAGGCCGGCTATCACGGCCGCTGGATCGATGCGCGCTCTGGCAAGTCACGCAATTTCACGCTGCGGCGCGTTGCGGAATACGATCCCGATGCGGTTGCGCCCGGTGCCGTCGAAGCGATCACTGCCGTGTCCGGGAGTGGTGTCGGCAGCGGCATCGCGCGTAGCGCGGACATCGACATGCAGCACGCGCCGTATGCCACGCTGAAGCTTGCCGGGCATGCACGGCCGGTGGGCCCCGAGATCGGCGACGGCACGGTCGCGTACCGGATGTGGAGCGACCCGCGCACGGTGCTCGCATATCCGCGGCTGAGCCGATACCCCGATCCGGCCGTGATGGCGCGAGTCAACCATCTGCTGGAACAACGGCACTGGCAGATGAGTCTCGCGGCGCTCGAATGCGCATCGACGCGCTATAGCGACGACGGGTCGGCATCCGGATCGCTCGGCGGCTACGACGACGAGCAAGTGACGGTCACTTGGCTGTCGCGTGCGGCGATGGGTATCGTCGAATCGGGCAGCCTGTTCTGCGGCGGCGCGTACCCGGACAATCACTACGATCCTGTCACGTTCGACCTGCTGCGCGGCGCGTACCTCGAATGGAACCGCGTGATTGACGCGACCGTGGCGGGCAAGGACGGCAATCCGGAAACGAGCCCCGCGCTGGCGGGTTTCATTACGCGATTGCGCGACAAGACAACACACGGTCTGCAAGTGACGGACGGCAAAGGCGATTCGCTGTCGTGCGCCGACGTGTTCCCCGAATATCTGGCGTTCGAGCTCGATGCCCCCGGCAAGCTGTCGTTCGCCGTATCCGGCATTGGCCACGCGGCAGGCGCCTGCCTCGGGCCGCAACTCGATGCGCCATTTGAGGCGCTGGCGCCGATCCTGAAACCGGGCGGTTCGCGCTATCTCGTACCGGGCGTCAAGCTGAAGTAACGCGGCGATGCGGGTAGTCCCCGCATCGCGCCCCGACCCGGCCGTGCTGCGACGTGGCCATCCCGCGGCGGGCCACCGCCGCCATCTACATCAGCCCGCGTCGCCTTGCGCGTCGACGTCGATGCCCAGCTCGCCGGCCATCCGCAGAACCAGCGCATTCAGCCGCGCCACTTCATCCGCGAGGCGCTTCTGTTCGGCCTTCAGCGCTTCGAATTCGGAAGGCGGCACCGAATCCGCACTGCCGGACTCCGCGCTGGCGAAATCGGCCAGATTCACTTCGCCGCACATCAGGTGCATCCAGCGGTTCTCGCGCGCGCCCGGTGCACGCGGCAGCCGGACGACGAGCGGCTGCGCACGCGCCGCGAGTTCGTCGAGAAACGCCTCGACCGACGAGATGTCCGCGAAACCGTGCAGGCGCGCGCTGTTCAGGCGCAGTTCGGCGGCCGTCTGCGGGCCGCGCAGCAGCAGGATCGTCAGCAGCGCGATCGCCTGGCTCGGAATGCCGAGCACGCGGTTCATGTTGTGCTCGAAACGCGGCACGCGGCTGCTGCTGCCTTCCATCACGATGCTCAGGTGCTTCAGCCCGTCGAGCGCGGTCGTGACCTCATCCTCGCTGACGTTCATCACCGGCGAGCGCGCGGTTTTCTGGTTGCAGCCCGCGGTCAGCGCATTCAGCGACAGCGGATAGGTGTCCGGCACCGTGTGCTGTTTCTCGACGAGCACACCGAGAATGCGGGCCTCGAGGGGCGTGAGTTCGCGAAGGGCGCGTGGCGTGGGCGTATCCGGCGTGGTGTTCATGAGTGGGTCGCAGCGTGCAGCAGGTGAAGGGAAACGGTCGCGGCCCGTCCGGCATCGCGCACGGGCGAGCCATATGATAGCTCGCGTCGCGTGGCCCGGCGCCGCACGGCGCGCCGACGCGCGCACTTGCCGCAGCAGGCTTTCGTCCAACGTCTCGGAGAGCCCGCGCCGCGCGGCGTCGGATACGCGCAGCACCGCGGATTCCGCCTCCGCACGCACGGCGGCGTTTGCACGCCCCGCATGCGAGCGCTACGATATGCGTCACCCCGACGTCTGCGGCGCCGCGCGACCGCCTTCGCGCACCACGTCACGCATCGCCCGACCCGCACGCCATGCCGCCACGCATGCGCACCGCTCGTCGACGCCGCTCATCCCGTTCACCTCTTCGAACCGCTTACCACCATGACCGCCTCCTCTTCCGCCCCGCACGTGCGCGCCATCGTCACCGGACACACGCGCGGCCTCGGCGCGTCGCTCGCCGAACAACTGCTGCTGGAAGGCGTCGCCGTGCTCGGCGTGTCGCGCAGCCGCCATCCGTCGCTCGCGTCGCAAGCCGGCGACCGCTTCGCCGAAATCGAACTCGACCTGTCGGACCCGGCGGCCGTCGCGGCCTGGCTGGCCGGCGACACGCTGCGCCGCTTCGTCGACGGCGCGTCGATCGTGCTGCTGTTCAACAACGCGGGCATCGTCGATCCGATCGGCCCGCTCGCCGCGCAAGACCCGGCGATCGTCGCGCGCGCGGTCGGCGTGAACGTCGCGGCGCCGCTGATGCTGTCGGCCGCGCTCACGCAAGCGGCAGGGGCCACGACCGAATGCCGGATCCTGCACGTGTCGAGCGGGGCGGCACGCAACGCGTACGCGGGCTGGAGCGTCTACTGTGCGACCAAGGCGGCACTCGATCACCATGCGCGTGCAGTCGCACTCGACGCGAACCGCGCGCTGCGGATCTGCAGCGTCGCGCCGGGCGTCGTCGATACGGGCATGCAGGCGACGATCCGCTCGACCAGCGAAGACAACTTCCCGATGCGCGAGAAATTCGACCAGCTGAAGTCGAGCGGCGCGCTCGCGACGCCCGAGGCGGCCGCGCGACAGCTGATCGGCTATGCGCTGAGCGACGCGTTCGGCTCGGTGCCCACCGCCGACGTGCGGGAACTGCCGAGCCACTGAGTCACGCGGCACGCGGCACGCGGCACGCGGCACGCGGCACGCGGCACGCGGCGCATCATCGTCCTTCGAGCCGCTTCGTCCAGTCTTCGACCTGCCGCTCCGTCCGGCGCCTTTCGAGCATCGTGCGCCAGCCGGGCGGCAATATCGGCACGGCGCACAGCGCATCGAGCGCGGCCATGTCTAGCGTGCGCCGGTACAGCACGTCGAGCACCGCCGCCAGCGGCCATTGCGGGTAGCGGCGCTCATCCAGCGTCAGCACGTCACCCGACTCCACCCAGCCTTCCTGCAGCACGCGGTAGTACCAGCCGGTCCGGCCGCTTTGCTGCACGAGCGCGGCCATCCGCGGATGATCGAAGCGCGCGTTCAGCTTCCAGCACGGCTGCCGCGACTGCGACACCTGAAGCACGGTGCCGCCCAGCGTGAACACATCGCCGAGGCACACGTCGTGCTCGGTCACGCCGAGCGTCGACAGGTTCTCGCCGAACGCGCCCGGTTGCGCCAGCACGTCGCGCGCGCCGATTTGCGCCGACCACCACGCATAGTGATCGTGCGCATAGTGGTGCACCGCCTTGTCAGGTCCACCGTGATACCGCGCATCGGCCTGTTCGTCGCCGGCGAAGCCGAGCGTGCCCAGCCACAGACGCGCGTCGACCGGCTGCTTGTCGATCGCGCTGGCGTGCGGCGTGCCGGCCAGCGGCCGGCGCTTGCCGACCCGCACCGCGTCGATGGCGGCGGAGATCGGCGGCCGTGCCGTATCGCTCATGTCGTCACACCGTCGGGCAGCGCCGCGAGCAGGCGTTCGAGTTCGCGCGTGCGCGCGTCGCCGAGCGGCATCAGCGGCTTTCTCGGTTCGCCGGCATCGAAGCCGCGCAGGCGCAACCCGGCCTTCACGGTCACCGGCAATCCGCCGTTGACGATGAACTGCAGCAGCGGCAGCTGCGCATGAAATACCGTCCTCGCACGCGCCAGGTCGCCCGCCTGCATCGCGTCGAACAGCGCCAGCGGCAACGCCGCATTCAGGTTCGGCGCGGCCGTGCACCATCCGGCCGCACCCGCCGCGAGCGCGGCGAGCGCCATCGGATTGCTGCCGTTGTAGAACGGAATCGCGCCGTCGCTCAGTTGCGCGAGCCGGTGCATCCGCCCGATGTCGCCGGTGCTCTCCTTCACCATCGTCACGTTGTCGACGGTCCGGCAGATCGTCGCGATCAGGTCGGGCGACATGTCGACGCCGCTCGTCGCGGGGTTGTTGTACAGCATGATCGGGATGCCGATGGCTGCGCCGATCGCGCGATAGTGCGCGGCGATCTCGTCGTTGGCGAGCTTCCAGTACGACACCGGCAACACCATCACCGCATCGGCGCCGACCTGTTCGGCAAAGCGCGCGCGGCGCACCGCGCCCGCCGTGGTGAGATCGGAAATGCCGACGACGGTCGGCACGCGCCGCTTCACCGCACGAATCGACGCGGTGGCGACCGCGTCCCATTCGGCGTCGGACAGGTACGCGCTTTCGCCGGTACTGCCCAGCGGGGCGATCGCGTGGACGCCGTCGGCAATCAGCCGCTCGATCAGCGCTTCGAGCGCTTTCAGGTCGACGCCGCCGTCAGCGGAGAACGGCGTAACCGGGTAGGCAATGATGCCTTTCAGCAGGATGGACACGATAGGTATTCCTCAATGATGATCTGGGACAAGAACGACGAATCGCCCGCTCATGCGACACAGTCCTGATGCGTCCGCAATGCCCGGCGTGCGTAGTAGTCGAACGTCACCGCATCGCGCTTCGGCTTCGAAATCCAGTCGTGCGCTTCGCGCGCTAGCGCCGGCGGCACCGGCTTGATTTCACCGGCCGCCATCGCGAGCAGCTGCAGCTTCGCGGCCCGCTCGATCAGCAGCGCGAGCATGCACGCTTCCTCGATCGTCTTGCCGACCACGAGCTGGCCGTGGTGCGACAGCAGGATCGCGCGCTTGCTGCCGAGCGCCTTCGAGATGATCTCGCCCTCCTCGTTGCCGACCGGCACGCCGGGCCAGTCCTTCAGGAACGCGCAATCGTCGTACAGCGGGCAGGTATCCATGTGCGACACGACGAGCGGCTGCTCGAGCATCGACAGCGCCGCGACATGCGCCGGATGCGTATGGATGATGCAGTTCACGTCCGGGCGCTCGCGGTAGATCCACGTATGGAACCGGTTGGCCGGATTCGGGATGCCCTCGCCGTCGACGACGTCGAGATCCTCGTTGACCCGCAACAGGTTCGCCGCCGAGATCTCGTCGAAACCGAGCCCGAGCCGCTGCGTGTAGTACGTGCCGGCCTCGCCCGCGCGGCAGGTGATCTGCCCGGCCAGGCCCGAATCGTGACCGGCGTCGAACAGGATCCGGCACGTGAGCGCGAGCTTCTGCCGCGCGGACCAGCCGCTGTCGCCCACCGCGCTGTCCAGACGCCGCTCCGCCAGCGCGACCAGCGCCTCCTTCGTCAGATTCAGCGTTTCCGCCATGTTCACCTCCTGAATGGATCGGGTCGGTCGCGCCGTCCGCGGCCGCTTTCCCGGCAAAACATGACACACGATACACCACAGGACACTTTGTGTCATGCGTTACAATCGGTTTTTCGAAGGACACCTGGCGCCCCATGACGATTCGCCTGAAGCTGCTCAGAAAACAGAAGGGCTGGACGCTCGACGTGCTGGCCGACGAGACGGGCCTCACCAAGAGCTACCTGTCGAAAGTCGAGCGCGGCCTGAGCGTGCCGTCGATCGCGGTCGCGCTGAAGCTGTCGAAGGCGCTGAACGTCGACGTCGAGCAGTTGTTCTCGGAAAGCCACAACCGCGAGCTGATCACGGTCACGCGCGCCGGCGAGCGCACGACGATGGGCGCCGCAGCCGACAGCCAGGCCCACCGCTTCGAAAGCATCGCGGCCGGCGTCGCGCCGAAGAAGATGTTGCCGTTCGTCGTGCATCCGCCGCACGAATTCGTCGCGTCGACGTTCCGCGAGCACGAAGGCGAGGAATTCCTGTTCGTGCACAAGGGGCGCGTCGAAATCGAATTTCCGAACGAGACGGTGCAACTCAAGGCCGGCGATTCAGTCTATTTCAACGCACTCATCCCGCACCGCACGCGCAGCCTCGGCACCGCGCAGGCGGAGATCCTGGTCATCGTCAGTCACGACGACTAGCTTCGTCACCTTTTCGCGCAAGGATCCCCGATGGTCACGAAGGCCACCGCACCGTTCCAGCAGATCAAGACGCTCGTTCGCCAGAACGTCGAAGCGGGCGACTGGCGCCCGGGGGACCGCATCCCGTCCGAGCTCGATCTCGCCGCCCAGTTCGGCGTCGCACGCATGACGGTCAACCGCGCACTGCGCGAGCTGACCGAGGAAGGCGTGCTGAAGCGCATCGCGGGCGTCGGCACGTTCGTCGCCGAAGTGAAGCCGCAGTCGAACCTGCTGATGATCGCGCACATCCGCGACGAAATCCGCGCGCGTGGGCACGAATATCGCTGCCGCGTGCTGAGTCAGTCGAGCGAGCCCGCGTCGTTCGACGTCGCGGCTGCATTCGGCCTGCCGGTCAACACGCCGGTGTTTCATGTGGTGTGCGTGCACGAGGAAAACGGCCGCCCGATCCAGCTCGAGGATCGCTACGTGAACCCGGCCGCCGCGCCCGGCTTCATCGACCAGGATTTCCAGGTCGAGCCGCCGTCCGAGTACCTGTTCAACAACGTGTCGCACGACGAACTGGAGATCGAGCACGTGGTCGATGCGTCGCTGCCGACCGGCGAACAGGCGCGGCTGCTCGACATGCGCGCCGACGAGCCGTGCCTCACGCTCACGCGCCGCACCTGGACGAACGGGCAGCCCGTCACGTTCGTGCACTTCCTGCATCCGGGCAACCGCTACCGGCTCGGCTCGCGCTTCAAGCCGGGCGCCGGACGCCACCCGACCTGATCCTGTTCCCAACGTACAAAAGCACGCGGCGGCCGTTTCGTCAGGAAACGGCCGCCGCGTCCATCACGCACACCCGCCCGCGTCAGATCGCGCGGGCCTGCCCCGCGCCACGCGACCACACGACCGGAAACAGCGGGTGATCGAGCGGCGCGCCGTCGGGCAGCTGCTCGGCGAGCCCCGGGAAATCGGGCGACGTCTTCCAGCGGCGCGGCGCGTGACGGATATCGTCGCCGACGAAGCGGATCGAGAACGCACGCCGACGGTTCTGCGTCCCCCCCGACGCGTGCAGCGTGAGCATCCGGAAACACACCATGTCGCCGGGCTCGAGCGCCCAGTGGCGGATCGGAAACGCCGCGCGGTCGCCTTCGATGTCGGGCAGGTCAGCCAGGCTCCCTTCCGGGAACCACTTCGCTTCCTTGTCCATGAACGTGCGCGGCATCAGCCACGGCCCGAGATGCGAGCCCGCGACGAATTCCAGCGTCGATTCGAGCGGCACCGGATCGACCGGAATCCACATGCTGACGTTGTCGTCGCCTTCGATGTTGTAGTACGGCTGGTCCTGGTGCCACGGCGTGCGCTGCCGCGTGCCGGGCTCCTTCACGAGCAGGTGGTCGTGATGCAGTCGCACGTGCTCGGTGCCCATCAGCGCGGCGGCGACTGACGGCGCCGGCGAGCGCACGATGAAGTCGCGATACGCGCCGTTGTGCTGCCAGTTGCAGAAATCCTCGAAGAACCAGCCCGGATCGTCGGGCCGGCTCGCGACTTTCGCGCGCTCGCTCGGGTGCGCGAGATTCGTGTCGATGCCGGCGCGCAGCGCGGCGACTTCGTCGGGCGAGAAGATGCCCTTGACGCAGACCGCGCCTTCCTCGCGGAACGCGGCGATCAGTTCGGGCGTCACGGCTTGTGCGACGCGGTCCTGGATACTCGTCATGGTGTGCCTGTCGATGGAGTGAATCACGGAATCACGCAATCACTGATTCACGGTGCGGAAGTCAGCTGCTGCTTCGCGCCGTAGATGTCGAAGTCGAAATATTTCGCGGCGATCTTCTGGTACGTGCCGTTCGCGCGGATCGCGACGATCGCGTCGTTCAGCCGCTTCTTCATCGCTTCATCGCCCTTGCGCACGCCCATCGCGACGCCGTAGCCGGTGATCCGCACGTCGGTCACGTCGGGGCCCGCGAACGCATAGCCCTTGCCGCGCGGCGTTTTCAGGAACGAGTAGCCGGCCTGCGTCTTGTCCTGGAAGGTCGCGTCGAGGCGGCCGTTGACGAGATCCTGGTACACCTGGTCCTGGTTCTGGTACGAGACGATCGTCACGCCCTTGGTCGCCCATTCGGCCTTCGCGTACGCCTCCTGCGTCGTGCCCTGGTCGATCCCGACGCGCTTGCCCGCGAGCGACGCGGCGGTCGGCAGCAGCGTCGAGCCGACCGGTGCGACGAGCGCACCCGGCGACGCATACAGCTTGTTCGAGAAGTCGATCTGCTTGAGCCGCTCGTCGGTGGCCGTCATCGCGGACATGATCACGTCGAACTTGCGTGCACGCAGCGCCGGAATCATCCCGTCGAAGCCCTGCTCGACCCACACGCACTTTGCATGCAGTTGCTCGCAGATCGCATTGCGCAGGTCGATGTCGAAGCCGGCGAGCGAGCCGTCGGGCTGCTTCGCCTCGAACGGCGGATACGTGGGGTCGATGCCCCAGCGGATCGTCGACGTGTCCTGTGCAAAAGACGTGAGCGGCGCGAACGCGAGCGCGGTAACGAGGAGCTTTGCAGTGCGGTTCATGGTGCGTCCTTGTAGGTCTCGACGCGGCGGGCGAACGCCGGCGTCCGGTGGGGAGCGGTGCGCCGGCAGGCCCGGCGCGGTGCGCGAAAGACAGGGACTTCGATGAAACTGCGATGCAGTCTAGACCGCTCAATTTTTGGGCGCAAGCGGGGGAAACAGGAATAGAAAGGCGGTGAAGGCGGGGGCGAACCTGAAGGCTAGTACAGTGGCTGGTCTACGGCTAAAAGAGTGATTTTTGCGTGTTTACCCTGCGCGATGCACATCCGACACACAGCGTATTTCCCCAGATATTCGCGAACGGCGACGTCTACACAGGCGATTGACGCAGCACTTTCCAAGCGCGGCTCAGACCGCCCCGGCAAAGCGCCCTATACCGCCACTGGAATATGCGCCAGACGCCTCAACAGCCCGCGCGACGCCACGCCCCGTCCGGCGAAACCGCGATTGCCCACTCCGTCCGGCCATGTTAAAAGTCGTCGCACGCATTTGGAAATGAAATGTTCTAATCCGCAGAAGTGCATAAATGAATAGACCCCTGTTCGACCTCGACCTGCTGCGCGCGCTCGTGATGGTCGCCGACTGCGGCAGCTTCACGACGGCGTCCGCGCGCCTGCATTCGACGCAGTCGACGGTCAGCCAGAAGGTGCGCCGCCTCGAGGAAATCGCCGGGCATCGCCTGCTCGACCGCGGCACGCGCGACGTGCGGCCGACCGACGCGGGCGTGACGGTGCTCAGCTATGCGCGGCGCATGATCGCGCTGAACGACGAGATGTTGGAAGCGCTGTCGGGCGCCACGGTCGCGCTGACGATCCGGCTCGGCGTGCCCGACGATTTCGCGGCGGGCCGCACGACGCACGCGCTCGCCGCGTTCAAGCGCGCGCATCCGCAGGTGAAGCTCGAAGTCATGTGCGGGCTGAGCCGCGACATCAGCGCCGCGTACGACCGCGGCGAGCTCGATCTCGTGCTGATCAAGCAGCGGCGCGACAGCCGCGAGGCCGTCGTGCGCTGGCCCGAGAAGCTGCGCTGGATCGACAGCGCGAAGCATCCGTCGATCGACCTCGACCCGGTGCCGATCGTCGTGTTCCCGCCGCGCGGGCTCTATCGCGACGACATGATCAAGGCGATCGAGGAGCGCGGCCGCCGCTGGCGGATCAGCTTCACGACGTCGAGCCTGAGCGGCATCCAGGCCGCCGTCGCGGACGGGCTCGGCATCAGCGTGCTGCCCGCGCGCGT
Organism: Burkholderia sp. AU6039; assembly: GCF_002223365.1. Lineage (NCBI taxonomy): Bacteria > Pseudomonadati > Pseudomonadota > Betaproteobacteria > Burkholderiales > Burkholderiaceae > Burkholderia > Burkholderia sp. AU6039. The sequence goes on from NZ_NKFK01000006.1 coordinate 285,477, forward strand.
GGTGACCGACGAGCACGTCGTGCTGACCGCGAAGCAGGGCTTCGCGCCGATCGAGCACATGGACATCGCGATCCTGCATCGGCCGACGGCCGACCCGATGGTCAGCGAACTGACGAAGGCGCTGGCGAGGATGCTGGAGTTGGAGGAGTAGGCAGCAAGCGGCACCGTGAAGGACGCCGCGGCACGGCCGATGCGACGAGATCGCGGGCGCGTCGACATGCCCGCGCGCCCGGCCCTCGTCAGAACATCGTGTTCCCGTTCGCGGCCTGCTCGGGCACGGGTTGATTGACGTCCCAGTGCTCGACGATCTTGCCGTTCTCGAGCTTGAAGATGTCCACGATCGCGCTGCCGCGCGTGCCCGGTTCGCGCACCGCATGCACGTGCAGGATCACGTAGTCGCCGTCGACGAACGAGCGCTTGATCTCGCTGTGCGACTGCGGATATTTGTCGCGCAGGAACGCGACGAACTTGCGGAAGCCGTCGCGGCCGTCGGCCGCGTTCGGGTTGTGCTGCACGTAGCGATCACCGACGTACGCGAGCGCGGCGTCGGCATCCTTCTCGTTCAGGCCTTTTTCGTAGAACGCGAGCACCGTCCGCCGGTTGGCTTCCTGCTGTGCGTCCGTTGGGCCGGCCGCCACCGCGTGCGCGGCGCTCACGGCGAACAGGGCCGCCGCCATCCATCGTGCGGCCCGTGCCGCTGTCGTGCGTCGCATCGTCGTCTCCCCGGAAATCCCGCTGAAAACCCGATCATACCGGGGCGACGCTGCGCTCACGCTTCACTCAGACCAGCGCGCCGTCGCGCGCGACGACCTTCCCCGACGACACGACGAGCCGCCGCACCGGCCGCGCGACGACAGCCTCGGCGAACGTCAGCGCGTCGACCAGCACGACGTCCGCGCGGCTGCCCGGCTGCAGCCCGTAACCGTCGAAGCCGCAACCGCGCGCCGCGCCGTGCGTCACGCAGTCGAGCGCGACTTCGAGCGCATCGTCGCGGCGGAAATCGTTGCGCATGCCGATCAGCATCGCGCGTTCGAGCATGTCGGGCGACCCGTACGGCGTCCACGTATCGCGCACGCCGTCGTTGCCGCCGATGACCGTCACGCCCGCCGCGCGGCACGCGGCTACCGGCGGCACAGGCACCGCCGCGGGCGCGGTCGTGACGAGCCCGACGCCGAGTTCGGCCATCCGCGCGAGCAGCGCATCGCGCTCACGTTCGGCGATATCGCCGAGACAGAACCCGTGGCTGATCGTCACCTTGCCCTGCATGCCGTGCGTAGCCGTGCGCTGCAGGATCAGGTCGAGCGAGTACGCGCCCATCGATCCGCGCTCGTGCAGATGAAGGTCGAGCCCGCGGCCGTGGCGCTCGGCGATCGCGAACAGCACGTCCACCGCCTCGACCGGATCGCCTTCGATCGCGCACGGGTCGAGCCCGCCGAGCAGATCGGCGCCGGCGGCCAGCGCTTCGGACAGCAGCGCAGCGGTGCCCGGCCGCTTGAGCACGCCCGATTGCGGAAACGCGACGATCTGGATCTCCACCTGCCCGCGCAGCGTCTCGCGGGTCGCGAGCACGCCGTGCAGATGCCGCAGCCCGGCTTCGGTATCGATGTCGACGTGCGTACGGATGCGCGTCGTGCCGGCCGCGAGGAACGCACGCGCCAGCGCGAGCGACGCGGCGCCGGCGTCATGGCCGCTCGTCGCGCGATAGTGGCGCTCGTTCTCGATACGGTCGACGAGGCGCGGCCCGACCTGGTTGCGATACCACGGCATCCCCCAGTGCGTCTTGTCGAGGTGCGTGTGGCCCTCGACGAGGCCGGGCAGCGCGAGCGCGCCTGCGCCGTCCTCGATCGCGCAGCCGGCGGGCGCGTCGAGCGACGGGCCGACACGCACGATGCGATCGCCTTCGATCAGGATGTCGAGCGCGGCGTCGGCGTTCGGGCGGACGTTGCGGATCAGCAGGTTCGTCATGTCGGTTCCGGTGAGGTCGGTCAGTGCAGTCAGTGCGTTCGGTGCGAAGGCGGCACGGCGCGTGCCGTGCCGCCGGTCAGGTCGGTCAGCGCGTGAAGCGCAGCGCGGGAGCGAATGGCGCGCCGGTGTCGCTTTCGCCGCGACGGAACACCCAGCGCTCGGCCGGCACGCCCGCGACGGCCGCCGCCGCATTCGGCGCACGCACCGCGACGAACGTCGCATCGCATCCGACTGCAATTCCGTAGTTATCCTTGCCGATCACGCGAGCGCCGGCGTGCGTCGCCATGTCGAGCGCGATGCCGAGCGCTTCGTCGGTGTAGAAGCCCGACCGATAGCCGACCATCATCGCGCGCTGCAGCATGTCGCCGTTGCCGTACGGCCACCAGGCGTCACGGATGTTGTCGTTCCCCGCGAACACGTGCACGCCCGCGTCGCGCAGCGTTTGCACCGGCGGAAACGCGCAGTCGCCCGGCGCATTCGTCAGGATCGACACGCCGGCGTCGGCCAATGCCGCCGCGGTGCGCTGCACGTCGTCATCGCTCACCTGGCCGAGCGCATACGCATGGCTCACGTTCACGCGGCCGCCGAGCCCCGCCGCGCGCGTGCGCGCCGCGATCCGCAGCAGCTGCGCGATGCCCGTTTGACCGGGCTCGTGCAGGTGGATGTCGATCTTCGCGCCGCGCTTCTCGGCGATGCCGAACACGATGTCGAGCTGGCCGTCCGCATCGCCGTCGAGCGTCGTCGGGTCGATCCCGCCGACCACGTCCGCGCCTTCGCGCACGGCCGCGTCGAGAATCTCGGCGGTGCCGGGGCACGTGACGACGCCAGCCTGCGGAAACGCGACCAGTTCGATATCGACGATCCCGCGCCATTGCTCGCGCGCGGCCATCACGGCCTGCAGGTTCGACAGGCCGGTGGTTGCATCGACGTCGACGTGGCTGCGCATCGCGACCGTGCCGAAGGCGGCGGCCTGCGCGATCAGCGCATTCGCGCGCTCGACGATCGGCGGCGCGGCCGCGAGCTGGCGCTTCTCGACCGCGAGCCGCTCGCGCAGCGTGCCGACCGGTTCGTGCGGCACCCAGCGATCGCCGACGAAGCTCTTGTCGAGATGGATGTGACCGTCGACGAAGCCGGGCAGCACGACGCGGCCGTCGAGGTCGATCGTTTGCGCGCCGGGCGCGGCGGCGCAATCGGCGCCGATCGCGGCAAAGCGGCCGTCACGGACGACGAGGTGGATGGGCTGGCCGCCGGCGTCGACGGCGTTGATGAAGAGACGATCGGTCATGGCTCGGAATGTGGGGCGGTCGCGGCACGTCGCCGGCGCGGACAGGGGAAGGCACCGCAGCCGGCACGGCGCGACCGTTGGCAGGGAATCCGGCCACGATATCGGAGGCCGTCGCCCGAGGCCAATTAAATGTCGCGATGCCGCGCATTCGATTTCGCGATGCGCGGCGCGCGCGGCCGCCGGGCCTGGCACGGCGATGGGGCGGGATCACGGGGAAGACGGCGGAAAGGCCGAAGGTCGCGCAGTATCGGCATCACCGGAATGCGGATGTCCGGAAAGCGTGTCGCGCCCTTGCCGGGCGTCGCTTTCGCGCGCCGCCTGCGCGGCGATTTACGCGGCAACAGACTTTACACGTTGTTACCCGGCCGCACCGGACGCGCCTCCGGCCATTCCTTATACTCACGCCGAGTTCGCCACCCGTTCCGGCATTCGTCGGCGAACCCGTTGCCGATGCAGGAAACATCATGATGCGCATGCCTTCCACGAAGACCGTTCTGTTCGCCTCGCTCGTCGCCGTCGCGGCGCTTCCGCTGACCGCCTGCGTCGCGCCGGGTTACTACGGCGCGCAGCCGGGGTATCCGCAGCAGCAACAATACGCGACGCCCGGCTACGCGCAGCCCGCGTATTCGCAACCGGGTTACGTGCAGCAGCAACAGCCGTATCCGAACCAGGCGCCGCAGCCGTACGATCAGTACGGCAACCCGCAGCAATACGGGTCGCAGCCATATGACCAGTACGGCAATCAGCAGCAGTACGGCAACGGCTACGGCACGCAATACGGCACGGTCTCGAACATCCAGCCGGTCAATGGCTCGGTCGGCCCGTCGGGCGTCGCCGGCACTGTCGTCGGTGCGCTGGTCGGCGGCCTGGTCGGCAACCAGTTCGGCCGCGGTCACGGCCGCGATGCGGCCACCGTGATCGGCGCGCTCGGCGGTGCGGTGGCCGGCAACCAGATCGGCCAGCAGATGGGCGCCGCGCAAGGCCCGAGCAGCTACCGGATCGACGTGCAGGTCAGCGACGGCACGATGCGCTCGTTCGACGTGCAGTCGCCGGGCAACCTGCGTCCGGGCGATCGCGTGCAGATCAACGGCAATCAATTGTCGCGTTATTGATTCCGATGCGGAGCGCCTGACCTGATCGGGCGCCTCGTCGCGCGTTTGGCGTCGGGCACCGGTTCGGCGCGACGGCGCGCCGGTTTCACCTCGCTCTCGTTCTTCGTGCCCGCGCGGCGCGCATCACGCGCCGCCGATATTTCCGCGGCACCCTCGCCCGCAACGCCCCCGTCGCGCGATCACTCCAACGCTCACCCGCACCGGTGCCCCGGGCATCGGCGTCACACCCGCTCGACACCAAGCCCGACGCGCGTCGACCGCGCAGCCGCCTGCAGATGCCGCGAACGCCGGTAGAGGATCGCCATCAGCGCCATCACCGCCGCGCCGGCATACAGCGACCCGCGCGTCGACGGATCGACGCCAAGCATCACGAACACGAACGCGACGAACATGAGGCAGATCCACGACGTGACCGACGCGTACGGCAGGCGGAACGCCACCGTCTCGCCGCGCGCGGCCAGCGCGCGCCGGAACCGCATGTGGGTCAGCACGATCATCGCCCAGATCACGGCCACGTCGAACGACAGGAACGACATCAGCCAGCCGAACACGCGTGCCGGGATCACGTAGTTCAGTACCACGCCGACCGACATGAACAGCACGGTCGCCCGCACCGCGCGCGACGGCGACCCGCTTGCGCTCAGCGCCGCGAACGACGCGGGCGCGAGGCCGTTGCCGGCCATGCTCGACAGCATGCGCGCGCCGCTGAACACGATGCAGTTGAAGCTCGACAACGCGGCCGTCACGACCACGAAGTTGACGATGCCGGCCGCCTGTCGCAGCCCGAGCGATTCGAACGTCGTCACGAACGGGCTGCCATGCTCGCCGAGCTCGTGCCACGGATACAGCGCCATGATGATGAACAGCGCGCCGACGTAGAAGATCAGGATGCGCCACAGCACCGAGTTGATCGCGCGCGGGATCATCTTCTGCGGCTCGCGCGCCTCGCCGGCGGTGAGGCCGATCATCTCGACGCCCGCGAACGAATACGCGACGATCGGCAGCGCGCTCACGACCCCGAGCACGCCATGCGGAAACACGCCGCCGTGGCGCCACAGGTTCGACAGGCCGACGGGCTCGCCGCCATGGCCGATCCCGGTGAACACGATCAGCGCGCCGCCCGCGATCATCAGCACGATCGTCACGACCTTCACGATCGCGAACCAGAACTCCAGTTCGCCGTACACCTTCACGTTGAGCAGGTTGAACGCCGAGATCGCGGCGATCGCCGACACGACCCACAGCCACTGCGGCACATCCGGAAACCAGAAGCCCATGTAGATGCCGATGGCGGTCGTCTCCGCGACACCGACGCCGACCATCAGCAGCCAGTAGCTCCAGCCGACCACATAGCCGGCGAACGGCCCGACATATTCGAACGCATACGCACCGAACGAGCCGGACACCGGCCGATGCACGGCCATCTCGCCGAGCGCGCGCATGATCAGGAAAATCATCGCGCCGCCGATCAGGTAGGCGACGAGCGCGCCGGGCCCGGCCGCCTTGATCGCGGACGCCGAGCCGAGGAACAGGCCGACGCCGATGGCCATGCCGAGCGCCATGAACGAAATCTGGCGCGCGCCGAGTTCGCGCCGCATCGTGTGCTGTTGCATGTTGTCTCCAGTCGTTGATCGTCGCGGCGAGCCGGGTCGGCCGGCCGCTGGATGGAGCGGCCGGCGTCGTGTGCCGGCCGCCCTGCTGCAGCGCACGGTCGCCGGTTCAGCGGCCGTGCAGAAAGCGTTCGACGCGAAACGGCGTCGGGTCGACGAACGGCTGCGTGCCGGTCATCAGGTCGGCGACCAGCCGGCCGGTCACGGGGCCGAGCGTGAAGCCGTGATGCGCATGCCCGAACGCGAACCACAGATCGCGGTGGCGCGGCGCCGCACCGATCACGGGCAGCATGTCGGGCGTGCACGGCCGGCGGCCGAGCCACGGCGCGCCGTCGACGCGCGCGCCGAGCGGAAACAGCTCGCGCGCGACCGGTTCGACGGCGGCGAGCTGGACGGGCGTCGGCGGCGTATCGCAAAGCCCGAGCTCGACGCCGGTCGTCAGGCGGATGCCGCGCGTCATCGGCGTGATCAGGAAGCCGCTGTCGGCATCGAGCACGGGCCCGTTCAGCCGCGCGCCCGGCTGCGCCGCGTAGTGCATGTGATAGCCGCGCTTGACCGCGAGCGGCAGCGTGTAGCCGAGCCGTTCGCACAGCAGGTCCGACCACGGCCCGAGCGCGACGACTGCCGCGCGCGCATCGACCGGGCCTTGCGCGGTGTCGACGCGCCAGCCGTTCGCGGCCGACAGCGTCAGCGCGTCGCCGGTGAGGATGCGGCCGCCGAGTTGCTCGAAGTGGCGCGCATACGCGGTCACGAGTGCATTCGGATCACTGATCGAATCGGAGCCCGTGTAGCGCAGCGCGCCGACCAGCGCGCGGCTCAGGTTCGGCTCGGCGTCGCGCAGTGCGGCCGCATCGAGCGCGTCGAAGATCACGCCGTATTCGGCGTGCCAGCGCTCGGCGGCGCGCGTTTCGGCATCGCGCGTCGCGGCCGTGCGGAACACCTTCAGCCAGCCGCCTTCGCGCAGCAATGCGCCCGCGCCGGACGCTTCGATCAACGCACGATGCTCGGTCACGCAGTGTTCGATCAGCGGCGCATACGCGCGCGCGATCTCCGCATGGCGCGCCGGATGCGAGTTGCGCCAGTAGCGGTACAGGAACGGAATCAGTTTCGGCAGCGCGCCGACGTGATAGCGGACGTCGGGCGAGCGGTTGCACGCGTATTTCAGCAGCGTGCCGAAGCCGCGCGGAAACGCGTACGGATACACGCCTTCGCGCTGGATCAGCCCGGCATTGCCGAGCGATGTCTCGTTGCCGGGCGCCTTGCGGTCAACGAGCGCGACCGACAGGCCGCGCTGTTGCAGGTGCACGGCAACGGACACGCCGATCATGCCGCCGCCCAGGACGAGCGTGTCGAATGTCATCGGGCGTTCCTCGGGGCGCGCGGCGCGGGCGTCAGGCGAGCGCGGTCACGGCGATCTCGACGTCGAGACCGGGTTTCATCAGCAACGCCTGCACGCAGGCGCGGGTCGGCGCGTGGCCGGCCGGCACCCAGGCGTCCCACACCGCATTGAATGCGTCGAAGTGCGCGGCATCGCTGAGCCATATGTTGGCCGTCAGCACGCGCGTCTTGTCGATGCCGGCCGAGGCGAGGAGCGCGTCGATACGCGTAAGGATTTCGGTCGCCTGCACGGCGATCGGCGCGCCGGCCGTATCGGGCACCTGGCCGGCCAGGTGGACGAAGCCGTTCGCGATCACGACCTGGCTCATGCGTGCGCTCGTCTGCAGACGTTGGATTTCACTGGACATGATGGTTTGCACCTTCGCAAGGCCGGCCGCGACCGGCCGGGAAAATAAATGGCTGGGAAAGCCGCTGCCGTATGCGGAATCGTGGGGCAACCGCCGCACGGGCGAGCTGTGCCGATACGCACACGTGTCGTTCACGCCGGCCGCACCGGCCCCGCGAGTTTCGCGCCGTCCGATGCTAGAGTGGCCGTCACGCCCACCATCGGCGATTTCGACGAAAATTATCATATACGAGAAAATTTATTCTCGTATACGACAAAATCCGTATTCACGTCACGTACGCCGCGCCCCGTATCCGCATGCCCAAAGCCACCGTCCCCGTTCCGCCGCCCACCGACGCCGCGCCGCAGCTCGACCACCAGACGGTCGGCGCGCGGCTGCGCGACGCGCGCAAGTCGCGCGGCCTGACGCTCGCGCAACTGTCCGAGCGCTCAGGTATCGCGGTGTCGACGATATCGAAGGCCGAGCGCGGCGACATCGCGCTCACCTACGACAAGTTCGCGGCGCTCACGCATGCGCTCGCGCTCGACTTCGACACGATGTTCGGCCGCCCGGCGCCCGCCGGCGCGATGACGCCGTCGTTCACGCCGGCCGGCCAGCAGATGGTCTATGACACGCCGAACTACGCGTACGGGATGCTCGCGAACGACCTGACCGGCAAGCGGATGGTGCCCGTGCGCGGGCGCATCCATGCGCGCAAGCTGTCGGACTTCCCCGACTACATCCGGCACAGCGGCGAGGAGTTCGTGTTCGTGCTGAGCGGCGAGCTGGAGCTGCGCTTCGAGAATGGCCATGCGTACCGGCTCGGCGCCGGCGACAGCCTGTATTTCGACAGCGCGGTCGGGCACGTGTACCTGAGCCTCGGCGACACCGATGCCGAGGTGCTCGCGTGCTGCGTCGACGGCGATGCCAGGCGGCCGCGCGACGCGATCTGACGCTCTGACGATCTGAATGCGATCACGCGGCGGTGCCGAACGTCGCCGCGCAACACCGGGATTCCTATTACGATAAGGACGATGCATCCCGCGGCCCCAGCGGCTCGCGCCGGCATGCACGACCTTCAACCGGAACGCCCCCGATGACGATCACCACCCGCCTGCTCGATGCGGCCGACGCCGCCCGTTTCCAGACCGTCCGCCTGCGTGCGGTCGACACCGCCCCCACCTCCTTCCTGCCGACGCTCGACGAAGAATCGCAGGTGCCGGTCGACGAATTCGCGACGCGCATCACGCCGACCCATGAACGCGCCGTGTTCGGCGCGTTCGACGGCGATACGCTCGTCGGCCTCACGGGCGTGCGTCGCGATGCGCGCGTGAAGATCGCGCACAAGGCGACGATCTGGGGCGTGTTCGTCGATCCCGCGTATCGCGGGCAAGGCATCGCGCAAACGCTGCTCGAAAGCGCGACCGCCCACGCGGCGCGGGAATGGGACTGCAAGCAACTGATGCTGTGCGTGAACGAGGTCAACGCCACCGCGGAGCGGCTGTATGCGTCGCAAGGGTTCGTGCGGTTCGGGACGGAACCGCGCTCGATGTTCGTCGACGGGCGGTTCTATGACGAACACCACATGGTCAAGACGCTGGCGTAGCGTGCCGCTGCTGCGAACGGGAAGCGCCAGGCACCGCCAAGCGAGCACCCACTCACCGGCACCGCGCGTCGACGCTCCCGTCATTCGCAGCGACGTCGGCACACCATGGACCGGCGCCGAACACACGTCGAACGAAACAGCCCAAGTGTGAGCACACACTAACTTTCCATGCAATACGACAGCGGCCAGTCGTGCCGCTGTCGGTTTATGCGCAAAAACTTTTATTGCAGCAACCCGGCCGGCCAGATCCTTACTTGTCTACCGCCGCCACCCTGCCGCCCGGAACCGTATCGTCCCCCGCCGACGCGACCGGTTCGAACATCAGCACCAGATCGCCCCGGTAGCTTCCGTTGACCCCGGCTGCCCCGCGCGTGGCCGGCGCATTGGCACGGATCGTCAGGTTGCGGGTTTCGTCGTAGCCATTGATGCCGGGCTTGACCAGGGTGAGCGTGCGCGCACCATCGTGCGCGATGTCCGCGCCGGCGGCCTTGTCCGCCAGCACGACCTTCGCGTCGGTCATGTCGTAGCGGCCGTTCGACAGCCTCAGCGGCTGCAGCAGCGCGACGCGGACGTCGGGATTCGTCGTGTAGACGCGGATCGGCAGCGTTGCGCCGAACGTCTGCGGCGAGCCGTCCGTCGCATTCAGCTCGACCACGCCATGGGCGGCCGCAGCGCCCGAGGTCGACACGAACAGGCTGTCGCCAATGTGCGCCGTCAGCCGGATCGTCTTGACGACGGCGTGCGGCGACGTCGGGCCCGCCTGGGCAATGCCGGTGAATGCAATGCATGCGCCCGCCGCGATGATGTATTTGCCGATCTTCATTTTTCTATTCCGTATTCAGGCCGTTTCGTGAAATCCGAACGCCGCCCATGAGCGGTTCGATTCGGACAAAACATTCCGCCCATTCCATTCAAAGTCGATATTTCCTTATCTCGAAATTTGAATGCAATATCCCCGTGGAATGCCATTTACGCCATTGCGCGCACGGGGCCGGCAATGCCCGTTCGCCGGCCTGCCCACCCTGCCGCCCCCTCCGTAAGGCAGTATTCACCTAGCGATGTGGACATATTCACGCAACGACATGCGTCAACGATAGGTTGCGAAAAACCGGAATCAAATACATGGAAACCTTTATACCGATTTCCGTTTTTTATTTACCTATGCTATCTCCCAATCAAATTGAATCGAATGGAAAAAATGAGCCGGGTCTTCGTGCTGCTCGCACGTCAACATGCGCATCATTGAATCGCCGCGTCCGAGCACCTGCGTCCGCCTCGGTAATTCCGCCTCTATTCAGCCCCCCGCGCTCCGCGCTATCGTCTTCGTCATCCTCACAGCCCAGGAGCTGCCTTTGCCTTCCCGCCACGGAGTCGACCTCATCCGCGCCCGCGCGCTGTTCGATCGCGAGCGCCGTGCATTCACCGAAGCCATGCCGGTCTCCCGCGCCCTGTCCGCGGAAGCGTCCGAGCACTTGCTGTTCGGCGTGCCGTTGCACTGGATGCAGGACTGGTCGACGCCGTTCTCGCTGTATGTGAAAGAAGCGCGCGGCGCGACCTTCACCGACGTCGACGGCCACCGCTACGCCGACTTCTGCCTCGGCGACACCGGTGCGATGTTCGGCCATGCGCCCGAACCCGTCGCGCGGGCACTCGTCGAGCAGGCCACGCGCGGCTACACGACGATGCTGCCGAGCAAGGATGCCGCGTGGGTGTCGCGCGAACTCGCGCGCCGCTTCCGGCTGCCGGTCTGGCAATTCGCGCTGAGCGCGAGCGACGCGAACCGCTTCGTGCTGCGCTGGGCGCGCGCGGCCACCGGCCGCAACACGATCGTCGTGTTCAACGGCTGCTATCACGGCACGGTCGACGACGTCTTCGTCGATCTCGTCGACGGCCGCCCCGTGCAGCGCGACAGCCTGCTCGGGCAGTCGTACGACCTGCTCGCGAACACCCGCGTCGTCGAATTCAACGATCTCGCCGCGCTCGAAGCGGCGCTGAAAGGCGGCGATGTCGCCTGCGTGCTCGCCGAGCCCGCGATGACGAACATCGGGATGGTGCTGCCCGATCCGGGTTTCTGGCAGGCGGCGCGCGAACTGACGCGCCGCTACGGCACGCTGCTCGTGATCGACGAGACGCACACGATCAGCAGCGGCCCGGGCGGCTATGCGGTCGCGCACGATCTGGAGCCGGACATGCTGGTGGTCGGCAAGCCGATCGCGGGCGGCGTGCCGTGCGCGGTGTACGGGTTCAGCGCGGAATTTGCCGAACGCGCGAAGCAGGCGAAGCTGAACGCGCCGCCCGGCCATTCGGGGATCGGCACGACGCTCACCGCGAACATGCTCGCGATGCATGCGATGCGTGCGACGCTCGCCGAAGTCGCGACCGACGCGGCCTATGCGCATATGTTCGAACTCGCCGCGCGGCTGGCGACGGGGCTCGAACAGGCGATCGCGAAACACAACCTGCCGTGGTGCGTGACGCGCATCGGCGCGCGCACCGAGTTCCAGTTCGCCCCCACGCCGCCGCGCAACGGCACGATCGCCGGCGCGCAGCTCGACAGCGAACTCGAGCACATCGTGCACCTGTACCTGCTGAATCGCGGCGTGCTGATCACGCCGTTCCACAACATGATGCTCGTCTGTCCGCAGACGACGGCCGATGACGTCGACCGGCTCGTCGCGCAGTTCGACACGTGTCTCGGCGAGCTGGTGTGATGCAGTGACATTCGCGGCAGGCAACACATCGCGCGATCGCGGCCACGATGTGTTGCCAGCGGCTGCGGCGTCGCTCGTGTCGCGTGACAGTGAAACGGACCGCCGCACAGCGAGCCGTTTCCCGTCGCATCCGCCTCATGCAGCGATGCGCTACGCCGCCTTCAACGCCTGCCGCGCCACCGCCTCGAAATACCGCGCGCCGATCGACAGGATCTCGTCGTTGAAGTCATAGCCCGCGTTATGCAGCGGCACGCCGCCGCGCCCTGCCGCCTCCCCGTTGCCGATGAAGACGAAGTTGCCGGGTACGGCCTGCAAGAACGCGCCGAAGTCTTCCGAAATCATCATCGGCTGGACGTTCGCGTCCACGTTCTCCGCGCCCGCCACCTGCGCCGCGGCCCGCACGGCCGTGTCGACCCATTCCGGCGAATTCACCGTCGGCGCGAACTCGTGCGTGTACTCGAACGTGCAGGTCGCGCCGTGCGTGCGGCAGATCCCTTCGCTGATCTCGCGCATCCGCGTGGCCAGCAGCGCCTGCACGTCGCGCGAATAGCTGCGCGTGTCGCCCTTGATCGTCACGGTCGACGGCAGCACGTTGCGCAGCCCGTCGGTGATGAACTCCGTGCACGAGATCACGGCCTGCTCGCCCGGATCGAGATTGCGCGACACGATCGTCTGCAGCGCGAGCACGACCTGCGCGCCGATCACGATCGGGTCGATGCCCATGTGCGGGCGCGCCGCATGCGTGCCGCGCCCGTCGATCCGGATCACGAAGTTGTCCTCGCTCGCCATGATGCCGCCCGCACGCGTCGAGAACGTGCCCGCGCGCATGCCCGGCATGTTGTGCGCGCCGAAGATCGCGTCGACCGGAAAGCGCTCGAACAGCCCGTCGGCCATCATCGCCTTCGCGCCTCGGCCGTGCTCTTCGGCCGGCTGGAAAATGAAACGCACGGTGCCGTCGAAATCCTTGCGCTCGGCCAGCAGCTGCGCGGCGCCGAGCACCATCGACATGTGGCCGTCGTGCCCGCACGCATGCATCTTGCCGGGCGTGCGCGACGCGTGTTCGCGGCCCGGCGCGTGCTCGGCGATGTTCAGCGCGTCCATGTCCGCGCGAATGCCGATCGCGCGCTTGCCGGTGCCGGCCGTCAGGTTCGCGACGAGCCCCGTGCCGCCGATCCCGCGATGCACGTCGAGCCCGAGCGTCGTCAGGATGCGCGCGACGTAGTCCGACGTGTTCACCTCTTCGAACCCCGTCTCCGGATGCTGGTGCAAGTGGCGGCGCCAGGTCTTCAGTTGCCCCTGCAGCGTGCTTTCTTCGGTTGCGTCCATCGCGTTGGCCTCGTCAGTCGTGGTCGATCGGGATCGGTCGGGATCGGTCGGGATGTCGTTCAGGCCGCCACTGCCGCGCGGTCCAGCCAGGCGCGCTGCCGCGCGAGCACGGCATCGGCCGTTTCGCCGACGCAGTTCCGGTACACGGACGGCGCCGTCGCGCCTTCCGTATTGATCGCCAGCACGCGCGAGTGCGCATCGAGCCCCACCTGCCGTGCGAGCGCAGGGTCGCGCATCAGCACCTCGAGCCCCGCGACGCCGGCCGCGCCCGATTCGCCGGCCACGAGCGGCACGTCGCGCACGCTGCCGGCCGCGAGGCCGCGCATCGCCTGCACCGCGTCTTCGTCGTCGATCAGCATGAAGTAGTCGATGCACATCTCGAGGAAGTCCCACGCCAGCGGCGACGCCTCGCCGCACGCGAGCCCCGCCATCACGGAATCGACGCTGCCGGTCGCTCTGGACGCGCGCCCCGCGAGCGCACTCTGGTACAGGCAATCGGCCTGGCGCGGCTCGACGACGATGAAACGCGGCCGCTGCACGCCGTCGCGCTCCCACAGGTAACTCGCGACGCCCGCGGCGAGGCCGCCCACGCCCCCCTGCAGCAGCACGTGCGTGAACGGCCGCCCGTCGTCCTGCGCCGCCTGTGCGGCGGCCTCGGCGGCGATCACGCCATAGCCTTGCATCACGTCGCGCGGAATCGCTTCGTAGCCGTCGTACGACGTATCGGACACGACATACCAGCCGTTTGCCTGCGCAAGCTGCGCCGCGCAGACGACCGACTCGTCGTAGTTCCCCTCGATGCGCACGATCCGCGCGCCGTACGCGGAGATCGCGCGTTCGCGCTCGGCGTCGACGTTTGCGTGCAGCACGATCACGCACCCGCAGCCGATCGCACGCGCGGCGGCGGCGAGCGCGCGGCCGTGATTGCCGTCGGTCGCGCTGATCACCGTCAGGTCGGCCAGTTCCGCCGCGTAGCGGCCGGTGACGAGCCCTTGCGGATCGAGATCCTGCGTGCGTCGCAGGCGCTTCACGAGCCGCACCAGCGCGATCGGCGCACCAAGCGCCTTGAAGCTGCCGAGCGGCGAGCGGCACGACTCGTCCTTCACGCTGACGCTCGCGACGCCCAGCCGCGCGGCGAGATCCGGCAACGCGCGCAACGGCGTGCGCGCGTTGCCGACGAGCGGCCAGTGCGACAGCCACGCGCCGCTTTCGTCGGCCGATGCGATGTTCATCACGCGGCGCAGCGCGTGGGGATAGGCGGTGCGCGAGGCGCGGGGGTTGGCGATCAGCATGGCGGGCAGCACTCCGTGAGGCGGTTCGGGTCGGGCGCGCACGGGTTGCACGCGCCGCCGGTTCGAAAAATAATATTGCGCATGCGGGTCAATAAAATCGCCAAATCGGCGGCCGCCACGCAAAAATTTCTCATTCTTTCGAGGTTTCACGCGCCATCATGACCACCCCACTCGATGCGTTCGATCGCAAGCTGCTGATGGAAATCCAGCGCGACGCGCAGACGCCGCAAAGCGAACTTGGCGCGCGCGTCAACTTGTCGACCGCGGCCGTGAACCGGCGCCTGAAACGTCTCGCGGACGACGGCGTGATCGAGCGCTACACGGCCGTCGTCGCGCCGGACAAGGTCGATCATCCGCTGACGATCGTCGTCAACGTCGAGGTCGAAAGCGAGCAGATCGACCAGCTCGACGCGATGAAGCGCACCTTCGAGCGCTGCCCGCAGATCCAGCAGTGCTACTACGTGACGGGGGAATGGGATTTCGTGCTGATCCTGGCCGTGCGCAACATGGATCAGTACAACGCGCTCACGCGTGAGCTGTTCTTCGCGAACAACAACGTGAAGCGGTTCAAGACGCTGGTGAGCATGAGCCGCGTGAAGGTCGGGCTCGAGGTGCCGGTCGAACCGGGCGAGTAAATGAGCGGTTGCACACATGAGGCGACCGGCGCGCGAATGCATGCGCCGGCCGCCTCCCATCGACGGCTACGTCAGCGACAACTGAAGCTCGCCGCCGAATTCACGTCGCCCGATCCGTTGTAGCGCGCCACCTGCGGATACGGGCACAGCGGCCGCGTGCGTCCCGCACCCCACGACGCCGGCACATCCGCATTCGGCACCGCGTTCGTCGCATCGCGCGCAGTGGCCGCCACCGCACCGGGCGCCTGCCCCTGTTCGACCCACGCAACGAGCGGCGTCAGCAGGTCGAACTGGTCGGCCGCCGGCCCGCCCGAGCAGTGGTTCATCCCCGGCACCGGGTAGAAGCGCGCGAAATCCGACGCATCGCCGCCGTTCGCCTGCGCCACCCGCGAGTACCAGTCGCGCGTGTCGTCGAACGAGAACACCGGGTCGCCGGTGCCGTGATAGACCAGCAGCTTCGCCCCGCGCGCCTTCAGCGCGGACAGGTTGGTCTCGTCGGGCGGCGTCATGAACGTCCACGCGGATTGCGTGTACACGCCGCTGGTCGCGAAGATCGCCGGCGCGTCGTTGTCCATGTCGAAGCCGAGCGCGAAACCGGGCAGGTTCGCGAGCGCCGCGGCGGTTTTTGGCGGCGACATGAACGTGAACGCCATCGCGGCCGGGTCGAGCGTGACCGAATTCGACTGCTTCCACGCGGCCCAGCCGCCGCCGGCGATGCCCGGATCGTACGGAAAGCCCGCATAGAGCGCCGTGCCCGCGCTGTTGCGTGCGCCCGTGAACACGTTCCCGAGCGCGGTCTTCTGCGCGGTCGTCAGGCATGCACCCGTGCGCGTGCCGTTCGCGCAGGTCGGGATGTCCGCATCGACGCTGAAATGCGCCTGGCACGCGGCGACGTCCTGCACCATCCCGTCGGCCGCACCGTCGAGCGCATCGCATTTCTCGAGGATCTTCGCGCCGACGAACTGCCGCTCCGCGTCGTTGAAGCCGCTGCGGATATCCGGCAGCCCGTTCGACCCAGTCGCCGATGCGATCTTCGCGAACTGCTGCGCGCCGTACATCTCGCCGATCGCCGCTTTCGGCAGATGAAAGCCCGGATCGCCCGCGATGATGCCGTCGTAGTCGGCCGGGTTGCGCACCGCCGTGACCATCGCGTGACGGCCGCCGTTCGAGCAGCCGCCGAAATAGCTGCGATCAGGCGCCTTGCCGTATGCGAGCCGGATCACCTGTTTCGCCATCGGCGTGAGCGCGTCGACCGCGCCGTAGCCGTAGTCGATGCGCGCCTGCGGATCGAGGCCGAACAGCGGATTCTGCGCGGCGCTGTGCCCGGAATCCGAGCTGATCACCGCGAAGCCCTGGTTCAGCGCATCGGTCAGCGGCCCGCCGCCGCCGATCTCGCCGGTCGCGGCCACGACGTTGCCGTCGAGGCCGCCATTCGCCTGGTAGAAGAAGCGGCCGTTCCACGCTTTCGGCAAACGCATTTCGAAGCCGATCGCATAGGTCTTGCCGTCGACCGTGCTCACGCGCTCGTTCATCTTCCCTGCGATCACGCAGTGCTCGGCGATCGGTTTGCCCGCCACCGTGAGTGCGCCGGCGGCCGCGGTCGTCACCGACGTGAACGACGTGTTCGCATACGCGAGCTTCGCGGCGAGCGCGTCGCAGGTCTGCGCCATCGCGGCCGGTGTCGCGGCGCTCAGGTGCGTGGGCGCGGCGCTGATCGAATCGTCGCCGCCGCAACCGGCGAGCATCGCGGCGGCGGACAGCGGCGCAATACAGAGGAATGCAGATTTCCTGTTCAAGATAACTCCCGTTCGGTTCGTCACGCCGGTGAATCAGAACATGTGCCGCACGCCGACCATCGCGCCGAGCTGCCCCATCCCCGCGCCGGGCGTCGTGCCGGGCCCGCCGCCGCTGACCGAGTAGCGCGCATGCGCGCTGTTCCACAGATACGACGATTGCGCGTAGACGGCCGTGCGCTTGGTCAGCAGATAGGTCGCGCGCAGCGTGGCCATCGTCGCGCGCGTGTCGTGCGCGCTGTTGACGATCCGGTAGCCTTCGCCGTCGACGACGAAATCCGGCTTCACCGCATACGACGCGCCGACGAAGAACAAATCCGAATGCGCACCGGCCGCGGCCGGTGAACCGGTCGACACGCGCCGCCCGATCCAGCCCGCGCCGATCTTCGCGCCGGCCGCCTGCGCATACGCGCTCACGTGCGTGCGCGCGTCCTTGCCGCCGCTGCTGGTGAAGGGAACGGGCGCCACGCCGTCGAAGAAGTTCGCGGCCGCGCCGGTGCCGCCGCGCTGTTCCTCGTACGAGGCCGCCGCACCGAAATACGCGCTGTCGTACTTGAGCATCACCGACCAGTTGCGGCACTGCACCGCGTCGCCCGGCACCTGCCCCGCGCACGTGCCCTGCCCCGGCGAGTTGCCGGTGCCCGCGCCGTCGCGGCCGAACGAATACGCGGCGCCGAACGTCACGCCGCGATACGCGCCGACGTAGGTCACCGCGTTGTCGGCGCGGCCATTCGGCACGTACGCGTCGAACGAGCCGAGCCCGTAGATGTCGGGGCCGATGATGTCCGCGCCCTGCAGCGCGAGATAGGTCATCGTGTACTGCCGGCCGAATGCGAGCGTGCCGAAGCCGCTCTTCAGCCCGACGAATGCCTGCCGCCCGAACAACCGGCCGCCCTGCCCGAGATCGCCGCCGCGCACGTTGAAGCCGCTTTCGAGCGTGAACACCGCCTGATAGCCGCCGCCGAGATCCTCGGTGCCGCGCAGCCCCCAGCGCGACGGCAGTTCGCCCGTCACGCCCGGCATCCGCACGACGTGGTCGCCTGCCGCGTTCGCGTGCGACACGAATTCGACGCCCGTATCGATGATCCCGTACAGCGTCACGCTCGACTGCGCATGCGCGACCGGCGCGGCAAATGCGCAGCACGCGCCGGCGGCCAGCAGGCCGTTCCTTGTCTTCGTCTTCATCGTTGCGTCTCCAGACCTTGAGTAAGCGCGCTCTGACGGCGCGCATTGAAAAAACGAACCATCAGTCGCCGGCTTGCGGGCGGCGAATCAGCACGAATGCAGCGAAGGCCGCGACGAGCGTGACGGGGATGCTCGCGCCGATCACGACCGGCGCGCTGCGGCCGGCGGCCAGCAGCGTCGCGGCCGCGAGCGGCCCGACGACGGAACCGAGCCGGCCGACTGCCACCGCCGCGCCGACACCCGTGCCGCGCATCGCGGTCGGGTAGTAGATCGCCGCGAGCGCGTACAGCACCGACTGCCCGCCGACCACGAACATCCCGGCGGCGAACGCAGCGGCCGCGAGCGACGCGAAACCGGGCGCCGCCGCGAGCGCGGCGAGCGACAGCACGATCCCCACGTACATGCCGCCGACCACGCGCGACGCGCGCATCCGGTCGAGTGCCGCACCGATGCCGAGCGCACCGAGCCCCGCGCCGACGTTGAACGCGATCTGCACGAGGCCGACGTGTGCGCGATCGAGCCCGCGCGAGGCCATCAACGACGGCAGCCAGTTCAGCAGGAAGTACAGGACGATCAGCGTGCAGAAGTAGCTGACCCACAGCGCGACCGTCGACGTGGTGCGGCCGTCGCCGAACAGCGTGCGTGCGACGCTGGACCGCGCGGCCGGCGTGCCGGCGACGTCGAGATACGCGCGCGACTCCGGCAGGAACCACGCCAGCAGCGGCACGAGCAGTAGCGGCCCCACGCCGCCGACGTAGAAGATGTGTCGCCATTCGGTGTCGCCCGCGAGCAGCACGCCGATCACCGACGCGATCACGCCGCCGAACGGGATCCCGCAGTACATCGTCGCGACCGCGCTGCTGCGCGAGCGCGGCTCGACCGCTTCGGACGACAGCGCGATCAGGTTCGGCATCGCGCCGCCGAGGCCGATGCCGGTCAGCACGCGCACGACGACGAGCATCGCGAACGTCGATACCTGCGCGGTCGCGATCGACAGCAGCCCGAACAGCACGACCGATGCGATCAGCACGCGCTTGCGGCCGATCCGGTCGGCGAGCCGCCCGCCGAGCATCGCGCCCGGCAACAGCCCGAAGGTGCCCGCGCTGAACGCGATACCCATCTGCGATACGGACAGCCCGAATTCGCGCGCCATGCGCGGCGCGGCGACGCCGACCGACTGCAGGTCGAGCCCTTCGAGAAGTGCGATCGCGAAACACAGCGCGAGCGTGGTCGCGACCGTGGATTTTTCCGCTACGTAGGTGTTCATCGTGTCTCCAGTCCCATGTCTTGTAATCGGTCGGGCATGCAACGGCCGCCGCGCGCCGTCGCCGGCCAGTGGCGAAGCAGCGCGCGAGGTGTCGTCTGAACGGCCGCCTTTATCAGGCAGCCTGATTCACTGGCCGCAAGCGTGCCTGCCGGTGTCGTGGCCGGCCGGTCGTTGTGCGTGCTTGTTGCTGCTTGCTGCTCGCGCGTACTGCTTACGCGTAAATCACGTCGGGATCGCGCCGCGCCGGGTCGTACAGCGCGTCGATCGTCGCCGCGCGATGCTGCTGCACGGCTGCCTGGTTCAGCGAACCCTTGTCGGTCACTTCGCCGAGGTCGAGCGACGGCGGCGTGTCGATCAGCCGGATGCGCGCGACGAACGTCGAACCGCCGCTCGCCTGCCGGTTCAGCTCGACGAGCCATTGCTCGAACACCGCGCGCACGGCCGGCGCGCGCAGCACGTCGGTCACCGAGGCATCGGCGGCGAGCCCCGCCAACGCGCGGCACGCGTCGACACGCGGAAACACCAGCAGCCCGATGTCGTCGCGATTGATCCCGGTGACGACCACGTCCTGCACATACGGCGCGCCGGTCGACACCGCGTTCGCGCGCAACGGCCCGACGCTGACGAAGGTGCCGCTGCTCAGCTTGAAATCCTCGGTCAGCCGCCCGTCGAACAGCAGCCCGAGCTCCGGCCGCGCCGGATCGGCGAACACGCCCGCATCACCGCTGCGGTAATAGCCTTCGTCGTCGAACACGTCGCGCGGATCGACGTCCGCGTGCCAGTAGCCGCGCATCACGTTCGGCCCCTTGAAACGCAGTTCGAGCTTGCCGCCGCACGGCACGAGCTTCGCGTCACAGCCGGGCGCGGGCAGCCCGATATAGCCGGCGCGCATCAGCGGCCCCGTCGTGAACAGGCACGACGGCGACGCCTCCGTCATCCCGAGGCCGGCCATGATCCGGATCCGCTCGCCGCAATGCCCTTCGGTCACGCGGTCGAGCCGGTCCCACGCGGCCTGCGACAGGCCCGCGCCGCCGAAGAAATACAGCCTCACGCGCGAGAAGAACGTGTCGCGCAACCCGGCATCGCGTTCGAGCGCGGCCGTCAGTTCTTCCCAGCCTTTCGGCACGTTGAAGTAGATCGTCGGCGCGATCTCGCGCAGGTTGCGCACGGTTTCGTCGAAGCGGCCCGGCATCGGGCGGCCCTCGTCGATATACAGCGTGCCGCCGTTGTACAGCGCGATGCCGAGGTTGTGACTGCCGCCGAACGTGTGATTCCACGGCAGCCAGTCGACCAGCACCGGCGGCTCGCGCGTCAGTTCGGGCATCGTCTGGCGCAGCATCTGCTGGTTGCTGCACAGCATCCGGTGCGTGGTCGGCACGGCCTTCGGCTGCTTCGTCGAGCCGGACGTGAACAGGATCTTCGCGAGATGATCGGGGCCGACCGCCGCGTGGATCGCGTCGATCGTGCGCGGGACCGTGGCTAGCAAGTGCGAGAGCGGCACCGCGCGGCCCTTTCGGTCGGCGTCGACATCGGCATCGGCATCGCGTGCGACGATCAGCGCCGCATCGGCCGGCAACACGGCGTCGAGCGCACGCGCGAACGGCGCGCGTTCGGCGACGAACACCGCGCCCGGCCGCAGCACGCCGAGCGTGTGACGCAGCTTGCCGTAGTCGGTCGACACCAGCGAATACGCGGGCGAGATCGGCGAATACGGCACGCCGGCCAGCATCGCCGCGAACATCAGCTGCAGATGCTCGAGGTCGTTGCCCGACAGCACCGCAAGCGGTCGCTCGGCCGACAGCCCGAGATCGACGAGGCCCTGTCCCAGCGCACGGGCGCGTTCGAGCATCTGCGCGTAAGTGATCTCGATCCAGCGGCCGTCGTCGCCGCGCTTCGCGGCCAGCACGCGATCGGGATGCGCTTGCGCGCCGTTCACGAGGCAGTCGGTCAGGCGCGTCGGGTAGTCGCCGAGCGGTTCGCGCGAACGCAGGTACCACGCGCCGTTTTCCGCACGACGAATCTCGGCCGCGCCGACGGCGACGGCCGCGGCGCGATAGCGCACGCCGCCGGTATCTTGTGCGGCCTCGCCCGGAGGCTTCGCTACATTCATCGTCGCCTCGCTCATATCGGGTAATGACGCGGCGTGGTCTGCACGGTGATCCAGCGCAGCTCGGTGAATTCGGCGATCGACGCACGGCTGCCGAAGCGGCCGTAGCCGCTCGCCTTCGTGCCGCCGAACGGCATCTGCGCCTCGTCGTGCACGGTCGGCCCGTTGATGTGGCAGATCCCCGATTCGATCCGGCGCGCGACCGCCATCGCGCGCGCGACATCGCGGCTGAACACGCTCGACGACAGCCCGAACTCGCTGTCGTTCGCGAGCGCGACCGCTTCGTCGTCGCTGTCCGCACGCAGGATCGCGACGACCGGCGCGAACGATTCCTCGCGATACAGACGCATGTCGCGCGTCACGCCATCGACGATCGCCGGCTGCATCGTCGCACCTTCGACGCGACAGCCAAGCGGCAGCTGCGCGCCATGCGCCCGCGCATCCTCGACGAGCGACGCCGCACGCGCGGCGGCCGCCGCATCGACCATCGTGCCGAGCGGATGGCCGGCCAGCGGATCGCCCGCGACCAGCGTGCGCGCCTTCGCGGCGAGGCGTTCGACGAGTGCATCGGCAATCGGCCGCGCCGCGATCACGCGCTCGGTCGACATGCAGATCTGCCCCTGGTTGAAGAACGCGCCGAATGCGATCGCGGCGACGGCCGCGTCGAGATCGGCATCGTCCAGCACCAGCACGGGTGCCTTGCCGCCGAGTTCGAGCAGCACCGGTTTCAGGTGCGCCGCCGCGTGGCGCGCGATGATGCGCCCGACATGCGTCGACCCGGTGAAGTTGATGCGCTTCACGTGCGGATGCGCGATCAGCCGCTCGACGAGTTCGGGTGCGTCGGCCGCCGCGTGCGTGATCACGTTGACCACGCCCGCGCCGAGCCCCGCTTCATCCAGCACCGCGCCGATCAGCGCATGCACGCCGGGGCACGCTTCGGATGCCTTCAGCACGACCGTGTTGCCGCACGCGAGCGGCATCGCGAGCGCGCGCGTGCCGAGGATCACCGGCGCGTTCCACGGCGCGATGCCGAGCACGACGCCGCACGGCACGCGCATCGCGAGCGCGAGATTGCCGGGCACGTCGGACGGGATCACGTCGCCGGCGATCTGCGTCGTCATCGACGCGGCCTCGCGCAGCATGTTCGCCGCGAGCGTCACGTTGAAGCCGATCCAGCCGGGCGTCGCGCCGGTTTCGGCCACGCCGGTCGCGATGAACGCGTCGATGCGCGCGTCCATCAGGTCGGCCGCCTTCAGCAGCAGCCGGCGGCGCTCGGTTGGCGCGAGCGCCGACCAGGCGGGAAACGCGCGGTGCGCGGCGTCGATCGCCGCGTCGGCGTCGGCCACGCCGGCCGCCGGCGCGCGTGACGCCAGCGCCCCCGTCGCGGGGTTGAATCGGTCGAAAGTGCGGCCGTCGCGAGCGTTGCACCACTCGCCGCCGATCAGCATCCGTCTGTCGGTCATGTCGTCTCCTGCCTTGCCTGTCTCTTGCGATTACGCCGGCGGGGAAGCCGGCGGCTGCGTCCGCGCTTGTATCAGCGCTTGTATGCCTGCAGGCCCGGCTTGATCGTCTTGTCGTCGAGGAACTGCTTCAGGCCCTGCTCGCGGCCGCGCTCCGGGTCACGCAGCTGCGCCTGGTCGAGCTTTGCATACAGGTAATCCTCGCACTGTTCCCACGTGAGTTCGCGCGCGCGCTTGAAGCCGTGCTTCGCCGCGCGCAGCACGACCGGGTTCTTGTCCATCAAGCGGGCCGCGAGCGCGATCGTCGCTTCACGCAGTTCGGCCAGCGGCACGCTGCTGTTCACGAGGCCCATGTCGGCGGCTTCCACGCCGGTGAACGTGTCGCCGGTCATGATGTAGTGCAGCGCGCGGCGGTGCCCGACCGTATCGGCCATCGCCTTGCTGACGAGGTTGCCGGGCGGGATGCCCCAGTTGATCTCCGACAGCCCGAACACGGCTTCGTCGGCCGCGATCGCGAGGTCGCACGCGACGAGCGGCGAGAAACCGCCGCCGAAGCACCAGCCGTTCACCATCGCGATCGTCGGCTTGTTGTACATCCGCAGTCGACGCCACTGCCACTCCGATGCGTCGCGGCGCACTTTTTCCTGCAGCGCGTCGGAGCCGCCGTCGATCTCCCGGAAGTACTCCTTCAGGTCCATGCCGGCGGTCCATGCAGCGCCCGCGCCGGTCAGCACCAGCACCTTCGCCTCGTCGTCGAACTCGACCGCGTCGAGGACTTCCAGCATCTCCCGGTTCAGCGTCGGGCTCATTGCGTTGCGCTTCTCGGGGCGATTCAACGTCACCCACGCGATGCCGGCCTCCACCTTCACTTCAACGGTCTGCCAGCGGTTGTCGTACTTGCTCATGTCGGTTCCTGTCGTTCGTTTCCAGTGCGATTCGGTGCGCAGCATTCCTGCTGCGGACGGCTTCATTTAATATCAGGCTACCTGATATTGCAAGCGGCACGCGCGCCGGTGTAAACCCGGAGCGGAAAGCGGCAGGAGGCGACGGAATCGGGGAACGGTCAGGCGACCGGCAACGCGAACGCGGCCCGCACGGGCCGGCGCGATGAAGGTTCGGAAGGGGGTCAGCCGCGCAGGTTGCGCGAGAACAGTTCGAGCACGCGCTGCACGTCCGCGGCTGTGTCCGCGGAGACGTCGCCGAGCATGCGCGTCTCGAGCGGGCGCAGCACGGCTTCGCATTCGCGCAGCATCGCCGCGCCTTCGTCGGTCAGCGTCAGCAGGATGATGCGGCCATGCGACGGGTCGGCTTCACGCGTGACGAAACCACGGGCGGCCATCACGCTCATCACTTCATTCGCCGATTGCGGCGTGATCCACGAGCGCTCGGCCAGTTGCGCGTTCGACGATGCGCCGCGCGCCTCGAGCACCGACAGCGCCGTGTATTGCGCGAGCGTGATGCCAAGCGGCGCGAGCGCGTCGGTCATGTGGCGACGCAGCAGCCGGTCGAGACCGCCGATCACGTAGGTCAGGCGCTGCTGCACGCGCGCCTTCGGCTTGTCGCCGGTCGCGCGGGCGGTGTTCTTCGCGGCGTTCTTTGGATTCGCGGGTTTGGTCGGTGCGGAACTCATGGTGCGGGCGGGATGGAATTGCGGGCCATCTTACCAGCACGTCGGGAGGCGAATCGCATAGCCGTGACATCGATCTCGACACGGGTCACATTCACAATGAGCTCATATAAGTACGAAAATATCAGTCGATCTGCTAATTAAAATATTGAAAATTACCCAATCCCATCTTGAAAATTGTGCGGCGCTTTGATGCGAGGTAAAAGAGTGCCTCATTCCTCGAACGTGTCATCGATGAAGAACGCACAAGGCCTCGAAATGGTTCGACTTGGAGACGCCACCGATCATGGCGGCACCGTCATTGAAGCTGCCAGTAATCTGAAGCATCTTGGCATTGGTGTCGCTCTTGATGGCCACGACGTTCGTTATCCGAAATGCGGTAGCATTTTCCCATTGCTGGCGAGTGGCCCGCGTACCCATCACGGCCGGCGCGTGGGCTATCACGGCGACAAGACCGGGTGCGGTGCGACCATCATTGGTCAGCGGACGACAGGGGCAGCGTAAATGGCGCTTTTTGCTCAGGCTCGCACGCTGTCGATCGCGGGTGCGTCATTGCCGACCTATGGCGTGGATGCGCTGCCGGTATTCATCCCGGTGCGCCTGCAAGGCACCGAAACCATCGGCCGCCTCGACGAATGCCGCTACCTCGTCACACTGCGCACCGACGACGCCTATGCTATTTCGCCGAGCCGCACGGCCGATCTCGATCTGGACAAGATAGTCGGCACGGAAGTCACCGTGTCGATCCAGCTCGAAGGCAAAGGTCGGTTCATGCCGGGGCTGGCGGGTAACACCGGGCGCGGCAACATCGGGGCGGGTACGCGCGAGATCACCGGATTGGTCGAAGTGGCACGGCTTGCCGGTCAGGATCGTGACGCGATCCTGTACGAACTCGAACTGCGGCCATGGCTCTATCGCGCGACCCTGACGCAGGATTGCCGGCTGTTTCAGGATATGACCGTCGTCGAAATCACCGACGCGGTGCTGTCGAAATATCCCTACCCTGTCGACAAGCGGCTGGGCGCCTTTCGGGGCATCTATCCCAAACGCGACGTCCAGCGACAAGCGTTTGAATCGGACTGGGCGTTCCTGCAACGGCTCTGGGAGGAATGGGGCATCTGGTGGTGGTTCGAACATGATGACGGCCATCACCGTCTGGTCTTGTGCGACACGATGGGCGGACACCAACCGCACGGCGAGGCTTACGAGACCTTGCGCTATCTGCCACCCGGCGGTCAGCGCATCGACGAGGAACACATTCATACGCTGTCCGTGACCAGTCGATTGACGGCAGGATCCGTGAGCGTGACGGATTACGACTACACGCGGCCACGCGCGAGGCTGGACACTACCGTGGAAGACCCTCGTCCGACGGCCAGCTCGGATGGCGAGATTTATGACTGGGGAGACTACAGTCAGCCGCTCGCCGGCGCGCACGGGCTGACGGGCCAGCCGAACGATACTGAGCGGGAGGCGCTGCACTTCGCGCGTGTGCGGCTTGAGGCGCAGCGCTGTGGCGGGCGACGGGTGAACGGCAAAGGAAGTCTGCGCGGCCTCACGGTTGGTCACACCTTTACGCTCATCGGCCATCCGCAGCAGGCTGCGAATCGCGAGTACGTGGTTCTGTCCTGCACGCTCGATATCGAGGACCTCGCCGGGAGAACCGGTCACGAGCAAACCTATCGCGCCGACGCGCAGTTCGAACTGTTGCCGACGAACGAACCGTTTCGACTGGAGCGCAGCGTACGCAAGCCCATTATGGGCGGACCTGAGAAAGCAATCGTCGTCGGCCCCGCCGGGCAGGAAATCTGGACGGACCAATACGGTCGGGTAAAAGTACAGTTCCAATGGGACCGGCAAGGTCAGCACGACGAAAATTCGGGCATCTGGCTGCGTGTGCTGTCGCCGTGGCAAGGCGTTGACATGGGAGCGACGTTCATCCCGCGCATCGGTCATGAAGTGGCGGTGTCGCACTACTACGGCGACCCGGATTTGCCGGTGATCATCGGGAGCGTCGTCAACGCGTTCCGCCAGCCTGCACTGGACCAACCGCACAATCACGCGATATCGGTGATTCGCGGCCGTGAACTCCACGGTACGGCATCCGGCCATCTGGCCATTGACGATACGCGGGAACAAATCCAGACGCAGCTTGCCAGCGACGCGGGCGCGTCGATGCTGAGCCTCGGCAACCTTCGGCGAATGACGCGCAAGACGGGGCGCGCCGATGCTCGCGGCAGAGGCTTCGATCTTCGCACCGACGATTGGGGCGTCGTTCGGGCGTTGAAGGGTTTGTTTGTATCGACGGACGGCCAACCGGGCGGCCCGGGTCATGCGAAGGACGCCAAGGAGGCCATAGGCCGACTCACGCGGGCGCGCGAACTACAGGAGAGCCTCACGGGCCTGGCGCAGCAACATCAGGTGCAACAGCCCGCCGCGGATCAGAGCGATGTGGCCAAGGCGATCAAGGCGCGCAACGATGCGATTCGGGGCAATACGCCTGCCGGCCCAGACGATTTCCCGGAATTGACAGAGGCGGACATCGTACTGGCCGGACCAGCCGGATTCAGTCTGGCGGCTGAGCGTAGCGCTCATATTGCGAGCGGCGAGGATGTTGCCGTAACCAGCGGCCGGCATGTCGGGCTTGCCGTGGGGCGTTCTCTGTTCGCGAGCGTGTCGAATGCGTTCTCGCTGTTCGTGCACAAGGCCGGCATGGCGCTCGTCGCAGCAGCAGGAAAAGTGCGGATCGAAGCGCAGACCGATGGTGTCGACCTCACCGCGAAAAAGACCATCAACATTACGAGTACAACCGACAGCATCCACTTGCACGCGGCAGACGAAATCGTGCTGCACGCAGGAAGTACGGAGGTTCGCATCAGCGATCAAGGTTATGTGGTGCGAACGGCCGGCGAACATACGATCTATGCCGGCAGTCATCAGACAGACGAAGGCCAGGTGCGACCCATGCGCCTGCCGGTCACACCCGACCATCCGGGGCAATATGCCGCGCACTTCGTGCTGTTGGAGCATGACAGCGGATTTGCGCTGCCGAACCAGCCGTACCGGGTCACGCTCGACAACGGCCACGTGATCGAGGGCATAAGCAACGAGCTGGGCGAAACGGAAGTCGTGACGAGCCACGACATCGCGTTCGGCACGGTGGAACTGCTGGCGGCGAGCGATCCGGACAGGGTGATTGCGGTGAACCGGGCGGCCGTCGTGCG
The DNA here is from genome assembly GCF_002223365.1 of Burkholderia sp. AU6039. Classification (NCBI taxonomy): domain Bacteria; kingdom Pseudomonadati; phylum Pseudomonadota; class Betaproteobacteria; order Burkholderiales; family Burkholderiaceae; genus Burkholderia; species Burkholderia sp. AU6039. Next base: position 313,406 of record NZ_NKFK01000006.1, read on the forward strand.
TGACAACACGACGCCCTACACCGCGCAAGCTCCGAACGCCGACAAACGCACCACGACGATCAAGGGCAAGAAGGTCAGCACCCCGGAACAGGGAGCGACGTCCGAGCGTCAGCCGGCCGCGTTCGCGACCTGCGATCCGCTGAACTTCGGGTTGCGCTTCCATCACTTCATCGACGGGGCTAAACAGGGTGATGCACCTCCTGACATGCCGGTGCGCCGGGATGTCGAGTATCCGGTGGCGAAGGCCTATGCGGTAGCGATCAAGAAGGCACTCAACGGGATCGAGTGGGGCAGGTTCGATACGTTGAGCGGCGAGATATCGGATGAGGCAAAGGAAAGCATCGCGCTTGCGGTTGGCAATGTATTGAATACCGCCCTTGCGGCGGGGCCGTTTGGATTGCCAAGTGGTTCTTCAGGGGACCCGATGAAGTCAAATGGGGCGACTCCCAAGATCGATATTGTTAATGCAACGGAAGGGGCTGCCAAATACAACATGCGCTCGGATGTCAGTGCATCATTTGTTGGAAACTACTGGGTAATAGGTATCCAGGAGAGAGAAATCGCGAAAATCGTTAAATCATCGAATAATGCGACGTCCTTGGATGGCACGCTGAAGGCATTCGCGGATTTGCTTTATCACGAGGCACGACATTGCCAGCAAACATTCTGGATGATGGCCTTGCTTCAACAACATCCGAGCGATTACGCGATGTTCTCTCAGGCAATGCGAGTGTATGACGACAGTATGCGCAAAGATGTTTTTTTCACAGCCGAGAAGACGCGACTCCCAGATGACGCGCGGGTAATGGCTGGGCTACATCGCATGTTGGTTTTTCACTATTACTGGATGATTTCGCACATGCAAAATCAGACGGGCGGAACCTATATGAAACCCGATGTGCCGATCGCACAGGCCGAGGTGTGCAAGCTGTTGAGAGTTTCGCCAGAAACGGCGGCCAAGATGGTGAGATTCGAAGAGGGATACCTGAGCCAGTTACATGAAGAAGATGCTTATGCGTGTGCGGAAGTGGTGCAAGCCTATTGGGACCGCCCTGATCGTGCTTTCGTGCGCAACCCCGGTACGTGCACAGGAGGATACGATGCTTCACTTAACGCCGTTGGGGGAGGGATTTGAAATGCAGACGACAGCCGAAGAGCAGCGCGTCGCGCTGCGCGCCATCCTTAAAACAGCAATGTCGATCCTGCGCGATGATGCGCCATACGATCCGAAGAATATTATCTTTGGGACAAACTACACGACGTGGACGCACCCTCCCGCAAAAGGGTTTCTTTATAAATACAAAAATCGTGCGCTGCGCGGGACGAAGATTGAATTTTCCACTGGCGACGATCCGGAAGACTACAGTGAGGATCGCGACAAGGTGAAAATTGTTCCGGCTGGGGTAAGAATTGTCGTTGACGCAAGGGTTGCCAATCTGCCTGACACGGAAATAAAGTCACTTCTCCAGTTAGAGGACTATTGGGTTAACTCTCGAGGGAATCATCGATATGGGAATGAAATAAGGACGCGCACCCCCGATGCTCCCAACTTGCAGTCCTTTCGCTATCGCTCAAAAGACATCCCCGGGAGCAAATTTCCAATCGATGTCGATCTTGGTTACATCAATCCGATGGATGGATCATTTCCGCAGCGACTGTGGATAGTCGAGATACGCCGCACATACAAAATCTTGACGCCCGAGGAACGCAGGCAACGTCGCCTTGAAGAGCGGCAGGCGAAACGTCAGAAATACGGCGAAATGAACCTGTGCACTGGCATGCTGTGTCCCGAGACCGGGTTGTGGGAGGGATTCTCCACGGTTTCCAGCCACTCATTGGTGGTCTACAAGGGGCGAGCATTCCCCACGGTCCGCACGTTGATGCCTTGGGAGGAACGCGAACAACGGCGGCCCACCGAGCACGTGCCGGGTCGCTGGATGTGGTTGCGAGAGCCGCATGATCATCCGGTATGGTGGATGCAGGACGACCCGGAATCTGATCAAGCGTGAGCCGGAAAGACCGAAGTCCATAAGCAAAATCGCGTTCAAGACATCCCCCCGAACTAACCGGATTCTTGTCCGCGAATGGATGGACTTCCCCCGTCATCGCCGGCCATTCAGGCCGCGGGCGTTCCCGCAAACCGCGCCGTCGGCAACCCCGTGTGCCGCGTCTGCGCGACGAACACACCGCCCGCATGCGGGTCGTCGGCCAGCGCATCGTCGCTCAATCCGATGCGCGCGCTCGTCACGTAGAGGCGACCCTCACCGTCGAGCGCCGCGCAACTCGGCTGCGCGGTCGGTACAGCCACGCGATCCGTTTCGACACCGTCCGGCCCGTAGCGCACCACGCGCCGGCCACCCCACTGCGCGTTCCACAGGCCGCCGTCGCGATCGACGATCGAGCCGTCCGGATCGCCGTCGGGATCGGTCAGGCGCGCAAACGACCGCACGTTCGCGACATCGCCGCCCGCGCGGTAATCGCAGACGAAAATCTCGCGCACCAGCGAATCGCAAAAGTACATCTTCGTGCCATCCGGCGAAAACCCGATGCTGTTCGCGATCGCCGCCGGCGGCAACGCGAGCCGCTCCAGCGTGAGATCGGCATTGAGCCGGTAGAACCCGCCGACCGCTTTCGGCGGCTCGCTACCCTCGTCCTTCATCCCGAACACGAACGCGCCGGAACCGTCGCAGCGCCCGTCGTTCAGCCGCGTCGGCAGCTCGGGTTCGACGTCGACGATCCGCGTGAACGCGCCGCTGCGCAGATTGAAGAACGCGAGATGCGTAGCGAGCCCGACGAGCAGCACGTCCGGGTCGCGCGTGAGCGCGAAGCACGCGAGCCGCTCGGGCATCGCCCACGGCGTGAGGTCGGAGCCATCCGCACGGCAGCGCCACAGTTGCGCACCTTCGATATCCACCCAATACAGCGCGTGCGTCCTGTCGCACCACGTCGCACCTTCGCCGAGCGTGTTGCGGGTGTCCGCCAGCAGCGTCGCCTGCCCGGCCGGATGAATCTGTTGCATGCCGTCTCCCGATATTCGTCGCTTATGCAGGCGGCCGCGCGTTCGCCAAGGGTCAGATCTTCATCGCGCGCCGCTGGTTGCGACGATACTGGTCGAACAGCACCGCGAGCAACAGAATTCCGCCACGTATCAGATATTGGTAAAACGTCGGCACGTTCAGCAGGCTCATCGCATCCTGGACGGAGCCCATGATCAGCACGCCGACCAGCACACCGGAGATCGTCGCGACGCCGCCCGTCAGCGACACGCCGCCCAGCACGCACGCGGAAATCACGCCGAGCTCGAGCCCGACCGACGTCTTCGGGTCGCCGAGGCTCATCCGCGACGCGAGCATCACGCCGGCAAAACCCGTCACGAGCCCCTGCAGCACGAACACGGTGATCTTGATGCGCATCACCGGCAGCCCCGCGAGCAGCGCGGCCTCGCCGTTGCCGCCCACCGCGAGCACGTTCTTGCCGAACACCGTCTTGCGCAGCAGGAAGCCGAACACGACGAAGCCGACGATGTTGCTCCAGATCGGATACGAGATGCCGAGGAACGAGCCGCCGCCGAGATCGAAGAAGCGTTCCTCGGAGATCATCACCGCGTCGCCGTTCGACGTGATGAACGCGAGCCCGCGCACGACTTCCATCATCGCGAGCGTGACGATCAGCGAGTTGATCCGCCAGCGCGCGATCAGCACGCCGTTGACGAGCCCGACCGCCCCGCCCGCGAGCACGCCGCCCGCGATGCCGAGCACGACGCTGTGCGTCGCGGTGATCAGCGTCGACGCGACGACGCCCGAGAACGCGACGATCGACGCGACCGACAGGTCGACCTCGCCGAGCGCGAGCACGAACATCATCGTCACCGCGATCGAGCCGATCAGCGTGACCGACAACAGCAGGCCCTGGATGTTGCGCGGCGTGAGGAAGTCCGGCACGGTCAGCGACAGCGTCGCGAACAGCACGAGAAACACCATCACGATGCCGGAGCGGTTGATCAGCTGCCACACGCCGCCGCGCGCTCGCGCAGGTGCGACGGCGGCATCGGGGGACGGGGAAGTGCGTTGGGGTTGCATTGCCTGGCTCATGTCGTTTGCATCCGGTTGATCGTTGCGGGGCGCTAGCGCGGCAGCGCGAGCTTGATCAGCGCGTCGGGCGTCGCCTGCGCCTTCGCGACCTCGCCCGCGATCCGTCCTTGCTTCATCACGATGATCCGGTCCGACACGCCGATCACCTCGGCCAGGTCGCTCGACACGAGGATCACCGTGCGGCCCGCTTCCGCGAGTTCATAGAACAGGTTGTAGATTTCCGCGCGCGCGCCGACGTCGATGCCGCGCGTCGGCTCGTCCATCAGGAACACGTCGATGCGCTCGGCCAGCCAGCGCGCGAGCACGACCTTCTGCTGGTTGCCGCCGGACAGCGCGCCGATCGGCGTGTCGCCGTCGCGAGTCTTGATCGCGAGCCGCTCGATGTAGCGTTGCGCGAGTTCGCGTTCACGCCGCCCGTCGAGCAGCACCCGCGCCGGGCTGAAATGCCGGCGCGCGCTGATGTTCAGGTTGTCGGCCACCGACGCGATCGCGACGATGCCCTCCTGCTTGCGGTCTTCCGGGCACAGCGCGAGACCGGCGCGCACCGCGTCGCGCGGGCTGCCGAACGCGACCCGCTTCCCGTTCAGCTCGACGTGCCCCGCGCTCGGGCGCGCGGCACCGTACAGCAGCTTCATCAGCTCCGAGCGGCCTGCGCCGACGAGCCCGAAGAAACCGACGATCTCGCCGCGCCGCGCGGTGAACGACACCGGCTCGGACAACCCGGGCCCCGCCAGCCCCTTCGCCTCGATCAGCACGTCGCCGGCCGGGCGCGGCCGGTAGCCGTACACGTCCTCGATCGAGCGACCGACCATGCAGCCGATCAGCCGGTCGCGGTCGAGATCGGTGACGGAATCGAACGTGTCGATGCGGCGGCCGTCGCGGAACACCGTCACGCGGTCGCACAGTTCGTACACTTCCTCCATCCGGTGCGTGACGTAGATGATCGCGCGGCCTTCCGCGCGCAGCGCGCGGATGATCCGGAACAGTTGCGTGGTTTCGCGCGCGGACAGCGAACTCGTCGGCTCGTCGAACGCGATCACGCGCGCGTCGCGCATCAGCGCCTTGCCGATCTCGATCATCTGGCGCTGGCCGATCGACAGGTACTTCACCGGAATGCCCGGATCGATGTGCTCGCCGAGCCGCTCCAGCGCATCGAGCGCGCGCGCGGCGAGCGTGCGCTCGTCGACCACGCCGAGCCGGCTCGGCAGTTGCCCGAGCATCAGGTTCTCCGCAACCGTCAGCTCGGGCACCAGATGCAGCTCCTGGTAGATGATCGCGATGCCGGCCTCCAGCGCCGCGCGCGTCGACGCGAAGCGCTGCACCGTGCCGTTCAGCGTCAGCGTGCCGGCCTGCGGCTGGTTCACGCCGGACAGCACCTTCAGCAGCGTCGACTTCCCCGCGCCGTTCTCGCCCATCAGCCCGTGCACTTCGCCCGCGCGCACCGACAGCGACACGGCGTCGAGCGCGCGCACGCCCGGGAACGTCACCGTGATGCCGTCGAGCGCGAGCAGCGGGCCGCCCGGCGGCGTCTCGGCGACATCGTTGCCGGATACGGCCGTCATCGTCTGCGTCGTCATCGCGTTCTCGCCTCGTGCGCTCAGATGCCGAGCTCGGCGCGCACGGCCTGCCAGTTCGCACGCGTCATCAGCTTGCCGCTCGTCTGCGTGTCGGCCGGCGGCGTCTTGCCGTCGCGAATCCATTCGACGAGGTTCTGCGTGCTGTCCTTGCCGTGGTTCGTCGAGCTGACGGCGATCGTCCCGTAGAAGCCGGTCGGCTCCTTCTTCTGGAATTCGGCGAACGCCTCGCCCGCGCCGTTGATGCCCACGCCGATCACGTCGGCCGCCGGGATGTGCAGCTGCTCGGTCGCACGCACCGCGCCGAGTACGGTCTCCTCGTTCAGCGCGTAGACCACCCACTTCTTCACGTTCGGATGGCGCGCGAGCACCGGCGCGGCCGCGCTGAAGCCGCCTTCGTCGTCGGTCGTCTTCTGCGGCGCGTCGAAGACGTTCTCCTTGCGGAACCCGCTCGCGAGCAGCGCCTGGGTCGCGCCGTCGGTGCGCAGCTTCGCGGTCGGCAGCTCGTAGTTCGTGATCCGCAACGCGCCGACTTCCTCGGGCTTCCAGCCGCGCCGCTTCATCTCGTCGCCAATGGCCTGGCCGACCTGGTTGCCGATCTTGGTCGCCGACATCCCGAGGTGCGGCACGTTCGGCAGCGGCTTGCCGGTCGAATCGACGAGCTGGTCGTCGACGGTCACGAACTTCATGTTGTAGCGCTTCGCACGCGCGGCGATCGCCGGGCCGAGGCGCACGTCCGGCGCGCAGATCACGAAGCCCTGCGCGCCCTGCGACCCGAGGTTGTCGATCGCGGCCAGCACCTTCTCGCCGTCGGGCGTGCCGATCTTCACGACCGAGAAATTCTCCTTCTGGCCGAGCGCGGACGCCGCGTTCTGCTCGTTGATAAACCACGCCTGCTCGGGCATCTTCACCAGGAAGCCGATCTTCAGCGGCGCGTCGGCGCGCGCGGCGCCCTGCATGCCGAGCGGTGCAATGCAAAGCGCGGCGAGCAGCGCGCGCAGGGTATGGCGGCGGATCGTGTGAGTCGTGCGGTTCATGCGGTGTCTCCTTGATATCGGCTTGTGCCGTAATGATTCGTCGTGTGCGATCGCGCCGCGGCGCGCCCGCGTGATCAGCGGCCGAACGCGTCGGTCTGTACGCGCCGGCCGAACAGGAACGCATCGGCGACGAGCCGCAGCGGCCGCACGTCGACGTCGCTTTCGCCACGCGCGATCAGCGCATGGAAGTGCGCATACAGCGCCGGATACTCGCGTTCGGGCCCGAGCTCGACCGGCTCACCCGCGATCGACAGCTGCGCGCCGCCGCGGCTGATCGCGAGCACGCCGTCGGCCGTGTCGACCGCGATCTCCCATTGCTCGACCGGGCCGTGCCGCCAGTCGAATTCCGCGCGCACCGGCACGCCGTCGGTATCCGCGCAATCGAGCTCGGCGGCGATCGGCGTCTGCACGTCGCTCGGCACGATGAGCGTCGCCTCGCGCAGCACGAGCTCGCGCGGCAGGATGCGCGTGACGATCGACAGCGCGTTGATGCCCGGGTCGAACACGCCGAGGCCGCCCGGCTCCCAGATCCATTGCTGCCCCGGATGCCAGCGCCGCACGTCTTCCTTCCAGCGCAACTGCACCGCACGGATCGCGCGCGTCGCGAGCCAGGCGCGGGCGGGCTCCACCGCACTCGCGCAGCGCGAATGCCAGGTCGCGAACAGCGTGAGGCTGCGCTCGCGCGCGAGCGCTTCCAGCACGGCCACTTCGCCGAGCGTCGCGCCCGGCGGCTTCTCGAGCATCACGTGCTTGCCGGCTTCGAGCGCGGCGCGCGCCTGCGCATAGCGCACCTGCGGCGGCGCGCACAGCGACACGGCGTCGAGCTCGCGCTCGGCGGCCAGCAGCGCGCGCAGGTCGCGATAGTTGCGCACGCCGGCGACTTCCGCGTGACGGCTCGCGCACGCGGTCAGCTTGAAACCCGGTTCGGCGTCGATCGCCGGAAGATGCTGGTCGCGCGCAATCTTGCCGATGCCGACGACCCCCAGCGAAACCTGATCACTCATCGTGCATGCCTCCTTCGCGAATCGTTCGGTGACCGTTCAGTGCGCCCAGCGCAGCACGAGCGGATCGAGCCGGCGCGCGATCGCGAGCAGTTCCGCGCGCGTGTCCGGATGCAGTTCCGGCATCGGGTGCCGCGGCCGCTCGCACGCGATCACGCCGCCTGCGCACATCAGCGCCTTCGCGGTGAGGATCCCGGACTGGCGGTTCTCGTGGTTGATCAGCGGCAACCAGGCCTGGTAGCGCGCGTAGGCGTCGTCATGGCGCCCTTCGCGCCACGCTTCGAGGATCGGCCGGATGCCGTCCGGAAACCCGCCGCCCGTCATCGCGCCGGTCGCGCCCGCGTGCAGGTCGGCGAGTAGCGTGATCGCCTCCTCGCCGTCCCACGGCCCCTCGATTGCATCGCCGCCGAGCCGGATCAGCTCGCGCAGCTTGTTCGCGGCGCCCGGCGTCTCGATCTTGAAGTACGCGACCTGCTCGATCTCGCGTGCCATCCGCGCGAGGAACGAGGCCGACAGCGCGGTGCCGCTCGCGGGCGCGTCCTGGACCATGATCGGAATCGCGATCGCGTCGGACACGCGCGCATAGAACTCGAAGATCTGCGCTTCCGGCACGCGGAACGTCGCGCCGTGGTACGGCGGCATCGCCATCACCATCGCCGCGCCGAGCTGCTGCGCGCGCAGGCTGCGCGCCGCGCACACCTGGGTGCTGTAATGCGACGTCGTGACGATCACCGGCACGCGGCCCGCGACGTGCTCGAGGATCGTGCGCGTGAGCACGTCGCGTTCGTCGTCGGTGATCGCGAACTGCTCGGAGAAGTTCGCGAGGATGCACAGCCCGTCCGAGCCCGCGTCGATCATGAAATCGACCGCGCGCTTCTGGCTCGCGAGGTCGAGTTCACCCGTATCGGTAAACGTCGTCGGAACGACGGGGAAGATGCCGCGATAGCGCGGCGTGCTGCTCGATGTCATGGTTCGCGTCCTGCTTCGGCCTCGGTGACGACCGGCCGTCATGCGTTTACGGTTTCACGTTGCGCGGGCCGGGAAAGACCGCAACCGGCTGCCGCGCAGCCGCTCAATGCGAATGGCTCGGCACTTCCGCGCCGCGCGTGCCGACCAGGAAGTCGAGGTCGCACCCCTCGTCGGCCTGCAGCACGTGATCGATGTACAGCCGCGCGTAGCCGCCCTTGCCGAGCTGGCCGGCCACGCCCGGCGCCGCGGTCGGATCGACGTCCGACAGGCGGCGCTGCAGTTCGTCATCCGTAATATCGAGATGCAGCGTGCCGGCCTCGCAGTCGAGCTCGATCCAGTCGCCGTTGCGCACGGCCGCGAGCGGGCCGCCGGCGGCGGCTTCCGGCGCGACGTGCAGCACGACCGTGCCGTACGCGGTGCCGCTCATCCGTGCGTCGGAAATCCGCACCATGTCCTTCACGCCCTGACGCAGCAGCTTCGGCGGCAACCCCATGTTGCCGACCTCGGCCATCCCCGGATACCCGCGCGGCCCGCAGTTCTTCAGCACCATCACCGAGCTTGCGTCGATGTCGAGCGCCTCGTCGTTGATCGTCGCCTTGTAGTGGTCGAGGTTCTCGAACACGACCGCGCGGCCGCGATGCTTGAGCAGCTCGGGGCTCGCCGCCGACGGCTTCAGCACCGCGCCGCGCGGCGCGAGATTGCCGCGCAGGATGCGGATGCCGCCGTCCGCGATCAGCGGCCGGTCGAGCGGGCGGATCACTTCGTCGTCGTAGTTCGGCGCTTCGCGCACGTTGTCCCACAGCGACTTGCCGTTCACCGTCAGCGCATCCGGGTTCGGCAGCAGCCCGCCTTCGCCGAGCCGGCGCAGCACCGCCGGCAGCCCGCCCGCGTAATAGAACTCTTCCATCAGGAAGCGTCCCGACGGCATCAGGTCGACGATCGTCGGCGTGTCGCGGCCGATACGCATCCAGTCTTCCAGTTCGAGCGGCACGCCGATGCGGCCCGCGATCGCCTTCAGGTGAATCACCGCGTTGGTCGAGCCGCCGATCGCCGCGTTCGCGCGGATCGCGTTCTCGAACGCCGCGCGCGTGAGGATCTTCGACAGCACGAGCCCTTCGAGCGCCATCTCGACGATGCGGATGCCGGACATGTGCGCGAGCACGTAGCGGCGCGAATCGACGGCCGGAATCGCCGCGTTGTGCGGCAGCGCGACGCCGAGCGCCTCGGCCATGCACGCCATCGTCGACGCGGTGCCCATCGTGTTGCAGGTGCCGGCCGAACGCGACATCCCGGCTTCGGCCGACAGGAAGTGATGGACATCGATCTCGCCGGCCTTCAGCGCTTCGTGCAGTTGCCACACGGCGGTGCCGGAGCCGATGTTCTTGCCTTCGAGCTTGCCGTTCAGCATCGGCCCGCCCGACACGACGATCGCCGGCACGTCGCAGCTCGCCGCGCCCATCAGCAGCGCGGGCGTCGTCTTGTCACAGCCGGCGAGCAGCACGACCGCGTCGATCGGGTTGCCGCGGATCGCCTCCTCGACGTCCATCGACGCGAGGTTGCGCGTGAGCATCGCCGACGGGCGCAGGTTCGATTCGCCGTTCGAGAACACCGGGAACTCGACCGGGAAGCCGCCGGCCTCGGAGATCCCGCGCTTCACGTGCTCGGCGAGCTTGCGGAAGTGCGCATTGCATGGCGTCAGTTCGGACCACGTATTGCAGATGCCGATGATCGGCCGGCCGTCGAACTCGTGATCGGGGATGCCCTGGTTCTTCATCCAGCTCCGGTACATGAAGCCGTTCTTGTCGTTCGTGCCGAACCATTGGGTGGAGCGCAGCCTGGGTTTCGTTGCCGACATCGTCAGTCCTGTGGTGACGGGATACCGGCGCAGTCTAGGCAGAATTTTGATAACTGGCTAATGACGTTTTTGGCGATTACGATATCGATTCCGATATCGATATAAACCCGTACGATGCCCGAAGCCAGCCCGTGGGGAAACCGTGGCCGCCTGAAGACGCGCCAGCTTCTGCTGGTCGTCGCGCTCGCCGACGAAGGCAGCATTCACCGCGCGGCGGCCGCGCTGAACATGACGCAGCCGGCCGCGTCGAAGCTGCTGCGCGAACTCGAGGAATCGATCGGCGCGGTGCTGTTCGAGCGCCTGCCGCGCGGGATGCGGCCGACGCTGTACGGCGACGCGCTGATCCGCCATGCGCGCGCGGCGCTCGGCAGCCTCGACCAGGCGCACGAGGAACTGGCCGCGCTGAAGGCCGGCCATCTCGGGCACGTGGCGGTGGGGGCGATCACGTCGCCGGGCCTGCGGCTCGTGCCGCCGGCCGTCGCTGCGGTGAAGGGCACGCATGCCGGCTTGCACGTGTCGGTCGAGATCGACACCAGCAACGTGCTGCTCGAACATCTCGCACAGGAAAAAATCGACATCGTGATCGGCCGGCTCTCCGCCGAACACGACAAGCTGCGGCTGCGCTACGAGCCGCTGACCGGCGAGTCGGTCGCCGCGGTCGTGCGGCCCGGCCATCCGCTGCTCGCGCAAGCGCCGCTGTCCCTCGCGGACGTGCAGCGCGCCGCGTGGGTCGTGCCGCCGGCCGGCAGCGTGCTGCGCCACCGCTTCGATCTCGTGTTCCAGCGCGCGAGCCTCGCGCCGCCGGCGAATCTCGTCGAGACGTCCGCGCTGCTGTTCATCACGCAGCTGCTCGAACAGAGCGACATGATCGCGGTGCTGGCCGAGGACGTCGCGCGTTACTACGCGCGGCACGGGATCGTCACGGTGCTGCCGCTGGAGATGGATTGCCGGATGGACGATTTCGGGATCATCACGCGCACCGACCGGCTGCATTCGCCGGCCGTCGCGATGATGGCCGATGCGATTCGCGCGGCGGCGGGGGAGGTGTATGGCGTCGGGTTGTGAGGCCGCGGCCGGATTACAGAGCGCCCAGGTATAGCCTCGCCCGTGCGTCGATGGCAACACTGACGTCGCGGCGGGAACGTGGCTCGTGGCTCCCGGACAATAGACCGGCGATCCGGGTGCCCGGCAAGGCCGTCAGGTCCCGGCCGTCGTCGACGTCGTTTCCGACCACAGCGTGCCGAATACCGGCGCGCTCCCCTTTCATCAGAACTGTGCAGTGACCTGGAAACCGACGGTTACCCGTGCCGTCGGGAATCCGGATGGCTTGTAGATCGGTGTACCGGCAAACAGGTCGTAACCGTAGGCGCCCAATCGAGTCGCGACGCTGCCCTTCACGCCGATCACGGCGCCGGCCAGTTGCGTGCCGACGAGTGTGACCGGCTGCGGGCCCCACACGCGGCCGTAGTCGATGCCCGCATATACCGCCTGCCCGGTTTGGCCGATCGGCGCCTGCAGCTCGTTACGCCAATAGAAGCCACGCGACGCGGCCAGCATGGTTTCCCCGTCGAAGCCGCGCACCGTGTACCGGCTGCCGATCGTCAGGTCGTCGATGTAGTACAGCGTATTGCCCGTGTACTGACCGTGGAACGTCGTCACGTAGCGGAACGGCTGCTGCGCGATGGCGAACGGCACCGACAGGTTCGCGTCGAGCACGGCCATCTTGTAGCGGTAGGTCGGGCCACCGTCGCTTGCCAGGATGTCGTCCTGTGCGCCGAATGCGCCGATGCCCTGCCGGTACGCAAGCGTCCCGTCGAACTGCGCGTTGCCGAAATAGTGGCGATCAGTCAGGCCAAATTCGACGAACGTGTTGTTGCGGCGCTGCTGCGGAATCTCCGTGTCTTCGATAAAGCTCTGGCCGAAGCGGCGCGAGAGCCGGAACTGTGCGCCAAAGACGTCGTTCTGGCTGCGCGACAACACGCGGTTCAGCTTGAAATCGACCGTCTTTGAATTACCGCTCGCGATGAACGTCTGGTTCACGCCGGCGATCTGTTGGTAATACGTATTGGTGTATGCCGAGAGCGTCGCGGTCCAGTATCCCCACGGGATCGAGTAAAAGCCGTTCCAGCCGTGCGAGCCGAGACGCTTGTCGCCGAATTCCAGATCCTGGCTCACGCCGATGTTGAAGATGTCGTTCAGGCCCAGCGGATTGTCGATGCCGAGCGACAGGTTGCCCTGTAGCCGGCCGGTCGCGCGCGTGCCCGAGTTGTCGATCGACGCGACCACGGTCCACGGCTTGCCGCGCTTTACGTCGAGCACGACGTCGCTCTCGCCCGGTGCATCGGCAGGAACGATCTGCATCGACACGTCCTGGCTCGATACGCGCTTCATTTGTTCGAGGCCCTGTTCGAGGTCGCGCAGGTTCAGCAGTTCGCCATCGCGCGTCGGGAAGGCGGTTTTCCAGGTGCCGCGCAGCTTCTCGTCAGCGAAGCGCACGTGGCGGATCACGCCGGGGATCAGCGAAAATTTCAGGGTGCCGGTCGACAGATCCTGTTCGGGCAACAGCACGCGTGTCGTGACATACCCGCGTGCCAGGATCGCTTGCGACAGGCCCTTGACGAGCACGTCGATGCCTTGCTTGCCGACGCACTGGCCGGCGTAGTGATCGAGCCATTCGCGCGCGAAGGCGAAGCGGTCCATCGGCAAGGCGGATGCGCCTTGCGATTTCAGGGAAGCGGGCAGCGCGTCGGGCACGTCGAGTGCGAAGCGATCGATCCGAAAGCAGGGTGACTCGGACGGTAGTGCCGGATACTCTGCGCTCGCCGTCACGCTCGAACGCACCCCGGGCGCGGTGACGGTCCGTTCGCGCTCGCGCGCTTCCTCCTGCTGTCGGATTTGCTGGTCGTTTCCCTGAACAGCCAGGCGCGGCGCTTCCTGCGCCGACACACTTGCCGCTATCAGCAGCAGTGCTGCTGCGGAGTTCCCCCGGCGAATAGTTCTCATGTATTTTTTGACGTGTGATTGTGAATATTGACTACGTCGTGTGCTTATCGGAAATTCAGGCTGCACTGCCAGCCAAGTTGCATTGACTTTTCAACTCCGGAAACGGAAAAGCAAAAATGACAGTATGGCGATAGCAACGACTGCGCCCCAGAAAATTAGCGAGCGGCTTCGAGATAACGTGGGACCAGTTGATCCACCCGCGCTCTCGACGAGAAGGTAGAACGCCACGGTAGCCAAAACAAAAAGCCCCTTTACCGCCTTCGCGACGACACCGGATAGAGTCACCAGAAGATGATATGTTCGTGTCTGACGATATGGACCTACCCGTGGGCGCCGAAATTCTGGACCGCGATCAAATTTCATTTCCACATATCCAGTTAGAAATATACTCGCCAATACTACATCACCGAACTCTCAGAATTGCCGTTGCCGATGCGAGGCGTGGTAACGCCGAACATACCTACAGCTTCGCCAGCGCAACTCCACGCCCCCCAAAAAATATTCCAGGCACGATTTTTAGAATTTTCGTTTCGAAGATTCTTATGCGCGATTGTTCTTTGTCAGAATTCCAGGCAGCACCTTGCAGCACCAAACAAAGTAAATTATAAAAAATGGCCCACCGAGAAAAATTAGCGTTTTATTTTCATCAAATCCAAATGCATGTCGAACCAACTCTGACACGAGAAACGCCCAGAACATCCCCGTCCCAAATGATATTGAGGAAACGGCCACAAAAAGACGGGCTTTCCCATAAAAATTTCCAGTCATTGATGACCTGCCTTGGTTTCCTTTGATACGTCATTATAAACAGCAACCCCTCTCGATCCGACACCAAACAACATCAAGGGCTGATTTACTCCCGGCAACGGCATTTTTGTTAGTGGGAGCAACTTGACATTGTTGTACGCAGGAACTGACACGCCAAACATAGACTGCGGCCGACCAAGGCCATCGGCAAGTCCGACATTAAGCGCGCGAGGCGCAAAAAGACCCCCAACACTTACGCCAAAATTTACAACGTCATATATGGTTCCGCCCCATTGGGGAGAAACTGAAGAGAACGTCTCCCTCAATGGATTGAATCCTGCAGCGCCCCTTCCCATATAAAAGTTATACAACCCAGAAGCGCCCTCGGTGAAATCACTGGCCCCCATTGCGGTCATTGGGCCGCCAATAATACATGCAGCACCACCAAAGCCACATACGCCAAGGCCGGTTGTTGCAGCAAGACCACCGGTCACGAGTTTAATGGCATCCTTGCCGGGGGCAATAAGATTTGCCTTAACGTTATCCACGTACCGTTGACCGTCGGTGTAAGCGAAGAGACCTTGACCTTGCTGCGACTTCACCCACCCGATTTCGGATTTCAAATTTTCCGCCTCAACAAGTGAGACGAAGTTTGTGTTGAAGGCCGCACTGTTGGGCGGGAATTCGGCCCAACATTGGTCAATAAAACATGCCGCACGGGTCAACCGGTCTTCGAGTGCCTTATCGCCGTTCGCCTTGTCGTGGATAGCCTTCTTTTCGTCCGGATGCAACTGCCGATTGAAGCGATCCACGTTGTAGCCCGAGAAGGCTCCCGATTCCCCGCCCACGGCCGCACCGGCACCCGTCGCAAGCGCGTTCGCCACGATGTTGCCCAGCGCCTGATTCATATTGGCGTTGCCTGTCGGATCGCTGCCAGCGATCGCGCTGCTCAAATCGTTCAGCTTGCCGGACGCGATCGACGCAATCGCCGCGCCGGCTGCGCCGCCGACCGCGTTGCCGCCGGCGAGCCCGGTCACGAGTGCCGCGCCGGCACCTTGCATCAGCGCGCGGTTCGCTCCACCTTCCTTCCACGCATCGACTCCTGCCTGGTCGCCATTGGCCGCTGCGTCCTTCATCATCTTGTCCGCGTAGTCTCCAATCCTGCGCGATACGGCTTCACCTGCCGCGCTGGCCGCAGCCATCATGTCCGACTGGTTGGCTAGCAGGTTCTGCATGTCGGGGAGCTTCGCGACGGTACCGTTCGTGTTCGTCGTATCGCGGTTCAGGCTCGCCACATCCTGCTTCTGGTTCGCCGAATCCGTGATCGTGACTGTTCCGGCGCTGACGCCGCTCTTCGTCGTCGCGCTGTCGCTGCCGCTGTCGTTTTGGCCAAGCATGGGCGCGGCACCACCGGCATTCTTGCCCGACGTGCTGCCGTGCGTGCTGTAGTTCATCCCGCCGTCGCCGGTCGTCGCGCCCGCGCTGAAACCGCTCGAGCTCGCATCGTAGTGCGACTGGTTCTGGATGTCGGAGTAGGAGAGGGAACCCGTCGTCAGCGAATTCTTCGACGCATCCGCGCCGCTCGCGATCAGCCCGCCTTTCAGGTCGGTATTGCCAGTGACGTTGATATTGAAGCCGCCATCACCCGCTTGGATCCCGGCTTGCTCATTGACGCCCGCATAACTGCCCGACGCGTTGCCCTTGCTCTGGCTGAAACTCGCACTGGCGCCGCCCTGACTGATGCTGAAGCCGCCGCCGGAACTCGACTGATGCGCTGCGCTCGACATCGTATCTTGCACACTCACGATGTTCAGATTCCCGCCCACATCGGCGTTCACCTGATTGCCCTTCACGTTCGAGCCGATGATATTCGTATCGCCGCCCGAGATGATCGTGACCGTATTCGCCGCGTTCACGTGACTATTGTTCTGCGTCGCCAGATCGCTGTTGCCGTCGCCGTTGGCCTTCGACATCGCCGCCGACACGCCAAAGCCGCCCGTACCCACCGACACGCCCACACTTGCGCTCTTCGACTCGTTCGTGCTGCGCGTCGAATCCGTATCCGTCGTATTGACGATATTGACCTGATTTTTTGCCGCCAGAATCACGTCGTTTGCGTTCACGTTCGAGCCGGCGATCGTCACATTGCCGCTGCCTGGCTGCCCGTTACCCGTTGCCGCAAACGCCACCGTCCCGCCCGCATTCACGTTCGAGCCCCGATTCGTCACGCTGTCTTCGGAGAACGCGCTCTTGCTATGACTGCTGCCGACACTGAGTTCGACCTTGAATTCAGGCGTTTTTCCTGCGCCCAGCGCGTTGACCACGTCGCCCGCGGCTACGTTCGCATCCCACGCCGCACTCGCCGCGGCCATCCCGTGCAGCGCCGCCGCACGGCCGTCCTGGCTATTACTGGACGCACGCGATTGACCCACCGCATTCGACACCGCGTCGATCACCGGCGCCTTCAGCGCGAGCGTCAGGCCGCTCTTCGACACTTCCTGCGTCTCGCCGCGGTGGTTCGTGTCCTGCGCGGCATCGATAGTCACGTTCGCGCCAGTCCCGCTGAGATTCTTCGCTGCGATCAGGTCGCTTCCCGTCACGTGCAGGTCGTTTCCAGCGGTGATGCTGACGTTGCCCTTCAGCGAACCGATCGTGCTGCTGTTGTTCGACACCTCGCTCGTCTGGCTGGTCGTCTTCAACGAACTGCTGCCGATCGACACGGACAGGCCACCGCCCGACATCAGCCCCGACTCCTTCTTGTCGTAGTAGCTCGACGACTGCAAGGTATCCTGCGACGTCGTCACCGTCACATTACGCGCAGCCGTGAGTGCAACGTCGTTCGTTCCGACGATGGTACTGCCCTGAACATTGACGTCCTTCCCACTGACGATGTTCACACCGTCCGCCGATACCAGGCTGCCGCGATTGAGCGTCATCGTCTGGTCGATCCCGCTCGCAACCTTCACGCCGCTTACGACATTGCTGTGGCTGTGCGTTTCGTGCGAGTTCAGCTCGTGTGTCTCGGTTGCCGCGCCGATATTCACGTCGCCGGCCGCCAGCAGGTTCGCGTTGCCCTTGTCTAGGCTAATCGCACTGCCGCTTACGGTAATGTCCTTGCCCGACACGATATTCACCGTGTCGCCGCCCTTAAGCGTCGTCCCGGTCAGTGCTTGATCCAACGTATGCAGCGTCTCCGCATAGCTGCCGTGACTGTCGCTGCCCGAACTGTTGCTGTTCACAGTCGAGGTCGCGGTTGCGGCGCCGAGCGTCACGTTGCCCTGCGCCGCGATCGTGCCGCCCTGGCCAAGGTCGATCTGCGCGCCCTTGGCGGTAAGATCACCGCCAACGCCGATCAGTGAAGCGCCGCCAACCTGCACCGAGCTGCCGGTGACCTTGTTGATGTCGGTATTCGACACGCCGTTCGCCCGCTGCACGATCTTGTGCTCGCCGGTCTGCACCGCGCCGAGATCCCAGTTACCGCCGACATTCATGCCGAGATTGCCACCGACCGACAGGTTGCCCGCGTTCTGCTGGAAGTTGCCGCCCGTCGTGATCGACGCATCGCCCGCCACGTCGAGTTTCGCGGTCGGCCCAAGCGTGGTCACCACGCTCGTCGCACCGTCGCGGCTCACCCGCGTATTCGTCTTCGTCGCCGTATCGAGAATCAGGTCTTTCCCGGCGTCGAGCTGCAGGCTGCCGGCCTTCACGTTCGCCGACGTCAGGTCGATGTTGTTCTCGGTCTTCAGCGACATCAGTCCGCCGCTTTGCAGCGCGCCGAATGCGTTGTCGATCTGCTTGCCCTGGATTGCCAGCGTGTTGTCCGCCTTGATCGTTCCGCTGTTCGTGAACGACTGTGCATTCTGGAAATCGATGTTCGTCGCGCTGATCAACGGGCCGTCGATATTCTGCTGGCTGGCCTTCGCGAGATAGACGACCGGCACGAGCACCGACTGACCGTCGACCACTCGCGTTTCCATCATGACCACGTTGCTGGTCAGCTTCGACACCTGATCGGCCGACAGGCTCGCGCCGATTGGCAAATCGAGCGACTTCGACAGATCCGCGCCGGCCGCCATCAGCGATTGATACATGGTCTGCAGGTCTGCGTACGGGCCGAGCACGGCCTTGCCGGTCAGCGCCGTGACTTCGTTGCGCACGAGCTGCTGCTCGTAGAAACCATCGCCGAGCCGCTTCGGGATATGCGTGAGGTCGACGCCGAGCTGACCGAAGAAGTAGTCGCTCGACATGAAATTCTTCTGGTTCGTGAACGCCGGATTCGTTTCGATCACGTAGCTCGCATTCGGCGCGGTCGTCGGCTTGAACAGGCCGCCTTGCGGAATGGTGAGGTTGTTCAGGACGTTCAGCGCCGTCGCGCTGGCGATGATCGGATCGACCGGCGCCGACGGACCGCCGTGCACGGCCGACGCACCCGATTTCGCACCGCTCGCGTTGCCGCTCAGGTTGGTGGGGGTGAGACCCGGCACCGACTGCCCCGGCAGCAAGCCGAGCGACGGAATCGATGCGTTGCCCGCCGTATTGTTGACGCTGACGCCCGTGCCCGAAATCGTGCCGTTCGAACTCAACGTCGAGTCGTATTTCGGTAGCTTGTAATCCTTGATCGATGCCGGCGCCGCCTGCGTGTAACCACCCGGGCGACCGGTCACGAAAGGTGCGTTGCCGAACGGCAACTGCCAGTCGTGTTCCGAGTTGTCGTAGTTGTTGTAGTGATACTGGCCCGAGTAGGAAACCGACACGCCCGGCAGCTTCTGGCCGGACGCCGCCCAGCCGTCGGCGTCGTAGTAGGCCGGCATCTTGATGTCGCCGACCGCCGCGAGGTTGCTCCAGTAGTTTTGCAGCGTGCCGACCGACGACGCATCGATCTTGCCGCCCGACACGATCTGCGCGGCCGGGCTGATGTCCGTCACGGTCGTCGCCGTCGCGCTGTCCGCGTAGTAGGTCGTGAACTGATACGTGCTGTTCCACTGACCGCCATGAGGCGGCTCGGTGTAGACGCCGCCGATGCTGTCCGGATCCTTCACGCCGATCTGGCCCGTGCGACCGCTGATCGGAATGCCGAACTGCGCGAGCGATGCCGGATCGATCTGGCTGGTGGACGTCTTCATCGCGCGACGCGTGCTCGTCACCTTGTCCGCGTGCAGTTCCATGTCACCGCCCGACTGGATCAGGGCCGAGACGTTGTTGACGAGCGCGGCGTTCGTGTAGTTGCCGCTTGCGTCCTTGCCGCCAGCCAGCACGACCTTGCCCATGCCGAAGATGGCCGTCGTCGCCATCGAATCAGTCGCGGTCGTGTCGTCGCGGTTTTCGATGTCGTGCGCGAGGATTTCGAGCGTGCCGTTGCTGTCTGAACCGCCAATCAGCGCGGTCGGGCCGAGGTTCGAGATCGTATTCGTCGCGTTGAGCGACACGCTCGTGCCCACGAGCGCGCCGGTATTGGTCAGGTTGGTCGACTGCGTGCGCAGCAGGCCGCCGGCAGTCAGGGCACCCACGTTGACGATGTTGCCCGCGTTGACGCTCATGTTGTTGACCGACTGCAGGTTCGCGTTGTTCGTGAAGGTGCCGGGCAACGTGAAGGCAAGATCGTGACCGACGTTGAACTGCGTATCGGACGCCACCGAATAGTCGCCCTGAAGGTTCACGTTCGCGTCGTGGGTTGCGTTGTATGTACCGCCGCCCTGCAGCGTGGCCGCCGCGACCGACAGGTCATGCGTCGAGCTGATCTGGCCGCTCGTGTTCGTGATCGCGCCGGTCGTCGTGACGTTCACGTCGCCGGTCGAATTCGTAACGTTGCCAATGGTGCCGCCGCTGTTGTCCAAGGTGTTGCCCTGGACGTGAAGCGAGCCGCCGCTGAACTGGCCGCCTTGCGTGTTGCTGATCGATGCTGCGCCGATCGTCACGTCGCCGTTGCCGGTAATCGCCCCCATGCCGGATACGCCACCAGCGTGGCTGTTCGCAATCTGGCTGCCGCCTTGGACCGTCATCTTGCCCGCGCCGAGGTCGACGATGGCGCCGTCCGCGTTGTCGATCGAGGCCGATTGAATATCCAGCGTACTGGTGTCGCCGGCCGTCGACTGCCCGGCCTGGATGTGGCCGCCCCGGTTCGACAGGGCACCACCGTTCTTCAATGACAGCGACGCGTCTGATCGCAGCAAGCCCTGCGCATTGTTCAGGTCGCCCGCAATCGTGGCGTTGATGCCACGCTGCGCGGCGAGGATACCGCTCGAGTTGTTCCAACTGCCCGCATCGACAATCGCTTGCCCCTTCGTCACGATGGTGCCCGACGCATTGTTCAACGCGCTGGCGCCATTGCCCGGTGCGACCGTCAGCGTGCCCGTGCCGGCGTGCGTAATGGTGCCGCCCGCGTTGTTCAGCTCAGTTGGCGTGAGCGCCAAATCCGTGCTGTTGGTCTGGATCACACCGGCGGCCGAGTTGTCGAGCGTGCCGCTGACGTTCATGCCCATCGCCGACGAACCGTACTGCGTGATGGTGCCGCCGTGGTTGACGAGATTTACGGCCGTCAACGCAAGCTGATTGGCTTCGAGCTTGCCGCCACTGTTGTCGAGCGTCGAATCAGCGGTGACCGACAGGTTCGGCGCGACGATTGAGCCGCCCTGGTTCGTCATCGAGCCGGTGTGGATCGTCGCGTTCGTGCCCGCACCAATCTGACCGCCATCGTTCGACAGCGTACCGCTGGTGACACTCACGTCGGTGTTCGACAACAGCTTGCCGCTCGCGTTGTTCAGCGTGCCGGCGACGGTCGCCGTCAATCCGGTCTGCGCGTTTATCGAGCCCGACGTGTTGTTCAGCGTGCCGGTTTGCGCGACGAAATGCCCGTTACTGGCGATTGCGCCGCCGACGTTCGACACCGAACCCGTACCACCGCCAAGCGTCAGCGTGCCGTTGCCGGCATGGGTGATCGTGCCGCCGTCGTTGACGAGTGCGGCAGGGGTGAGCGTCAGGTCGGTACTGTTGGTTTGCAGCGTGCCGCCATTCGAGTTGTCGAGCGTGTCCGACACGTTCACGCTCATCGCCCCGGCCCCGGTCTGCGTGATCGTGCCGCCGTGATTCACGAGATCCGTCGCATTCAACGAGACCTGACCGGCCTGCACGGTGCCGGCGCTGTTGTCGAGCGTCGTGGCGCTGACTGTGGCCGTCTGGCCGACGATTGAGCCGCCGTTGTTCATCAGATACGAGCCGGCGTCGACCGCAACGTTCTGCGCGGCTTGCAGCGTGCCACCACCGTTGTCGACCGACTGGCCTGCAACATGCAGATTTGTGTTGGAAGTGATCGCGCCGCGGTTGACAACGTTTGCGCCGCGGACCGAAACATCGCCGTTGCCGCCGATCACACCGCCTTGCGCACCATTAGCCGTCGTGCCTGTAGCGTTGGTCAATTGGCCGCTCGTCGTCACCGACAAGCCATCGCCATTGAGCGACGTGATTCGCCCGGCCGTGTTATCCAGTGACACGCCAGCCACCGTCATGCCGGCTGCGCTTTGGATGGTGCCTTGGTTGTTCGCGACGGCGCCACCCTGTATGTCCGCCGTGCTCTCCGAGACCAATTCGCCAGACTCGTTGGCGATCTGGCCGGCCACGTTGACCGACAGCGGCCCCTGCGATGAAACCTTGCCGCTCTGGTTCGAGAGGGCACCACCGGTCAGCGTCGTGCTGCCGGCGCTCGACAGGCTGCCGTGATCGTTGATCACCGTACCGGATGCATGTGCCTGAATGGCGCCTTGTGCGCTCGCGGTAGCATTCGACACGTTCACGTCGCCGGCCGTCGCGCTCAGCGACAGATTGCCGTTTGCCGCCGTCTGGCTGCCGGCAAGATTCACGTTGCCGCCCGCTAGCGATGCGTTACCGCCCGCCACATTCTGCCCGGTCGCGTTCAGTTGACCCGATGCTGTCAAGTTCAAGTCACCGCTGTGCGCAACCGAACCGTCGTTGTTCACGCCCGCGCCGAGCGTACCGGTCGAATTGACGCTGCCCGCGTCCACTGTCGTATTCTGTTGCGCGGCGAGTGTCCCGGTGTTCGTCAGATCGGCGGCAGTATACACCGACGCCGACTGCTGCGCGTACGCCGTGCCGCTGTTCTGGATGCCCCCGGCAGCCGACAGCGCGAGGTTGCCGCTAGCCGTGGTCTTGCCCGTCAACACGAGCCGGCCGTTCGACTGCAGCGTCAGGTCGCCCGCTTGCGCAGCGATCGTGCCGGCGTTGCCCACCCCGACGCCGTTCTCGTTCGATGCAAGGAAGATCCGGTTGCTATACATACCGCCCAACTGACTCACGTCGATCGCAACCGACGGAGCCGGGCCGTCGCCGGCAATCGGTGTCGCGGCGAGCGTGTCGTGATTGACCTGGCTCGCGCCGGCGATCACATTCAGATTCTTCGCGTAAACCGCCGCGTTCACCTGCACCGCGCGTGCGATGAGGTCCACCTGGTCGATATTGGCGGCATTCAGGCCTGCACCGGCAACCGTCACGAGCCCGCGATTGACGTTGTAGCCAGCGAGCGAGCCATCGGCACCGTAGTACGGCACGCCCGTTGTGAGGGTTGCGCGACTGGTGTTGATGAAGGACGCGCCATCAAGATAAATGCCCGACGGATTCGCGAGGACGAGCTCCGCCCGTGAGCCGGCGATCTCCAAAGCGCCCCGAATTTGGGAGGGGTTCGGGCTGTTGACCTGGTTGACAATGATCCGGGCGGCCTGGCCTGCACTGTAATTCGGGTTGCCGTTGATCCAGCCCGCCTGCTGGGTCTGGACCATCGTGGCCGAGTTGTTCAGGATCGCGCCGGCCTTTTGTACATCGAACTGATTGTAGGTGTTGACCGAGACGCCGGCGCCCGACGGCGCGGCCACGTTGACTTGAGGCAAGCCGTTCGGCGTCTGGATCACGTGCGTGCTGGTACCCGGCGTCGGGACGATCTGTGCACCGGAGAAGGCCGGCAACATCCCGAGCACGGCCACGCCCGCCGCGACGGCGCGCGTGCCGGACGCCGACGACCGCCGCCGCGCGCGCGCCTCGCCCGTTGCCGATTTCCCCTCAGCAGTCGCCGTCTCCGCGACGGCCACCACCATACCCCGAAGCCTGGAATACACCAGGCGGTGCGTATTCTTGTTCATTCTTATCGACGCGGCCTGCGCCCATTCGTTTGGTTATTGACAGCGAGCTTACTGAAACACCGAAAAATGACTGTCAACAATTGCCAAGCCGTTGATGGGAAACCACAAAAATCGAATTCCAGACGCGTCTGATTGACGTGCACTCGAACATCTCTGGTCGAGTTCCCAAAGCACATATACAGCAAATCAGATCGAATTCTCGTGCACCGGTCGTACACGCACCCGTTAAGTACTCGGAACCAAACTGCGAACTAAAATTGATTCACGGTTGAACGTTGTGATGTGCAGTTATTCGCGCAAGGGTCTTCCGAGATCTGTCGGAAGGCCCCCCTTCAACCAGAGCGTACGCTCCGTCACACCCAGGGCTGCACAAGCCCTTCGGTCTGCAACGCCCGCTGGATCGCCGGGCGCGCGAGCACCCGCTGCAGATAGCCGCCGAGTACCTGACGCTGCCGCGCCGGCTCGGCAAAGCCGCGCGTCCAGCGGCACAGCATCAGCGCATACGGATCGAGCACCGTATAGTGCGCGCCGAGCAGCCACGGGCCGCCGCTCTTCTCCAGCTGGCGGTCGAGCTGATCCAGCAACGCCGCGATTTTCGCCTCCGCGTGAGCCTTCACCTGCGCGGCGCCTGCCGCATTGCCCACATCGACCCAGCGCTCCGGATAGAAATACGCGATCAGTGTCGCCTGCAGCGTGTTGGTGAGCCACATCAGCCATTTGTAGAACTGCGCGCGTTCCGGCGTGCCGAGTGCGGGTGCAAGCCGCTGCTCGGGATGCGTATCGGCGAGATGCAGGCAAATGGCGGCGGCTTCGTACAGCACCAGGTCGCCGTCGACCAGCACCGGGATGAGCCCGTTCGGATTGAGCGCGAGGTAGTCCGGCGACTTGTGCTGGTCGTGCGTGCGGTCGACGAATTCAAGTTCGAACGGCTTGCCGATTTCTTCCAGCACGATGTGCGGCGCCATGCTGGCATTGCTGGGGTAGTAGAAGAGCTTCATCGTCGATTTCACTCAGGCGGGTGTCGGCGTCACGCGGCGGCGAACTCGATCACCGGTTCGCAGCGGATCGGGAAGTTGACCGAGTTCGCGATATAGCACTTCGCGTGCGCGTCATGATGCAGATGTGCCGCCCGCTCGCGATCGTCGCCGGCCTGGATCGTCACATGCGGGCGCAGCACGATTTCCGTGAAGCGGCCTTCATCGGCACTGTCGACCATCGTGCCTTCCGCGTTGTCGACATACGCAAGCACGCGAATACCCGCTTCCGAGCACAAATGCAGGTACCAGAGCTTGTGGCACGCCGATGCCGACGCCAGCAACAGGTCTTCCGGATTCCAGCGCGCGGCGTCGCCGCGAAACGCCGCGTCGGACGAACCGGGAATATCCGGCTTGGAACCGGCCCGGATCAGATGATCGCGCCCGTACTCGCGATACCCCGACGTGCCGGTGCCGCGATTGCCCGTCCACTCTACTGCGACGCGATACGTGTGTTCGCCAGATGCCATCTCGCTCTCCATTGATGTGGGTTGCTTCGGCCGGGCCGGATGTCGTTTTGCGAAGCCCGCCTGCGCTCGCCATTTTGGCACCGGATTCTCATTTGGTATACCATTATTCCAAATTGACGGAACATGCAGGCATGGAAGCCAAACTCGATTCCACCGCGGACGCGGTCGCCGCCTCGTTGCGGGACATGATCATCAACGGCGAGCTGGAAGCCGGCGAGCGGCTCGTCGAACGCGACCTGGCCGACCGGTTCGGCATCAGCCGGATTCCGATGCGCGAGGCAATCCAGCGCCTGGAGCGCGAAGGCTTGCTGGACATCTTCAGGAATCGCGGCGCCGTCGTGCGCATGCTGAGTGCGTCGGATGTGCAGGAAATCTACGACCTGCGCGCGCTGCTCGAAGGCGACGCGATCTACCGGAGCGTGAAGCGGCTCGACGACGAGACGCTCGCACGCGCCGAGCTCGTCCATCGTTTGCTCGGTGACGCGGCCGTGCCGCGCCGGCAGGGTGAACTGAACCGCGAATTCCACGCGCTGCTGTATTCGTGCTGCGGCAACGCGCGGCAGTTGAAGACGATCGCGGAGCTGCGCAGCCAGGTTGAACGGTATGAGCGCCTGCAGGCCACGCTGCTCGCGGATACGCCGTCGTTCCAGGTCGAGCACGAGGAAATCCTGCAGGCGTGCCGTGAACGCAATGCGCGCGCGGCGCGCTCGATGACGGTCGCGCATCTGGAATCGGCCAGAAACATCGTGATGCGGCTCGTCGAAGGCGGGTGAGGACGGCGGTGCGTTTGCCGCTTGCCATGTGCCGTTTGCTAAGGCGGGCGCCACCCGATGCCGGGGCGCAACGATCACGACAGCGACTTCAACCTACTCGCGGCGCCCCGCATCAAACCGACGGCGTCGCGCCGCCGCCCGCCACACGACCCGTCGTCCCCCGCACCACCAGCCTCGGCCGCGACGCGGTCCGCACGCGCGATGCCGCATCGCTGTGACCACCCGCCTCGCGCAGCGCATTGAGCAGTTCGACCGCGATCCCGGCGGCCTCGGCGGTCGGGATCGCGACGGTCGTCAGCGTGGGCCGCGTGTCGCTCGCCAGGTGAATGTCGGTGATCCCGACGATCGACAGGTCATCGGGCACACGCCGGCCGCGATCGGCCGCCGCATGCATCGCGCCAATCGCCGGCAGGTCGTTGGTCGCGACCAGCGCGGTCAACCGTGGGTGCGCATCGAGCAACCACCCCGCCGCGCGCACGCCGCCTTCGATCGAATCGGGCTCGGCTGCGACAATCGACGCATCGAGCCCCGCTTCGCGCATTACGTCGACGAAGCCGTCGTAGCGCGCCGCCTGCACGCCGCTCGCCGACCCGCCGACGATCACGCCGATGCGCTCGTGGCCCAGTTCGAGCAAGTGCCGCGTCGCGATCCGCCCCGCCTCGCGGAAATCGATCGCCACGCACGGCAACCCGTCGGGCGGCGCCTCGGGCCGCTCCCACAGGCACAGCACGACCGGCACGCCGCGTGCCGCCACGTCGCGCAGATCCGGCAGATGCAGGTTCGCATTGGTCACGAGAATGCCTTCGGAGATCGTGCCGGCGATCTGGTCGAGATATGCACGCCCCTGCAACGGATCTTCGTTCGTGTTGCAGACGATCAGGAACTGCCCGTTGCGCCGCACCGCACGCTCGACCGCCAGCGCGAACTCCGGATAGAACGGGTTCGCGATGCTCGACACCATCAGCGCGACCGTCGGCGCACGCCCTTCCGCCAGCGCCCGCGCGGCGAGATGCGGGCGATACCCGAGCGCCGCCACGGCCTCCAGCACCCGCGCCCGCGTCGCCTCGCCCACCCGGCCGCGGTCGCGCAGCACGTTCGACACGGTTGCGGCCGTCACGCCGGCGCGGCGCGCCACTTCATCCAGGGTTGCCATCGCTTGCTCACTATATGAGACGTCTATCCAGTATTTGCTTCGCTCACCGAAGCGGCGCACTATCGCCGCACACCCTGCCGCCCGACCGACGGGCGCGACTCGGCCGCGATCGCATCGCCTCTTTTTTTGATCGCGATGATTAAGCGCTTAATCATTGATGAAAGCGCATTAGAACATGGAGCGGAGACAATGGCGAGCATCTCGATGCGGCGCGTGCAGAAAGCCTATGGCGATCACGCGCCGGTCATTCGCGACGTCGATCTGGAGATCGGCGCGCACGAGTTCTGCGTGTTCCTCGGGCCGTCCGGATGCGGCAAGTCGACGTTGCTGCGGATGATCGCCGGGCTCGAGGATCTGAGCGCGGGCGAGTTGTCGATCGACGGCCGCCGCGTCGACGACGTGCCGGCCGCCGAACGCGGCGTCGCGATGGTGTTCCAGAGCTACGCGCTGTTTCCGCACATGACGGTCTACGAGAACATGGCGTTCGGGCTGAAGCTCGCGCGCGTGCCGAAGGCCGAGATCGACCGGAAGGTGCGCGATGCCGCGCGCATCCTGCAGCTCGACACGCTGCTCGATCGCAAGCCGAAGGCGCTGTCGGGCGGACAACGGCAGCGCGTCGCCATCGGCCGCGCGATCGTGCGCGAGCCCGGCGTGTTCCTGTTCGACGAGCCGCTGTCGAATCTCGACGCCGCGCTGCGCGGCCAGACCCGCATCGAGATCGCGAAGCTGCACCGGCAGTTCGAACGCGCGAGCGTCGTCTACGTGACGCACGACCAGACCGAAGCGATGACGCTCGCCGACAAGATCGTGCTGCTGCATGCCGGCGCCGATACCGCGCAGCACGGCAGCATCGCGCAGGTCGGTGCGCCGCTCGACCTCTACCACCACCCGGCGAGCCGCTTCGTCGCGGGCTTCATCGGTTCGCCGCGCATGAACTTCCTGCCGGCCGTCGTCACCGCCTGCGATGCGCATCGCACGACCGTCACGCTCACGCCGTCCGGCGAAACCTTCGTACTGCCACGTGACGGCTCGGCGCTCGGCGCGGGCGCTACCGTGACGCTCGGCATTCGCCCCGAACACCTGACGCTCGGCGCCGCACACGACACGACGGCGCTCGCGCGCGACGTCGCGCTCGTCGAACGCCTCGGCGAACAGACCTACGTGCATCTCGACCAGCCCGGCGGCCACTCGATCATCGCGAAGGTGCCCGGCGACGCGCAGGTGCGCAGCGGCGAACGCGTGCGTGTGCATGCGCCGGCCGCGGCCTGCCATCTCTTCACCGAAGACGGCCGCGCGGTGCCCGCGTGCGCCGACGTCCACGTTCACCATTACGCATAAGGATCGGGCATGCGCCTCGGAGTCTGTTACTACCCGGAACACTGGCCGGAAACGATGTGGGCCGACGATGCCCGCCGGATGAAAGCGCTCGGCATCGAGCAGGTGCGAATCGCCGAATTCGCGTGGAGCCGCATCGAGCCGTCGCCGGGCGAATACGACTGGGGCTGGCTCGATCGCGCGGTCGACGTGCTCGGCGCGGCCGGCCTCGAAATCGTGATGTGCACGCCAACCGCGACACCGCCGAAATGGCTGGTCGATCGCCACCCCGACATCCTCGCGATCGGCGCGGACGGCCGGCCGCGCGCGTTCGGCTCGCGCCGCCACTACGACTTCTCGTCGCCGACCTATCTCGAGGCGTCGCGCCAGATCTGCACGGCCGTCGCCGAACGCTACGGCCGCCACCCGGCCGTGCGCTACTGGCAGACCGACAACGAGCTGGGCTGCCACCAGACCGTCGTCAGCTACTCGCCGGCCGCGCTCGTGCGTTTCCGTGCGTGGCTGAAGGCGCGCTACGGCACGATCGACGCGCTGAACCGCGCGTGGGGCACCGTGTTCTGGAGCATGGAATATCGCCATTTCGACGAGATCGACGCACCCGTCGGCACCGTGACCGAGGCCCACCCATCGCATCGCCTCGACTACCGGCGCTTCGCGTCGGACGAAGTCGCGCGCTATCACCGGATGCAGGTCGACGTGATCCGCGCGCATTCGCCGGGCCGCCCCGTCGCGCACAACTTCATGCAGCTGTTCACCGAGTTCGATCACTACGAAGTCGCGCGCGACCTCGACATCGCGACCTGGGACAGCTATCCGCTCGGCGCGCTCGAGGAGCAATGGTTCGCACCCGACGTGAAAGCGCGCTGGCTGCGCACCGGGCATCCCGACTTCGCGTCGTTCAATCACGATCTCTATCGCGGCATGTCGAAACTGCCGTTCTGGGTGATGGAGCAGCAGCCCGGCCCGGTGAACTGGGCGCAGTGGAACCCTGCACCGCTGCCGGGCATGGTGCGCCTGTGGAGCTGGGAAGCGTTCGCGCACGGCGCCGGCTGCGTGTCGTACTTCCGCTGGCGGCAGGCGCCGTTCGCGCAGGAGCAGATGCATGCGGGCCTGCATACCCCCGATGACAAGCTCGACGAAGGCGGCCGCGAGGCACAACGCGTGGCGCAAGAGATCGCGGCCGTGCACGACGC
This sequence comes from Burkholderia sp. AU6039, assembly GCF_002223365.1. Classification (NCBI taxonomy): domain Bacteria; kingdom Pseudomonadati; phylum Pseudomonadota; class Betaproteobacteria; order Burkholderiales; family Burkholderiaceae; genus Burkholderia; species Burkholderia sp. AU6039. The sequence goes on from NZ_NKFK01000006.1 coordinate 342,784, forward strand.
CGGCGCGGATGCGGACGGCGCCGTGCGCGCTCCCGTCGCGCTGGTCTTCGATTACGAAGCGAAGTGGCTGTTCGAAGTGCAGCCGCAGGGCGCCGATTTCCATTACCCGCGCTTCGCGTTCGAGTACTACTCGGCGCTGCGCTCGCTCGGCCTCGACGTCGACATCGTTTCCGCGCACGCGCCGCTCGACGGCTACCGCCTCGTCGTCGTGCCGCCGCTGCCGGTCGTGCCGAACGATTTCGCCACGCGGCTCGCCGCCTCCGGCGCGCATGTCGTGCTCGGCCCGCGCACCGGTTCGAAGACCGTCGACCTGCAGATCCCGCCGACGCTGCCGCCCGGCCCGCTCGCGTCGATCCTGCCGGTGCGCGTGTGGCGCGTCGAATCGCTGCGGCCGAACGTGACCGAGCGGATCGACGGCACGCTGCGCGACGGCGCGCCGCTCGCCGGCAACGCACGCCACTGGCGCGACTTCGTCGAGCTGCACGACGACACGCACGGCGTCGTGCGTGCGCGCTTCGCCGACGGTCACCCGGCGTGGGTATCGCACGGCACGCTGCACTACTGGGCCGCGCTGTTCGATGACGCGACCACCGCCCGGCTGTTCGCCGATGTCGCGGCCGAAGCCGGCCTCGCGCCCGCGCCGCTCGGCGACGGCGTACGCGTAAGCCGGCGCGGCGGCCTGACCTACGTTTTCAACTATGGCGACGCGCCGCACACGATCGACGCGGTACCGCCGTCCGCGTTCGTGCTCGGCACGGCGCAAGTCGGGCCACAAGACGTGGCCGTGTATCGAAGCCGTCCGTAGCAACCGCGACCGGCGCCACGACGCGCCGGTCACGCACAACGACACCCAGGACTGGAGACACGTATGACCCATCGCCCCCTTCGCACCGCCGTTCGGCTCGCCACGGCCGCCGCTGTCGCACTGGCATCGCTCGGCATGACGGCGCCCGCCGATGCCGGCACGCTGACGATCAACATCGCGTTCAAGGGCGCCAGCCAGCGCGCGGTCTGGCAGTCGACGATTGAAGCGTTCCACAAGGCGCATCCCGACATCGACGTGAAGGCGACCTTCGTCGACGAGGAAGCGTACAAGGTGCAGCTCCCCGCCTGGCTCACGACCGTCGCACCGGACGTCGTGAACTGGCACGCCGGCGAACGGATGGCGTACTACGCGAAGCGCGGGCTGTTCGAGGACCTGAGCGGCGACTGGACGAAGAACGGCTGGGGCACGATGTACGCGTCGACGCGCGACGCATCCTCGTACAACGGCAAGCAGTACGCGGCGCCGACCGTCTACTACTCGTGGGGGCTGTTCTACCGCAAGGACCTGTTCCACAAGGTCGGCATCGCCGACGAGCCGAAGACGTGGGACCAGTTTCTCGACGCGTGCAAGAAGCTGAAAGCGGCCGGCATCACGCCGATCGCGATCGGCGGCCGCGACGCATGGACCCTCGCCGGCTGGTTCGATTACCTCGACCTGCGCCTGAACGGCAACGTGTTTCACCAGCAGCTGATGGCCGGCGACGTGCCGTACACCGACCCGCGCGTGAAGAAGGTCTACATGACGTGGAAGTCGCTGATCGACGCGGGCTACTTCATCGACAACGCGCTGTCCTACGATCTCGACGGCGCGCAGCCGTTCCTGTTCCAGGGCAAGGCCGCGATGATGCTGATGGGCACCTTCATCGCGGCGGGCTTTCCGCCGAACGTGAAGCAGGAAATGGGCTACTACCGCTTCCCGATCATCGACCCGAAGGTGCCGACCGCCGAAGACGGCCCGGTCGAATCGCTGCACATTCCGACGAAGGCGAAGAACAAGGCCGATGCGCACACGTTCCTCGCGTTCGTCGAAACGCCCGAGATGGGCGCGAAGCTCGCGGAAGGGCTCGGCTCGCTGTCGGCCAACAGCAAGTCGCCGGAGCCGGCCGATCCGATCTCGCGTATCGGCTTCCGGATCCTCGCCGATACGAAGGGCGGCGTCGCGCAGTTCTACGACCGCGACATGACGAAGGAAATGGCGGACGAGGGGATGAAGGGCATGCAGCAGTTTGTCGCGAATCCCGCGCAGCTCGATACGGTGCTCGCGCAACTCGAACAGACCCGCAAGCGCATCTACAAGAAGTGACCGTGTGACTCAACCGGCGGCCTCGTGCCGCCGTGCCCGTTCAGGAGGCTTGCCGTGTCCAGTCCGATCACGTCCCCCCCGCCCGCCGGCGCGGGCGCCGCGCCGCCGCCGCGCGGCGCATCCGCCGCCACCGCGGTGCCCGCGCGTCGCCCGTCGCCTGCCGTGCGGCGCCAACAGCGCGCCGCATGGCTCTTTCTCGCGCCGGCCTGCGCGATGGTAGCCGTCTATGTGATCTGGCCGATCCTGTCGACGCTGTGGCTGAGCCTGTACAACTGGGACGGGATGACCGAGCGCACCTTCGTCGGGCTCGCGAACTACGCGGAGCTGCTGCATGCGCCGACGTTCTACACCGCGCTGCGCAACAACGTGATCTGGCTCGCGCTCTTCATGCTCGCGCCGCCGCTCGGCCTCGCGCTCGCGTTGTACCTGAACCAGGCGGTGGCCGGCATCCGGCTCGTGAAGTCGCTGTTCTTCGCGCCGTTCGTGCTGTCCGGCGTGGTCGTCGGGCTGATCTTCTCGTGGTTCTACGATCCGACGTTCGGGCTGCTCGCGCTGATCGCCGGGCACGGCATCCCGGTGCTCGGCGACGCGCGCTATGCGACGTTCGGCATCGTGTTCGCCGCGCTGTGGCCGCAGACCGCGTACTGCATGATCCTGTACCTCACCGGCCTTACGTCGCTCAACCCGGAACAGATCGAAGCCGCACGGATGGAAGGCGCGCGCGGCTTCGCGCTGCTGTGGCACGTGGTGCTGCCGCAACTGCGGCCGACCACCTTCATGGCGATCGTCGTCACGGTGATCGGCGCGCTGCGCAGCTTCGACCTGATCTCGGTGATGACGAGCGGCGGCCCGTTCGAGAGCTCGACCGTGCTCGCGTATTACATGTACGACCAGGCGATCAAGTACTACCGGCTCGGCTATTCCGCGTCGATCGCGGTCGTGCTGTTCGCGATCATGCTCGTCTACATCGTGTTCCAGTTGCGCCGCCTGCTGCGCAACGAGCAATAACCTGACCGGTGGCCATCATGTTTCCGACTCCCGTTGCCCAATGGAAGCCTGTCTCGCGCAGGCTGTACAAGTTGTCGCTGCCGGTTGCGCTGCTGATCTGGCTGCTGCCGATGATCGCCGTGTTCATCACGTCGGTGCGCTCGACCGAGGAACTGGTCGAGGGCCACTACTGGGGCTGGCCACGGCACTTCTCGATGATCGAGAACTATCGCGACGCGCTGACGACGTCGCCGATGCTGCATTACTTCTGGAACAGCGTGCAGATTACGGTGCCTTCCGTTGTCGGGTCGATCGCGCTGGCGGCGATGGCCGGCTTTGCGCTGGCCACCTACAAGTTTCGCGGAAGTACGGCGCTGTTCGGGACGTTCGTTGCCGGTAACTTCGTGCCCGTGCAGGTGTTGATGATTCCGGTGCGGGATTTGTCGCTGCGGCTCGGCGTGTTCAATACGGTCGAAGCGCTGATTCTTTTTCATGTCGCGTTTCAGACCGGGTTCTGCACGCTGTTCCTGCGCAACTTCATCAAGCAGTTGCCGTTCGAGTTGATCGAAGCGGCAAGGATCGAAGGGGCGGGGGAATGGACGGTTTTTTACCGGATCGTGCTGCCGTTGATTCGGCCCGCGTTGGCGGCGCTGGCGATTCTCGTTTTCACGTTCGTGTGGAATGACTACTTCTGGGCGCTGTGTCTTACGCAAGGAGATGAGGCCGCGCCGATTACCGCTGGCGTTGCCGCGTTGAAGGGGCAATGGACGACGTCGTGGAATCTCGTGTCCGCCGGATCGATCCTGGCGGCGTTGCCGTCCGTCGCGATGTTCTTCGCGATGCAGAAGCATTTTGTGGCGGGGCTGACGTTTGGTGCGACAAAAGGTTGAGCACGCGGCCACGCTTATTCGTATCTCCCCCTCCGCATCGTGAGGTTGCCCGCTTCGGCGGGCTTTTTTTTGGCTACCTTTGGAATCCATGGAGGTTGATTGATGAACCAGATTTCACCGTTTGACGTCCCTTCTGCACACCCAGCGCGAAGCATTGCATAGCAGATGTTTCGTCGGCCCATCAAAGCGCCGTGAATTTGACGACCGGACAACACGCACGCATACCATGTCGCCTCAAGATACAGACCGCTTCCGTCGTTGAACACGATTCCGCCTTATGTCCAACTCACTCAATCTCCCTTGCACAAAATAATGAGCCTCACATTGAATTCGATATGAACTAAAGAATTGAGCCACTTCATTGTGCAGCTCGTGCGCCCACGGGATACGCCCCTTCTCAGAATCGAAAAACTCTCTTTTCACTCGAATATCCCGTTGAGGGTGAAAGGTATTATTCCTAAAATCTCTGAGGGCATCTCGATGCTGTTTTTCCAACTTCAAGACCACATCATGTTGCGCAACAATCTCAATGAACTCTCCCGGACGCTCCTCCTGAAGCAATTTACGGATTTTGAGCGTAAAAAAACCTTCACATGTCACACGAAGAAATCCGAGCCAAGTTGACAGATATATTCCGGCGCTTATTTTATCATTCAGACTGAGACGATCGCGCTTTTTTAATTTTTCTATGATTTTTTCGTAACTCTTCCTCATTAAGTCAGCCGCCTGAAACTGCTGCGCATGGAGCACGAGAATGGGATCTTTGTCTTTTAATGGAAGATTATCTCCCGGCTTTCTTCCATCGACATCAACAGCATACAATGATTCTGCGCCGCTAAAAAAGCACAGGCCATCCAAGGTCTGAGTCAACTCCCCCGTGGATATTAATAAATTTACATATTCATCCAACATAGCAAAATTATCAAACCCATAGCCCCCCAAATTCTCCCCGGCAAATTTGGCTAACCACCACGCATCAAATCCACCAACCTCACCATTTTTTCCAAAATCAAAATCAACCGATTTTCCAGAGCAACGCACCTCACAGCCCAAGCCGTGTTTGAAGTAATGCCCTCCACCATCCAATTCTCCGCTCATCGGAATTTCTGCGTATACCCAACCATATGCCGAATTTGGCATCTGTATCCCAGATCGCTGCATAAGCACAAGAGCCTCGATAACCGCCCTTTGATACTCCGAAACCAATCTTTTAAAGTCACCCGACACACAACTCCGACACTCACCCCCGATATTCGGATTCAACATTTCCCCCAAATACGAAAACCATGAGCTAAAATTATATACGAATATAAATTAATTAACGCAAGCACATAATCGACCAACGCGCCGGAAAATTGCCCCGTGCAATAGTGAGTAAATACGCAATATACCCAGTGCGACCATGGCTAACGCAAACCACATTTAGACAGCGATTTCCGTGGTTGGAGCTGACCAGTCGCTTCCGATATGTGCAATTGCCGACGATCCGAACAAAACGATCGGATACCTGTTTCTAGCCGTACTCCGATGGTCTAACGCACGGAATCTCTCCGTGTGCCCATCACGGCCCCCCACCCGCCCAATCCTCCCTCAGCCGCGCATCAACCGCCCCAATATTCTTCTCATGCGCCACCAGCATCTGCGTGAGCGCATGGTGCATATCCGGCTGCGCAAGCGTCGGCAGTAACGCCTGCAACTTCCTCACCACCCACCGCTGCCCACGATTCAAAAACGCCAGCCGCTCGGCCACCTCATCAATCGCCATCGCCTTCTCATAAAACGCCCCGGTAGCATGCGTCGGCGTCGCATCGAGCGACCGAATCGCGTCGACCAGCACCGCACACCAGTGCGCCTCATCCTGGCGAATCCCGGCCACAAGCCGATGAAGTTCGGGATCGTCGATTTCCGCCACGGTCTCCGACGCAACCCGCGCACCTGCGCGCTCGGCCTCCAGCAGCTCATTCAGCAACACAAGTAACGCGTCGCGCTGCGCATCAGCGAATTCTTCGGCTGCTTTGGCGGGGCGGGCGTCGTGCCCGTCGTCGTGGGTCCGGTTCGACATGCGATGTCCTCCGTTCAGGAAGCGTGGCGCACCGGTTCGCCCGGCGTGGTTCCGTCAGGCACTACACACACGACGGCGTCCACACATCACGGCAGGCAGCAGCGAGACCACACGAAGAATGGCTCACAGTCTGACATGGCCCTGTGACAAGCGTCTGCAGCCGACCCACTGTGCGTGATGCGCATCAAGACACACCGCCACGCATAGCCGACCTCACGTCCACCCTTCGAGCCTCAACGTCGACCGCACCAACCGCTGCTCCTCCTGCTCGATCTCCCGCAGATACTCGACGCACTGGCGAATATGCTCGCTCGCCGCCTTGCGCGCCTGATCGGGCAACCGCCCCGTCACCGCGTTATAGAGCCGCGCATGCTGCCGATCGATCTGCTTTTTCAACGGCTCGCGGTGATAGAGATTGTTCACCGACGCAAACACCGAACTCAGCAGCAGATCCGTCAACGACTGCAGCGTATTCACGAGCACCGGGTTATGCGACGCCTCACAGATCGCCAGATGAAACGCGTGATCGAGCTTCGCGCGCGCGGCCGGGTCGAGATCCTGCGCATCGGCCGCGGTCATCTCTTCATAGCGGCGCTTGATCAGGATGAAATCGGCCGGCGTCCCGCGCAACGCAGCGAGCCGCGCGGCCTCCGTCTCGAGCATCCCGCGCACCTCGAACAGGTCGTACAGCGTGCGCGGCTGCGAGCCGAGCAGATGCATCATCGGCGTGATCTCGCGTTGCGGGGTCAGGCTCGCCACGAACGAGCCCTTGCCGTGCGTGGTGTCGATGATGCCGCGCGCACGCAGCAACTTCATCCCTTCACGCACGGCCGTGCGCGACACGCCGAGCTTCTCGGTCAGCCGCCGTTCGGACGGCAATGCCTGCCCGGCCTTCAGCACGCCGTCGACGATCAGCTGCTCGATGCGCTCGGCAACGACGTCGGCCACGTTCCGCGCCGGGCCCACTCGATCCTGCATTTCCATACTGGTATGACCACTTCGAAAGGATATCGGCAATTTTCCCACAAACCCTTTTAACGATTCAGTTTTATGGCGACCGATACAGCAGATTTCCGGCCGCCTCGTAAAAACTGGTATGACCACATTCGCCACGTCTGGACACGCGCGCGCCGCCCGCCAAGAATCCCCTCCATCCGGCGCACCGCCCATCGCGCGGCCGCCGCATGAAGGAGACGGAGACAACCCCGATGAGTTTCATCTACGACGAACGGATCGACGGCCCACTCGCGACCGTCGGCCGAGACACGCTCGTCGCCGCGCTGCACGCGGCGGCGCCCGACCTCGACGTGCTGCACGAACGCGAGGCGCTCAAGCCGTTCGAATGCGACGGCCTTGCCGCGTACCGCACGGTGCCGCTCGCGGTCGTGCTGCCCGACACGGTCGAGCAGGTGCGCGCAGTGCTGCGCGTCGCGGCCGCGCTCGGCGTGCCGGTGGTCGCGCGCGGCGCGGGCACCGGGCTGTCAGGCGGCGCGATGCCGCTCGAAAAAGGCCTGCTGCTCGTGATGGCGAAGTTCAACAGGATTCTCGACATCGACCCCGATGCCGGCATCGCACGCGTGCAGCCCGGCGTGCGCAACCTCGCGATCTCGCAGGCGGCCGCGCCACACGGTCTCTACTACGCACCCGATCCGTCGTCGCAGATCGCCTGCTCGATCGGCGGCAACGTCGCCGAAAACGCGGGCGGCGTGCACTGCCTGAAATACGGGCTCACGGTGCACAACATCCTGAAGGTCGAGATCCTGACGATCGACGGCGAGACGCTCACGCTCGGCGCCGACGCGCTCGACGCACCCGGCTTCGACCTGCTCGCGTTGTTCACCGGCTCGGAAGGGATGCTCGGCATCGTCACGGAAGTCACCGTGAAGCTGCTGCCGAAGCCGCCAAGCGTGAAGGTGCTGATGGCGAGCTTCGACGATGTCGCCGAAGCCGGCGCGGCAGTCGCGCGAATCATCGGCGCGGGGGTGATCCCCGGCGGCCTCGAGATGATGGACAACCTCGCGGTCCGCGCGGCCGAGGATTTCATCCACGCGGGCTACCCGGTCGACGCGCAGGCGATCCTGCTGTGCGAGCTCGACGGCTCGCCGACCGACGTCGACGAAGACGCCGAACGCGTCGCCGCGCTGCTGCGCGACGCGGGCGCGACCGAGATCCGCGTCGCACGCGACGAAGCCGAGCGCCAGCGCTTCTGGGCCGGCCGCAAGAACGCATTCCCCGCGGTCGGCCGCATGTCGCCGGACTACTACTGCATGGACGGAACGATCCCGCGCCGCGAGCTGCCGCGCGTGCTCGAAGGCATCGCCGCGCTGTCCGCCGAATACGGGCTGCCGGTCGCGAACGTATTCCACGCGGGTGACGGCAACATGCACCCGCTGATCCTGTTCGACGCGAACCGGCCCGGCGAACTCGACCGCGCGGAAGCGCTCGGCGGCAAGATCCTCGAGCTGTGCGTCGCGGCGGGCGGCAGCATCACGGGCGAGCACGGCGTCGGCCGCGAGAAGATCAACCAGATGTGCGTGCAGTTCAACGCCGACGAGATCACGTTCTTCCACGCGGTGAAGGCTGCATTCGATCCGCAGGGGCTGCTCAATCCCGGCAAGAACATCCCGACGCTGCACCGCTGCGCCGAATTCGGCGCGATGCACGTCCATCACGGCAAGCTGCCGTTTCCCGAACTGGAGCGCTTCTGATGCGACGCGAAATCGAATCGATCGACGACAGCGCGGCGCTCGTCGCGCAGGTCGACGCGGCGATCCACGATCGCCAGCCGCTGCACATCCGCGGCGCCGGCACGAAGGCGTTCCTCGGCCGCCCGGTCGAAGGCCGCACGCTCGACGTGCGCACGCATCGCGGCATCGTGTCGTACGACCCGACCGAACTCGTCGTCACCGCGCGCGCGGGTACGCCGCTCGCCGAGCTCGAAGCAATGCTCGACGCGGCCGGCCAGATGCTGCCGTGCGAGCCGCCGACGTTCGGCGGCGCGGCCACGGTCGGCGGCATGTTCGCGGCGGCGCTGTCGGGCCCGCGCCGCCCGTGGGCCGGCGCGGTGCGCGACTTCGTGCTCGGCTGCCGCGTGATCACCGGTCACGCGAAGCACCTGCGCTTCGGCGGCGAGGTGATGAAGAACGTCGCGGGCTACGACGTGTCGCGGCTGCTCGCGGGCAGCTTCGGCTGTCTCGGCGTCGTGACCGAGGTGTCGCTGAAGGTGCTGCCGAAGCCGCGCGCGACGGGCGATCTCGCGTTACAGCTTGCCGTGGACGAAGCCGTGCCGCGCGTCGCCGCATGGCGTCGCGCGGGGCTGCCGCTCGCCGGCGCATGCCACGCGGACGGCGTGCTGCGCGTGCGGATCGAAGGCGGCGAGGGCTCGGTGAAAGCCGCGCGCGACACGATCGGCGGCGAACGCATGGACGATCGCGACGATGCGTTCTGGGCTCGACTGCGCGACCTGGCGCTGCCGTTCTTCGACGATCCGCGCCCGCTGTGGCGCGTGTCGGCGCCGGCCTCCGCACCGCTCGATGCACTGCCCGGCGCGCAGCTCGTCGACTGGGGCGGCGCACAGCGCTGGCTGAAGAGCGATACCGCACCGGCCGACGTGCCGCGGTTCGCCGCGCAGTGGGGCGGCCACGCGACCTGCTTCACACCGGGCACGACGCGCGAGCCGTTCCAGCCGCTGCCGCCCGCGCTGCTGCGCGTGCACCGGCAGCTCAAGGCGCAGCTCGACCCGCATGCGATTTTCAATCCCGGCCGCCTGTACGCCGACTTCTGACGCGAACCCGATCCCGACCCGCCGATGCAAACCAATCTCAGCGAAGCAAGCAAGGCCCTCGCTCGGGCCGATGAAGCGGAAGCGATCCTGCGCGCGTGCGTGCACTGCGGCTTCTGCAACGCGACCTGCCCGACCTACCAGGTGCTCGGCAACGAGCTCGACGGTCCGCGCGGGCGCATCTACCTGATCAAGCAGTTGCTCGAAGGCGAGCCGTGCGGCGAGCGCACGCAGCAGCATCTCGACCGCTGCCTGACGTGCCGCAACTGCGAGACGACCTGCCCGTCCGGCGTGCGCTATCACACGCTGCTCGACATCGGCCGCGCGGAAGCCGAGAAGCGCGTGCAGCGGCCCGCGCGCGAGCGCCTGCTGCGCGCGGGGCTGCGGCATGTCGTGCCGCGCCCGGCGACGTTCGCCGCGTTGCTGAAGGCCGGCCGCGCGCTGCGCCCGCTGCTGCCCGGCACGCTGCAGGACAAGATCCCGGCCGCCGTCCCCGCGGCCGCACCGCGCCCGCCCGTGCGCCACGCGCGGCGCGTGCTGATGCTCGAAGGCTGCGTGCAGCCGTCGCTGTCGCCGAACACCAATGCGGCGGCCGCGCGCGTGCTCGACCGGCTCGGTATCAGCGTGAGCCCCGCGCGCGAAGCCGGCTGCTGCGGCGCGACCGAATATCACCTGAACGCGCAGGAGGCCGGCCTCGCCCGCGCACGCCGCAATATCGACGCCTGGTGGCCCGCGATCGAAGCCGGCGCGGAAGCGATCGTGCTGACGGCGAGCGGCTGCGGCGCCTTCGTCAAGGAATACGGCGACCTGCTGCGCTCCGACCCCGTCTATGCGGAGAAAGCGCAGCGCGTCAGCACGCTCGCACGCGATCTGGCCGAGGTGATCGCGGCCGAGCCGCTCGACGCGCTGGCCGGGTCGACGCCACGCCGCATCGCGGTGCATTGCCCGTGCACGCTGCAGCACGCGCAGCGCCTCGGCGGCGCGGTCGAACGCATCCTGACGCGGCTCGGCTTCGATCTGACGAATGTCGCCGACGGCCATCTGTGCTGCGGCTCGGCCGGCACGTATTCGCTGACGCAGCCCGACCTCGCGACGAAACTGCGCGACAACCGGCTCGACGCGCTCGAGGCCGCGCGGCCGGACCTGATTGTCACGGCCAACGTCGGCTGCCAGACTCACCTGAACGGCGCGGGCCGCACGCCCGTGCGCCACTGGATCGAGCTCGTCGACAACCATCTCGTCAACTGACCGGATTCCGGAGGATTGCCATGCAGACGAAACCCGAACTGGAACTCGCCGATGCCGACCGCATGCTCGCCGCCGCCCGCGCGGAAGCGGAGCACCACGGCTGGGCCGTGTCGATCGCCGTCGTCGACGACGGCGGCCACCTGCTCGCTTTTGCGCGCCTGGACGGTGCATCGCCGGCCAGCACGTATATCGCGCAGGACAAGGCGCGCGCGGCGGCGCTCGGCCGGCGCGAGACGAAGGCGTATGAGGATATGATCAACGGTGGCCGCACCGCGTTTCTCAGCGCGCCGCTGACGGGGTTGCTCGAAGGCGGCGTGCCGGTCACGGTCGGCGGCCGGATCGCGGGCGCGATCGGCGTGTCTGGCGTAAAGTCCGAACAGGACGCGCAGATCGCCCGCGCCGGCACACAAAGCGTCGCAGCGTAACCAGCCAAAGCCGCGCGCGATTTTTTCCCCGGGAGGATTAACGATGATCGACCAAGCAGGACTGCAAGTCGCGCCAGCGCTGAGCCAGTTCATTGAAAACGAAGCGCTGCCGGGCACCGGCATCGACAAGGCCGCGTTCTGGAGCGGTTTCTCGGCCCTGGTGCACGACCTCGCGCCGCGCAACCGCGAGCTGCTCGCCGAACGCGACCGCCTCCAGCAGGAACTCGACACCTGGCACCGTGCGCACCCCGGCCCCGTGCGCGACCACGCCGCGTATCGCGCGTTCCTCGAACAGATCGGCTACCTCGTGCCGGTCCCGTCGAACGTCGCGGCAGCCACCGCGAACGTCGACAGCGAGATCGCCACGCAGGCCGGCCCGCAGCTCGTCGTGCCGCTGTCGAACGCGCGCTACGCGCTGAACGCCGCGAATGCCCGCTGGGGCAGCCTGTACGACGCGCTGTACGGCACCGATGCGCTGCCGGAAGACGGCGGCGCCGAACGCACGACGGCCTACAACCCGACGCGCGGCCAGCGCGTGATCGACTACGCGCGCAACGTGCTCGACAACGCGGCGCCGCTCGCGAGCGGCTCGCACCGCGACGCGCTGCGCTACCGCGTGCAGGACGGCCAGCTCGCCGTCGAAACCGCGAAGGGCGTCGTGGGCCTCGCGCAGCCGGCGCAGTTCGTCGGCTACCAGGGCGCGGCCGACGCGCCGTCCGCGATCCTGCTGAAGCACAACGGCCTGCACCTCGAGATCCAGATCGACGCGTCGACGCCGATCGGCCGCGCCGATCTCGCGCACGTGAAGGACGTCGTGCTCGAAGCCGCGGTCAGCACGATCATCGACTGCGAGGATTCGGTCGCGGCGGTGGACGCGGAAGACAAGGTCCAGCTCTACCGCAACTGGCTCGGCCTGATGCAGGGCACGCTGGTCGAGGAAGTCGCGAAGGGCGGCAAGACCTTCACGCGCCGCCTGAACGCCGATCGCGAGTACACCACGCCCGCCGGCGGCACGCTGTCGCTGCACGGCCGCTCGCTGCTGTTCGTGCGCAACGTCGGCCACCTGATGACCAACGGCGCGGTGCTCGACCGCGACGGCAACGAGATTCCGGAGGGGATCCTCGACGGCGTCGTCACGGTACTGTGCTCGCTGCACGACCTGAAGGCGAAGCGCAACTCACGCACCGGCTCGATCTACATCGTGAAGCCGAAGATGCACGGCCCGGTCGAAGTCGCGTTCGCCGATACGCTGTTCGCGCGCATCGAGGATCTGTACAACCTGCCGCGCAACACGCTGAAGATGGGCATCATGGACGAGGAGCGCCGCACCAGCGTGAACCTCGCCGCATGTATCGCCGCGGCCGCCGCACGCGTGGCGTTCATCAACACCGGCTTCCTCGATCGCACCGGTGACGAGATGCACACCGCGATGGAAGCGGGCCCGATGATCCGCAAGGGCGACATGAAGTCGTCGGCGTGGATCCAGTCGTACGAGCGCAACAACGTGCTCGCCGGGCTGTCGGCCGGCCTGCGCGGCCGCGCGCAGATCGGCAAGGGCATGTGGGCGATGCCGGACCTGATGCACGCGATGCTCGAGCAGAAGATCGCGCATCCGCGCGCCGGCGCGAACACCGCATGGGTGCCGTCGCCGACCGCCGCGACGCTCCACGCGCTGCACTACCACCTCGTCGACGTGCAGGCCGTCCAGCAGGAACTCGAGAAGACGCCGTACGCCAGCGAACGCGACGCGCTGCTCGAAGGCCTGCTGACCGTGCCGGTCGTCGAGCGCGCCGCGTGGAGCGAGGCCGAGATCCTGAGCGAAGTCGAGAACAACGCGCAGGGCATCCTCGGCTACGTCGTGCGCTGGGTCGAACAGGGCGTCGGCTGCTCGAAGGTGCCCGACATCCACGACGTCGGCCTGATGGAAGACCGCGCGACGCTGCGCATCTCGAGCCAGCACATCGCGAACTGGCTGCGCCACGGCGTGATCACCGAGGCATTCGTGCTCGACGTGTTCAAGCGGATGGCGCGCGTCGTCGACCAGCAGAACGCCGGCGACCCGAACTATCGCCCGATGGCACCCGGCTACGACCAGTCGACCGCGTTCAAGGCCGCGTGCGCGCTCGCGCTGCAGGGCACGTCGCAGCCGAGCGGCTATACCGAGCCGCTGCTGCACCGGTTCCGCCTCGCGTTCAAGGCGCAACAGCACGGCGGTTAAGCGCAGGCGTGCTTCACGAAACGGGCGGCCGCGACGGCCGCCCGTTTTTCATTTTCGCGTTCGCCCGGCCGTTGAAACGAATAATCGGCACATATCGTCTGCCTTCATTTTTCGCCTGCGTGTGCCGTTATCCGGAGAGAATCGGCGGCTGCATGCCGCGCGCCACGGCCCTTCATGCCGCAAAGCCTTGCGCTGGAACGCGCTGCCCGATATTCGCCAGCCCGGGAATTCGCTGAAATTTGATCCGGATCAATGGCCCCCAACATTTTCCGCGCACGCGGACGCGCGCGTTATACTCCGTTGAATTCGCGTTGCCCGATTCGTCGGATCGTTGAATCGGCGCAGATGTCACCAGTGAATGCTTGATTTACCGGTATATCTGGCCGCGATTACCGATAATCGGCGTCCAATTTCCCCGCCGGCCGGCAGGAAGGCGTCGGAATGGTCGCGTAACGGATCTCCGCCGACACGTCATACGAACAATCGCATCGGCCCGCCTCCCGGCGGCAATGCCCACCGATCCACCGACCATGGCAGAAACCGACTACGCAATGCCCAGCGAATCCGGCCTGACGAGCCGTGTCGCCGTTCATCTGCGCCGGTTCCTGCTGCCGCACCTGATCTTCTATACCGGGCTGCTGATCGCGCTGGTCCTGCTGCTCCTGTGCGGGGTCGTGCTGTACGAGGGCCGCATCGACGCGCACGACCGCTCGATCGCGATGCAGCAGAATCTGGCGCTGATGGCGTCGTGGGACATCGAGCGCAACATCGAGATCTATTCGCTGTCGCTGCAGGCCGTCGTCGAGGGGGAGAACGACCCCGAGGTCGTCAAGCTGCCGATGCCGCTGCGGCGCCAGGTGCTGTTCGACCGTGCGACGACCGCCAAGTACCTCGGCGGGATCTACGTGCTCGACGCGAAGGGCGACATCGAGGTCGACGGCAAGAGCGACGTGCCGCGCAAGGCCAACTTCAGCAACGAGCCGTACTTCGTCGTGCACCGCGATCATCCCGACGCCGGCCTGTACGTCAGCCCGCCGTATCACTCGCGGCTGCGCGGCGGCTCGCCGAGCATCGCGCTCAGCCGGCGGATCACGAAGCCCGACGGCGCGTTCGGCGGCGTCGCCGTGATGTCGATCCGGCTCGAATATTTCCAGAACCTGTTCTCGCGCTTGTCGCTGGGCGATCGCGGCTCGATCGCGCTGATCAACACGGACGGCAGGATGCTCGCGCGCGAGCCGTACGACCCGAAGATCGTCGGCCGCGACATCAGCCACGCCAGCACGTTCCGGCGGTTCATGACCGCCAATGAAGGCAGCTTCGCCGACACCGCGTCGATCGACGGCGTGCGGCGCCTGTATGTGTTCCGGCACCTCGAGAACCTGCCGCTCATCATCATGGTCGCGCGCTCGGAAGCCGATACCTACGCCGCGTGGTACGACCGTGCGATTCCGATCGGCTCCGCGATGGTCGCGCTCGCGATCGGCTTCGTCGGCCTGTCGCTGCTGCTGGACGTGCAGCTGCGCAAGCGCCACCGAGCGGAAACCGAACTGCAGGCGCTCGCGCGCACCGACGGCCTCACGGGCCTCGACAACCGCCGGATGCTCGACGTCACGCTCGCGCGCGAATGGCGCCGTGCCGCGCGCTCGCAGCACGCGCTGTCGCTGCTGTTCATCGACGTCGATTACTTCAAGCGCTACAACGACACGCAAGGGCACCAGGCCGGCGACGACGCGCTTGCCGCGGTCGGCCACTGCATCGCCGGCTGCCTGCGCCGCCCGGCCGATTACGCGGCACGCTACGGCGGCGAGGAGTTCGTCGTGGTGCTGCCCGACATCGACACGGACGGCGCGGTGACGATCGCCGAAACGATCCGCACCGGCATCCTCGATCTCGGCATCCGGCACGACGCCGGCACGTCCGGCCGCCTGACGGTGAGCATCGGCGTGACGACCAGCTATCCGGAACACGACGACGACATGCAGGGCGCGCTGAAGCTGGCCGACGACGCGCTGTATCGCGCGAAGGAAGGCGGGCGCAACCGCATCGTCGTGCACCCGGCCGCTTCCGGCGGCCTCGCGGCGCGGCAGGCCTGAGCGGCCGGACACGCCACGCCGCCGAGCGATGGCCGAGCAAGGGCCGGACGGCCGCCGTCGCCGCCCGTGCGCAAAATCGCCGACAATGTCGCCTCGACCTGCCGCCGCACGGCTGACGCACCCGGCCCGCCCGCGCGGGTACGCGGCTGCTTCGCACCACCATGAGACTCAAGGCAAAGATCTTCCTTCTGGCCATCGTGCCGTTCCTGCTCGCGATCGCCGGCATCGGCTTCGGCGTGCGCCAGCAGGCGACGTCCCTCGCGCGCACGCAGCACGCGACGATCCAGGCCGCGTACCTGTCGAGCAAGGAAGTCGAGCTGAAGCACTACGTCGAGCTGGCGACGAGCGCGATCATGCCGCTCTACGACGCGAGCGGCCGCAACGCGCGCGACGACGCGCTGCTGCGCACGCAGGCGCTCGCGATGCTGC
This sequence comes from Burkholderia sp. AU6039, assembly GCF_002223365.1. Taxonomy (NCBI): domain Bacteria; kingdom Pseudomonadati; phylum Pseudomonadota; class Betaproteobacteria; order Burkholderiales; family Burkholderiaceae; genus Burkholderia; species Burkholderia sp. AU6039. The sequence continues at coordinate 359,045 of NZ_NKFK01000006.1, forward strand.
AGAAGATGGATTTCGGCCCCGACGGCTATTTCTTCGTGTACGACCTGCACGGCAATTCGCTGATGCATCCGCGCGAGCCGGAGCGCGTCGGCCACAACTACTGGTCGATGCGCGACCCGCAGGGCGCGCTGACGATCCAGAAGCTGATCGGCGCGGCGTCGAGCGGCGGCGGCTACGTGCGCTACGCATGGCAGCGGCCGTCGACGGGCCGCGTCGCGCCGAAGCTCGGCTACGTCGTCGCGCTCGAGCGCTGGGGCTGGATGGTCGGCACCGGCATCTATCTCGACGACGTCGACACCGCGCTGCAGCGCATCGACGCACGCGCATCCGCGAACATCGAGCGCACGATGAGCTGGCTCACCGCGATCGCGCTCACCGGCGCGGCGGCGATCGCCGTGTGCGCGCTGGTGCTGAACGTCAGCGAGTCGCGCAGCACCGACGCGAAGCTCAAGCTGCTCGCGCAGCGTGTCGTCGAATCGCAGGAGCAGGAGCGGGCGCGGCTGTCGCGCGAGCTGCATGACGGGATCAGCCAGATGATGGTGTCCGCGAAGCTGATGCTCGAATCCGCGCTCGCCCGCTTCGAACGCGGCACGGGCCGCCTGCCCGAAGCCGAGCAGGCACTGGCATCGGGCGTCGGGCGGCTCGGCGACACGCTGCGCGAAGTGCGGCGCATCTCGCATGCGCTGCGTCCGTCGATGCTCGACGACCTCGGCCTCGCAGCCGCGCTCGAGCAACTGGTGCGCGAGCTTGGCGCCGAAAGCGGCATCGACATCGGCTATACGCAGGTCGCGCACAGCGGCACCCGGCCGCTGCCCGAAGCCGTCAACACCGCGCTGTTCCGGATCGCCCAGGAGGCGCTCAGCAACATCGTGCATCATGCGCAGGCGTCGCGCGCGGCCGTCACGCTCGACGTCGGCGCGCAATCCGTCATGCTGACCATCGCCGACAACGGCTGCGGCTTCGACGCCGAACGCTCGCAGGCCGACGCGCGCCGCGGCATCGGCCTGCGCAACATGCGCGAGCGCCTCGACGCACTCGGCGGCATGCTGACGATCACGTCGCAGGTCGGCCACACGATCGTCGCCGCGCGCGTGCCACTGCCCGGCGCCGCGTCATGACGCGCCCCATCACAGGAGACCTTTCACGCATGAGCGCCCCCGACACCGCCCGGCCCGTCGCCCGACTGCTGCTCGTCGACGATCACCCGCTCGTGCGCGACGGCTTGCGGATGCGGCTCGAAGCGGCCGACCTGTCCGTGGTCGGCGAAGCCGGCAACGCCGACGAGGCGCTCGCGCTTGCCGCGTCGCTCGAACCCGATCTCGCGCTGATGGACGTCGGCATGAACGGGATGAACGGCATCACGCTCGCGGGCGTGTTCCACGAGCGCTTTCCGGGCATCCGCGTGCTGATGCTGTCGATGCACGACAACATCGAATACGTGACGCAGGCCGTGCGTGCCGGCGCGAGCGGCTACCTGCTGAAGGATTCGCCCGCGAGCGAGATCGTGCGTGCGATCGGCGCGGTGCTGGCCGGCCAGACGTTCTTCAGCGAGGGGCTCGCCGCGCGGATGATCCACGCGAGCGCGACCGCGTCGCCGCTCGACCGGTTGACGCCGCGCGAACGCGACATCCTCGACGCGCTGGCGGAAGGGCTGTCCAGCAAGCAGATCGCGCAGCAGACGGGGCTGTCGGTGCGCACGGTCGAGACGCACCGGCTCAATCTGAAGCGCAAGCTGGAGATAGAAGGGCAGGCCGAGCTGATCAAGTTCGCGGTCGAGCATCGGCGGAGGTAGGCCAGCATGTCAACGGCGTCCACCTCACGATTCGCCGTCCAATTTCATACTCGTCCAATCGACCGCTCCCCGGGTCGATGGAATCCTTTCGCTTGCCGGAACGAGCATCGTGCTCGTGTTTCGCATGACGCCTGCATGAACTCGTCGTGCGGCAACCGGCATCACCGGCAGATATCGGTGATCTGGACCGAGGAGCGAAATCATGATGCGCCGTATCGCCGTTGTCGGCGACGAGTTGGAAACCGGGGGACACGTCATTGCCTACGCAGGGCCACGATTCACGTTTGGCGACGCTGGCCATCAGGTTGCTTTGATCGGCGGCCCCGCGTTCTGTGAAGCATGCGGAAGTACTGGACAGATTGCCAAGGCCGGCGGACCGAAGCGCATCGCATTCATGGGCGAAACGGCGGCCGATGGCGACATCGTTTTATGTCGATGTGCGACACCGCCACGCATCATCGCGGTGCTCTCCGGCAATTCATGGTGCGATGACGAAGCGGAAACGGAAGGCGTCGTTTCGTCCGGATCGAATCCGCAACGCAATACGGCGGCCGTAGCCGCGGGCGCATATGACGAATGCGTTCGCGCCGTCGGAAACGGCGCATTGCCGGATTATCCGTACATCATCGAAACATCGGACGGGCGTGTTCACTCGGGTCGACTCGATGCCACCGGATACCTGCCGCGTGTTCATACGAGCCATGAGGGCACGTACACGGTCTATTGGGGCGACGAAGCGCTCGCACGATTGAGCGGGGATGCGTAATGCCAAACGCAAAAACAGTCGTGAGGACGACCGCCGTTCAAAACTCGCACAAGGAAGTCCAACTGAAGTCGGTGACGTTTTCCGAACTCTGGAGCAACTATGCTCACGGAAATCCATACGCCGATCCAAACGGGCAGTACCAGAACCAGTGCGCCATCCGGATGAGTGTAACGCTGCACAACGTCGGCATCGAGATGAAGTCGTTTTCGCAGAAGCGGGTCCGGCCAATGCCAGGCAAGCCGACACTGGGCCGCCTCAAGCTCAACGGCAAATCGACGGCCACACGCGCATACGAGTTTGCTGAATGGTTGAAGCTGCGCCCGATCGCAGGATTACCCGCTCCGGAGAACGTGACCGGCCCCGATTGGGAAAACCGGGTCAGAAATCGCACCGGCATCATTTTCTTCTTCGGGTACTGGCAACAACAGGGCGACGCTGCCGACGACTTTAGCGGCGGACATATCGACCTCTGGAACGGTTCTCGCCTCCCGGTATCCAGTACGAGAGGTATCTTCGCGTCGATAGGCCGACGAATCGGAATATCCAGCCTGCAGATTCCACTCACGGATCTCGGCTACTCCGATCTGGCAAAATCGAAAACCATCCTTTTCTGGGAGATCAGGTGAAACGTGCCGGATTTTCACTTGCGTACTGGACCGCGGGCCTGATCACGACCTGGTTTGCATGCTGGATCGGGAGTCGAATCGACTGGCGCATTCATACCGGTTTGCGGTGGCCTTCCGATCGGAATTCTTGCCATGAAATCGACCTCTGCTCTCCGCCGTGGCCGACTACCATTCTGCTCGTTGCGTTTCTGATCGGGCCATCACTTGCATTCGCCTTCACGGGTTGGAGAATCAGTCGCCACCGCGTCACGGCAAAAAAATTGGCATCTTCTTTGGTCGCCTTGGCAGTTCCCACGATGCTCATGTACATCGGCACATATGTCATTCGATAGCTTGGTCGAATGAACAGCGGTGAGAATGCGCTCTTCGTCGGATGACGTGATCTGAAAGCCGTTCTTGCCGCCGCCGTGCGTGTCGTGACACGCATGAAAAGTTGATCGACCACTGTCATTCCGATTGTGACGACGTCACGCACGCCGCCGCCGCGCGTCCCGACTGCTTCTCCGTTTCACGCCGCACCATCAGCATCACAGCAATCGAAATACTAAGGATCCCGGAACACAAAACCGCAACCGAAAACCCGTGCGCCATCGCGTCCCGATACGCACCGAGCAGCGCCGGCTGCCCTGCCGCAAACACATGCTCCATCACCGCCTGTCGCGCGAGCGTATCCGCTTGCGCGCTGCCGGCCGCCTGCATCGCGGCCGTCATCCGGTGCAGCGCACCGACGCTCATCATGCTGCCGAGCACCGCGATGCCCACGCTCATCCCCGTCTGGCGCAACGCGTTCATCGTCGCCGACGCCATGCCCGCGCGTTCGGCCGGCGCCAGTTCCATCACGGTCATGCCGGTCGCGGGCACCGCGAGCCCCATGCCGACGCCGAGCACCGCCAGCGCGACACCGACCGGCCCATACGGCGTGCCCGCACCGAAGCCGGCCATGACCGCGAGCATCGCGCCGATCAGGCCGTACCCGGCCACCATCAGCGCATGCAACGGAATACGCGCCGCGATGCGCCCGAACAGCATCGACGTGATCGCCGTCATCACGAACTGCGGCATCAGTTGCCAGCCGGCCTCGGCAGGCGTGCGCCCCTGTGCCTGCTGCAGGAACAGCGACAGGAAGAACAGGCTGCTGTACCCCGAGAACCCGAGCACGAACGACGCGAGATTGGCGCGCACCAGCCGCCGGTCGCGAAACAGCCAGACCGGCAGCAGCGGCCGCTCGACACGCGTCTCGACTCGCACGAACACGACGAACGCCACCGCGGCGCCCGCCAGCGGCGCGAGCACCTTCGCATGCCACGCGCCGGCTTCGCCGATGCCGATCAGCCCGTACGTGAGCAACCCGAGCCAGATCACGCTCAGTGCCTGGCCAAGCGGATCGAACGCCGCGTGCTGCGGATGCCGGCGCTCCGGAATGCCCCATGCGCCGAGCAGCACGGTCACGATGCCGATCGGCACGTTGACGAGGAAGATGTTCTGCCATCCGCCATGCTCGACGAGCAGGCCGCCCACCAGCGGCCCGAGGATCAGCGCGAGCGCACTGAACGCGGACCACCCGCCGATCGCGCGGGCACGCTCGCGCGCATCGGGAAACGCATGCGTGAGGATCGGCATCGCGCCCGGTATCAGCAACGCACCGGCGAGCCCCTGGATCGCGCGCCCGATCAGCAGCGGCTCGATGCTGCCCGCGCATGCGCACACCACCGACCCCGCCGTGAACAGGACGACGCTGGCGAGCCAAACACGCTTGTGCCCGTAGCGATCGCCGAGCGGCCCGGCCGACAGCATGAACGCGGACAGCGCCAGCGCATACGCATTGACGACCCACTGGAGGCCGCCGATATCGGTATCGAGCGCCGTCTGCAGCGTAGGCAGCGCGACGTTGACGATGCTGATGTCGAGCGTGGCGAGAAAGGTGCCGAGACAGGCGGCCAGGACGAGTGCGGCGCGACGATAGCGAGGCATGGTGGTCAGCCCTTGACGGGCATTGAGATGAGAATGATTCTCATCATATATATCGACTGACCGTCGGTCAATGGATTGCGTTGGCCGTGAGCAGGACGCTGGCCTAAACTGCGGGCTTTGCATGAACGGGCGTCGAGCCGCGCGATGACGGACAGGACCAAGGCAGGACTCAGGACAGTGAAAGACGACACGCCGGCAGGCAAGCCGCGCACGAAGCCGGCGGAAGTGCGCCTCGAGGAACTGATGGCGGCGGCCGAGACGCTGTTTCTCGCGCAGGGCGTGGAAGCGACGACCATCAGCGAGATCGTCGAACACGCGCAGGTCGCGAAGGGCACGTTCTATCACTACTTCGAATCGAAGTCCGACATGCTCGCCGCGCTCGCGCAGCGCTACACGGCGTCGTTCCTCGACCGTTTGCAGCACGCGGTGGACGCGTGCGACGCCGACGACTGGCTCGCGCGCCTGCGCGCGTGGATCCGCGCCAACATCGAAACCTACGCGGCGACCTACCGCACGCACGACATCGTCTACACGAACCACCATCACCACGATCGCGCGAATGCCGACAAGAACGCGATCCTCGACCAGCTCGGCGCGATTCTCGACGGCGGCGCACGGGCCGGCACCTGGCGGCTCGCGCATCCGCAGGTCACCGCGCTGCTGATCTATGCGGGCGTGCATGGCGCGACCGATCACATCATCGCGGCGCCGGAAGCGGATCGTGCCGCGTTCGTCGATGCGGTGGTCGACGATTGCCTGCGGATGCTCGGCGTCGGCGCGTAACGCGCCGCCAGCGCACCGCCATGAAAAAGGGCGCCCGAGGGCGCCCTTCGTGCATCCGGAATCCGGATCGCTCAGCGGCCGTCAGTTCGTCCGCGAATTGTGCTTCTGCAGATACGCGATCAGGCCATCGATGCCGCCCGATGCGAGCTGGCTCTTGAACTGGCCCTGGTAGACCTGGATCAGCCACGCGCCCGACATGTCGATGTCGTAGATCTTCCAGTCGTTGCCGACCTTGCCGAGACGATAGCCGACCGACTGGCTGTCGCCCGGCGTCGTGACCGTCGACTGCACGAGCGCGTCGGCGCCCGACGCACCGCCGGCCTTGAACGAGAACTTCGCGTCCTGGCTGCCGAGCTGCGCGAGCGACGCGGCGTAGGTGCGCGTCATCAGCAGCCTGAACTGCTTGTACAGCTCCTGCTGCTGTTGCGGCGTGGCCTGCTTCCACGCGTCACCGACCGCGATGCGGGTCGTGCGCTCGAAGTTGGTCGCGGGCAGGAAGCGCTGCTCGACGACTGCCGAGACCTTCGCCATGTCACCGCCGCGGGCGGCCGGATCGGCCTTCATCGCGTTGACGGTGCCCTCGACCGCGTTGCGGACGATATCGACCGGCGCGCTCTGCGCGAAAGCGGAAACCGACACGGCGGCCGCCGCGACGAAAGCAAACAGATGACGTTTCATACGAATATCGCTCGATGAGAAAAAACGACCGGTTCATTGCACCGGCCGACGGAGCAAAGTATACCGGGCCCGACGCCTCGGTGCGCCGCCGTGACCGACTGTTACCTTTCAGATCCTTTGTCACAGGCTCGCGGCGGCGCGTCGAAGCAGCGCGGCGCCGTTTATGTAAATATCCCCTTACAAACCGGCCGGCCACCGGTATCGATTCCGCCGCCGCGAACAAATCTCCTTCCGTTCTCGTAACCCCCAACGTCACGACCGCCGCCACGCTGCGCCGGTATACTTGGCTACTTTGCCCTTTCCAGCCGCTCCCCACCGCCACATGGTGACATCTCTCATCGTCCGACTCGTTGCATGGTCGGTACGCCGGCCCGTCTGGGTCGTCGTGCTGTCGCTCGTCATCGCCGCGCTCAGCGGCGTCTATGTCGCGCAGCATTTCAAGATCAACACCGACATCAGCAAGCTCGTCGATGCGGAACCGCAATTTGCCGCGCTCGGCCACGCCGTCGACAAAGCGTTCCCGCAACGCAACGGCACGATCCTCGCGGTCGTCGAGGCGCCCGCGCCGGAATTCGCGAATGCCGCCGCGCAGGCGCTGACCGACGCGCTACAGAAGGATGCCGCCGCCGGCCGCATCGGCCAGGTCGCCGAGCCCGGCGGCGGGCCGTTCTTCGAGCACAACGGGCTGCTGTTCCTGTCGCCGCAGGAAGTCACCGATACGACCGCGCAGCTCGCGAGCGCGCGCCCGCTCGTCAACGAACTCGCGAAGAACCCGAGCCTGACCGGGCTCGCCACGACGCTCTCCACCACGCTCGGCCAGCCGCTGCTGACCGGCCAGGTGAAGCTGCCGACGATGGCGAAGCTGCTCGCCCGCAGCGCCGCGACGGTCGACGACGTGCTGGCCGGCAAGCCGGCCGCGTTCTCGTGGCGCGCGCTGGTCGACAACGATGCCGCGCGGCAGCCCGCGCGCGCGTTCGTCACCGTGCAGCCCGTGGTCAACTACGGCGCGCTGAAGGCCGGCGCGGAAACCAGCCAGGTGATCCGCGACGCGGCCCGTTCGATCGACCTCGAGAAGCGCTACGGCGCGGTCGTGCGCCTGACCGGCGAACAGCCGCTCGCCGACGACGAATTCGCGTCGGTCGAGGACGGCGCGGCGCTCAACGGCGTCTTCACGCTGCTCGCCGTGCTCGTGATCCTGTGGCTCGCGCTGCGCTCGAAGCGGATGATCGGCTCGGTGCTCGTCACGCTGTTCGTCGGCCTCGTCGTGACCGCCGCGCTCGGCCTCGCGATGGTCGGCTCGCTGAACATGATCTCGGTCGCGTTCATGGTGCTGTTCGTCGGCCTCGGCGTCGATTTCTCGATCCAGTACGGCGTGAAGTACCGCGAGGAGCGCTTCCGCGATCCGCGCATCGACCACGCGCTGATCGGCGCCGCGCACTCGATGGGCATGCCGCTCGCGCTGGCCACCGCGGCCGTCGCGGCGAGCTTCTTCTCGTTCATCCCCACCGCCTATCGCGGCGTGTCCGAGCTCGGCCTGATCGCGGGCGTCGGGATGTTCGTCGCGCTGCTCACCACGATCACGCTGCTGCCCGCGTTGCTGCGCCTGTTCGCGCCGCCGGGCGAATCGAAGACGCCGGGCTTTCCGTGGCTCGCGCCGGTCGACGATTACCTCGACCGCCATCGCAAGCCGATCCTGATCGGCACGCTCGTGGTCGTGATCGGCGCGCTGCCGCTGCTCGCATTCCTGCGCTTCGACTTCAACCCGCTGCACCTGAAGGACCCGAACAGCGAATCGATGGCGACGCTGCTCGCCCTGAAGGATTCGCCGGAAGCCGCCGTCAACGACGTCACGCTGCTCGCGCCGTCGCTCGCGCAGGCCGATGCGGCCGCGAAGCGCCTCGACGCGCTACCCGAAGTCGGCCGCACGACCACGCTGTCGACCTTCATCCCCGCCGACCAGCCGGCCAAGCGCGCGGCGATCGCCGCGGCCGCGAGCGACCTGCTGCCCGCGCTGACGCAGCCGCCCGCGCCGCCCGCGACCGACGCGCAGCGCGTCGCCGCGCTCAAGCGCGTGTCGGACCTGCTGAGCTACGCGGCCGAAGATCACCCGGGCCCGGGCGCAGCCGCCGCGCAGCACCTGTCGGCGTCGCTCGCGAAGCTCGCCGCCGCGGATGCCGCGACGCGCGACCGCGCCGAGCGTGCGTTCTCCGATACGCTGCGCATCGCGCTCAACCAGCTCGCGTCGCTGCTGCAGCCGCAGGACGTCACGCGCGAATCGCTGCCGCCGCAGCTCGTGCGCGACTGGGTCGCGCCGGACGGCCATGCGCTCGTGCAGATCTCGCCGAAGGTGCCGAAGGGCGTCGACCCGGGCGACGACACGATGCTGCGCCGCTTCGCGAAGGCCGTGAAAGCCGCGGAGCCGGGCACGACCGGCGGGCCGATCTCGATCCTGCATTCGGCCGACACGATCATCAACGCGTTCCTGCATGCGGCGCTGTGGTCGATCATCTCGATCACGGTCCTGCTGTGGGTCACGCTGCGCCGCTTCGGCGACGTGCTGCGCACGCTGGTGCCGCTGCTCGTGTCGGGCGTCGTGACGCTCGAGCTGTGCGTCGTGCTCGGCATGTCGCTCAACTTCGCGAACATCATCGCGCTGCCGCTGATGCTCGGCGTCGGCGTCGCGTTCAAGGTGTATTTCGTGATGGCGTGGCGCGCGGGGCAAACCGGGTTGCTGCACTCGAGCCTCACGCATGCCGTCCTGTTCAGCGCCGCGACGACGGCGACCGCATTCGGCAGCCTGTGGCTGTCGCACCACCCGGGCACGTCGAGCATGGGCAAGCTGCTCGCGCTGGCACTGACCTGCACGCTGATCGGCGCCGTGGTGTTCCAGCCCGTCCTGATGGGCAAACCGCGCGTCAAACGCGCCAAGAACCAATCGCAAGGAATCAATGAATAAGGTGCGAATCATTGCGGCGACCGTTGCCGCCAGCGCGGCGCTGACCGGCTGCGCGACGGGACCGAACCGCAACCCCAACGACCCGCTCGAGCCGATGAACCGGGCGATGTACAAGTTCAACGACACCGTCGACACGAACATCGCCCAGCCGATCGCGAAGGGGTACCAGAAGGTCACGCCGACGCCCGTGCGCACCGCGATCAGCAACTTCTTCTCGAACCTCGGCGATCTCGGCAACATCGCGAACAACCTGCTGCAGCTCCGCATCACCGACGCCACCGAAGATCTGATGCGCGTGGCGATGAACTCGGTGTTCGGCGTCGCCGGCCTGATCGACATCGCGACGCCCGCCGGGCTGCCGAAGCATCACCAGGACTTCGGCCTGACGATGGCGCGCTGGGGTGTGCCGTCGGGCCCGTACCTCGTGCTGCCCGTGTTCGGGCCGAGCACGATCCGCGACGGCGTCGGCCGCGCGGTGGACGTGCGCTTCAACCTGCTGAACTACATCGAGCCGGCCGCGCGCAACCCGATGTACATCGCGCAGTTCATCAGCGCGCGTTCGGATCTGCTCGGCGCGACCGACCTGCTGAAGCAGGCCGCGCTCGATCCGTATTCGTTCGTGCGCGACGCGTACCTCCAGCAACGCAAGTCGCTGACGTATCGCAGCCAGTCGTCGTCGGCCACGGTGCCGACCTACAACGAACCGGGTGAATCGGGCGCCGTGCCGGCCGGAACGCCGGCCGTGCCGGGATTGCCGAACTACGAGGATCCGGGCGATGCGGGCGGCGCATCGGGCGCCACGCCGAACAACGCACCGGCCGCGCCGGGGCTGCCGCAGTACGACGATCCGGGCGCGGACAACGCGATGCCCGCGAGCGCGCCTGCTGCTGCGTCGGCCGCTGCGCCGGCTGCGGCATCGGCGGCCGCACCCGCGACGCCCGCGAGCGCGCCGGCCGTGCAGCAGTAACGCTGCAACGGCCACCGCCGCAAAGACAAAGAGCGCTGCAGATGCAGCGCTCTTTTTTTGTCCGCGAGAAACGGAAACCGGGGGAGAAGGGCGAGACAGGCGGCGCGTGCCGCTCAGGCGATCCGCATCGCACCGGCACGCTCGAACGCGTGCCGCGCCTGGATCAGCGTCGTACGCGCCGCGCGCGCATCGCTCGCGACCTGCAGCAGCGGGCCGAGCTGCGACGGCTGCTTCAGCAGTTCGCGCAGGATCGGCAGGATCGCCGTGCTGCCGTCGTCGCGCAGGCCGGCCGTCGCCGCGCGCGGCAACGTGCGCCACGCCGGATCGACGATCGCGCGGCACACCGCGAACGGTACGCCGCGCGCCGCCGCGAAGGCCGCCGCGATATGCGACTCCATGTCGACGGCGAGCGCGTCCTTCGCGCGATGCAGCGACGTCTTGTCCTGCTCGCTGATGACCGGTGCGCCGACGGCCGCGATCGTGCCGCGCGTGACGCGCGCCCAGACGGGCGTGTCGTGCAGCGCGGCGACGAGCCGCGCGCTCCAGCCCGCGTCGGTCTCGACGCGACCGAACGGCCCGTCGATCGCGCTCGCGACCACGAGCGCGCCGGGCGCCAGGTCGGGCGCGAGCCCGCCTGCCGTGCCGAAGCTCACGATGCCCGCGCAACCGCGCGCGGTCGCCTCGGTCAGCGCGCGTTCGAGGCGGTCGGCCCGTGCGGCAAAGACGGCTTCGACGCCGTCGCCGCGTGCGATGCGCGCCTCGAACGCCATCCCCGTCACAGCGATGACGGGCAACGAGCCGGTGGATTGCGGCGCCACGCGTTACAGCCCGACCGTCACGCGCGTGGTGTTGTCGCGCTTCAGGTTGCGATAGCGGGCGAGCGCCCACAGCGGGAAGAACTTGCGATAGCCGTGATAGCGCAGGTAGAACACGCGCGGGAAGCCCGTCGCCGTGAAGCGCGTCTCGTCCCACAAGCCTTCTTCGTTCTGCTCGGCGATCAGGTAGTCGATGCCGCGCGCCACCGCCGGGTTGTTCACCTCGCCGGCCGCCATCAGGCCGAGCAGCGCCCACGCGGTTTGCGACGCGGTGCTCGGCGCCTGCTCGAAACCGCGATAGTTCAGCTTGTAGCTGTCGCCGTCCTCACCCCAGCCGCCATCCTTGTTCTGGATCGACAGCAGCCACTGCGCACCGCGCTTCATGCGCGGATCGTCAGGCGTCAGGCCGGCCGCGTTCAGCGAGCACAGTGCCGTCCACGTGCCGTACACGTAGTTCATCCCCCAGCGGCCATACCAGCTGCCGTCCGGTTCCTGTTCCTTGAGCATGTAGTCGAGTGCGCGACGTGCCGGCTCGCTGTTCAGCGGCGTCTCGCCGAGCTGCGACAGCATCGACAGGCAGCGGCCCGACACGTCGGCCGTCGGCGGATCGAGCAGCGCGCCGTGATCCGAGAACGGGATGTTGTTCAGGTAGTACTGCGTGTTTTCCGGTTCGAACGCGCCCCAGCCGCCGTCGCTGCTCTGCATTCCGACGACCCACTCGCGCGCACGCGCGATCGAATCGCGATACGCGTCGTTCTGCTTGAGTTGCTGCGCGCGCTCCATCGCCACCGCGACCACCGCCGTATCGTCGACGTCCGGGTAGTGCGCGTTCGCGTACTGGAACGCCCAGCCGCCGGGCCGCACGTGCGGGCGGCGCGAGATCCAGTCGCCGCGCACGTCGAGGATCTGCAGCGGACGCAGCCATTCGAGGCCGCGGATCGCGGCATCCTCGGCACGCGCGTCGCGCGTTTCGAGCAGCGCATGCGCGGCGAGCGACGTGTCCCACACCGGCGACAGGCACGGCTGGCAATACGCTTCATCGTCGTGCACGACGAGCAGCTTCTCGATCGACTTGCGCGCGATCGCGCGGTTCGGGTGATCTTCCGCGTAGCCAAGCGCGTCGTACATCATCACCGAGTTGGCCATCGCCGGATAGATCGCGCCGAGGCCGTCCTCGCCGTTCAGGCGCTCGTCGACGAACGACACGGCCTGGCGGATCGCGCGTTCGCGCGTGTAGTTCGGGAACAACCCGTCGACCGCGCGCAACGCATGATCGACCACGCGGAAGAACGCGAACCAGCCGGGGCTCTGGTGGCCCTGGCGCGGCAGCAGCCCGGCGTTGACGGGCGGATCGATGAACAGTTCGTCGATGCGCACGCCGCGCGGGTTCTTCGCGAGCGGGCGCTTCGCGTTCAGCACGAGCAGCGGCACGATCACCGTGCGCGCCCAGTACGACACCTTCGACAGATGGAACGGGAACCACTGCGGCAGCAGCATGATCTCGACCGGCATCATCGGCACCGCGCGCCACGGAATCGCGCCGTACAGCGCGAGCTGGATGCGCGTGAACACGTTCGACATCTCGGCGCCGCCCATCGCGTGGATGGCGCGGCGCGCACGTTGCATGTGCTCGGCGTTCTCGTCGTCGCCGATCACCTTCAGCGCGAAATACGCTTTCACGCTCGCGCTGATGTTCGGCGCGCCGTCGGTGAACAGCGGCCAGCCGCCGTCGGCCTGCTGGATGCGGCGCAGATACTTGCCGATCTTCTGTTCGAGCTCGAGGTTCGGCGTCTCGCCGAGATAGTGGACGAGCAGCACGTATTCGGCGGGAATCGTCGAATCGGCTTCGAGTTCGTAGACCCAGTGGCCATCCGCGTTCTGCGCGGCCAGCAGCGCGTCGGTCGCACGCGCGACGGCCGTATCGACGCCGGCCGGCACGGCGCCGGCGGACAGGGTAGCCATTTCGGTGAGATCGTTCATCGGTCCCTCTTTTACTTACTGTGTCTGGAGCACGTCCGCGGCCAGCTGGCCGGAGCGGATCGCACCCTCGATCGTGGCGGGCAAGCCGGTGGCAATCCAGTCGCCCGCCAGCACAAGATTGGTCCAGCGCGTACGCACGGCCGGACGCTTCATTTCCTGCGACGGCACCGCCGCAAATCCCGCGTGCGGCTCGACGACGAGCTGCCACGCGGGGATGGTTTCCGGGTTCGCGCCGGTCACGCGCGCGACGTCTTCCCAGATGCGCCGCGCGAGCGTGTCGCGCGGCGTGTCGAGCCAGCGGCCCGCGTCGCGGATCGTCGCCGCGAGCTGGCCGCCGCCGGTGCGCACCGTATCGACCACACCGTTGACCACCGACGTCTGCAGCGGATTGCCGGCCGGCGCTTCAGCCGCGAAATACGCGGTCACGACCGCGCTGAACGTGTCGGGCGCGGTGAGTTCGGGCACGAGCGGCTGCGCGACCTCGGGCGGCACGGCCAGCACGACGGCGTCGCCCGGCGCGAGATCGATCCGCTCGCCGCCGACCGAAACCGCATCGACCGCGTTGCCGTGCGCGCCGAATTCGAACGCGTCGAGCCGCGAATTCAGCCGGATCTGCGCGCCGCCGTGCTGCAGCATCCGCAGCGCCGGTTCGACGAATGCGCTGCCGAGGCCGTGGCGCGCGACGAGCGGACGGCAAGCAGGGCCGCCCGCGGAAAACGTGCTGCACAGCGCCGCGCGCGCGAGTTCGGCACTCGCGTGGCGCGGCTCGACGTTCAGCACACCGAGGAAATACGGCCGCAGCCAACGCTCCCACAGCATGCCGTCGCATCGCATCGTCTGTGCGAGTGAGCGGCCCATCCGCGCGAACGCGAGCGGGGCGAGCGCGAGGTAGTCGAGCGGCGTCGTGTCCGGCGCGCGCGACGCGGCATCGAACAGCCACGACGGCCAGCGCCCGTTGCCGAAGCGCAGCGTCCAGCGCTGCTGCGACGCGACGTCGACGACCGGGAATTCAGGCAGCGCGGGCCCCGTGAGCTGGTCGGCCGCGCCGATCGCGCGCAGGTAGCGCTGCGTCGCCGGCTGTCCCGCGAACACCGTGTGCAGCCCGCTGTCGAGCGTCGTGTTCAGCGTCCCGTCGAACCACGAGCGGCAGCGGCCGCCCGCATGCGCGTGCGCGTCGTGCAGCACGATGCGCCGCCCGCGGCGTTGCAGCTCGACCGCGGCCGACAGGCCGGCAACGCCGGCGCCGATCACGTGGACGGTCCTGGGCATCGACTCGGTCGGCTCAGAACAGCGCGTAGCGCGCGGCGATCATCAGCATGCGCGCCTTCGGCTTGCGCAGCGGTGCGCGCGGGAAGGCAAAGCCGCGTGCGATCGCGGCTTCGAGAATGCAGCGATACGCGCCCGACATGATGCGCGGCGCCTTCACCTGCGCACGCGCGCAGGTGTCCATCACCGCGTCGGCCTGGCGGAAGTGCTCGAGCGCGCGCTCGACGAGCGTCGCGCACACGCGCGGCAGCGCCGGATCGCGCACGATCGTCGCCGGGTCGGTGATCGCGATGCCTTCGCGCGCAAGCAGCTCGCGCGGCAGGTAGCAACGGTTGATCGCCGCATCGTCGTCGATGTCGCGCAGGATGTTGGTCAGTTGCAGCGCGCGGCCGAGATGATGCGACAGCTTGATCCCTTCGGCTTCCGGCATCCCGAAAATCCTCACCGACAGTCGGCCGGCCGCACTCGCCACGCGATCGCAGAAGAGGTCGAGCGTCGGTTCGTCGGGCGCGCAGATGTCTTCGACCGCATCCATCGCCATCCCGTCGATCATCGCGTGGAAGTCGTCGCGCTGCAGGTTGAATGCGCGGATCTCGCGGTCGAGCGCAGCCAGGTGGCGCGGCGGGCGGCCGGCGAAGCATGCGTCGATGTCCGCGCGCCAGCGATCGAGGCCCGCGTGGCGCTCGGCGCGTGGCAGGTCGCTGTCGGCGATGTCGTCGACCGCGCGGCAAAACGCGTAGACCTGGAACATCGCATCGCGCTGCACGGCCGGCAGGATGCGCATCGCAAGATAGAAAGAACTGCCCGATGTGACGGCAGCGGCGTCGGTTTCTTGTTCGTCCACGACGGAATGGGAAACGGCCAAGACGAGCTCCACGGAGACACCCACGCGGGGCGATTGAAGAAGCCATGCCCGGCTGGGATGGTCAGGGTGTCAAATGCGTGCGAGATATGCGAACGATCGACACAGACAGGCACAAATTACCGGCCGGAAGCCGGAATTGGGCGAAAGTATAGCAATCTTTGAAGTTCGATGGCGGACACGCGCCACGTGCGGCGGCATGCCGGAAGCCGTTGGCCGGCAAGCGCGGCCGGCCCGGGCGGGCGCCGGCGCCGGCGGCGCGTCAGCCGTAGACGATGTCGCGTTGCAGGTCGAGCGCAATGAGCCCCATTTCGCGGGTGAGTTGCAGCATCGAGCGGCGTTCGAGGCGCGAGCCCATGAAGCTCGTCACGCGGCCGTCGGGCTCCGCGGTGAACTGGAATGTCGCGCCGCCCGTGCCGAACCACGCGCCCGGCACATCGGGCGATTCCTGCCAGTCGATCTGCGCGAACACGCGTGCGATGCCCGCACGCACGAGGTCGCCCGGGCCGATCGGCGGCGCGATGTCGCCGAGGTCGTCGAGCGAATAGGGGCCAGGCTTGTCCGGCCTCCGGTAGAAAAGATAGTCGACGTTCATGGGGCGCAATCGCAAGTAAAGCAACAAATTAGCGTGCTTCGCGATAAATTCAAATCAGATACGAACGAAATGTGGCCTGTACGAGACAAGAGGACGGATCGAATCCGGCCCGTCAGGGCGCACACGGGTTCGTCTAAGATGACACCTTTCTCAAGATCTGAAGACCCGGACACCATGGAGACGAACGCAAGCGCCACCCCGCAGTCCGATCATCCCGTTTTCGTGCTCGTGCATGGCGCCTGGCACGGCGCGTGGTGCTACGCGCACGTCGCGGCCGCGCTGGCCGCGCGCGGCCACCTGTCGATCGCGCGTGACCTGCCCGCGCACGGCATCAACGCCCGTTTTCCCGCTTCCTACTTCGCACGCCCGCTCGACAAGGACGCGTTCGGCGCCGAGCCGTCGCCGGTCGCGAACACGACGCTCGACGATTACGCCACGCAAGTGATGCAGGCGGTCGACGACGCGTACGCACTCGGCCGCGGCAAGGTCGTGCTCGTCGGGCACAGCATGGGCGGCCTCGCGATCACGGCGGCCGCCGAACGCGCGCCGGACAAGATCGCGAAGATCGTCTATCTCGCGGCCTTCATGCCCGCGTCGGGCGTGCCGGGCCTCGACTACGTGCGCGCACCTGAAAACAAGGGGGAAATGCTCGGCCCGCTGATGCTGGCGAGCCCGCGCGTCGCCGGTGCGCTGCGCATCGATCCGCGCAGCGGCGACGCCGCCTATCGCGAGCTCGCGAAGCGCGCGCTGTACGACGACGTGCCGCAGGCCGACTTCGAGGCCGTCGCGAACCTGATGAGCTGCGACGTGCCGGCCGCGCCGTTCGCGACCGCGATCCCGACGACGGCCGCACGCTGGGGCGCGATCGACCGTCACTACATCAAGTGCCTGCAGGATCGCGTGATCCTGCCCGCGCTGCAGCAGCGCTTCATCGACGAAGCCGACGCGTTCGCGCCCGGCAACCCGACCCACGTGCACCAGCTCGACAGCAGCCATTCGCCGTTCATGTCGCAGCCGGCCGTGCTCGCCGGCGTCCTGGCCGACATCGCGAAAAGCTGAGCGCGGCACGCGCCCGGCGCATCCGCTCCGCGCACGGCGGGGCGGATGCGCTACCTATGCATACGCGACCGACCGGTCGCGCCCGAGCCGCTTCGCGCGATAGAGCGCGGCGTCGGCCTCGTTGACGAGCACGTCGCTGGTCGGCGCGCCCGCCTTCGCACAGGCGCCGCCGACGCTCGCCGTCACCGGCACGCTGACCCCCTCGGCATCGACCGGCACGCTGCCGATCGCATCGCGCACCTTGTCGGCCACGAGCATCGCCTCGTCGAGATTCGTGCATGGCAGCAGCAACGCGAATTCCTCGCCGCCGAAGCGGCCGAACGTATCCTGCGCGCGCACGATCGACGCGACGCGACGCGCCGTCTCGCGCAGCACGGCATCGCCGGCCGCATGCCCGAAGCGGTCGTTGATCGTCTTGAAGTGGTCGAGGTCGAACAGCAGCACCGACATGTCGCCGCCATAGCGCTGCCAGCGTGCGAATTCGTCGCTGAGCCGCGCCTCGAAGAAGCGCCGGTTCGCGATGCCGGTCAGGCCGTCGCGATTCGCGTGCTCGCGCAGCTTCGCGACCGCTTCCTCGCGCTCGCGCTGCATCACGCTCACATGCGTGACGTCCGAGATCGTCACGCACACGGCTTCGACGTCGCGGCCGCGCGTGAGCGGCATGAACGTGCAGTCCTGCTGCATGTAGTCGACGCCACCCGTGATCGGCCGGTCATGCTCGAAGCGAAACAGGTAGGGCCGCTGCTCCCACGAGCTGAACGCGAAGCTGCCGAGCTGGAACACGCTCTCGAGCTTGCGCGACAGCCACGCGCGCGGCAGGTCGGGAAAGCAGTCGAACAGGTTGCGGCCGATCACGTCCGCGGCCGGGATGCCGCTGTGGTCCTGCATGAAGCGATTCCACATCAGCACGTTCATCGCGCGGTCGAGCACGAACAGGCCGAAGCCCACCCGCTCGATCACGAGGTCGCTCAGCGACGAGGTGGCGGCCGTCATAGCGCGGACAGCAACGCGTCGAGCGCGTCGCCCATCAGCCGGATCGAATCCTCGGCCATCAGCATCACGAAGTGGGCCCGGAACGCGTGGTCCTCGAGCCCGAAGTTCACTTCCAGCAGCAATGCCACGCTCCATGCCAGCTCGGTCGGCTGGAATACGTCGTCGAACGACACGTTCGCGCCGAGCAGCCCCGGCGGAAAGAACACGGGCTTGCGGCCGAGCTCGTCGAGGATCGACGCGACGCACGCACCCATCAGCACGTTCGCGACGTCGAACACGACTTCGTCGGGTGTCGCCATCCCGCCGTACACGCCATCGCCGAACGTGCGGTCGACGACCGACATGAGCCGCGCGATGCTCGCGGTGCGGCACAACACGATCGCCTCGCCCTTGATGTCGGAACGAAAACCCTGGCGCACGGCGGTCACGTTGTCGTGAATGCCCGTCATCTCGCGCAGCGCGTCGCCCGCGTCGGTCGCTTTCACGACCCGCACGCGCGGCACCGACAGCTCGATGAAGTGCCCGAGCAACAACGCGAGCCGCGCGGCGGCGCGGCCCATTGCGAGGTTGGCGATCTCCTGCAACGCGTCGCGTTGCTCCGCCGTGAACACCGAGTCAGGCATACAACCCATACTCCTTGAGAATGGGCAGCAATGCCTCCGACGTCACGGGCTTGGCTACGAATGCGATCGCGCCCAATTCGCGCACGCGTGCTTGCGCCTGCGGCTGAATATCGGCGGATACCACGATCACGAACGTGTTCAGATCTTCGTGGCGCAGTGTCTCCAGGACCTGATATCCGCTCATGTCGGGCATCGTCAGGTCCAGAAACATTACGGAAGCTTTGCCGTCACGATAGAGCGCCAAGGCCTCTCGACCATTCGCGGCATACGCGACTTCGACGTCCCAGCCTCCCGGCAGCGCCTTTGTCAGAAGTTTGCGAGCGAGCAGCGAATCGTCGGCAATTACAATCGGCAAAGGCATGGGGCGATGCGGTATACGGAATGGTCTCTCTCGCGTTAACGACCGCGCGGCGCACTTCTTTAGGCGCCATGCGTTCGGGTGTGCGGGCAACCGTCTGGCGGCCGCGCGCGGGCGCCGCGACGCGGAGTGCGCGCGACGCACCGCGCGGCGAACACCGGCGGGCGCATATATCTGTCATAGGGAAAGCAAGGCGCGATTCTCTGAGTAAACCGGAGGCGATGCAACTCGCCATTTTCAGCATTTCGAACAGAATTGATCCGAACACGCGCCATTCCGAAAACAGCCCCGACCATTTTCGAGATAAGTACGCAAAATTTTTCCTTGTGTACGTTTGCGCTGCCGGATTCGTCGCGTTTTCAATCTGACAATTTCCCCCTGTCGAAATCGACAGGATGGTTGGCGTCCGGGGCCGTGCGGCGAGCCGTCGCAACTCGTTTATGATGGCAGGCACCTCCGCCTCACCCGCTTCCTCGATGATGTCCGACCGGCCCGCCGATTCCCACGCTCCCGCCTCCCCACCCGCCGACGACTGGCAGGACGACGGCAACTATGCGTCCGGTGCGCCCGAGCACGATTTCGCGGTGCGTCGCATGACGCTGATCGTGCTGCTCGTCGCGGCGATCGTGCTGCCGTGCATCTACGTCGTGGTGATGGCGTACAACGACCTGAAGACGCGCGAGGCCGCCGCGAGCGACGTGACGATGCGCACGGTGCGGGTGGCCGAGGAGCACGCGCTCAAGGTGTTCGACCTGAGCGAGACGCTCGATGCGCGCATCGTCGATCTCGTGCAGGACATGGACGACGCGACCGTGCGCAACCGGGAGTCCGACATCCACGAAGCGCTGAACACGATCGGCGGCGGCTATCCGCAGGTGGCCGCCGTGTCGATCTTCGGCGCGAGCGGGATGCTGCTCGCGAACAGCCTCTACTATCCGGCGCCCTATGCGTCGATCGCGAACCGCGACGACTTCGCCGGCATCCGCGACGGCAAGGTCATCGAACACATCTCGCGGTTGATGATGGGGCCGCTCAAGCTCGAGAACATTCCCGTGTTCAACACGGGCGTCGCGCGGCGCCATAGCGACGGTTCGTTCGCCGGGATGGTGTCGATCGCGCTGAAGTCGTCGTATTTCAACGCGTTCTACCGCGACCTGCTCGGCGGAGCGAGCACGCCGATGACGATGGCGCTCGCGCGCTCGGACGGCGCGGTGATCGCGTCGTATCCGCCGCCGCCGGCACTCGCGCACACCGATCGCGCCGTCACGTTCGGCGACGCGCGCAACGATCCGCGCGCCGGCGTCGTGCGCGTGCGCCACGACGGCGCGAGCAGCGAGATCGTCGCGTATCGCCAGGTCGGCAGCTACCCCGTCTACGTGACGTGCTCGTACCGCACGTCGGCGATCTGGCATGAATGGTATGAACACCTGAGCGTGCTGTTCATCTCGATGTTCGCGCCGTCGATTGCGCTGTGGTCCGTGATCTGGCTGTCGCTCAAGCGGCTGAAGGCGGAAGAGGAGGCGTGGGACCGCTGGCAGGCCGAAGCGTCGATGCGGCGCTCGATCGAATCGGCATACCGGCAGTCGCGCAAGATGCAGGCGCTCGGCAATCTCGTCGGCAGCGTCGCGCACGACTTCAACAACCTGCTGATGATCATCTCGAGCAACGTGCAGATCGCGCGGCGGCGCGGGGTCCAGCATCTCGACAAGGAACTCGGCGCGATCGAACGCGCGCTGAAGAACGGGCAGTCGCTCACGCGCCAGCTCCTCGGTGTCGCGCGCAAGCAGCCACTGCACAACGAGACGATCGACGTCGGGCAATGGGTCGGCACGTGCCGCGAACTGCTGAAGACATCGCTCGGTTCGAAATCGTCGCTGGTCGTCGCGATCGAGCCGGGTGTCTGGCCGATCCGCGTCGACGTCGCGGAGCTCGAGCTCGCGGTGATCAATCTCGCGGTCAACGCGCGCGACGCGATGACGACCGGCGGCCGCTTCACCGTCGGCGCGCGCAACGTGACACTGCGTCGCGAGGACGGTTTTCCGCTCACCGGCGATTTCGTGCAGATCTCGCTCGACGATACGGGTTCGGGCATGGCGCCCGACGTGCTCGCGCGCGCGTTCGAGCCGCTGTTCACGACGAAGGCGCAGGGGATGGGGACGGGGCTCGGCCTGCCGCAGGTGTTCGCGTTCTGCGAACGCTCGGGCGGCCTCGCGACGATCGACAGCGCGGTCGGCGCCGGCACGTCGGTGCGCCTCTACCTGCCGCGCGCGCGCGTCGAGGATGTCGTCGCGCGGCCGCCGGCGGTCGTGCACGATGCGGGGGCGGGGACGCTCGCCGGGCTGCACGTGCTGCTCGTCGAGGACAACGGCGAAGTCGCGGCCGGCACCGAAGCGCTGCTGTCGCTGCTCGGGCACCGCGTGACCTACGCGCCCACCGCCGACGACGCGTTGCGCCTCATCGAAGGCGCGGCCGCGAACGACGCGTTCGATCTCGTGATTTCGGATATCCACATGCCGGGCCGCCTGAACGGCATCGACCTCGCCGAAGCGGTCGAACAACGGCCGGAGAAACTGCCCGTGATACTCGTCACGGGTTACGCGGAGGAGCTCGACCGCACGCGCACCGTCAACGTCCGCGTGCTGTCGAAGCCGTTCGACATCGCGCTGCTCGACGAGATCCTGCTGGGCATCCGTGAAGCACGCGATGCACGACACGCGCGGCACACCGGCACGTGACCCGCTGCGTGCGGGCCCGCGCCGGTGCCGGCGGCGTGATCGGGCGTGGCGCTCAGGCCGACTTCAGCAAGCGCACCCAGCCCGTGTAGCGATCGACGAAGCCCTGCAGGAACTTGCGGGTGTCTTCGCTGACGATCTGGCCCTGGTCGTCGATGCGCGCCGGATCGTGCTTGATGAACATCTCGGGCTGCCCGAGCGTCTTCACGTCGAGATACGCGAGCACGTTGCGCAGGTGCTGCTGTGCGAGCGCGGTGCCCGTCGCACCCGGCGACGTGCCGAGCACGGCACCCGGCTTGCCCGACCACGAGTTGGAACCCCATGGGCGCGAGCCCCAGTCCAGCGCATTCTTCAGCACGCCCGGAATCGAGCGGTTGTACTCGGGCGTGAAGAACAGCAGCGCGTCGGCGGCCTCGATCGACTGCTTGAAGCGCTTCGCGACTTCCGGGAAATCCGCGTCGTAGTCCTGGCTGTACAGCGGCAGCTCGCCGATCTCGACGAACTCGAACGAGAAATCGGCGGGGGCGAGCGAGATCACGGCGTGTGCGAGCGCGCGGTTCGACGAAGCGCGACGCAGGCTGCCGACGACCACAGCGATGCGATAGGACATGACATTCTCCTTCCGGTGAGTGAGGAATCGGATCGATTACTTCCGAACGGGCGACAAAGGTCTGTTTATAGGCAAGCCAGCCCGCGAACCGCCCCACGGGGCCGTCCGGCCGACTTTCCACAAGGTTTTCCACAGAAATTGTGGATAACTCGGCCGTTATGCTCTGACATTACAGATTGCCTACCGCGAGTCGTTGCCGACACGCGACACAGGGTTCGGCAAGCATAGCGCAGCGCGCCGGCCGGTTTCGTGAATTCGTGACGGAACATGCATTGCAGGCCGGCACCGCGCCCAGTAAGCTGCTCGCACAGCGATGCGCCTGCCCTGTGGCGCACGCGCGATCGCTTCGAGACTTGCAACCCATTCATGCCGTCCGCCTACGACGATCCCGTTTATCTCGCGCAACTGCGGCGCGACCTGCTGCGCTTCGCGCGGCTCCAGCTCCGTGATGCCGATGCGGCCGAAGACGCCGTGCAGGAAGCACTCGCCGCCGCGTGGTCGCATGCGGGCGATTTCGCCGGGCTGTCGGCGCACAAGACCTGGGTGTTCGGCATCCTGCGCAACAAGCTGATCGACGTGCTGCGCGCGCGGCAGCGGACGGTGAGCCTGTCCGCGCTCGATGCCGAGCTCGACGGCGAATCGGTGCTCGATCGCGAGTTGTTCAAGGAAAACGGGCACTGGGCCGCGCATGCGAAACCGCGACCGTGGCCACGCCCCGAAACGCTGTTGCAGCAGCAGCAGTTCTGGACGCTGTTCGAGGCCTGCCTCGATCACCTGCCGGAGCAGATCGGGCGCGTGTTCATGATGCGCGAATTCCTCGACTTCGAAATGACGGACATCTGCAGCGAATTGACGCTGACGACGAATCATTGCAGCGTGCTGCTTTACCGGGCGCGCACGCGCCTGCGAACCTGCCTGAGCGAACAAGGATTGACGACCGAAGATGCTGCCGGGGAAATGTACTGACGTGACGCGACTGCTGTCGGATGCACTCGACCGGCATCTGACCCTGCATGAGCGCCTGCAGGTGCGCGTACACCTGCCGACCTGCAGTGGCTGCAGAGCCTATCGCGGGCAGATCGCGCTGCTGCGGACGGCCGCGAAAGCGGCGGCGGGGCGGGGGCCTGCCCCGGATGACGACGGTGCGTCGTCCGGGGAAGGCTAGGCCCGGATCGCGTGACGGCGATCGTCAGGGCCGGGGTCGCATGCTGCCCGGTGATCGAGCTGGCTTCAATTGCCGATGCTCGTGCTAATGCTTGCGCTGGGCTGACGCAATCAAAAAAATACGGCGGGCAAGAATTATTCGAACAGCGCCTGCACCGATTCGGGCGGCCGGCCGATGGCGGCCTTGCCGCGGTAAACGACGATGGGGCGCTGCAGCAGAATCGGATGCGCGGCGATCGCCGCGTAGGCTTCCGCATCGGTCAGGTCGGCGCGGGCCAGATTCAGCGCCTTGTACGGCTCTTCACCGTCGCGCAGCATGTCGCGGACCGGGCGGCCAAGCTGCCGATGCAGCGCTTCCAGTTCCTCGACCGTCGGCGGTGTCTTCAGGTACTCGACGACATTCAACGGCGCACCGGTGGTATTCAGCGACTCGACCAACGCAAGCGTCTCGCGCGATTTCGAGCATCGGGGGTTGTGGTAGATCGTGATCATCATTCAGGCCTGGAGGGTAGAGCCCTGTATTGTAGCCAGTCTGTATTGGGTGGCTTGGTGGGGCAGGCGACGAGTAATCGGGAGATCGGGCGCGGATTCGCTGCTTCGTAGAGGCCGACGGATGATGCGGTGCGATGGATCGCGAAAGGGGAGTGCTGGTCAGGACGCGCTTCAATGAATTGGTGGGTTTATGCGCATAAAGGCGCGCGGGGCTCTATCGCGGGATGGTGATCAAAGGTTCGCGCGCCTGACCAATACGATGGGGTTCGGTCTGCAAAGGGTGTGGCCGGTGGCGCCGCAGGCCGGTTGGTTTATGCGCATAAAGCGGGCGACTGCCGGGCGCAGGGACCTCGCGATTCGCGGCGCGGTGAATACAACGCTTCGGCGCGTGGGTGTGATGCCTGAGTGGGTGTGATGCCTGAGTGGGTGTGATGCCTGAGTGGGTGTGATGCCTGAGTGGGTGTGATGCCTGAGTGGGTGTGATGCCTGAGTGGGTGTGATGCCTGAGTGGGTGTGATGCCTGAGTGGGTGTGATGCCTGAGTGGGTGTGATGCCTGAGTGGGTGTGATGCCTGAGTGGGTGTGATGCCTGCTTCGGTGGGATTGCCGCGTCGGTATGCTGCCTCGCAAGTAGGCCGCCCGGCACTGGATTCCGGCGCGGCCGGCAGGTGACCTTGGTTACTCGCCGTTTATCGCTCGCGGTTTATGCGCATAAACGTAGCGCCTGGATAGCCCGTTAGGTCGACGTCCGCAGGTCAAGTGGGATATCTCGATGCTGCATACCCGGCCAGGGTGTGCCACTCACAAACCTAGATCAGAAGCATCGGCCCTCCCGGCACGAATCGCGCGCCACGCTTTCCGCGGAGAGTTTATGCGCACAAACTCTCCAGCTCTCAGCCGGGGCTCCCCCATCGAACGATAGGACAGTGCACGCTGCCTGCGCGTCAACTCGCTACTCACACCGACGACGCCACATGCAACGCGACCGAGTCGCTCACCGACCTCGCAGGCATCCGCCACACCATCCGATCAAGTCATCTGCCATCGTCGCTTCGTTTATGCGCATAAACCGATCGTCCAAATGGCCAATGCGTAGTTGTCTAACGACAATTTCATTGAAATCCAAATATCGTCCTGTAGAATTCCAACGACCAAAATAGGAGTGAAAATTGGCCGCGGAAATCATTGCAGTCACTCAACAAAAAGGTGGCGTCGGCAAAAGCACGATTGCCATGCACCTCGGTGCCGCGTTCCATGAAAAAGGGAAGCGCGTCCTCGTCATCGACGCAGACCGTCAAAACACACTGGTTCACTGGTCGAGCGCATCCGGCGACAGCGACACCGGCATTCCGTTTCCGGTCGTCAACCTGGCCGAAGCCGATGGCCAGATCCATCGCGAGATCAAGAAGTTCATCAACGACTACGACATCATCGTCGTGGACTGCCCGCCGTCGATCACCGAGAAGGTATCGGGCGTCGTCCTGTTGGCCGCATCGATTGCCGTGATCCCGACGTCGTCGTCGCCGGCCGATTACTGGTCGAGCGTCGGGCTGGTCAAACTGATCCAGCAAGCGCAGGTCATGAACGAAGACCTCCGCGCCGTCTTCCTGCTGAACAAGACCGAAGAGAAGCGCATGCTGACCCGCGAGCTCAAGCGTGCGCTCGAGGAACTCGGCTTCCCGTTGCTGAAAACGCAGATCCCGACCCGGGAAGCGTACAAGCAGGCGATGGCGCTCGGTCAGACCGTACTGCAGATGAACGATCGTGGCGGCAAGCTGGCCGCCGCAGAAATTCGCGCATGCGCCGACGAAATCGTCGCCATGCTGCCCTGACTTTATGCGCACAAAGGAGTCACATGAAACCCTCCCAATTTGCCAAAGGATTCCAAGCGCGCCCGGATATCACGACGAGCGAGAAGCGCACGGCGCTTGATCGACTCAATGCGATCGACGGCATCGTCAAGTCCGAGACACCTACGCCGGCACCGACCAAATCCGCGAAGAAAGATATCGCGCCGTCGCCCGCTCCCGAACTCACGCTCGATCCGTCGATCGATGAATCGGCACAATATCGCGCGTGGCGTCTCGAGAACCGCTATGCGCCGGGGCAGGTGATCGAGCTGCCGCTGAAGGCGATCAAGCATAGCCCGTTCAATCCGCGGCACTTCTATCTGAAGTCGTCGATTGCCGAACTCGCCGTCAACCTCGCCAAGCAAGGGCAGCAGCAGGCGATCCACGTGATTCCCGACTACGAGAACCCGGGCACGTATTTCGTCAGCGACGGCGGCCGCCGCGTGCGGGCACTGAAGGAAGCGAACAAGGAATCGGTCAAGGCGATCGTGATCGACGTGCCGATCGGCATCCAGAGCTACAAGCTCGGCTACGATCTCAACGTCCAGCGCGATTCACAAACGGTGTTCGACAACGCCGTCGTGTGGCGCCGCTTCCTCGACGACAAGCATTTCCAGAGCCAGAAGGAGCTCTCCGAGCACCTCGGCCTCGACGAATCGACGGTGGCCGTCGCGCTGTCGATCGGCAAGCTGCCGGAAGCGATCATGCAGGAAATGGTCGCGCGCCCTGATCGCTTCGGTTCGAACATGGCGTATCAGGTCGGCCGCTATCACAACGCGCGCGGCACCGAGGCGACGCTGCGGCTGATCAACAAGATCGTGTCCGACGATCTCAGCACGCGCCAGGTGTCGGACATCGTCAAGGGCCGCGTCGCGGCGCAGGAAACGCCGAAGGCCGCGGGCCGTCAGCGCTATGCGCAGCGTCTCGAGATCAAGCTCGGCGGCAAGTCGGTCGGCGACCTGAAATCGTATGGTGAAGATCGCATCGAATTGCGCCTGCGCGGTCTCCCGAAGGACAAGCGCGACGCGATCCTCGAGCAGCTCGAGCGGATGCTGTTGTCGGAGTGATGGAAACGGCCTGCAGCGCCTGGTGAAGACGCCGGGCCCGCCAATCGAGGGCGGGGCCGGCGGCGGCTCGTCAGCGGGCCTGAGCGGGCCTCAGGCGGCCCGCGACTGATTCAGCGTGAACGACAGCAGGTCGCCATCCGTCGGCTCGCCCCAGGTCCTCTGGGCCAGCCAGTCGAAAAAGGCCGTCTCGGCCAGCTTGGAATCGAGGCCGCGCTTGCGCCAGTCATCGCGCAGATGCGTGCCCATCGTCGGCAGCGCTTCCGACTCGAACGACTCGCGCGCCACTTCGCGCTCCGCGTCGCCCTGCTCTTCGTACAGCACCTTCGCTTCCTTGCGGCGGAACGCCGCGAACTCGCTCAGCAGGCGTGCCTTCAGATCGTCCGGCTGAGCCGCTGCAACCTTCGGGGACGGCGTGCCGGCAGGCAGCGCGTCGACCGACTCGACCGGCGGCGCATAACCCTTCTTCAGCGCATCCTTGAACAACGCCGGCGCGCTGCGCACCGGCGGCAGCGTAGTGCTGCGCATCCGCTGCTCGGTCATCTGCAGTGCGGCACGAATGCGATTCTCCTCGCTGTCCGCATAGAGCGTCTGCGCTTCCTTCAACGGGATCCCGAGCTTCACCATCCGGTCGACCAGCGTGCTGTCGAACACGTTCGGGTGTTCGTCGAGCGCGAGCATCGGCTGCTTGCGTTCGGTCACGCGGAACTGGATCTCCGCGACACGGCGCCCTTCACGATGCTCGATCAGCTCGACGAAGATGTTGGTGACTGCGTTCACTTCCGCGATCGCGGGACGCAGATAGTCGCGCTTGAAGTACTTGTACTCACGCTTCGCCTCGTCGCCGGCTTCCGTGTCGGGCGTGCCCGACAGGATCGGCCGCCACCATTCCCACGGCTCGCGCATCGTCAGGTGGCTCGGGTTCGTCAGGTAGCGCACGCAGATTTCGTACAGCGCGAGACCAGCGCTGCTGCGCAGCTGGCTCTGGAACTGCAGGCTCAGGCGCGCATACTGGACCGGGTCGAGCAGCTTCTTCTTGATCTTCGGCGCGAACGAGAATTCGACCCACACGCGGCGGGTCGCCGGATCCTCGAGAATTTCCGCGTCGGCGATCAGCGTCGAGATCCCCCACTTGCGGCCCGGCTTCTGGCTCGACGTCCCCGTGCTCCATTCGACCTGCACCGACACCATGCGGCGCAGGTGTTCCTTCACCAGCGCGGTGTCGTTCGAATCGAAGGCGGAGTTGGCAACGATGTCCGACAGCAGCGCGCGATACGTATCGCCCGAGTCGTCGGCCTGCTGCGCCACGGCCAGCAGGACATTGAACAGCTTGCGAGTGAGGAGCGTGATCTTGCCGCTCTTCGGCTGAATTGCGATCGCCTCGACGGCCTTCCGCAATTCGGCTGAACTGGCACTCACCACATCCACATCGGTTTTCTTGGCGCGCTTCGTCGTGGCCATACGTCGGGTCGGAGGAGAAGTTTTCCGGAAGGATAGCGCCTGCGGTGAAGTGCGTCCAGAACGACATGCTCACCATAGCGGGTGAAGTGCGCGTGCAAAACGGCGCTCACCCCAGGCGCTCCCGAAAACCCTCACCGCTCCGGATTTGCAGCGTTCCGGACTCGTCCAGACGTGCTGCGGGATGCGCCGATTCACAGAATTTCCCCTGTGCACGACACGTGCGAAACGGGCTCCCGTATCGGCTCACCTTTCGATTTGTCGTAATTTTACGACTGCGCTGCCGTGCGTTCGGCACAGGGTTGCGATCCCACGTCGATGCGCCTCCCGATCGCTCTCCATCGGCCTGTATGCATGTACAGGCGTGACTTGCCGGGAAATCGGAATCGGATCCGACATCCCGAAAGACGCCTGCGAAACCGGCCCGCGCGACCCGATCAGGCGTGCTTTGCCGGCCCGGGCGCGCATTGTACAGCGCACAAACCGTATCGGGTCCCGAAAATACTCACCTTGAGCACAGTGACTTCATTCGTCCGGATATCGGCGAATGCCCGACACGCGGGGGATTCGCCACCAGGGCCTCCCGAAAACGCTCACCTTACCTAAAAATCGCTGTGCCGCCACAGGCAGGGAAACGACTCCCGAAAAACCTCACCGTAACCGCCTCGGTATCAAAAATCCCAATGCCTTCCGATACTTATGCACAGAAAGCATTTGGCTGTGCGCCGCCGACATCCCCCGAAAAGCCTCACCTTTCGACGGAAATCCTTCATACGACAACCTCATGTCAGGCCCCGAAAAATCTCACCTGTGCCAAAAAGTGGCACAGCAAAAACGAGATTTCTTCCAGTCCTGGCGGGCTTTTCGACGAATTCAGCCGCTCACTGGTCCCGTAAAGCCTCACCTTTGACCATTTTTCGGGCAAATTCCATTCCCGAAAAGTCTCACCTGTGGCCGCAATCACTGCCTGTGACCGGGGCCCCGAAAAACCTCACCTTAAGCGGATACGGGCAGGAAAACCCGGATTTCCCTCCCGAAAAGCCTCACCTTTAGGGCTTCACAGGTCCCCAAGAGCGCTTTTGCTGTGCAAAATGGCGTTCGTTTCCCGGAAATCCTCACACCAAACGCCCGTGGAGTCCCGTGAAACCTCACCTTTCGGAAAAACTGCCTAAAAGATGGGCAGAATCGGGGCGCGAAGAAGGTCCCGCAAATTCTCACCTATGTCTGCACAGGCAGAAAACTGTGCAGTCAGGCACTGCGCGGGTTCTATGGCTGTGAGGCCCCGAAAAGCCTCACCTTTGGTAAATCTCGTGTTTCACTGTGATCCCGAATCCGCTCACGACCTTTCCCGCAACGGCTCACGCAGCTCCCTGAACCCCATCACGTCAGCTCCCGCAGAAGATCACCTTGGCTCCCGTAAAACTTCACCTTGTCGGCCGGAAAGCCTTGCAGCATAAGGCTGTGCCGTGGCGTTAACGTTTTTAACTAAGGGTTCAAGGGTGTTTACTTCTAATACTCTCAAGACATCGGCTAACGAGTTTTCCACAGACACCCCAACCCCTGAACACCGACAGGCAATCGGATCCGCTGTCATGTGAAACAAATGCCGAAATTCGAGGTCTGCAGGAAAATGCTTGCGCGACAAGGACTTGGCTAACTTTCTTCGCTTTGTTTCACGGAATCCTGGACCACAGTCGACCGGATTGGCTCACAGACCCGATTTCTGTGCAAAGCGACGTAAATTCACAACGGCAAGCCGAAACAAGTATCGATAGATACGTATTTCGTTATGATTGACACATTTCAATGTCTGTGAGCACAGCGATGACCCTGGACGAAATACGTCAAGCCATTCGGGACGAACTGGAATCGCTGCGGGCGAACGGTGCACGACGGCAGGAACTGTCGCTGCACGCCTGCAAGCGGTTGTTTTTCGATCTCGGCATCCGGCCGTCGGCTGCCAATGTCCGCGATCTCACCCAGACCGGCAGCGCCAGCGATATCCCGAAAGACATCGACCATTTCTGGGAGCGCATCCGTTCCGCCTCCAAAATCAGGCTCGACGGTGCCGCAATCCCGAAAGCCGTCGAGGAAAAGGCAGGTGCGTTGCTCGGCGCACTCTATGAAGAAGCGTTGAAAGCCGCGCGCGACAGTCTCGATGCAGATCGCGAGCAGGTTCGTGCCGGCATTGCCGACGCCGAACAGCGGTTGCGCGACGCAACCGTCCGCCAGGAGACGCTCGAAGGCGCGCTCGCGCGTGGCGAAGCGAAAAACGAGCAGTTGCAGGCTCGCGTGACCGAACTCGAGGTCCAGCTCGCGTCGCAAACGACGCACGGTTCGGCCAGTGAAGCGACGTTGCTCACCACAGTCGCCCGACTCGAGAAGGAACTGGCGGCGGCCGCCGGCCGCGTCGAAGCCGAGCAGACGCAAAATGCGGCGCTGCGCGATCGCATCGATGCGCTGCAGGCCGAACTGCAGCAGCGCACCGAGCACTATGCGCAGCAAATCAAGGACGCAGTGGCCGAAGCCGAACGCCGCGTGAAACCGATGCTGGTCGAGCTGGATTCGTTGCGCAGCATGGCGTCGACCTACCAGAGCGGTTTGCGCGACGTTCAACGCAAGGAATTCGATTTCCTGCAGCAACTGAGTTCGGCCAAGGCACGTGCCGACCGGCTTGAAGAACAGTTGCGCAGCCAGGGTGATGAACTGGAACGTGCGACGCGCGATGTGAGTTCGTTGCGCGCGAGCCGCGGCATGAATCCGGAAATCGCCGCGCTGATTCGCCGTCTGGCCGATGCCGGGCAACTGGATGCGGAGGCGTTTGCCGCGATCGGCACCTCGCTGGATCAGGAGATTCCGGTGCCGGCCCATTGTCCGCATTGCGACGGTGAGCCGGAGCTGTCACACGGCGAAGAAGGTTTCGAAGTGGCCTGCCCCGAGTGCGAGCATGCTTCGGGCGCATGGCCGTCCCGATTCGAAGCGGCCGCGCGATTCGCGCACACGTGACGCCAGCATAGGCCGCGCCACACAGGTGAGACGATCCGGGAAGCTTGAGGTGAGGTTTTTCGGGAGCTGTGAAACGGTGAGGCTACGCCACACAAGGCTGCTCACGGATCGCTTCGCGTGAGCAGCCAATTCGTGATCAGTGAGTTTCGTCGTGGTCGGACGCGTCACCGTTGCTGTCGGCCAGACCGTCACGCCAGTTCTTCCATGCACGATGCAGGCGGTTCGACGAGATCGGCCGCATGAAGCCCAGCCATTTGCCGACCCGTTCGGGCGGCACGTCGTGTTCGAACAGTTCAGCCGCATAGGTATTGCGCAGCGTTTGCGGGCTCGCGCGCGCGGTGCGCGACGACGTGAGCCCGGCGGATTCGACGATCGCGTCGATCGCGCGCAGCATCGTCGCCTTGTGCATCGGCCGCCCGGCATGGGATGCCGGGAACACGAGTTCCCCCGGAATGTCCTGGCGCTTGCGCTCGGTGAGCCAGGCTTCCAGCAGCGCGATCGCGAACGATGCCAGGTGGGTTTCGCGTGCGAAATCCGGATGCGTCGACTCGATTCGCAGTGACGTTCCACTTGTATTGATGCAACTAATCGTAAGCGCACGCGCTTCGCCGGTTTTGATGCCGGCACCGAGAAAGGCGGCAACGAGTGCGCGGTCGCGCCGCTCTTTCCAGTACGCGGAACCGGATACGCCGATCGGCGAGAACAGGTACGCGAGCAACGTCGCGCGCTCGGCCGGCGTGAGGAAACCGGTCGGTTCGTTGTCGCGCGCCTTGCGCCAGCTCGCTTCGCCGTCCTGAGCAATGAACCGGGCCGGGTTGGTCGACGCGTATTCGGTACGCCGGATGTGGTCGAGCACACGCTCGATCAGCCGCAAATAGCGCATTCGCTGGGTTTTCCGGATCGGCAGTTCGCCGACGAAATTCGCGATGGTTGCGGTATCGACCGTTGCCAGATTCTTCTGGTGCGCGCGCATCCATGTGAGAAACGCGCCCCATTGTGCGCGATAGACGTCGGCTGACGAGCGGCGATAGTCCTGCATCGCGAGCCAGGCATCGAATGCGGCTTCTGGCGAGACGATCCAGTCGGATGCGCCGCGGTCGAACAGATCTGTTTCTTCCGGGCGTGCCGGGGTGTCGGAAGAGGCGGGAAGAGACATGTGATTTATTCCGTTAGTTGCGTGTATGGTAGCCCTTTCCGCAACGTCTCGGGCAGCAAGAGGCAGGACAAGGTCGCCATATGCGGCGGCCCGGGCTGGAACTCAGTCGCCCCATGCCTTGGCCGGGCGATGAACGCGCGCGGGCGGCGCCGTGTCGTTCGACGCGGTTGACGCCGCTTCATAGGCGAGAACCGCGAACGAAAATACGGCGGGCAGCGCATTCGAGCGCCCGAAGTCGATCGGATCGTCCGTTTCGGGAAACGTCATGTCCAACTGTCGCTCGAACAATTGACGCATGCCGGCCTCGTGCCGGCTGGCAAAGCCGAGATCGGCAAGCGCCTCGGCCTCGATGGCGTGCAGCAGCCTCCACGTCAGCGGGACGCGCTGGTGGATGTAGCGCCCGGCGATATGCCGGACAATCAGCTCGAGGTCGTGCGCGGCAGCCTTGAAGCTGAGCGCGGCCAAATCTTGTTCTTCTGTCATTGCAGGCTCCTGTCGACCGGGCCGGCGCCTCGGTGCGCCGACTCCGGCCCATGCATGGCGGAATGTCCGTATACTGTACAAACATACAGTACTTTCCGCAACTGGCCTGCAATAGACCCTTTGTCCGTTTGGCCAGCTATTCGCGCCGTCAGCGATGGATCACGATCAGCAATGCCCGCGCTTCGGTCTTGCCGGGATTGCGGATTGCGTGCGGCTCATCGGCCGGGTAGCGCGCGGTGTCGCCCACCTTCAGGCGCCGGCTGGCTGCCGCGGCTTCGATTTCCATCGCGCCCTGCAGCACGGTGAGGTGCTCGCGCGTGCCGGGTTCGTGGGCGTTCGATATCAGTGCACCGCCGCCCGGCAGCGTCAGCTCGTACCACTCGAACTTGCCGGCGAGGTCGATCGGGCCCCACACGCGCAACTGGTAGCGGCCGTCATGGCCGGCGAGTGTCGGGATGTCGTGCGGGCCGTCCACCCGGATCGTCTCGGATGCCTTCGGCTGCGAGAACAGCTCGTCGAGCGTGATGCCGAGCGCGTTCGTCAGCCGCCACGCCACGGCGATCGTCGGGTTGGCCTTGTCGCGTTCGA
The DNA here is from genome assembly GCF_002223365.1 of Burkholderia sp. AU6039. Taxonomy (NCBI): domain Bacteria; kingdom Pseudomonadati; phylum Pseudomonadota; class Betaproteobacteria; order Burkholderiales; family Burkholderiaceae; genus Burkholderia; species Burkholderia sp. AU6039. Next base: position 392,737 of record NZ_NKFK01000006.1, read on the forward strand.
TCTCGGAGAGCATCGATTTCGATACGCCGGCCGCGCGCGACAGGTCGTCGAGCGTCAGCTTGCGTTCGTTGCGCAGCCGCTGGATCTGCTCGCCGACACGCGGCGGCGTCGCGGCCGGCGGTTGCGGTGCGGCGCTGGCGGGCGTGCGCCGCGAACCGGAGGAACTTGCCATCTGGATTCCGTTCGCTTAGAGTTGTTCGATATTTCGAATTCTAGTTCGGAATATCGGATAAATGCGGTCAACCGAACGACCGACTATAACAGTAGCAGGCCGTTGCGCCGCCGCCACGAGTGGCGCGTTGCGGAATGCGAAACCCTGTCAGGAGCTTTGCGATGCGTGATGCCTTTCTCGCCCAGGTGCGCGGGACGCTGGACCAGATCCGCGCGGACGGTTTTTACAAGACCGAGCGCGAGATCGCGAGTCCGCAGGCGGCGGACGTGCGGCTCGCCGGTGGTGCCGGCGTGCTCAATTTCTGCGCGAACAACTATCTGGGTCTGGCGAACGATTCGCGCCTGATCGACGCGGCGAAGGCCGGCCTCGACCAGGACGGCTTCGGCATGGCATCGGTACGCTTCATTTGCGGCACGCAAACCGTGCACAAGCAACTGGAAAGCGCGCTGGCCGCGTTTCTCGGCACCGAGGACAGCATCCTCTATTCGAGCTGCTTCGACGCGAACGGCGGGCTGTTCGAGACGCTGCTCGACGAGAACGACGCGGTGATCAGCGACGAACTGAACCACGCGAGCATCATCGACGGCGTTCGCCTCTGCAAGGCGAAGCGCTTCCGTTACAAGAACAACGACCTGGCCGACCTCGAGGCGAAGCTCAAGGAAGCCGACGCGGCGGGCGCGCGCCACAAGCTGATCGCGACCGACGGCGTGTTCTCGATGGACGGCATCATCGCCGACCTCAAAGGCATCTGCGATCTCGCCGATCGCTACGGTGCGATCGTGATGGTCGACGATTCGCACGCGGTCGGCTTCATCGGCACGCACGGCCGCGGCACGCCCGAGCACTGCGGCGTCGAAGGCCGCGTCGACATCATCACTGGCACGCTCGGCAAGGCGCTCGGCGGTGCATCGGGCGGCTATGTCGCCGCGCGTCGCGAGGTCGTCGAACTGCTGCGCCAGCGCTCGCGCCCGTACCTGTTCTCGAACACGCTCACGCCGAGCATCGCCGCGGCATCGCTGAAGGTACTGGAGCTGCTTGGCAGCGACGAAGGCGCGAAGCTGCGCGAGCGCGTGCGCGAAAACGGCGCGCGGTTCCGCAAGCAGATGACCGAGGCCGGCTTCACACTCGTGCCGGGCGCGCATCCGATCATCCCGGTGATGCTCGGCGACGCGCAGCTCGCGACGAACATGGCCGACAAGCTGCTCGACGAAGGTGTCTACGTGATCGGCTTCTCGTTCCCCGTCGTGCCGCGCGGCCGCGCGCGCATCCGTACGCAGATGAGCGCCGCACATACACCCGAGCAGATCGACCAGACGGTCGCCGCGTTCGTGCGCGTCGGCAAGTCGCTCGGCATCATCTGACGGAGGCGCGATCATGAAAGCACTGGCAAAGCTCGAGCGCGGCCCCGGCCTCACGCTCACGCGCGTGAAGCGCCCCGAAGTCGGCCACAACGACGTGCTGATCAAGATCCGCCGCACGGCGATCTGCGGCACCGACATCCATATCTGGAAGTGGGACGACTGGGCGCAGAAGACGATTCCCGTGCCGATGCATGTCGGTCACGAATATGTCGGCGAGATCGTCGAGATGGGGCAGGAAGTGCGCGGCTTCGCGATCGGCGATCGCGTGTCAGGCGAAGGGCACATCACGTGCGGTTTCTGCCGCAACTGTCGCGCGGGGCGCCGGCATCTGTGCCGCAACACGGTCGGCGTCGGCGTGAACCGCGAAGGCGCGTTCGCCGAGTATCTGGCGATTCCCGCGTTCAACGCATTCAAGATTCCGCCGGAGATTTCCGACGATCTCGCATCGATCTTCGATCCGTTCGGCAACGCGACGCACACGGCGCTGTCGTTCAACCTCGTCGGCGAAGACGTGCTGATCACCGGCGCGGGCCCGATCGGCATCATGGCCGTCGCGATCGCGAAGCACGTCGGCGCGCGCAACGTCGTCATCACCGACATCAACGACTACCGGCTCGAACTCGCGCGCAAGATGGGCGCGACGCGCGCGGTCAACGTCGCGCGCGAGTCGCTGCGCGACGTGATGTCCGACCTGCACATGACCGAAGGCTTCGACGTCGGCCTCGAAATGTCGGGCGTACCGAGCGCGTTCACGAGCATGCTCGAGGCGATGAACCACGGCGGCAAGGTCGCGCTGCTCGGCATTCCGCCGGCGCAGACGGCGATCGACTGGAACCAGGTGATCTTCAAGGGGCTCGAGATCAAGGGCATCTACGGTCGCGAGATGTTCGAGACCTGGTACAAGATGGTCGCGATGCTGCAGAGCGGCCTCGACCTGTCGCCGATCATCACGCACCGCTTCGCGGCTGACGATTACGAGAAAGGCTTCGCCGCGATGTTGTCGGGTGAAAGCGGCAAGGTGATTCTCGACTGGACGGCCTGAGTGTCGAGAAGGGGCGGTGCGGCGTGTTTGCCGCCTGCCCCGTTTCTGTTTTACGTCTGCGTTTTCGAGTCGAAACACGCGAATCCGCGCTCAAGGTGAGATTATTCGGGAGCTGTGTTTGCGCGCCGAATCGCGACACCGTCGCACATCGGTGACCTGCAATCGCACGTTCACTTCACCTGTCGTCAGCTGCCTCGCTTCCCGTCATCACGCTTCCACGCACCACCCTCCTGGCTTGCCGCGTGATCGTTCGCTACGCACGCCATGCGATGCCATGCCGAACCGCACCATCAACCGTGAGCCTTCACGCGTCATTGCGACTCACTCATGCGCGAAGCGATCGACATCGATGGATATCGACCGGTGCGCAGGCCACTACTTGATCCGTTCACCATTCGCCCTTCGCGGGTCGAGCTGAAGACTCAGCATGACGAGCCAGCGCTTCGGGCATTGCGGCGCGATGTCGGCCGGATCGCCGTGCGCGCCGGGAACGGTGACGAACCCGTGTTGCGCCGCGTATTGATAGGCGCGCAACGCGTCCGCCTGCAGCCAGAAGCTGACGAGCGCGCACGTGACGAAGCGGAACAGCAGCACCGTCGCGGCATCCGGCGCGAAGCCGGCCATCACCAGCAGGCTTTCGAACGCGAACGCCAGCGCTTGAGCGACCGCGATCGTGAGAATCGTCAGCTTCAACACACCGCGCAGCCGCCGCGCCGCGCGCACCCGAGCCTGCCGGACGTCGAGCCGGGTGTGATCGTCGCCACCTTCGCGCTTCGGCATATCGTGTTTCATGAAGCGGCTCCGACGTGCCGCGTGACGTCGAATTGCGCCGTATCGGCGGCAACGATGCGATCGCTCCCGACGCTGATGGCTTTGCACAGGATCGTGCTGTCGTAGTTGTGTCCGGGAAAGCGCATCACGTCGACCGGTTGAAATCCTTCGCGTCGATAGAAATCGATGAGCCGGACGGCCGCATACGGCGCGTCGAGCGCGAGGTGCGTCGCGCCGCGCGCGGCGGCCCGCCGTTGCGCGAACGCGAGCAGCGAACGGCCGATGCCGCGATCCTGCCAGACGGGATCGACGGCCAGTTGGCCGAGCGTTGCAACGTGCCGGCTGCGATACGGATCGCAGCGGGAATCGGGATCGTGCGAACGCATCGTCATCGTCGCGACCAGGTGCGCATTGCCGAGCGCGACGAAGCACTCGCCGGTGAGCACGCGTTCGCGTGTCGCCGAGGCTGGCTGATCGACGCCCGGGCAGTTGAAGCCCAGTGCGCCAAGCGGTACGAACGCGCGATGCAGCAGCGCGGTCAACGCGTCGTACGAATCGCTGCGCGGGTCGAAGCGCCGCACGACGACGCGGCCGTCGAGCCGCTTCGCATAAGCCGCATAGGCGCGCGCGGGGCGCGCGGATTCCGGTCGCTGCATGATGTCCTTTGCCCAGACAGGGTGACCGAAGTGTAGTGAGCGTCGCGCGTCCGCTTCAAGAAAAAATGTCGTAAACGCGGCGGGCCATGTCACGCGGCCAGACCGCGATTCAGCCCTCTCGACGACAGGGCTTTTTCATGCGGGTGTTGACGACGGAGAACGATCGTTCTACCGTAAACCCATGAACACACCTCACGACTCCTCCGCCGAACCGGGCGTTCGCGACCGGTTGCTCGATGCAGCCGAAGCGCTGATCTATTCGGGCGGCATCCATGCAACCGGCGTCGACGCGATCGTCAAGCGATCCGGCGCGGCCAGAAAGAGCTTTTATTCGCATTTCGAATCGAAGGAGGCGCTGGTCGTGGCCGCGCTCGAACGTCGCGACGAGCGCTGGATGCGCTGGTTCGTCGATGCAACGCTGGCGCGCGGCAAGGCGCCGCGCGCGCAACTGCTCGGCATGTTCGACGTGCTGCGCGACTGGTTCGGGCAGCCCGACTTTCACGGCTGCGCGTTCCTGAACGCATCGGGCGAGATTCCCGACGCGGACGACCCTGTGCGCGTCGTCGCACGCGAGCACAAGGCACGCCTGCTGGCATTCGTACGCGAGCGGTTCGATGCGTATGCCGACGAAACCGGCATCGAACGACGCGGGCTCGCGCGTCTGGCGCGCCAATGGCTGGTGCTGATCGACGGTGCCATCGGCGTGGCACTCGTCACCGGCGATGCAAACGCTGCGCGCGACGCGCGCGCAACGGCCGAACTGCTGCTCGACGTGGTGTCCCGCTAGTCGAAGCAGCGAATCCGAACCGGCCGCGATTGTCCGCGGCCAGAACCTGAACAGGAGCAACCCATGTCCGCCTCCCCCGAAGTCCGTCCGCCCGTTCCGCCCTTCACGCTCGAAACGGCGCGCCAGAAGGTGCGCGCCGCCGAGGACGGATGGAACACGCGCGACCCGCAACGCGTGTCGCTCGCCTATACGCCGCAAAGCCGATGGCGCAACCGTGCGGAATTCGTGACCGGCCGCGACGAGATCGTCGGGCTGCTGCAGCGCAAGTGGACGCGCGAGCTCGACTACCGGTTGATCAAGGAGCTGTGGGCGTTCGACGGCAATCGCATCGCGGTGCGCTTTGCCTACGAATGGCATGACGACGCCGGCAACTGGTTCCGTTCGTACGGCAACGAAAACTGGGAGTTCGACGAAAACGGCCTGATGGCGCATCGTCACGCGAGCATCAACGACCTGCCGATTCGCGAGCAGGATCGTCTCTATCACTGGCCGCTCGGCCGTCGTCCGGACGATCATCCGGGGCTGTCCGACCTTGGGCTGTGACGCGCGCGTCGGCTCGGCTCGACGGATCGACGAACGCATCACCGGGATGCAACGGTGAGGAAATTCGGGACTTGGTGCGCTGAGGGTGAGATTTTTCGGGAGGAGGTGAAATGTCGCGTCGGACTGTGCGCAGTGAGCGGTTCGACGCGGCATCGCATCGGGCAAGGCCGACGCGCCGCACCCGTTGGCCTCTCGTGATGCACGTGTTTGCACGCAACGGTGTGCTTCACCGCGTGATGCATCTCACTGATCGCACAGCGCCGGCAGTGGATTGACGATCGGTGTGCACGCGCGCGATGTGCAACTCACCGATCGTGTCGACGTCGACGACGGATCGCGGGAGCCGTGCGCGTTGCGGGGCGGTATTGCTCACCACTCGACTTCACCGTGCAGGCGACGGTACTCGCACGAGTGCGCAAATACGTTGCGTGTTGCTCACCGCACTTCCCTCACCGCTCACCGATTCACGCAGTCACGCCCCGGCGCGTGCGATCACGCCGGGCACGATCGTCAGCCCGCGATCCGCGCGGCGATCGCCTCACCCACTTCCTGCGTCCCCGCATTGCCGCCGAGATCGCGCGAATGCGGCCCCGTGCGCAGCACGTCCTCGATCGCGGCGACGATCGCATCGTGCGCTTCGCGTTCGGGGCCGGCGCCGTTGCCGAGGAAGTCGAGCATCAACGCTGCCGACCAGATCATCGCGACCGGGTTCGCGATGAATTGCCCCGCGATGTCGGGCGCGGAGCCGTGCACGGGTTCGAACAGCGACGGGAACTTGCGGTCGGGGTTCAGGTTCGCCGACGGCGCGATGCCGATCGTGCCCGTACAGGCCGGCCCGAGATCCGACAGGATGTCGCCGAACAGGTTCGACGCGACGACGACGTCGAAGCGGTCAGGCTGCAGCACGAAGCGCGCGCACAGGATGTCGATGTGCTGCTTGTCGACGGCGATGTCGGGATAGCGTTCGGCCATCTCGGCCGTGCGCGCGTCCCACCACGGCATGCTGATCGCGATGCCGTTGCTTTTCGTCGCGACGGTGAGGCGCTTCGCGCGCCGCTGTGCGAGGTCGAACGCGAATTTCAGCACGCGCTCGGTGCCGTGACGCGTGAAGATCGACTGCTGCATCACGATCTCGCGTTCGGTGCCTTCGAACATCGTGCCGCCGACCGACGAATATTCGCCCTCGGTGTTCTCGCGCACGATCATGAAGTCGATGTCGCCCGCGCGGCGGCCGGCGAGCGGCGACGGCACGCCGTCGAACAGGCGTGCGGGCCGCAGGTTGATGTACTGGTCGAACTCGCGGCGGAATTTCAGCAGCGAGCCCCACAGCGAAATGTGATCGGGCACCGTCGCCGGCCAGCCGACCGCGCCGAACAGGATCGCGTCCATGCCCGACAGTTGGGCCTTCCAGTCGTCCGGCATCATCTTGCCGTGCTGCGCGTAGTAGTCACAGCTCGCCCAGTCGATCTGGACGAAGTCGAAGCGGACGCCGAAGCGCGCGGTCACGGCGTCGAGTGCGCGCAGGCCCTCGGGCATCACTTCGCGGCCGATACCGTCGCCGGGAATCACGGCAATCTTGTAAGTCCTGTCGGTCATGCAAATCTCCTTGGCTGGGCGGCCGGCTGCCTGGAGCGGTAGCGGCGCGTTACATCATTCTATTTATTTCCATTCAGATTAAAATCACGCGAAAGGTTAATCGACTTTCCACGAATCGTGAACAAATCGCCGAATCTGGACGACCTGCGCGTGTTCAGCCTGGTCGTCCGCCTGACCAGCTTCAGCGCGGCCGCCGAGCAGCTCGCGGTGTCGCCCGCCTATGTCAGCAAGCGCATCGCGTTGCTCGAGGCGCAGCTCGGCACGCGCCTGCTGCATCGCTCGACGCGCCGCGTGACGGTCACCGAAGCCGGCGAACGCGTGTACGCGCGCGCCGAGAAGATCCTCGACGACGTCGATCATCTCGTCGAGGACGTGTCGACCACGCGCACGGTGCCGCGCGGCACGCTGCGCATTTCGAGCAGCTTCGGCTTCGGCCGGCACATCATCGCGCCGGCGCTGCTCGACTTCACCGCGCGCTTTCCGCAGCTGAACGTGCGGCTCGATCTGTTCGACCGGCTCGTCGATGTCGCGGGCGAAGGCTACGACCTCGACGTGCGCATCGGCGACGAGATCGCCGATCACCTGATCGCGCGCCGCCTCGCCGCGAACTACCGCGTGCTGTGTGCCGCGCCCGACTATCTCGCGCGGCGCGGCACGCCGCGCTCGCTAGCGGATCTCGCGTCGCATGACTGTCTGGCCATCAAGGAGCGCGATCACCCGTTCGGCGTGTGGCGGCTCAACGTGCGCGGCGAAACGGCAACGGTGAAGGTCGGCGGCGCGCTGTCGACGAACCATGGCGAAGTGGCCGTGCAGTGGGCACTGGCCGGGCGCGGCATCGTGTTGCGTTCGATCTGGGAAGCCGCGCCGCTGATCGAACGCGGCGCACTGTGTCGCGTGCTGCCGGACGCCATCCAGCCCGCGAACATCTGGGCCGTGTATCCGGAACGCGTCGCGGCGTCGGCGAAAGTGCGCGTGTGCGTGGACTTTCTGGTGGAGACGCTGGCCGGCTTGAATGCCGCCGCGGGTGACGAGACGGCCTGAAACCGGCTAAAGGTGAGCTTTTACGGGGGCATGTGCGGAGCATCGGCAGGCGCTTGTTTCCGGCTCGCAATCGCGTCGCGAGCCGGTCGCGTCCGACGGGCACTCACGCATCGCGGCCACGATGTACCGGGCCGGCCGACGATGGTGCCTGCACACGACTTACGCCGCTTTCGCCACGTCTGCCGCGCCGAGCATCAGATCGAGATTCTGCACGGCCGCGCCGGATGCCCCTTTGCCGAGATTGTCGAACACGGCGGACAGCAACACCTGGCCGTGATCGGCATTGACGAACACGCCGAGCCGCAGGTCATTGGTGCCGTTCAGCGCTTGCGGATCGAGATGCGTGATCGCGTGTGTTTCCGCGAGCGGCGTGACGTCGACGTGACGCGCGCCGGCGTAATGGTGCGCAAGACACGCATGCAACTGCTCACCGGTCACGCCGGCAGGCAGCAGGCGTAGCTCGATCGGCACGGTGAGCACGATGCCTTGCCGATAGGCACCGTAGGCCGGCACGAACATCGGACGATTCGTCAAGCCGGCATGCAGCTGGATCTCCGGCACATGCTTGTGCGCGAGTGCGAGGCCGTAGACCTGTAGCGGTTTCGCTTGCGAAGCATCGTTCGACTCGAATGCGTCGACGGCAGCCCGTCCGCCGCCCGAGTACCCGGAAACGGCATGGATGCTCACCGGGTAGTCGCGCGGCAGCAGGCCGGCTTGTTGCAGGGGCCGCAGCAGCGCGATCGCGCCGGTCGGGTAGCAGCCCGGATTGGTGACACGCCGTGCGTGCGCGATCGTCCGCGCGTGCCCGCTCGCCATCTCGGGAAAGCCGTAGACCCAATCCGGCTGCGTGCGGTGAGCCGAACTCGCGTCGATCACGCGCACCGCCGGATTCCGGATGAAGCCGACCGCTTCGCGTGCAGCCGCGTCGGGCAGGCACAGGATCGCGATGTCGGCCGCGTTGATCGCTTCGGCGCGCCGCACGGGATCCTTGCGTTCGGCATCCGGCAGCGTGACGAGCTGCAGGTCGGTACGCCCGCGCAGGCGTTCGTGGATCAGCAATCCGGTCGTGCCTTGATCGCCGTCGATGTAGACAGTGGGCTGGCTCATGAGGGTCGCGTTCCTTCGGTTCGGTCGTCGGGAAAGCCGTATCGTCCGCCGAACACCTAGAATAGGAAAAGTTGAATTTGCTGACTGCGAGATTCAGTTTTCCTGAACGAGAGGTGAAGGATGCGAGAGATCAGCCTGGACCGCCTGCGCACGCTGGTCGCCATCGCGGACCACGGGTCCTTTGTCGCGGCGGCGCAATGGCTGCATCTCGCGCCACCGACCGTCAGTCTTCACATTGCCGAACTGGAAAGCCGGATCGGCGCGCCGTTGCTGTCCCGCACGCGTGGCAACGTGCGGCCGTCTGCGATCGGTGAAGTGCTGGTGGAACGGGCGCGCCGCCTGCTGGCCGAGGTCGAATCCACGCTGGACGATGTGCAGCGGCAGGTGCAGGGGCTGTCCGGGCGCGTACGCCTCGGCGCATCGACCGGGGCGATCGCGCACCTGTTGCCGCAGGCAGTGGCCCGGTTGCGCGACGCGCATCCGGATATCGATGTGCAGATCGCCGTGCTCACGTCTCAAGACACGCTGGCGCGCATTGCGCAGGGCACGCTCGATATCGGACTGGTGGCGCTGCCGCAGACGGCGGTCGCGGGGCTGTCGATCCGCGCGTGGCGGCGCGATCCCGTGATGGCGTTTCTGCCGGCGGACTGGCCGCTTCCGGCGCGCGTGACGCCCGGCTACCTGGCCGCCCGCCCGCTGATTCTCAACGATGCGACCACGCGCCTGTCGCGGCTCACGACGGAATGGTTCGCGCTCGGCGGCCACCGGCCGGAGCCGCGGATCGAACTCAACTACAACGATGCGATCAAGAGCCTGGTCGCGGCGGGTTACGGCGCGACGCTGTTGCCCCATGAAGCGGGCGCCCCGCTACCCGATGCCCGCATCGTCATGCGGGCGTTGCGCCCGGCGCTGTGGCGTGAACTGGGTATCGCGCATCGGGCGGGGCCGGTCGAGCGGGCGACCCAGCACGTGCTCGATGCGTTGTGGGCGCTGAAGGCGCGCTAGCGCGCGCACGACGGGACAGCCTGCGCGGCGGTTCTTGCCGGGCGCACGTGCGCTCTGCCGTGCGCCGTTTCAGAGCCGGTTGTCCTTCGCGAGCGTCAGCACGCGCGCCCAGCGCTGCGCATCGCGCTTGTCCGTCATCGGCAGCTTCCATTCGCTGCGCACGGCGTCGCGCACGCGCACGACGAGATGCCAGCGGCCGCCGATCGGTGCGGCCTGGCAGCCGTCGAGCTGCGACAGCGTATAGCGGCCGTCCGCGCCGTCGTGCGACAGCCACAGCAGCCCCTGCGTCGCGGACACCCGCAGCTCGCCCCACGCGCGATGCACGACGTGGGTCCAGCCTTCTTCCTTCGTATTCGGTGCGATGTCGCGTCGGCGCTTGATCCACCAGGCGACGAGCGCGATCAGGATCGCGGCGGCGAGCACGGCGGCCGCGATCGCAACCGGCTGGCCGAACTGCGCGGCGATGACGTGAAACAGGTGAACCGCGCCCCATCCGAGAGCGATGAGCGCGAAGAGTGCGATGAAGATCGGCATGGCGAATCGGAGAAGAGGACGGACCGGCGCATGCATCGCGCCGATCCGTCGCACACGGCGTTACCGCTTGCGGTGAATGTCGTGCGTCACGAAGCCCGCGTCGTTGTTGGGCAGCGCGAGGCCGTCCTTGACTGCGAGCGTCTTGCGGATGTCGTCGAGACCCGCGGTCCAGTGGTCACGCATCGTCGACAGACCGAACTGATAGTCCTTGTAGTGATGCTCGTACGCCTTCTGCTGGTAGATCAGGTGCTGGATGTTGTACTTCTTGCTGCACGACATCGCATCGGCCTCGATGCACCACGGATCCGCCTTGCGCTGCTCTTCCGGCACCTGGTCGAGCACGTGGCGCAGCACGTTGCGGTAGCGCTGTTCGCGCTGCAGCGTGTCGGTGACGAAACGCGTGCGGCTCGAATACTGCACGTCCTTCGTGCGCTCGGCGACGTCGGCCATCGTGCGCGGCAGCGGCCCGCGTGCGCTCCACAGATCGACCTGGAACGCGAGCGTGTCGCGGCGCGGCCGGGCGCGGAGCACTTCCATCAGCGGCGTATTCGACACCACCCCGCCGTCCCAGTAGTACTCGCCGTCGATCTCGACCGGCGGGAACGCGGGCGGCAGCGCGCCGGACGCCATGAAGTGCTCGGGCGCGAGACGGATGCGCGAGTTGTCGAAGTACACGAAGTTGCCGGTACCGACGTTGACCGCGCCGACCGACACGCGCGTTTCGCCCGAATTGATCCGGTCGAAATCGCACAGCTTCAGCAGCGTCGCGCGCAGTTGCGACGTGTCGTACCAGCTGATCTTCTCCGGATGATCCGACACGCCCGGCAGCGGCGGCGGGAAGCGCGGCACGAAGAAGCCCTGCTGGCCCTGCATCATCGCGCTCGCGGCCTGCGACGCGGTGAAGAACGTGCGGACCTGGTCGATGCTGTTGAACAGCGCGAACTCGAATGCGGCCGGAATCGTCGGGAAGAACGCCGGCTTGCAGATCGTTTCCCAGAACTCGCGCAGCCGCTCGACACGATGCTCGGGCGCATTGCCCGCGATCAGCGCGGTGTTGAGCGCGCCGATCGAGATGCCCGCGATCCAGTCGAGCGGGATGCCCGCCTCGTGCAGCCCTTCGAACACGCCGGCCTGGTACGCGCCGAGCGCGCCGCCGCCTTGCAGCACGAGCGCGATCGTCTCGTACGGCAGCGTGCGCGCGGCGGCCGGTGCGCCGGCCTCGTGATGCAGGTCCGCCGCATCGACGGCCTGCTTTTCGGTGCGGGCGTGCGGCTTCATTGCATGAACCAGCCGTGGCTGACGATGAACGACTGGCCCGTGAGCGCGGCGCTCGGGAAGGCCGACAGGAACAGCACCGTCTGCGCGACGTCCTGAACGGTCGTGAACACGCCGTCGACCGTATTGCCGAGCATCACCTTCTTCACCACTTCCTCTTCGCTGATCCCGAGCTCCTTCGCCTGCTCCGGAATCTGCTTGTCGACCAGCGGCGTGCGCACGAAGCCCGGACACACGACGTGCGAGCGCACGTTGTGCTTCGCGCCTTCCTTCGCCAGCACGCGCGCCAGGCCGAGCAGGCCGTGCTTGGCCGTCACGTACGCCGACTTCAGCGGCGACGCTTCGTGCGAGTGCACCGAACCCATGTAGATCACGACACCGCCGCGATCGTCCTTGTACATGTGCTTCAGCGCGGCCTTGGTCGTCAGGAACGCGCCGTCGACGTGGATCGCCTGCATCTTCTTCCAGTCGGCGAACGAATAGTTCTCGATCGGGTTGACGATCTGGATGCCCGCGTTCGACACGAGGATGTCGACCGAGCCGAACGTTTCGGCCACCTTGTCGAT
>NZ_NKFK01000008.1:0-405845 GCF_002223365.1 Burkholderia sp. AU6039
GATCCCCTTGAAGGGTCGTTCGAGACCAGGACGTTGATAGGTCAGGTGTGTAAGCGCAGTAATGCGTTCAGCTAACTGATACTAATTGCCCGTAAGGCTTGATCCTATAACAAGTCTGTCTCGCGCTGAACACAGCGCGTCGGACTGGTTGATTCTCGTGTGTGATACACACAACTCAAGATTACTGCTTCTTCCCAGATTGGTCGCGTTGCGAAGCAACGTGACAACCCTCTTTGCCTGATGACCATAGCGAGTCGGTCCCACCCCTTCCCATCCCGAACAGGACCGTGAAACGACTCTACGCCGATGATAGTGCGGATTCCCGTGTGAAAGTAGGTAATCGTCAGGCTCCCTAAGCCGAAAACCCCCGCCCGAAAGGCGGGGGTTTTTGCATTTGGGCGACGGAAATGCACAAGGAATCGGAACGGGCGGTGGTGCTCTTTAGCCCGAGATCCCATGGAAGAAACGCTTCGACGGCATCGCCACTCAAGAAACGACGACCGTGAATTCAACCCCCGATTCAAAGTCCAGGGTCGTGGTCGAAAACCGCGGGTCGTTGTCGAGGTAGTGCTTGTACGGTCGAACGGCGTCCTCGGCTGTGTACATGTTGTCGGCCAGTACGACCGATCCCGGGCGCAGCAGGCGCTCGATCTGCTTGAAGAGTCTCAGATAGGCGTCGGCCCATACGTCGATAAACACCATGTCGAACGTACCGTCCAGTTCGGCGACGGTCTCGAATACGTCGCCCTCCCGCATGTCGACATAGGCATCCAGCCCCGCCGTCCTGACGTGATCGCACAAGCGTGTGAACTTGAGCGCATCGCGTTCGGTCGCGACGACCACGCCACGGCCCAACGTGCGCAGCGCCTCGGCGAAATACAGCGTGGATACGCCGCATGAACTGCCGAGTTCAAGGATTCTGGCCGGTCGTTGCGAGAGCACCATGTTGCGCAAGAATCCGCCCGTTTCCGGCGACACGGCCAACGATAGCGGACTGCCTTCGGGGGAATCGAAGTCGTCGCTGGACAGCCCGAACGTTTCGAGAAACCGCCCCCGCAGACGGGGCGCGATCGCGTCATATTCCTCGGCTAACGACAGAAAATCCTCGTTCGATCCCTGGAACTGCGCACGGGCGCGGGCGACGATTTCGGTCCGGCTCTCTTCGTGGAGCCGCTGCAGAAGAGCGAGGGTGGGTGAAGCCATGTGCGTTTCCTTGAAGAGATTGATTCGGTCGACGCAGTATTCAGCGGCGGCATCTCTCATCAGAGATCCCGCGCTGTCGCTCGATATCGGCGATACACGGAGGTTGCTACACCGTACGGGCGAGCGTGATTGCGCGCTCGGGGCACGCCGTCACACATAGTCCGCATGACCGGCACGCGTGCGCATTCGGCGTATAGGCGACCTTCATTCCATGCACACGCTGCTTCAGGCGATGCATCAGATCAAGGCCGAGGTAATCGACTTTGTCGATGCGCCGGATCTCGAACACGTTCTCGGGACAAACGGCGACACAATCCCCTTTGCCTTCGCAACGTTTCAGATCGACGACCGGCGCAATCACACCCGGCTTCTGTTTGCAGCCGCCCGTTGATTTGTCGGGCATGTTCATTCTCCCGTGGGCCGGTTGCTGCCGGATCGCCACGCGGTCCGGAAATGCTCGCGTTCCTCGGGGGTCATGGATTCCCACTTGCGCCAGTGGCGTCGACCGCGCCAGCCGTGATGTCCGCGGAATCCGCCGAACAGGATGCGGCTCAACACGAGCAGACCCAGCGCATGGGCGAAGTCGATCGTACGGGCGCCGACGAATAGCGCCGGCATGACCCAGTTCCATAACATCATGACGACCCATCCGAGCACGCCTATCGCGATCAACACGAGAAGCGCCTTGCCTGCACATCTGATTCGGAAATTCATCTGTCGATTCCTCTAGGTGTTATCCAGTTCGTCATAAATGGGCTGCAGTCGGGCACGCAAATGCAAGACCGCATAGCGTTTGCGAGCGAGCAGCGTATTGAGCGCGACACCGCTCTGTGCGGCCATTTCCTTGAAAGACTGGCCCTCCAGCTCGTGTGCGATAAATACCTCCCGCTGATTCGTCGGCAACTCGTCGAGCGCATCCTGCAAGGCCTTGAGCACCAGCGTGCGCGCGTAGCGTGCTTCGGGGCCGGCATCATGCGCCGGTAGCGCGAGGTCCAGGCGATACTCACCGTTTGTGTCATCGTCGACCTCGGGCAGATCGGTCAGCGGCTGTTCCTTCTTCTTGCGAAAACGGTCAACGATGCGGTTGCGCGCGGCACGGAAAAGCCATGCACTCGCCTGCTCGATTGGCGCAGGAAGTCGATACGCCTGTACGAATTCGTGAAACACATCCTGCAGGATGTCCTCGGCGTCGTCCGGGTCGCGAATCCGACGCCGGATGAAATTCACTAGCCTCGATCGTTCACGCATCACTGTCGCTGTGATGTCGCGGTCTGGGTCGGTCATCGTGTGCGAAGTGGGTGGCGATTCCATGTGCCTGAAGACGTTTCAGGCGCGCGAATATTGTGGCGAGAGAAAAAAATCTGCTGCCGAACGCGTCGACATTGCGTAATACCCTTTACCGCCGGCCACGAGCCAAGTGGATACCAATCGTAGGCGACCCATCGAGCACGCGTGCCAGAAAGGAATGGATACCGCGTCTCGTCCTTTTGCTTCGATATGCTGAACCCGGTGCGCTCTCGCAGTTGCCCATGCGGAAGTCGACCGGATCGCGATGCAGATCCACCGTCAACCCTTCGGCGAACCGGAACATGGCAACCTTCAGCGTATCCGGACGAGCGTTGCCGGTTCTTCAAGGCTCCCTGCTACGCGCCCCGGTCAGCTCGCACGGTATCCGATCTTGTCGGATCGGCCCGTCCGTCTTCCGATCCACGGTTCCGCCGATCCGTTGCCCGCACTGGTCTGGCCAGTCAGGCCTTAAGTTCCCGCAGCCGCTGTCGTTAAACAGTACGTTGCCCGCTTTCGGCGACCCCATTCATATAACGCGGTAACGGAGATCGAAGTCATCATGTTGTCCTCGATTCGTGCACGGATACTCGCGACCTGCGTCGCCATCGTGGTAACGGCGCTGGCCGTGACAGGCGGCCTGGTCTATTACGTCGTCAAGCAACACAACGACGAGACAATCGACCAGAATCACAAGTCGATCCTCGCCGGGCACGCGCTGGCGATCAACGAATGGGTGGCCAGCCGAGGCCGGGAAACCCAGGCACTCGCGGACACGATCCCGATCGGCGAGGGCGACCCGCTGCCGGCGCTGAAGTTGCTTGGGAAGTCGGGCGGCTTCGAGGTGTTGACGCTCGGCCTGCCGGACAAGACCGCGTTCTCGAACGTGCCGCTCGCACCCGGCTACGACCCGACATCACGCCCGTGGTACAAGCAGGCCGTCAGCGCCGGCAGCCTGGTCGTGACGGCACTCTACCGTGATGCAACGACCGGCAAGCCGGCTGTCGCGTTCGCGGTACCCGTGGTGCGCGAAGGCACGGTGAAGGGGGTACTGGCCGCCAGCCTGTTCATGGAGAGCGTGAGCTCGATCGTGACCTCGGTACACCCGACACCCGCGAGCTTTGCATTTCTGGTGGACAAGAGCGGACGCGTGATTGCGTCGGCCAAGACCGACCTGATCATGAAGCCGGCAACCGGGCTTTCGCCGGCACTCGACGCCGACCACCTCGGCGCGCTGCAAACCGCGTCCGAGCCCGTCGCGGTCGACATCGACGGCGCCACCAAGCTGCTGCGGGCCCAGCCGATCGCCGGTACCGACTGGTCCCTCGTGCTCGCGCTCGACAAGGCCGACGTGACGGCCGGCATGCGCGCGGTCGCGACGACGACGCTGGCGGCGATCCTGATCGTGGCCGTGATCGCGGCCGCGCTCGTCGGTGCGATGACGAACGCGGCCTTCAAGCGCATCCTGCTGGTTCGCGACGCGCTGACGGATGTCTCGACCGGCAGCGGCGACCTGACGAAACGCCTGCCTGCCGACGGCGCGGACGAAGCCGCGCAGATCGCGCATGCGTTCAACCTGTTCGCCGAAAAGATCAGTACGATCCTGCTGCAGATTCGCGAGTTCAGCGAATCCGTCAACCTCGCGAGCGCCGAGATCGCGCAGGGCAACCAGGATCTGTCCGGCCGGACCGAGCATGCTGCATCGAGCTTGCAGGAAACCGCCGCCGCGCTCGAGGAAATCGCCGGCACGGCCCGCAACTCGGCCGATGCCGCGAGCCAGGTGAGCCGTCTGGCGGAATCGGCGTCGGACGTCGCGGTGCGCGGCGGCACGGTCGTCAGCGAAGTCGTCTCGACGATGAACGAGATCACGCAGGCGTCGAGCGAGATCGCCAACATCGTCGGCGTGATCGACGGCATCGCGTTCCAGACCAACATTCTCGCGTTGAACGCTGCCGTCGAGGCCGCACGTGCGAACGAGCACGGCCGGGGCTTTGCGGTCGTCGCGGGCGAGGTGCGAGCGCTCGCGCAGCGCAGCGCGCAGGCCGCCAAGGAAATCAAGCAGTTGATTCACTCGTCGGTCGAGAAGATCGAGGGAGGCTCGGGACTCGTCCAGACGGCCGGCACGACGATGAACGAAATCGTCGAGGGCGTGCGCAGCATCACGAGCGTGATTGCGGAAATTACCGTGGCCGCCAAGGAGCAGAGCACGGGGATCGAGCAGGTGAATCAGGCGGTGTCGCATCTCGACAATGCGACGCAGCAGAACGCGGCGCTCGTCGAACAGTCGGCGGCGGCCGCGACGTTGCTGCGCGAGCAGGCCGCCAGGCTCGCGCAGACGGTCGGCGAGTTCAAGCTCGAGGACCGCCGCGCGATGACGTTGCAGTCAGCATGAGATGGGCGATACCGGGTGCGTCTGGCGGCGGTGCCGACGGACGTTGCAATCAGATCGTGATCCTCACGATCGGGAAGTACCTGCCCGGGACGACGCTCGATTCCTTTTCGCCGATTTGTTCAGCGCCGAGCGCCAGATAGAACGGAAGCGCATTGGGGTCCGCTTCGATCACGAAGCTTCTGATCCCCCTCGCGGCGCTTTCCCTGCGGACCTCTTCCCACAGTGCCCGGGCGACACCACGGCCCATGTGGTCGGGATGGACGAACAGCCATCCGGGCGTCGGGCGATCCGATTCCGATGACGCCCGGACCCAGAACCCGATGATTGCTTCGCCGGACTCCGCAACGTATCCGATCGACCCGTCGATCGTCTCCGGCGCAATCGTGAGATCGCTCTGCCACAAGTCGAGCCAGTCCTGCGGATAGCCCCAGTGTGCCTTCGAAATGCGAGCCAGCCGCGTGAGTGCGTCCGCGTCCGCGGTACGGGCAGCGCGTACGGTGAATGCTTGGTGCATCTCGTCTCCTGTGATGGTCGACACCTTCGTCGGGGTATCGCCCGGCTCGCATCGACTCAACGCCGGATTCGCCGCTGGCCGACTCGAAGGAAGGCCAGGCTCGGCGCGGCTACGCGACCTGCGACGCATGCCCGGCGACGACGCGCCAGCCGGCGGACGATCGGCGCCAGAGCCGAGTATAGGCAAACATGCCGTCGAACGCCGTGCCGTCGAAATGGCCGGCGAGTCTCGCCTTCGTCGTGGTCAGGATCATCTCGCCGATCGCGTATGCGTGTGTCTCCTGCACATCGAGCCTGTCGAGGCGCAGCAGCTTCGCGTGATGCGCGGCCAGGTCGTCCTCCTTCGAGATGACCTGGCCGGTCGGGACGGTGAACACCAGGTCGTCGTCCAGCAACGCATCGAGCGCTTCGACATCGCTGGCCAGCATCGCGGCACGAAGGGCGATTTCACTGGGTTCGATCGCTGTACGGATTGCATCCATGTCAGGGCCTCGCATCGTCTCTGAAGGTCTGTGGTTCAGCTCATACCGGCGAGCAACAGCAGCAACGAACATACCGCACCGACGAATACCGTCTACCGCGCGTTCGACAGCGATTGGCGCCGGACGAGCATCACCACGCAGATGCCGATCGACGCGACGACGTTGACGGCCGGATAGAACGCGACCGCGACGCTCCACGTGCTCAACGCCAGCAAGGCCAGCGCGTACTTGAGCACGCACAGCGCGAAATACGCGAGGCTCTCGCTCCACGGATCGCGGATCGTCTTGCGGACGGTCGGGCCGAGGCCGGCCAGCTCGATCAGCGTGACCAGGCAGATCGAGAGCGTCGGGTCGTCGGTCAGCATCCACAGCGGAATGGCCGACAGGGCCGCGACCAGGAAAAACCAGTCGATGCGGGTCCAGCCGCGTTCGCCCCGAAAGATGCTCGCCACCAGCGTCAGGAAGCAGGTAACGGCAATGGCTGCCGTGCACCACGCGGACGGCCCGGCACCCGCGACGAACTGGCCGGCCGCCGCGATCGCCGTGACGACCGACCACACGAGCCAGGTGAACAGATGCGGGCGAACCGTGCGCCGGTAGATGGCGAGCGCATACGGAATCGCCGCCAGCAAAGACACGGCCGTTCCGATCACGCCAAAGATCGAAGCGGCGCCCTGATCGACACTCGTCATCGATGCATCCTCGTTCGCGCAGGCCGACCAGTATGTGGTCGGACGGGCCGGGGCGCAATGTCGTACCGGCCAGATGTCGTCGCGGATGACACGTCGAATCTCATCGGAAAGCCGACGCGATCGCACGCAAACAAACGGCACCGGGATCGCGACGTGGCAGGAAAACCCACTGTACGACCGCGGAATGAATAGAAATAACCTCTTCAATGAGAAGAAAAACTGTTCTTTCAAATCTCTTTTTGACGACCGACAGTTTGCCAACCGGACGACTGCGGCGATGCGCGGCGGTCATGGGCATCGGTCGTGCCCGCTGGCGTCTTTCGTCGGGTCGAGTTCAGGCGCAGAACAACGCATAAACGCCTGGTCGTCAAAACGGAGTCTTGAATGAACCCAACTTCAGCAGAAACGCTTCAGCACGCGGACTGGAGACGCCTCGCGGCGCAAGTGGTCCCGAGAACCCTCGCGCATATCGGCGGGCGCGGCGTGCCGGCTCGAAACGGCCGGACGTTCGCCGCGATCAATCCGGCGACGGAGGCCGTCATCGCGGAAGTCGCGTCGTGCGATGCATCGGACGTCGACGACGCAGTGCGCGCCGCGCGTCACGCGTTCGAATCCGGCGTCTGGTCACGTTGCGCGCCGGCCGAGCGCAAGCGCGTGCTGTGCCGGCTGGGCGAGCTCATCGCAGCGCACGGCGTGGAGCTCGCGCTGCTCGACTCGCTCAACATGGGCAAGCGCGTGGCGGACGCGTTCAGCATCGACGTGCCGGCCGCGGGCGGCCTGTTCAGCTGGTACGGCGAAGCTGTCGACAAGCTGCACGGCGAAGTCGCGTCGACCGACCCCGGCAACCTCGCGATCGTCACGCGCGAACCGTTGGGCGTGGTCGGCGCCGTGGTGCCGTGGAATTTTCCGCTCGACATGGTCGCGTGGAAGGTCGCGCCCGCGCTGGCGGCGGGCAACAGTGTCGTGCTGAAGCCGGCGGAACAGTCGCCACTGTCGGCATTGCGTCTCGCGGAACTGGCGCTCGAGGCCGGCCTGCCGCCGGGCGTGCTGAACGTCGTGCCGGGCTACGGCGAAACCGCGGGGCGTGCGCTCGGGCTGCATCCCGACGTGGACGTGCTCGCCTTCACCGGATCGACGGCCGTCGGCAAGAAATTCCTCGAGTACGCCGCGCAGTCGAACATGAAGCAGGTGTGGCTCGAGTGTGGCGGCAAGAGCCCGAACCTGGTCTTCGACGATACGGACGATCTCGACCTGGCCGCACGCAAGGCGTGCTTCGGCATTTTCTTCAACCAGGGCGAGGTGTGTTCCGCCAATTCGCGGCTGCTGGTCCAGCGTTCGATTCACGATGCGTTCGTCGACCGGCTGATTGCGCATGCCGCCGCGTTCATGCCGGGCGATCCGCTCGATCCGGCGAGCGGGATGGGCGCCATCGTCGACGAGCAGCAGCATCGGCGCGTGCGCGAGTGGATCGCACGCGGCCGCGATAGCGCGACGCTCGCGATCGGCGGAGGCGCGCCGCGCGTCGACGGCAAGGGCTACTTCATCGAGCCGACGATCTTCATCGACGTGAAGCACGACGACGCCATCGCACGCGAGGAGATCTTCGGGCCGGTGCTGTCGGTGATGGCGTTCGACACCGAGGACGAGGCCGTCCGGCTCGCGAATGATTCGATCTATGGGCTGGCCGCGTCGCTCTGGACCGGCAGCCTGTCGCGTGCGCACCGTGTATCGGGGCGGCTGCATGCCGGCACGGTGTCCGTCAACACTGTCGATGCGCTGAGCGCGCAGACGCCGTTCGGCGGGTTCCGCCAGTCGGGCTTCGGCCGCGATCTTTCGCTGCATGCGATCGACAAGTACACGGGCCTCAAGACGACCTGGATCAGTTACTGATTCGACGCGGCGGCCCGCATGCGGTTGCGCCGCGCAACACGACAACGCTTTTCATCCACACAACGAACCGGAGACTCGCCCATGAATGCGCCCAACTTTCCGCATCGTACGACGCAGGACTATCAACGCAGCGACGCCGCCCACCACCTGCACGCATTCGTCGACCAGAAGGCGCTGAACGAGGAAGGCGCGCGCGTGATGGTGCGCGGCGAAGGTATCCATCTATGGGATAACGACGGCAACCGCTACCTGGACGGCATGTCCGGGCTGTGGTGCACCAACGTCGGCTATGGGCGGCCGGAGCTGGTCGACGCCGCCGCGCGGCAGATGAAGGAACTGTCCTACTACAACATGTTTTTTCATACGACGCACCCGTCGGTGATCGAACTGTCGGAGCGGCTGTTCGCGCTGCTCGGCAATCGCTTCAGTCACGTGGTGTATACCAATTCGGGATCCGAATCGAACGAAGTGCTGATTCGCACCGTGCGGCGATTCTGGGACGTGATGGGCAAGCCGCAGAAGAAGGTGCTGATCGGCCGCGTGAACGGCTATCACGGGTCGACGGTGGGCAGCGCGTCGCTGGGCGGGATGGCGTTCATGCACGAAATGGGCGACCTGCCGATTCCGAACATCACGCACGTGGACGAACCGTACTGGTACGCGAACGGCGGCGACCTGAGCCCCGAGGCATTCGGCAAGCAGGCGGCGCTGTCGCTCGAGCGCAAGATCCTCGAGATCGGTGCGGACCGCGTGGCCGCGTTCGTCGCGGAGCCGTTCCAAGGGGCGGGCGGGATGATCTTTCCGCCGGACGGCTACTGGCAGGAAATCGAGCGTATCTGCCGTCAGTATGACGTGCTGCTGTGCGCGGACGAGGTGATCGGCGGCTTCGGCCGCACCGGCGAGTGGTTCGCGCATCGTCACTTCGGCTTCGAACCGGACCTGATCTGCATGGCCAAGGGCCTGACCTCGGGCTACGTGCCGATGGGCGGGCTGATCATGAGCCGGCGCATCGGCGAGGCGCTGGTCGACAAGGGGGGCGTCTACGCGCACGGGCTGACCTATTCGGGGCACCCGGTCGCGGCCGCCGTCGCACTGGCCAACCTCGACGTGCTCGAGCGCGAAGGCCTCGTCGAGCGGACCAAGACGGATACCGGGCCGTACCTGCAGAAGGCGCTGCGCGATGCGTTCGGCAATCATCCGCTCGTCGGCGAGATCCAGGGTGTGGGCGCGGTCGGCGCGATCCAGTTCGCGAAGAACAAGGCGACGCGCGAGCGCTTTGCGAACGAGGCCGACCTGACCTGGCATAGCCGGACGGTCGGGTTCGAACTCGGCGCGATCGTGCGTTCGACGAACGGCCGACTGATCGTTGCGCCGCCGCTGGTGATCGATCACGCGCAAATCGATGAACTGGTCGACACGATGCGCAAGGCCGTGGATGCCACTGCGCGCGAAGTGCTCGGGATTGACTGCTGACGGATTGAGCGACGCGCTTGGGCCCGATGAGCGTCGGGCGCAAGTGCGCCAAACGACAGGATCCGGTTCGGCGACGAGCCAATTGCGTGCGGCCACCGGAGCGGCAATCTGACCGGGTGAAGACTGGGCGTCATGGGCGGTGGTCGCGATAAGTCGATGTGCTGCTGACTGCGTGTTGATAAGGAATGCAAATGGTATGGCCGGCGTGTTGAAGCACGCACGTTTTTGAGCCGCCCACGTATTCCCAGTCACCCTTCAGCCCCCGAATCCACGAACATCACAACAGAAACAAGGAGACGAAATGAGTCAGGGCGAGTCCGTTGCTCATCTCGAGGAAAGCACCATCCAGCCGATTCCGCTGACCGAGCGGCACGGCAGCGCGAAGGATCTGTTCACGATCTGGTTCGGGTCGAACATCATGATGCTGACGATCGTCACCGGATCGCTCGCGACCACGGTGTTCAAGCAGCCGTTCTGGTGGGCGGCGCTCGCCACGCTCGTCGGCAGCCTGATCGGCGCGGTGTTCATGGCGCTGCATTCGGCGCAGGGGCCGCAGCTCGGCGTGCCGCAGATGATCCAGACCCGCGGGCAGTTCGGGTCGTTCGGCGCGCTGCTCGTGGTCGGGCTGGTGGTCGTGATGTATGTGGGCTTCTTCGCGTCGAACTGCGTGTTCGGCGGGCAGGCGCTGCACAGCCTGAACGCCGGCATTCCGCTCGACGCGGGCGTGGTGGTGATCGGCCTGATCAGCCTGCTCGGATCGATCTACGGCTACAAGCTGATCCACGCGTATGCGCGGCTGTTGAGCTGGTGCTCGGGCAGTGTGCTCGTGCTGGCGTTCGTGTGGATCATCTTCGTGCACGGACTGCCTGCCGATACGTTCTCGAAGCATTCGCTGAACCTGTCGGGCTTCCTGGGCGCGATGTCGGTCGCCGCGCTGTGGCAGATTGCCTATGCGCCTTACGTATCGGACTATTCGCGCTACCTGCCGCCCGATACCGGGCCGCGCACGGCGTTCTGGTCGAGTTACTGGGGCTGCGTGCTCGGCTCGTTCTTCCCGATGCTGCTCGGTTGCCTGGTGGGGCTCGCGACGCCCGACGGCAATGTCGTGAGCGGCCTCACGGGCCTCACACAAGGGATCAGCGTGCTCGTGATCGTCGTGCTGTCGTTCGGCATCGCGGCCAGCAATGCGATGGAACTGTATTGCGGCGCGCTGTCGGCCATCACCGTGCTGCAGACGCTCTTTCCATCGTGGTCGGGCAAGGCGCGGGCGCGGGCGATCACCGCGATCGTCCTGTGCGGCATCGCGCTCGCGATCGCGCTGTTCGGGCAGGACAATTTCCTCGCCGGCTACACGAACTTCATCCTGCTGCTGCTGTACGTGCTCGTGCCGTGGACCGCGATCAACCTCGTCGACTATTACCTCGTGTGTCACGGCGAGTACGACGTCGATTCGTTCTTCCGGCAGGACGGCGGCATCTACGGGCGCTTCAATACGATCGCCGTCGGCTCGTATCTCATCGGCATCGTCGCGCAGGCGCCGTTCATGGCGACCGATCTCTATACGGGCGAACTGGCGAGCCGGCTCGGCGGCGCGGACGTGTCGTGGATCGTCGGTTTGTCGCTGACGTCGCTCGTCTACTACGCGGGATGCAAGCTGTTCTCGCGGCCGCTGCAACGCGTCGCGTGAGCGTTTCCGGGTCGGCCGGGCATGCAGTGTCGACGGCTACGTGCCGCATCATCCGCTCGCCACGCCCGGCTCTCTCTCCGCCGCATGGACGTCCCGCCGGAACGCACCCGGGCTCGTGCCCGTCCATTTGCGGAATGCGCGATGAAACGCGCTCGGCTCGGTGAACCCGAGCTCGGCCGCGATCTCCGCGACGCCGAGCGCATGCCCGCGCAGCAGCGACTGGGCCAGCGCGCCGCGCAGCTCGTCCTTGATTGCCGCGAAGCTTTGCCCTTCGCTGCGCAGACGCCGCCGCAGCGTCGCGGGCGTCGTGCCGAGGCGCACGGCCAGCGTATCGAAGTCGGGCCACTCCGCGGCCGGTAACGCCTTCAACTGCGCGCGCGTCTTCGCGACCCAGCCCGTATCGTGCCGGTAGCGGACGAGCAGGTTGCCGGGCGCGCCGCGCAGGAAGGTCTTCAGCGCCTGCTCGGAGCGGATCGTCGGCAGCGCGAGGTATGCGGCGTTGAACGCGAGCCGGCTGTCGGGCCGGTCGAAATGCACGGGCACGCCGAAAAACTGGTGATAGTCGCTGCGCTGGCCGGGGCTCGGGCACGCGAAGTCGATGCGCTGCAGCGGGATGCGCCGGCCGATCAGCCAGCACGCGACGCCAAGGAGGATCAGCCAGAACGTCCGGTACGCGAACGCCGGGTAGGGCGCGCCCGTCTGCGTCAGCACGATCTGCGCCTGCCCATCGGCCACGATGAGCTCGCCATGCGGCTCGTCCAGCACCACGCGCAGGAACTGCAGCGCGCGCCGCAGCGCCTTGTCGAGCGTGCCGGCGTGCAGCACCGCATGGCACAGCAGCGTGAAGCTGCCGCGCCGCATCGGGCGCGCGGCGAGCCCGAAGAATTCGTCGTCGAGCGCACCGGCGATCGCGAGCCACAGCCTGCCGTACTGCTGCGGCGTGACGGGCTCGCGCACGGCGGCCGGCAGGCCGGCGGCGCGCAGCACGGCCTCCGTCGGAAGGCCTTGCCGGCGCAGGCACGCGAGCGCGTCGTCGACGAAATCCGGCGAAATCATCTGCGGCCCCATTTTCCTGCATCCTCCCGACATGGCAAAAGCGATCACGATTCTAGATTCGGTTTGTCATTGATTGCAATGTACGGGCTGTCTACTATCGAACTATCCCCGTCGCGCCCCTGGCTCGCCGGCGGCCATAACACACAGGAGACACGCATGTCTGATGGAGCTACCGCCCGCGCGGTGCCGGCCTACGCCGACGCCGTGGCCCGGTTCAGTATCGAGACCGCCGCGCAGCAACTGCACGGCGACCTGGAGCGCGGCCTGAACGCGTGCGTGGAATGCTGCGACCGCCACGCATCGGCGGACGCGATCGCGCTCGACTGGATCGACGCCGGCGGGCAGCACCATCGCTACACGTTTGCGCAGATGAAGGCGCTGTCGGCACGCGTCGCGAACCTGCTGGTCGCGCAGGGCGTGAAGCCGGGCGACGTGGTGGCGGGCCTGTTGCCGCGCACGCCGGAACTCGTCGCGACGATCCTCGGCACGTGGCGCGCGGGCGCCGTCTACCAGCCGCTGTTCACCGCATTCGGCCCGAAAGCGATCGAGCACCGGTTGCGCATGAGTGACGCACGCCTCGTCGTGACCAACGTCGCGAATCGCGCGAAGCTCGACGAGATCGCCGGTTGCCCGGCCGTTGCGACGGTGCGCGAGCCGGGCGAGACGCTGCCGGAAAGCGACATCGATTTCCGCGCGGCGCTCGATGCGCAGTCGGACGCGTTCGAGCCGGTGCTGCGCACGGGCACGGACCTGTTCATGATGATGTCGACGTCGGGTACGACGGGGTTGCCGAAAGGCGTGCCGGTGCCGCTGCGCGCGCTGCTCGCATTCGGCGCATACATGCGCGACGCGGTGGACCTGCGTGCCGGCGACCGATTCTGGAACATCGCCGATCCGGGCTGGGCGTACGGCCTCTATTACGCGATCACGGGCCCGCTGTTGCTCGGCCACGCGACGACACTCTACGAAGGCGGTTTCACGGTCGACAGCACGTACGACGTGATCGAACGCCTCGGGATCACGAGCCTCGCCGGCTCGCCGACGGCCTACCGGATGCTGATGGCGGCCGGCACGGAGGCGGCGGCGCGGCTGAAGGGCAAGCTGCGCGTGGTCAGCAGCGCGGGCGAACCGTTGAATCCGGAAGTCGTGCGCTGGTTCGACGCGGCGCTCGGCGCGCCGATCTACGATCACTACGGCCAGACCGAACTCGGGATGGTCGTGAACAACCACCACGGCCTCGCGCATGTGGTCCACGCCGGGTCGGCCGGCTTTGCGATGCCCGGCTACCGCGTCGCGGTGCTCGACGACGCGAGCCGCGAGCTCGGCCCCGGCGAGCCGGGCAACCTCGCGATCGACATCGCGCGCTCGCCGCTGCTGTGGTTCCACGGCTACTGGCAGCAGGACACGCCGGCGATCGCGGGCGGCTATTACCGGACCGGCGACAACGTCGAGCTGGAGCCGGACGGCACCGTGAGCTTCATCGGCCGCGCGGACGACGTGATCACGTCGTCCGGCTACCGGATCGGCCCGTTCGACGTGGAAAGCGCGCTGATCGAGCATCCGGCCGTGAGCGAGGCCGCCGTCATCGGCGTGCCTGATGCGGAGCGCACGGAGATCGTCAAGGCGTTCGTCGTGCTGTCGAAAGACTACGACGGCACGCCGGCGCTGGCCGAGGAACTGAGCCTGCACGTGAAGCGGCGGCTGTCCGCTCACGCCTATCCGCGCGCGATCGACTTCGTCGACGCGCTGCCTAAAACCCCGAGCGGCAAGATCCAGCGCTTCGTGTTGCGCAAGATGGAAGCCGAGAAGGCCGCTCAACCCTGAACACAACCTGTACGGACTGCGAATGGATATCAAGGATCGCGTTTTTCTGATCACGGGCGCCGGTTCCGGCCTCGGCGCCGCGGTGGCGCGCATGGTGGTCGCGGAAGGCGGCAAGGCCGTGCTGCTGGACGTCAACGAAGAAGCCGGCGCGGGCCTCGCGCACGAGCTTGGCGCGGCTGCGCGCTTCGTGAAGACGGACGTGACGAGCGAAGCCGACGGGCAGGCGGCCGTCGCCGCCGCGCGTGACGCGTTCGGCCGCATCGACGCGCTCGTCAACTGCGCGGGCGTCGCGCCGGGCGAGAAGGTGGTGGGCCGCGAGGGCCCGCATTCGCTCGACCGCTTCGCACGCGCGGTGTCGATCAATCTGGTCGGCACGTTCAACATGATCCGCCTGGCCGCCGACGCGATGTCGAAGCAGGAGCCCAATGCGGAAGGCGAGCGCGGCGTGATCGTCAACACCGCGTCGGTCGCGGCGTTCGACGGGCAGATCGGGCAGGCCGCGTATGCGGCGTCGAAGAGCGGTGTGGTGGGCATGACGCTGCCGATCGCGCGCGAGCTCGCGCGTTTCGGCATTCGCGTCGTGACGGTCGCGCCGGGCATCTTCGCGACGCCGATGATGGCCGGCATGCCGCAGGACGTGCAGGATGCGCTTGGCAAGAGCGTGCCGTTCCCGCCGCGGCTCGGCCGCCCGGAAGAATTTGCGGCGCTGGTGCGCCACATCGCCGAGAACACGATGCTGAACGGCGAAGTCATCCGTCTCGATGGCGCGTTGCGCATGGCACCGCGCTGACACTGGAGGAAACGAATCATGACGACTCAGGATCCGATCGTAATCGTGGGTATGGCGCGTACGCCGATGGGCGGTTTTCAGGGCGACCTGGCGGCTGCCAGCGCGAGCGACCTCGGCGCGGTAGCGATTCGCGCGGCGCTCGAGCGCGCGAACGTGCCGGCCGAGCGCATCGATGAAATCGTGTTCGGCTGCGTGCTGCCGGCGGGCCAGGGCCAGGCGCCGGCGCGGCAGGCCGCGCTGAAGGCCGGGCTGCCGCTCGCGGCGGGCGCGACCACGGTCAACAAGATGTGCGGCTCGGGGATGAAGGCCGCGATGTTCGCGCACGACCTGCTGCTGGCGGGCTCGGCAGGCGTGGCCGTCGCGGGCGGGATGGAGAGCATGACGAATGCGCCGTACCTGCTGCCGAAGGCACGCGCGGGGATGCGCATGGGTCACGGGCAGGTGCTCGATCACATGTTCCTCGACGGGCTCGAGGACGCATACGAGAAGGGCCGCCTGATGGGCACGTTCGCCGAGGATTGCGCGCAGGCGTACCAGTTCACGCGCGAGGCGCAGGATGCGTTCGCGATCGCATCGCTGACGCGCGCGCAACGGGCGATCGCCGACGGGCACTTCGTGTCGGAAATCGCGCCGGTGACCGTGAAGGCCGGCAAGACCGAAACGGTCGTGTCGATCGACGAACAGCCGGGCAAGGCGAAGCTCGACAAGATCCCGACGCTGAAGTCGGCGTTCCGCGACGGCGGCACGGTGACGGCCGCGAATGCGTCGTCGATCTCGGACGGCGCGGCCGCGCTCGTGATGATGCGCCGCTCGGAAGCCGAGCGCCTCGGCCTCACGCCGAAGGCCGTGATCGTCGGGCATTCGACCTACGCGGACAAGCCGGGCCTGTTTGCGACCGCGCCGATCGGCGCGCTGCGCAAGCTGTCGGAAAAGACCAGCTGGAACCTGCGCGACGTCGACCTGTTCGAGATCAACGAAGCATTCGCGGTGGTGCCGATGGCCGCGATGCGCGATCTCGACCTGCCGCACGAGAAGGTCAACGTGCACGGCGGCGCGTGCGCGCTGGGGCATCCGATCGGTGCATCGGGCGCGCGCGTGATGGTGACGCTGCTGGCCGCGCTCGAAACGTACGGGTTGAAGCGCGGCGTCGCGTCGCTGTGCATCGGCGGCGGCGAGGCGACGGCGATCGCGATCGAGCGCATCGCGTAACGTATCAAGCGTAGTTCGCACGCTGCGACGCGGGCGACGGGTATCGTGCGGGA
The DNA here is from genome assembly GCF_002223365.1 of Burkholderia sp. AU6039. Taxonomy (NCBI): domain Bacteria; kingdom Pseudomonadati; phylum Pseudomonadota; class Betaproteobacteria; order Burkholderiales; family Burkholderiaceae; genus Burkholderia; species Burkholderia sp. AU6039. The sequence goes on from NZ_NKFK01000008.1 coordinate 16,549, forward strand.
TTCTCTCGTGCGCTGCTCGTCGCCCGTTTTGTTTTTGGAGGCCTCGTATGGGCCTGTTGATCAATCGATACGAAACCCGCTAGGATGTGACCAAACCGTTTCGTTGTGCGATCTTTACGAGTTCCACCATATTCGAAGTGTGGAGCTTGCTCATGAGACGTACCTTATAGGTACTCACCGTTTTGTGACTGAGCATGAGGGTACGTCCGATTTCCTGGTTGTTCATTCCTTTAACCAGTAGGCCGAGGACCATCATTTCGCGGTCGGTGAGGCCATCGAGTCCTGCGGTCGCGCCGGTGCCTTCACTCGTCGCGACCTCCTGCAAGTTTTCGCGGAGCATGTTGGTGACCACCTGCGGGAAATACGAATAGCCGGCGAGCAAGGCCTTCACGGCCTTGGATATTTCATCCAGCCCGTCGTCCTTGCAAACGAAGCCTGACGCGCCGGCTTGCAGGCAACGCATTGCATAGTTGCGCGTGTCACCGGACGTGAGCACCAGGATGCCGGCGTTCAGTTCGGTGCCGCGCAGGCGCTCCATGACCGAGAAGCCGTCCAGATCGGGAATGACCAGATCCAGGACAACCAGATCGGGCTTGAGCGTCCGGACAGCCTGGACGCCGTCCACCCCCGTGCGGCATTCCGCGACGACTTCATGGCCGTCCTGCTCCAGGACCATTCGCACCGCCATTCGAATCAGCGGGTGGTCGTCCACGATCACAATACGACGATTCACTGTCCCCTCTGCGCAATTGATCTCTATTGGCCAAACACACCATCCATAACCTGGTGGCCCCTCTGGCGAATGTTTGTTTGGATGATATTGCCGCTAACCATACTTGAACGCAGATTGATCGCGAATGGGCTGAGTGGCTGGTCAGATATTTCTCGGTGAAAAACAGACTCTTCCGAATGGCCTGTCCCGGGGCGTGGGCGGTAAATTTGTTCACGCGATGGCGCCACGGTTTTTCCGGAGTCAGCACATTTGGCGGACCATCATTTTTCGGCTCATATTGATCGGAGTAAGACATGAAGAAGAAACTCGCGGGATTGGGACTCGTTGCTGGTGTATTGGCCGTTGCCGGTCATGCGCAGGCGGAAACCTCCGCGGAGATCAAGATCACCGGCAAGATCTTGCCCGATGCGTGCAATCTCACGATCGGCAACGGTGGTGTCTATGATTTCGGCTCCATCGCGTCGGCAAATCTTTACCAGGATAAGACGACGCAACTCCCGGGCAAGCTTCAGACCGTGTCCATCTCCTGCAATGCGGCCGCCAAGGTTGCGTTGAACGTGCGGGACAATCGGTCCGGCACGGCCGCCGGCGGCGCGGGCGACGACACCGAATTCGGCCTGGGCAACGGCAAGGTTGGCTACTACACGCTGAGTCTGGGCGGTGCCACGGGTGACAACAGCGGTGTGGATATCGTGGCCGCTCCGGCTGGATCCGACGCGTGGGCTTCCGATGCGGCGGGGCTGATGACGAAAGGCAGCGCGCGCAAATCGTTTGCGAAACCTGGCGACGTGACGCCCGGCGCATACAAGACCGTCACGGCCAATCTGACCGTGATCCCGACGATCAACAAACTGTCGGAACTGGATCTATCCGGCGGCAGTGTCGATCTGGATGGCTCGGCGACTATCGAAATGGCCTATCTGTAAACAGGTGAGATCCGGACTGGATCAGGATGTCGGACGGCTGCAACGGCTGACGTTCGAGTCGCCTCTCTCGAGCGCCTGCGTTAGCGCGGAGGCCTGAGTGACGAGATACCGGTCCGTATTGCTGCCGTTGGTGGGGGCTGGAATTGGCGTAGCGGCTGTCGACGCATGGGCTCCGGATGCCGCGTGTCTGCCAGCGCTCGGGCGATCGTGCCTTCGAGAGACGCACGTGGGAATGAGGTGAATCGAACCGTCGGCACGACGCACCTAGCGGAAAATGATTCGCAATCCGAATGACAATGCTGGACGCGGACGACCATGCCATTCCAAACGAAAGGGATATTCAGATGAGCTTGAAGCAGTGGTGTGTACGTTCCGTGCTCGCCTGCACTTTGTCGAGCACGGGCGCGGCATCGGCGGACGATCTTAAATTCAACGGCCAGGTCGACCTGAGTCTCAACGGTCAAATCAGATCGGTCGGCGCGTGCAACTTGACGCTGGAAAACGGCGGCGTCGTCGATATCGGCAATCTGTCGAAAGACGATTTTCCCAAGGATTCGTACTTTACGCTTGAACGCAGCATGTCGTTTCAGGTGGGCTGTCCGCGCCCGACCAAGGTCGGATTCGTGCTGATCGACAACGTCGGTGCAGGCGATCAGCACGATCAATCATTTAGTCTGAGCAATCCGAAAATTGGTTCGTACTACATGGGGTTAAGTACCGGTGACTACCGCGTGGTCGACGGAAAAAGAGCGCAATCGCTTCTCCACTCCTATGGCAACACGTGGGAGAGCGCTTCTTGGGGGGGATGGCATGTGATCCGCGGGCGTACCTATTCATGGGGTGTTGGAGGATCGGATCCGGCGGCGGGCACGTGGATGCAAGACATGTTGCGGATCTCGGTCTCTTTCAAGCCTCAAGACATTCCGTTCACCGACGAGATGGAGATCGCCGGTTCCGCGACCCTCGAACTTGTATACCTGTAGCGACCGCTCATTTCGTGGCTGACTCCGCTTGTCGGTCCACTGTGTTCGAGGGAAGTTCTTCAAACCCTGACGGTGGCGCGGGTTTGGAAATAACAGGCACCGGGTGGTCAATGTATCCGCGTGGTGGAGCGATGGTTTGTCCGATATCGGCACGTGTGATGCTTGACTCGGGCCTTCATTTTTTTGGTTCGTTTTCTATTGGAATAAGGCGATGAAGAAGAAACTCGCAGGACTGGGGCTGGTTGTCGGTTCATTGGTCGCTGCCGGTCATGCGCAGGCGGACACGTCGACGGAGATCAAGGTCGCCGGCAAGATCGTGCCCGATGGTGCGTGCAATCTCACGATCAGCAACGGCGGCGTCTATGATTTTGGCGTCATCGCGTCGGAAAATCTTCACCAGAACAAGACGACACAATTCGTTCCCAAGTCGCAGACTGTCGCCGTGACCTGCAATGCAGCCACCAAGGTCGCGTTGAGCGTGCGGGACAACCGCGCGGGTACGGCCGCCGGCGGCACGGGAGAAGACTTCGAGTTCGGCCTGGGCAAGGGGAAGGTCGGCTACTACACACTGACCGCTTTCAGCGCCATGAGCGACGGCGGTGACGCCAAGCTGGATGTCCTGGCGGCTCCGGCTGGATCCAACGCGTGGGCTTACGACGAGGCGAGGCTGATGACGAAAGGTAGCGCGCGCAAAGCGTTTGCGGATCCAGGCAGCTTGACGCCGGGCGCATACAAGTCCATCGCAATCTATTTAGCGGCGACCCTGACGATCAACAAATTGTCGGACTTGGATCTTTCCAGTGGCAATGTCGATCTGGATGGTTCGGCGACCCTCGATCTGACCTATCTGTAAAAAGGCGCGGTCGGAGCGGGCCCGGACGGCTGACGTTCGGCCTGTCGTTTCCCGAACGCTCATTTTCGGCAGGCAGATCAATGACGGGAATGAGCCCAGCAACCGGCCAAGGTCGGATTCGACGTGACCGACAATCGCGCCGGTACGCAACTGCCTTGGCCTTATAAACGGGGAAGGGGATCCGGACCCGATGAGATCGCTTGGGCGACCGTCCCTATTCGTGGAAAGGCCGTGCTGGCGGGCAGGGGAGCGAGCCCGTGGCGCTCAAGACACCGACGAGCCCGTTTTCCGCCATCGTTCATTTCGAAGCCGGCATCGTTGTTCACGGATGATCTCGTGACCGAGGGTCTCGCCACGCTGGAACCCCGCTACCTGTAACGTCGCCCTCTCGAATAGCGCGCTTGGCGGTAACCGCCACATCGCCGCAGCGGCCTCTTCCGCTGCTCTCGTTGAATTTCCTCAAAACTCGGACGTGACAGTCATTCTCGTCCTTAAAATCCATTTAAGTTGGATTGCTAATCATGTGCAGCCGTGTCGTGTGTCTATCGTCTCATCTTCAGTTTTTCTCGTCGTGCCGGCATGCATTGGCGAAGGCCATTCTGACGGCTGGATTGCCGATATGCCTGAGCGTTCCGGCCGTTGCGCAAGCCTCGGGCGTCCTGCCGGAGTCTTCCGTGGTGATCCTGAACGAAGCGGACGGCGAAGCCACGATGAATGTGAAGAATACAGAGTCGATTCCGCTGCTGCTGCATGCATCCATACAGAACACGCCGGAAGATCAAGCGTTGCTGGTCGTGGCGGTGCCGCCGGTGAGCCGGGTGGAAGGCCAGGATACGCAACTGGTGCGATTCCTGCTGCAGAGCCCGGCGCCGCTCCAGGTGCAACGGCTCAAACGCGTGACGTTCGAGGGCATTCCACCCAAGGGCCCCGACGGCAAGGCGCGCATCAGCATGACGATTCGCCAGAACCTGCCGTTGATCATCCATCCCGCCACGCTCGCGAAGCATGCCTCCCCCTGGACGCTGCTGCAGTGGTCGGTCGCGGACGGCAAGCTGCGCGTGCGCAACGACAGCCCGTATGTGGTGCGTCTGGGGCAAGGCGTGCAACTTCTGCCGGAAAAGACCGCCGTGGATCTGGGCAAGACCTATGTGCTACCCGAAAGCACCGTGGAAGTCTCGCTGCCGAAGGGGGCCGGTGCGCGGGCAACCGGCGTCAAACTGTCGCCGGCGACGATCTACGGCTACGAAGTCGACAGCTACGAGGCCCCGCTCGTCAATCTCACGACGCAACAGTAATGCGGCTCGATCGCGCCGCGCGCCGGGTACGGCCCCAACGCGAATCGAACGCGTACCGCAATGGGACGGCCGCATCGCTGTTGATGTTGCTGGCGAGTGCCTACCCGTCGCGGGCGCACGCGCAGACAGCCACGCCGCCTGACACGGCATCCGCCGTCCAAGCGACGACCGCGCAAACCACGTTCGATCCGGCGTCCGTCGATGCAGCCTTCAACTTCGATACGAGCATCCTGCAGCAGCGCGGGCTCGATCCACAGATCGCCGACTATTTCCGCACCATGCCGCGGTATCGGCCTGGCCGCAGCCGCGTTGTCGTCTACGTCAACGACATTCGGCGAGGGCGGATCAATACGTGGTTCGACGAGAACGGCGCGCTGTGCTTCGATCGCGCGTTTCTGGATGCGGCCGGAATGGTTGTGCCCGATGCGAAGTACGCGATACCCGGCGATTCGGAACCCGACACGTGCTACGACTTCGCGCGGGCATTCCCCGGCACGGATGTGGCGCTCAAGCCGGGGCGGGAAGAAGTGCGGCTCGTCGTACCGACCACGGCGCTTCGTCAGGCGTTGGCGGATTTCTCCGGTTACAGCCGGGGCGGCAACGCGGCGCTGCTGAACTACGAGCTGATGACCCTGCGCAGCGAGGCGAGCGGCATGCCGGGCTCGAACTTCCTGTCGCTCAACACCGAAATCGGCGTGAACGCCGGCGACTGGATCCTGCGCAGCCGCGCCTATTCTCAACGTCAGGACAATTCAGGATTCCAGAGTCGCCACCTCTACGCATACGGCCAGCGAACCTGGCTGCGATGGGGCGCCACGTTGCAGGCCGGACAGATCAATATCGCCAACTCCGTGCTGACCGGCGCGCCGTTGACCGGCATCCAGGTGTTTCCCGATGCCGCGCTGAGCAAGCAGGAGCGCAACATCGTCATGGTCGAAGGCGTCGCGCAATCGCAAGCGCGCGTCGAGGTGCGCCAGGCGGGCGGGTTGATCTATACCACGGTCGTGCCGGTCGGCCCCTTCTCGCTTACGGACTTGCCGCTGCTCAACGACAGCAACGACCTGGAGGTGACCGTCATCGAGTCCGATGGTGCGCGACGCAGCTTCGTCGTGCCCGCTGCGTCGATCGGCGCGGGGGCGCTCGGGCAGCGGCCGGGCTACGCGTTCGCGCTGGGCAAGCGTCGCAATCTCGACGGCAACAAGGCCCGCAATCCGTGGGTGGCGAGCGCGAGCGGCAACTGGGCGCTTGGCAAGCGCGGTAATGTCGGCGTGGCAGCGCTGTTCGCGCCCGGATACCAGGCCGCCAGTTGGGGCGTGGATATGCGCGTGTCGCAGTCGAGCAGCGTCAAGTTGCAGCAGCGTATGTCGTTGCAGGCCACGAAGTCGGGCACGGAAATCGAGGTCTCGGGCATTTTCGGCGGGTTGCACGAGAACCTGAGCATGAGCTTCAGCAGTGCGTATCAGAGCAACGGCTATCGCACGCTGGACGATTTCACCGTCGATGTCGGCCGGACCGGGTTCGCTGCATCGCGTTACCGGAGCCGGCATACCGCGGCGCTGGCCTGGTCCGATGCCAGGCTGGGCGGTCTGACGTTCGGCTACGCATTCACGAATCAACAGAACGGGGAGCGTACGCAGCGGCTGAACCTTTCGTGGGGCAAGAGCTTCGCGTTCGGCACCGTGTCGCTTAACGTCGAGCGCGATCTCAGCCCGCGCCGGGAGGACCGATATTACGGGAGCCGTGCATATGACAGGCCCGGCAACACCTATTACGCGTCGTTGAGCATCCCGTTCGGCAAGCGCAGTGTCCGCACCTATGCAAGCAATGCGAGCGGCTATACGCGTTTCGGCGCCAGCTACAGCGAGCGGATCGGCGATAACCTGAATTACTCGGTCAACGTGGATCGCAACACGCGCGACCGGAGCAACGCGGTGGCAGGTCAAATGGCGGCGACGCCGCGCATTGCCCAGGTCAACCTGGGTTTCTCCGATACCGGCAAGCGCGCCCGTTCGTATTACGCCGGGGCCTCGGGCGGCGTGGTGCTGCACGCGAACGGGGTGACGCTCTCTCCCTATCCCGTGCAGGACACGTTCGGCATCGTGTCGGCGTCGGGCGTATCGAACGTGAAGATCAATACGCCGCAGGGGCCGGTGTGGACCGACCTCTGGGGGCGTGCGGTGGTGCCCCGGCTCTCTGCATACAGCAGCAATCGCGTGGAGGTGATGACCCATACCTTGCCGCGCAACGTCGATATCGGCAACGGTACCCGGCAGGTCGATCCGGGGCGCGGATCGGTGAACCGGATCGACTTCGAACTTGCCCGCGTGCGCCGGGTGCTGCTCAATGCGCGCGACGCCGACGGCAATCCGCTGCCCGCCGGCGCCTATGTGCTGGATGGCCGCCAGCGATATGTCGGCATGGTGCTAGAGCAGGGGCAGGTGTTTCTGAACAACGGCGCCGGCGACGAGGTGTTGCAGGTGGCGTTGCCGGACGGCAGGCAGTGCCGGTTGCAATATGCATTGCCCGAGCCCTCGGGTTCCGGTGCGCTGTTCGAAAGCGCCGATGCCCGATGCATTCTTCAATGAGCCCCTGGCTTCGAGAGACGACATGTTGCAACAACCGAAACGCATTCGCCGGTGGGCGTGGACGATGTGCGCGGGCCTGAGCCTGGGCGGGGCCGCACAGGCCGCGGACAATTGCCGGATGCATACCGGGCACGCACAACTCGACTACGGTGCCCAGTACCGGCAAACCATTCTGGGGCAGCCCGCATCGCCCTTCGGATACTCGTTGGGAAAACGCCTCGTGTCGGTGAGCATCTTCTGCAAGGAGCCGGTGCGCATGGCGATTTTCCTTCGCGGCGATGCGCTCGACGACGGCGCGTTTCGCTTCGGTCAGCAGGGCGTGCTTTCCGTGACAGCCGGCGACGCCAATCTGGATGGCAGGTCCGTTGCATTGGGCCGTGTCGAGCATGCCGGTCAGCAACCGTCGGAGCCGGCCGGCAGAGTCGGCTTGCATCCGCGCTCGGGCGTTGTCGTCTTGGCGCACGGCGTGCCGGAGGCGGGGAGCCGGTTGAGTTTGCAACTGGAACTGGAACCCGTGATTCCGCGCAGCGCGGTCGACGTCGTCAACAGCGAATCGCACTGGTCCAGCAGCCATGCGCTGGAGCTGGTTCCGTTCTGAAGGCAACCGACCGGCGAGCTTTTCCGTGACGGCGCAGCGATGAGCCGCGCAGCGGCGCGGTGCGCGCTATAGCGCTCATTCCGATCGCTTCGCCTCCGGCGACACCGCCCCGCATGCGCGAATCACGAGCTGCACGACCTGCTCGGTCTTCTCGTCGTACGCCTTCTGCGTGAACGTGCGCTTGCCGCTCAGCGCGCGGATCTGCGCGTCGAAATCCGCGTAGTGCTGCGTGGTTGACCAGATCAGATACATCAGCGCATGCGCGTCGATCGGCGCGAGCAGCCCGCGCGCGATCCAGCCGTCGATGACCTTCACGCGCGTATCGAACCACGGCTTCACGCGTTCCGACAGGATGTCCTGCATGTGCTCCGCACCGTGGATGATCTCGTTGGCCCAGACCTTCGAGCCGAGCGGGCGCCGCCGCGACAGCGCCATCTTCGCGCGCACGTAGGCACCGATCGCTTCGACGGGATCATCGTCGGCCTCGAACGAACCGGCCGCGCGATGCCAGTCCTCGAACAGGTCGTCGAGCACGCGGCGGTACAGCGCAAGCTTCGTCGGGAAGTAGTAATGCAGGTTGGCTTTCGGCAGGCCGGCACGCTCCGCGATCATCGCGGTACTCGCGCCGTCGAGCCCGCGTTCCGCGAACACGGCCTCCGCGCAGGCGAGCAGATGCGCTTCGTTGGACTCGCGGATGTGCGCCTTGCGTCGCCGCAAAGGCGCGTGCGTTTCGTCGCTGTCGGTGGCTGCGGTTGCCGCCTGGTCATGTCTCATCGTTGCCCTCGCGCGGCGGGCATGCCGCGTTGGGCTTCATTCTAGCCGCTGATTCGCATCGAACGCACGCGTGCCGATCTCGCGCAGTCATCGCCATGCTGCGTTGCGATGGCACGTTTCTCGCTCCATTCATTCACGCAAGAAAGAGATTGATTTGGTCATTTTGATCGTCTAAAACCTGTCCAATCGGACAGGATTCGACGAGCGGCAGAAACCTTTCGGCCCGATTCGTCGGACGATCTTCGCGAACGACCGGGCATGCACCGCGCTTGGGCGGCGTTGCCCCGAAACAGGCATGACACGCACCGGCACAGACCGGGCTGACGACATCACCGACCCCACAGGAGCGATACGAATGAACGCGGTATCGGAAACAGTGAAGCGGGCAGCTTTCGACACGTCGATCAAGGTCGACGGCAAGCGGTTGTGGGACAGCCTGATGGAAGTCGCGAAGATCGGCGCGACGCCGAAGGGCGGCGTGTGCCGCCTCGCGCTGACCGATCTCGACAAGGCCGGCCGCGACCTGATCGTCGGCTGGGCGAAGGCCGCCGGCTGCACGGTGACGGTCGATACGATGGGCAACGTGTTCATGCGCCGCGCGGGCCGCGTGGCCGATGCGGCGCCGGTCGTCACGGGCTCGCATGCGGATTCGCAGCCGACGGGCGGCCGCTTCGACGGCATCTACGGTGTGCTCGGTGGCCTCGAGGTGATTCGCAGTCTCAACGATCACGGCATCGAGACCGAGCATCCGGTCGAGGTCGTGATCTGGACCAACGAGGAAGGCTCGCGCTTCGCGCCCGCGATGGTTGCGTCGGGCGTGTTCGCGGGCGTGTTTTCGCTCGAATACGGGCTGTCGCGCAAGGACGTGGATGGCAAGACGATCGGCGAGGAGCTGGCGCGGATCGGCTACGCGGGCGACGTGCCGTGCGGCGGACGCAAGCTGCACGCGGCGTTCGAACTGCATATCGAGCAGGGGCCGATTCTCGAAGCGGAATGCAAGACGATCGGCGTCGTGACCGACGCGCAGGGGCAGCGCTGGTACGAGGTCACGTTCACCGGCCAGGAAGCGCACGCGGGGCCCACGCCGATGCCGCGGCGCCGCGATGCGCTGCTCGGCGCGTCGCGCGTGGTCGATCTCGTCAACCGGATCGGCCTCGATCATGCGCCGTTCGGCTGCGCGACGGTCGGCATGATGCAGGTCTACCCGAACTCGCGCAACGTGATTCCGGGCCGCGTGTTCTTCACCGTCGATTTCCGTCATCCGGACGACGCGGTGCTCGCGAAGATGGATGCTGCGTTGCGCGACGGCGTGGCGCGCATCGCCGGCGAGATCGGGCTCGAAACCCAGCTCGAGCAGATCTTCTATTACAAGCCGGTCGCGTTCGACGCGGCCTGTGTGGAAGCGGTGCGCAGCGCGGCCGACCGCTTCGGCTTCTCGCATCGCGACATCGTGTCCGGTGCCGGCCACGACGCGTGCTACCTCGCGCAGGTCGCGCCGACGTCGATGGTGTTCGTGCCGTGTGTCGACGGCATCAGCCACAACGAGATCGAGGACGCGACGCCCGCGTGGATCGAGGCCGGCGCGAACGTGCTGCTGCACGCGATGCTGTCGCGCGCATGCGAACCGGCTTCATGACGCCGCGACCTTAACCGCCGGCAGGCTGCTCGATGCCTGACAGCCTGACCGTAGCATGCCTAACAACGACCGCCCCGACTGTGCATTCGCAGCCGGCGGGGACGGCTTTGTCTCCACCCAGTCGAAGGAACGCGTATGACCACCCAGCCAACCGGCGATATCGCCGCGCATCGCCTGTCGTCCACGCAACTCTCGTGCGAATTCGCCGACATCGCGCCGCTGCTCGATCCGACTGCCGCGGCGGCGGCGGCCAGCCGCTGCCACTACTGCTACGACGCGCCGTGCGTGCAGGCCTGCCCGACGCAGATCGACATCCCGAGCTTCATCCGCAAGATCGGCAACGGCAACCTGAAGGGTGCCGCGACCGACATCCTGTCGGCGAATCCGCTGGGCGGGATGTGTGCCCGCGTGTGTCCGACCGAGATCCTGTGCGAGGGCGCATGCGTGCGCAACCACCAGGATGCGCAGCCCGTCGCGATCGGCGCGCTGCAGCGGCATGCGACTGACTGGGCGATGGAGACCGGCGCGGTGCGCTTCACGCGCGCGCCGGACACGGGGCGCCAGGTCGCGGTGGTCGGCGCGGGGCCGGCCGGGCTCGCATGCGCGCACCGGCTCGCGCTCGCCGGGCACCGCGTTACGCTGTTCGACGCACGCCCGAAGGGCGGCGGCCTCAACGAATACGGGATCGCCGCGTACAAGACCGTCGACGATTTCGCGCAGCGTGAAGTCGAGTGGCTGCTGTCGGTGGGCGGCATCACGTTGCAAACCGGCGTCGCGCTGGGCCGCGACATCACGCTCGACGCGCTGCGCGAGCAGCACGACGCGGTGTTTCTCGCGATGGGCCTCGGCGGCGTGCGTGCGCTGTCGATCGACGGCGAGCAACTGAACGGCGTGATGAACGCGGTCGATTTCATCGTGCAGGTGCGGCAGACCGATGCGCTGGAGAACGTGGCGGTCGGGCGGCGCGTGGTCGTGATCGGCGGCGGCAATACGGCCATCGATGCGGCGGTGCAGAGCCGCAAGCTCGGCGCCGAGCGCGTGACGATGGTGTACCGGCGCGGCGTGGAGGCGATGAGCGCGACGTGGGCGGAGCGCGAGTTCGCGCAGAAGAGCGGCGTCACGCTCGTCACGCATGCGAAGCCGGTGCGCATGGCGGGCGAGAACGGGCAGGTGACGGGCGTCGAGTTCGAGGCGGCATCGGGCGAGCGTTTCACCGTCGATGCGGACATGGTGCTGAAGGCGATCGGCCAGACGCTGGTGCCGGACGCCCTCGACGCCGCGCTGCTGACGGCGGACGGCACGCGCATCGCGGTGGACGCCGACGGGCGCACCGCATGGCCCGACGTGTGGGCCGGCGGCGACTGCGCGGCGACGGGCGGCGTCGACCTCACGGTGCAGGCCGTGCAGGACGGCAAGCGCGCGGCCGCGTCGATCGACGCCACGCTCGCGCAGCGCGACGCGAAGGCCGCGTGAGCGCGCCACGCGCGTCACGCACCACGAGCACAACCAACACGACCCCACTCTCACGGAGCCGACCATGGCCGACCTTCGCTGCACCATCGCGGGCATCACTTCGCCGAACCCCTTCTGGCTGGCGTCCGCGCCGCCGACCGACAAGGCCTACAACGTGAACCGCGCGTTCGAGGCGGGTTGGGGCGGCGTCGTGTGGAAGACGCTCGGGCTCGATCCGCACGTCGTCAACGTCAGTTCGCGCTATGGCGCGGTGCAGTGGAACGGCCAGCGCATCGCGGGGCTGAACAACATCGAGCTGATCACCGACCGTCCGCTCGACGTGAACCTGAGAGAGATCGCGCAGGTGAAGCGCGACTGGCCGGACCGCGCGCTGATCGTGTCGCTGATGGTGCCGTGCAACGAGCGCGACTGGAAATGGATCCTGCCGCTCGTCGAGGACACGGGCGCCGACGCGGTCGAGCTGAACTTCGGCTGTCCGCACGGGATGAGCGAGCGCGGGATGGGCGCGGCGGTCGGACAGGTCCCCGAATATGTGGAGATGGTCACGCGCTGGGTGAAGGAGGGCACGAAGCTGCCGTGCCTCGTGAAGCTCACGCCGAACATCAGCGACATCCGGATGGGCTCGCGTGCCGCGTACAAGGGCGGCGCGGACGGCGTGTCGCTGATCAACACGATCAACTCGATCGTCGCGGTCGATCTCGACCACATGGCGCCGATGCCGATGGTCGACGGCAAGGGCACGCACGGCGGCTACTGCGGCCCGGCGGTCAAGCCGATCGCATTGAACATGGTCGCGGAGATCGCGCGCGACCCGGAAACGCCGAACCTGCCGATCTCGGGCATCGGCGGCATCTCGTCATGGCGCGACGCGGCGGAGTTCATGGTGCTCGGCGCCGGCAGCGTGCAGGTGTGCACCGCCGCGATGCATTACGGATTCCGGATCGTGTCGGACCTGGCCGACGGATTGTCGAACTGGATGGACGAGAAGGGCTACGCGACGCTCGACGACATCCGCGGCCGCGCGGTGCCGAACGTGACCGACTGGAAATACCTGAACCTGAAGTACGACATCAAGGCGCGCATCGACCAGGACCGCTGCATCCAGTGCGGGCTGTGCCATATCGCGTGCGAGGACACGTCGCACCAGGCGATCACCGCGACGAAGGACGGCGTGCGCCACTTCGAAGTGGTCGATTCGGAATGCGTCGGGTGCAATCTTTGCATGCATGTGTGTCCGGTCGAGCAATGCATCACGATGGAGCGTGTCGATTCGGGCGACTACGCGAACTGGACCACGCATCCGAACAATCCGGCAAGCGCGGACGCGGGGGCGAGTGCAGGCGCGGCGGCACCCGAGAAGCACGCGAAGAAGGCTGCTTGACGGCGTCCGGCGAGGCAGGTCATCCTGCATTGTCGCCTTTCGTTCCACCCGGGCCGGCATCGGTTGATGCCGGCGCTGACGTTTTAGTGGAGTGCGTTCGATGAATCACGCAGCGAATCCCGCCGATCCCGACAGCGCCGCGGCGCAGGGCGGCAGCCTGTACAACGACGACCTCGCGCCGACGACGCCGGCGCAGCGCACGTGGAAGTGGTATCACTTCGCGGCGCTGTGGGTCGGGATGGTGATGAACATCGCGTCGTACATGCTGGCGGCCGGGTTGATCCAGGAAGGCATGTCGCCGTGGCAGGCGGTGATGACCGTGCTGCTCGGCAACCTGATCGTGCTCGTGCCGATGCTGCTGATCGGCCATGCGGGCGCGAAGCACGGGATTCCTTACGCGGTGCTCGTGCGCGCGTCGTTCGGCACGCAGGGCGCGAAGCTGCCGGCGCTGTTGCGGGCGATCGTCGCGTGCGGCTGGTACGGGATCCAGACCTGGCTCGGCGGCAGCGCGATCTATACGCTGCTGAACATCCTGACCGGCAACGCACTGCACGGCGCGGTGCTGCCGGTCGTCGGCATCGGGTTCGGGCAGCTCGCGTGCTTCCTCGTGTTCTGGGCGCTGCAGCTCTACTTCATCTGGCACGGCACCGATTCGATCCGCTGGCTCGAGAGCTGGTCCGCGCCGATCAAGGTCGTGATGTGCGTGGCGCTCGTGTGGTGGGCGACGTCGAAGGCGGGCGGCTTCGGCACGATGCTGTCGGCGCCGTCGCAGTTCGCCGCGGGCGGCAAGAAGGCCGGGCTGTTCTGGGCGACCTTCTGGCCGGGGCTGACCGCGATGGTCGGCTTCTGGGCGACGCTCGCGCTGAACATTCCTGACTTCACGCGCTTCGCGCATTCGCAGCGCGACCAGATGATCGGGCAGTCGATCGGGCTGCCGTTGCCGATGGCGCTGCTGTCGGTGGTGTCGGTCGTCGTGACGTCGGCGACCGTCGTGATCTACGGCAACGCGATCTGGGATCCGATCGACCTGACGAGCCGGATGACGGGCATCGGCGTGGGCATCGCGCTCGTGATCCTCACGCTCGACACGATGTGCTGCAACCTCGCCGCGAATCTCGTCGGCCCAGCCTACGACTTCTCGAGCCTGTGGCCGAAGGCGATCTCGTACCGCACGGGCGGGATGATCACCGCGACGATCGCGATCGTGATGATGCCGTGGAAGATCCTCGCGACGACGGACGGCTACATCTTCACCTGGCTCGTCGGCTATTCGGCGCTGCTCGGGCCGGTGGCGGGGATCCTGATGGTCGACTACTTCCTGATTCGCGGCACGCGGCTCGACACGCGCGCGCTGTTCGACGAGCGCGGCGGCTTCAGCTACGCGCGCGGCTGGAACCCGGCCGCGCTGGCCGCGCTCGCGGTCGGCGTGCTGCCGAACCTGCCCGGCTTCCTGCATACGGCCTTTCCGGCGTCGTTTCCGAACGTGCCGGCATTCTTCAACACGCTTTATACGTACGCGTGGTTCGTCGGCCTCGTGCTGGCGTCATGCGTGTACGGCACCTGGATGAAGTGGCGCGCCGGACAGCACGCGCAGATCGCGCGCGCCTGATGCGGCACCCGACAGTCAACGAGGAGGCAACCCCATGGCAATCCTGATTCGTGGCGGCACCGTAGTCGATGCGGACAGATCCTATCGCGCGGACGTGCTCTGCGCAGCGCCGGAGGACGGCGGCACGATCCTGCAGATCGCCGAGCAGATCGACGCGCCGGCCGGCGCGACCGTCGTCGATGCGCACGGCCAGTACGTGATGCCGGGCGGTATCGATCCGCATACGCACATGGAGCTGCCGTTCATGGGCACGACCGCGAGCGACGATTTCTACTCGGGCACGGCCGCCGGGCTCGCGGGCGGCACGACGAGCATCATCGACTTCGTGATTCCGAGCCCGAAGCAGCCGTTGATGGATGCGTTCCATGCGTGGCGCGGCTGGGCCGAGAAGGCCGCGGCCGACTACGGCTTCCACGTGGCCGTGACGTGGTGGGACGAGAGCGTGCACCGCGACATGGGCACGCTCGTGCGCGAACACGGCGTGTCGAGCTTCAAGCACTTCATGGCGTACAAGAACGCGATCATGGCCGACGACGAGGTGCTCGTGAACAGCTTCTCGCGAGCGCTCGAACTCGGCGCGTTGCCGACCGTGCACGCGGAGAACGGCGAGCTCGTGTTCCAGTTGCAGAAGGCGCTGCTCGCACGCGGGATGACGGGGCCGGAGGCGCATCCGCTGTCGCGGCCGCCGGAGGTCGAGGGCGAGGCCGCGAACCGCGCGATCCGCATCGCGCAGGTGCTCGGCGTGCCGGTGTATATCGTGCATGTGTCCGCGAAGGACGCGGTCGATGCGATCACCAAAGCGCGCAGCGAAGGGCTGCGCGTGTTCGGCGAGGTGCTGCCGGGCCACCTGGTGATCGACGAGGCCGTCTATCGCGATCCGGACTGGACGCGTGCGGCCGCGCACGTGATGAGCCCGCCGTTCCGCTCGGCCGAGCACCGCGAGGCACTGTGGCACGGGCTGCAGGCGGGGCAGTTGCATACGACGGCAACCGACCACTGCGTGTTCTGCGCATCGCAGAAGGCGATGGGCCGCGACGACTTCACGAAGATCCCGAACGGCTGCGGCGGTGTCGAGGATCGCATGTCGGTGCTGTGGCATCACGGCGTGAACCATGGCCGCATCACGCCGAACGAGTTCGTGCGGATCACGTCGACGAACGCCGCGCAGATCTTCAACCTGTATCCGCGCAAGGGCGCAGTGCAGGTGGGCGCCGATGCCGATCTCGTCGTGTGGGACCCGGCCGCGACCAAGACGATCTCGGTGAAGACCCATCATCAGCAGGTCGACTTCAACGTGTTCGAGGGGATGACGGTGCAGGGCGTCGCGACGCACACGCTCACGCGCGGCGCACTTGCGTGGGCCGACGGCGATCTGCGCGCCGTGCGCGGCGCGGGCCGCTATCTGAAGCGCCCGCCGGCGGCGAGTTACTACGAGGCCGCGCGGATCGCGAACCGGTTGCGCGAACCGCATCCGGTCGAGCGCGCCGGTTGAGCGTTGCGTGTCGCGCGGGGCGTGCCGGTTGGAACGGCACGCCCCGTGCATGTTTGAATGTGCTTTCCCAGTCATGCCGGCACCGCGCCGGCTTTCTCTCCGCATCCCGCCGATTCTCTCAATATTTGGGATGAATTGGGCGCGGTCTCGTCTTTCCGATCCTCAGGTACATAGAACAACTGAGCAAGTCGACGCAACACGCGATGTCGCGCAAATGCGACCATTTTGTTTGCGTTGTCGACGTGCATACCGGCGAGTAATATCCACCGACGGCGTTGCGCAGGCGTGCCGGGCCGCCCGCCGAACAGTCCAATAACATTGAGAGCAAGGAGTACGAGGTGGATATTCTGCGCAGTCTCCTGGGTATGCTGTTCCTGCTGCTGGTTGCCTATCTGCTGTCGAACAACCGGCGCGCGGTGAGCGGCCGGACTCTGATCGCCGCGCTGTGCACGCAGCTGGCGATCGGTGCGCTGGTGCTGTTCGTGCCGGTGGGCCGTGCGGTGCTGGCGGGCGCCGCGAACGGCGTCAATCGCGTGCTCGACATGGGCAATCACGGCATCGCATTCGTATTCGGCGGGCTCGTCGACAGCCGGATGTTCCAGCTGTTCGGCGACGGCGGGTTCGTGTTCGGCCTGCGCGTGCTGCCGATGATCATCTTCGTGACCGCGCTGATCGCGGTGCTGTACTACATCGGCGTGATGAAGTGGATCGTCGCGATCCTCGGCGCGGCGCTCGCGAAAGTGCTCGGCGTGAGCCGCATCGAGGCGTGCTCGGCGGTGGCGACGATCTTTCTCGGGCAAAGCGAAATGCCCGCGCTCGTGAAGCCGTTCGTGCGGAACATGACGAGCGCCGAGATCTTCACGGTGATGGCGAGCGGCATGGCGTCGGTCGCGGGTTCGGTGCTGGTCGGCTACGCGGGCCTCGGCGTGCGGATGGAATACCTGCTCGCCGCGTCGTTCATGGCGGTGCCGGGCGGGCTGCTGTTCGGCAAGCTGCTGTATCCGACGGTCGAGCCGAGCCGCGTCGTGGTCGACGGGCTCGACTTCGACGACAAGCGGGCCGCCAACGTGATCGAGGCGGCGGCGTCCGGCGCGTCGGTCGGGCTGCGAATCGCGATCAACGTCGGCGCGATGCTGATCGCGTTCGTGGGGCTCATCGCGCTGATGAACCTGATCGTCGGCGGCGTGGCCGCGTTCGCGGGCTTTCCGCAAATCACGCTGGTCGGTATCATCGGCCACCTGTTCGCGCCGCTCGCGTGGATCATCGGCGTGCCGTGGCACGACGCGGCGCTGGCCGGCAACTTCATCGGCGAGAAGCTGATCTTCAACGAGTTCGTCGCGTATGGCGACCTGTCGCCGTACCTGAAGGGCGGCGAGCACGTCGCGGCCGCCGGCCTGCAGGTGCTCGACCCAAAGACGCTCGCGATCGTGTCGTTCGCGCTGTGCGGTTTCGCGAACTTCTCGTCGATCGCGATTCTCGCGGGCGGCTTCAGCGCGGTCGCGCCCGAGCGCCGCTCGGAAGTCGCGCGGCACGGCCTGCGCGCATTGACGGCCGCGACGCTGTCGAACCTGATGAGCGCCGCGATCGCCGGCCTGTTCTTTTCCCTGCATTGAGCCCGCAGCGGCCACCGACCGATCGAGGAGAGGCAACGATGTTCTTACCGCAGGAATTCATTCGCCGGAAGCGCGACGGGCAGCCGCTCGATCGCGACGGGATCGCCGCGTTCGTGCGCGGCGTGACCGACGGCAGCGTGACCGAGGGCCAGGTGGCCGCGTTCGCGATGGCCGTGTATTTCAACGACCTGAGCACCGACGAACGCGTCGCGCTGACGCTCGCGCAGCGCGACTCGGGCGACGTGCTCGACTGGCGCGTGCTGGATCTCGACGGGCCGGTGATCGACAAGCATTCGACCGGTGGCGTCGGCGATGTCGTGTCGCTGATGCTCGGGCCGATGGTGGCAGCGTGCGGCGGCTACGTGCCGATGATCTCGGGGCGCGGGCTCGGCCACACCGGCGGCACGCTCGACAAGCTCAGCGCGATTCCCGGTTACAACGTGAAGCCCGACACGGACGCGTTTCGCCGCACGGTGCGCGACGTCGGCGTTGCGATCATCGGGCAGACCGCGCGGCTGGCGCCGGCCGACATGCGCATCTATGCGATTCGCGACGTGACGGCGACCGTCGAGTCGGTCGCGATGATCACCGCGTCGATCCTGTCGAAGAAGCTCGCGGCCGGGCTCGACGGGCTCGTGATGGACGTCAAGGTCGGCTCCGGCGCATTCATGCCGACCTCCGAGAAATCGGCGGAGCTGGCGCGCAGCATCGTCGACGTCGGCAACGGCGCCGGCATGAAGACGACCGCGATCCTCACCGACATGAACCAGTCGCTCGCGCCGTGCGCGGGCAATGCGCTCGAAGTGGTGTGCGCGATCGACTACCTGACGGGCAAGTCGCGTCCGGCGCGCCTGCATGAGGTCACGATGGCGCTTTCCGCTGAGCTGCTCGTCACCGGTGGGCTGGCACGTGACGTCGCAGACGCGCGCGCGAAGTTGCAGCATGCACTCGATACGGGTGCGGCAGCGGAACGCTTCGCGAGAATGGTCACGGCGCTCGGCGGCCCCGCGGATCTGATCGATGCGCCCGCACGCCATCTCGCGCGGGCGCAGGTGATCGTGCCGGTACCGGCGCGCACGAGCGGCGTGGTGCAGCGGGTCGATTGCCGCGCGCTCGGGCTGGCGGTCGTCGCGCTCGGCGGTGGCCGCACGCGCGCGGCGGATGCGATCGACTATAGCGTCGGCCTGACGGCGCTCGCGGAGATCGGGCAGCGTGTCGGGGCCGGCGAGCCGCTCGGCTACGTGCATGCCCGCGACGCAGCAGCCGCCGCGCACGCGGTGGACGCAATCCAGCGCAGCTACGTGCTGGGCGAAACCGGTGATGCGCCGCCGACCGTTTATCAGCAGATCGGCTGACCAAGCGCCGGTACGGGCACAGGCGATCACTTCACTTCACGTCACGGGTGTATCGCGACGGTCGGGGTTTGGCCGCGCCGATACCTCCCCGCACACAATCGAGGCTACGACGAGATGGAACGAAACGAACTGATCGAAGCGGCGAAGGCGGCGCGCGAACGCGCGTATGCGCCGTATTCGCGCTTCAAGGTCGGCGCGGCGCTGCAGGCGCGCGACGGGACGGTTTTTCACGGCTGCAATGTCGAGAACGCGTCCTACGGACTCTGCAATTGTGCGGAACGCACGGCGATGTTTTCGGCCATCGCCGCCGGTTATCGTCCGGGGGATTTCACGCGGCTCGCAGTCGTGGGCGACACGGACGGCCCGATCGCGCCGTGCGGCGCGTGCCGCCAGGTGATCATCGAGATCGGCACGCCCGACATCGAAGTGATCCTGGCCAACCTGAAAGGGGCCGTCGAGGTCACGACGGCCCATGCTTTGCTGCCGGGCGCGTTCCGGTTGTAACGGCGCGCGCTTCTCAGGTCACGCGCCGCACGCATCACGCGCCGTCGCGTGCGTCGCGGATCGGGATCACCGTGCGCGCGCCGCATTGGCGCAGCAGGTCGCGCAGCTCGTTGATGACCGGAAACACCTCGTGGTTCCAGTCGGCGCCCTGACGGTCGTGCGCTTCCTGCTCGCGCTCGACGATCCAGCGATCCTCGCGGAAGATCCGCTCGGTGAACCAGACGAGCAACGGCCACGCGAGATCGAGCGCGAACGGGATGCCGGGCTTGTGGATCGACAGCAGCCCGAACGTGCGGTTGGTACGCTGCTCGGCGTCGAGCGGCACGTAGACGATCCACAGGTCCATCACGAGCGTGCCTTCGCTCGAGCGGATCTGCAGCGTCTGGTACGGGTAGCCGGTGCGCACCGTCATCACGCTCTTGTCGGACTGGTCGGCCGGCTTCTTGCTGGCGCCGAACACGAGCGCTTCGCCCACCGGCTGCTTGCCTTCCATCCGCGCGAACGTGTAGTCGACCTCGACCCAGTCGTCGCCGCGGCGCCGGCCCACCGAGCGCGCGCGCATCTGCCCCATCTGCTTGCGATGCAGGAACTGATGGTTCATGTCCATCAGGTTCTCGTGCATGAACGAGTAGTGGCACTTGACCTCGCGGCCGAAGCGGCGCGTCTTGTATGCGCGGTTGTCCGCCGATTCGAGCGCGGGGAACGGCCGGGTGTCGGCGAGCGTCGCATCGCCCGGGAACACGAAGATCAGCCCGTGCGCTTCGCGGCACGGATACGCGCGCACGCCGTTGGGCAGCCGCTCGCGGCCGAGGTACGGCACGTCGACGCAGCGGCCGCTGTCGCACGCGTAGGTCCAGCCGTGATAGCAGCAGCGCAGCGTCTCGCCGCTCACGACGCCCGCGTGCAGCGGCACCTGGCGGTGCGCGCAACGATCCTCGAGCGCATACACGGCGCCGGATTCGGTGCGCACGAGCACGATCGGATCGCCGGCGAAGCGCACGCCGAGCGTCTTGCCGCGTTTCAGCTCGCGCGACCACGCGAGCGGGTACCAGTGATCGGGGTGAATCGGCACGCGGCGCAGGTCGCGCACGGCCGCGCCGGAAGAGGGTTCTACAAGGGTGCCGCTGTCAGGAATGGGCACTGCGCGCATGCGTGACGTCTCCTGGCTGAACTGGGATTCCGGGCGCCGCATGATGCGGCGGGGATCTGGAGAAGTCTACGCGAAGTTGCGTGCCGCGGCGGACGCGATGCGGGTTTGCCCCGGCACGGCGGCCGCGGTTTCGTTGATGCAGCCCAAACCGGGTCGAAGGCGGCGCGCTTTTGGGTGGCCGCACAGGCCCGGACGGTGCGGCAGGCACCACGCCGTCACCCCGTCACCCCGTCACGCGGCCGCTTGCCGGTCACGAGCGCGCATCGCGCCACAGTACCGCGTCGGTGCGGTACAGCGCCGGGAAGTGCTGCTTCAGCCCGGTGATCTTCGGCATGTCGTTGTACGCGATGTACGGCGCGTCGGGGTGCAGTTCGAGGTAGTTCTGGTGATACGCCTCGGCCGGGTAGAACCCCTTGTAGTCCTCGACGCGCGTGACGACGGGCGCCGGAAACACGTGCGCGGTGCCGAGCTGCGCGATGTAGGCGGTCGCGACCGCGCGTTGCTGCGCGGTGGTCGGGAAGATCGCCGACCGGTACTGCGACCCTTCGTCGGGGCCCTGCCGGTTGAGCTCGGTCGGATCGTGCGCGACCGAGAAGAACACCTGCAGCAGCCTGCCGTACGTGATCTGGGTCGGGTCGTAGACGATGCGAACCGATTCCGCGTGCCCGGTCAGCCCCGAGCCGACGAGCGCGTAGTGCGCGGTTTCGGACGCGCCGCCTGCATAGCCGGCCGTGACCTGCTTCACGCCCTTCACGTGCTCGAACACGCCCTGCACGCCCCAGAAGCAGCCGCCGGCGAGCACGGCCGTCTCGTCGTGCGATGCGCCGGGCGTTTCGTCGAGCGTCGGCGCGGGCACGGTGCGCATCGGCTCGGCGGAATTGACGATGCGCTGGTAGCCGAACACGGCGGCGGCCGCGACGGCGATGGCGCCGATGCGGCGCAGCATCGCCGTGCGCCGTTGCGGCGCGGGACCGCGGGGAGAGGTGGTGTTCACGGTGTGCTCCTTCGAAAGGCGGTAGGGGAAGCGGGTGGCCCGGACGCGGCGCCGGTGCGCCGCATCCTGCCGGGATCAGCCGAACGTGAACGCATACGCATTCACGCCGGGATCGAGAAACTCGATCGAGAACGTACGGTCGGCGATCGCGCCGGGCTGCCGGACCAGCTGGTACAGGCGCTGCCCGGTCACGGTGCCGTAGCCTTGCGCATCGACGTCGCTGCCGTGCGCGGCACCGGGCGCCGCGCCGTCGAGCGTCACGCGGAAGCGCACCGGCTTGCCGTCCTCGCCGGGGCCGAGCACCAGGTGCAGGTCGCGTGCATGGAAGCGGTAGACGATGCGGCCGGCCGGCGCCGCGAGCGTCGCGCGTTCGGCGCCGACCTGCCACGTGCCGGCGAGGCCCCAGTCGTTCAGATCGGGCCGGGCCGGCTCGGCGTAGTGGTATGCCGCGTCGCGGACCACACCGCCCGGCGACATGAAGTCCTCGGCGCGTGCGTAGCCGACGTAGGTCTCGGGCGAGCGGACGTCCGCGCTGTCGGCCGCGGCGAGCGCCCCCTTCGCGGGCGCACCGGCGAGCCCGATCGGCACGTTCAGCGCTTCCGGATGGCCGGCCTCGGCGAGCAGCGACTGGATCGCGCGCTCCGATTCCGCGTATTCGCCTTCGCCGAAGTGGTGGCGGCGCACGCGCCCCTGCGCGTCGACGAAGTAGTGCGCGGGCCAGTATTCGTTGTTGAACGCGCGCCAGATCGTGAAGCGGTTGTCGATCGCGACCGGGAAGTCGATGCCGAGGTCGTGCACGGCCTTCTTCACGTTGCCGATGTCGCGCTCGAACGCGAACTCCGGCGCGTGCACGCCGATCACGACGAGCCCGTACGGCGCGTACTTGCGTGCCCACGCGGTCGTGTAAGGCAGCGTGCGCAGGCAGTTGATGCACGAATACGTCCAGAAATCGACCAGCACGACCTTGCCGCGCAGGCTGGCCGCCGTCAGCGGCGGCGAGTTCAGCCACTGCACCGCGCCGTCGAGCGACGGCAGCGTGCCTTCGACGGGCAGTGCGGCAGCCGCATGCGTCGTATCCACCGCGCGCATCATCGCGCCGCCGGCGATCGCCCCGCCGTTGGCCTGGGTGCGATCGGCCGCCGCGGCCATCATCGCGCCGCCGTTCGTGTTGCCGGCGGCGTTGCCGGTCGCGGCCATCGCCGCCGGTGCGCCCGGTGCGCCGTTCGAACGCCCGCCGAGCCGGTCGACGAGCTTCGTCTCGAGCCCGCCCGTCGTGACGGTCGACAGCTGCGCGAGCGCACCCGTATCGAGGCCGAGCGCGATCGCGCCCACGCCGGCCAGCAGCGCCACGCCGATCCCGCGCTTGATCCATTCGCCGGCGCCGAGCGAGCGTTTCATCGCGGCGAACACCTTGCCGCCGATCACGAGCGCGACGCCGAGCGACGTTGCCGCGCCGGCCGCATACGCGACCAGCAGC
Organism: Burkholderia sp. AU6039; assembly: GCF_002223365.1. NCBI lineage: Bacteria > Pseudomonadati > Pseudomonadota > Betaproteobacteria > Burkholderiales > Burkholderiaceae > Burkholderia > Burkholderia sp. AU6039. Next base: position 39,980 of record NZ_NKFK01000008.1, read on the forward strand.
AGCGTCGTGCCGACGCTGGCGCCGCGCAGCGCGGCCCCGGTCAGCACGAGCCCGAGGATCGGGCCCGCGCACGGCGCCCACAGCAGGCCGGTCGCGACGCCGAGCAGCAGCGACGACGCGGGGCCGGCCGGGCGGCCGTCGCGTTGCGCGAAGCCGGTGAGCCGGTTGCCGGCGGCGACGAGCGGGCGCGTCAGGTGTTCCGCGAGGCGCGGCATCAGCAAGGTCAAGCCGAAGATCGCGAGCAGCACGATCGCGACCCAGCGGCCGGCCTGATTGGCCTGCGCGACCCAGCCGCCGCCGACGGCCGCGAGCGTCGCGACGACGGCAAACGTGAGCGCCATGCCGACGAGCAGCGGCAGGCCGCTGCGGACGAACGGCTGGTCGGCGCGCGCGAACACGAACGGCAGCACGGGCAGGATGCACGGGCTCAGGATCGTGAGCACGCCGCCGAGGTAGGCAAGGACGATGAGCAGCATGGTGCGTTCTCCAGTCGGTCGGGAGTTCGGGGCCGGATCAGGCGGCGGCGGGGTGGAAGGTGAGCGCGAGGCCGTTCATGCAGTAGCGCAGGCCGGTGGGTTGCGGGCCGTCGTCGAACACGTGGCCGAGATGGCCGCCGCAGCGGCGGCAGTGCACTTCGGTGCGGACCATCCCGAACGATGCGTCGGTGTTCGTGGCGACCGCGTGGTCGAGCGGTTTCCAGAAGCTCGGCCAGCCCGTATGGCTGTCGAACTTGGTGGCCGACGAGAACAGTGGGAGCGCGCAGCCGGCGCACGCGAACGTGCCTTGCCGGTGCTCGTCGTTCAGCGGGCTGGTGTACGGCCGCTCGGTGCCGGCCTCGCGCAGGACCGAGTACTGGGCGGGCGTGAGCCGGCGATGCCATTCGGCGTCGCTGAGCGTGACTTCAAAAGGGGCGGCCGTCTGCGGGGCGGCCGGCGATGCGGCGAACGCACGGCCGACCAGCGCGCGGCGGCCGACGGACGATAGCGTCGCGAGCACGGCGAGGCCGGTGGCGCCGGCGAACAGCAGATGTCTGCGGGTGGGCATGATGGGCTCCTGGCGGCAGGTCCTGAAAACATGCGCCCATCGTAGTCAGCGGCCGGTGTCGAAGTCCTCACGGAAAGTTAAATGAATTGTGAAGGTTGGGGTGGTTCGGCGAGGTGCGTCGGAATCCGTCGAAGCTCCAATCGGCAAGGGCCTTCGAGGGGCGAGCCGCCGGTGCTTGCTGAGCACCGGTTCGCGCCGCGTTTTTTAGTGTTTTTCTAGTGTTCGTCGAGCGTGGCGGCCGCTGGACGAATTCCGACCGGCCACCATCAACACGTCTCTGAACGGCCGTTTGGCTGGTGAGTACCTCGATGCGTGGTCCGCCAAACATCGTGACGGTCGAGGACGACCTGATTGGCCTGTTAGGGGCGGTGTGGCGGCGCTTGTCGAATTCCGGTGCGCAACTGCGCCTGCATCCTTGCATGCCCGCGTTCGAGCAGCGACGTATCGGGCGTTTCGATTGGCGGTAATTCCGCCTTGACCAACATCTCCGCCTCAAGCCGCTCGACGTCCAGCGCACGCAGAATTGCGGCGACCACCGGCTCCGGAACGACGTTTTGAGGGCCTTCATTGGTGATTCTGAGGATCGTCGCGAGCGCGGTTCCGGCGATCACGTCGAGCGCGGTGCCGACGCCGACATGGGTGAAACGCCCCAGTGCCAGACCCTGCTCGATATGCGGCGGCAGGAACACGTAGATCAGGCTGCTCGGCCCCGCGGAATGCAGGCCGGCCGCGCAAATGAAGCGCGCCAGCAGCGGATACGCGCGCGCCGCGTGCAGGAACATGCGCACACCACACGCGATGCGGAGCGCCGGATCCTCATAACCGTGGACTTCCGCTTCGATCAAACGCAGCAACTCGTCGTTCAGTTCCTGCGTCACCGCCGCGAGCAGATCCTCGTTGGTGCGGAAGTATTTGTAGAACGTGCCCTGCGACACGTCTGCGGCTGCAATGACGTCCTGGATGACGCTTGCGCCGACTCCCTTTTCTGCGAACACGAGCATCGCGCTTTCGATCAGGCGGGCGCGCATGCGTTCGCGTCGCTCCGCCGCGACGCGGGTCCGATGGTCAACGGTCGTTTCATTCATGGCGGGAATTATACGGCGACGCAACAGACGCTCCGGCTGGCTAGGTGAAGACGAGTATATTGTCATGATGACAAATATCTCATTATTAAAACAAGCAAGCCTGATCAACCGTCTGGAGCGACTCCGCCGTGAATGCCCCGTTCATGACTCACGCAATGACTCAACGCACCGTTCGAGTCGGTGCGCGAACCATTTCCTTTACCGAAGCGGGCGAGGGCCCGGTGGTGCTCATGCCCCACGGCTGCGGTCCCGGCGCTTCCGGCATGTCCAATTACGCGCGCAATGTCGGTGCGCTCGCGTGCGTCCACCGGGTCGTCGTGCCCGACATGCCCGGCTATGGCAAATCGACGAAGGGCCTGGATCGCGGTGACCCGTTCGGCGACCTGGCCGCGAGCATGCTCGGGATGCTCGATGCGCTGCGTATCGAGCGCGCGCACATCCTCGGCAACTCGCTGGGTGGCGCCTGCGCGTTGCGCATGGCGATCGAGCGGCCGGCAGCGGTCGGCCGTCTCGTGCTGATGGGGCCCGGCGGCGTGGACACGACGCGTGGGTTGCCGACGCCCGGCCTCAAGCGTCTGCTGAATTACTACAAGGGCGAAGGCCCGACATTGCAAAAGCTTGCGACGTTCATCCGGGGCGACCTTGTCTACGACGGCAGCCTTGTATCCGATGCGACGCTCCAGGAGCGCTTTCAGTCCAGCATCGACCCGGAGGTCGTCGCCAGCCCGCCATTGCTCGGCCCCAAGGGCATTCCGCAATTCAGGAAACTCGACTTCACGCGCGATCCGCGTCTGGCCGGCGTGCAAAACCCGACGCTCGTGTTGTGGGGAACGGAGGACAAGGTCAATCGACCGAGCGGTGCCCGCTCGCTGCAGCGGCGCATGCCGAACTGCGACGTGCATCTGTTCAGCAAGACCGGTCACTGGGTGCAGTGGGAGCGCGCTGACGAATTCAACGCGATGGTGGTGGCATTTCTGGCCGAAGACAGCGCCGACGCGCTTGACTTCCGCCGTGTTTGAGCCGGAGCGCGCCGCCATGCCGACGGCGGACATCCAAGCCCACCAGCGATACATCGTGCCGTACGAAACCTGGCTTCAAAGCATGCGGATCGTGCCGCGGGCATGAGGGCGCCCGACGACACTATGGCCCGGCTTCCGAGCCGGTTTTTTGTGTCTGGCGGCAGCTCGGGGTAACTGCGCACGGCTGTAGGGGCGTTTGGGTTTGTGAAGGGGCCGTCTGCGGCATTCAATAGTTTCAGTCAATGGAATGGCGGTTGCGAATCCGAATTTCCAATTGAATGCGACTGGTCCAATGGCCGTTCTGAATCGTCTTAAGCAATTCGGAACACGCATCGAATGTGCGAGCACGGCGCGAGTGCGTTTCGCGCGCGGCGCGATCTTCAGGTGCGTGAAGGTCCGATCAGGCGTCGCGATTTCGCGATGACCGCTTGATCGTTCCTGGCGCATCAGCCCAAGCCGATGCGAGCAATGTCAGAGCGAGAAACCCTTTCCTGAAGTATGACCATGGCTGAAAACATCGCCCAAACCGTGATCCGCCGCGCCGACTACACGCCGCCGGCCTTCCTCATCGATTCCGTCGCGCTCGAATTCGATCTCGCGCCGGCCCGCACGATCGTCAGGAATACGATGCGCGTGCGCCGCAATCCGGACGCCGCGCCCGCGCCGCACCTGGAGCTGATGGGCGAAGCGCTCGAATTCCTCGGCGCCTGGCTGGATGGCGCGCCGCATGGCGCCGTGCGTGCGCACGAACACGGGCTGACGGTCGAGAACGTGCCCGAAGCGTTCGAGCTGACGCTCGAAAGCGCATGCGCACCCGACCAGAATACGACGCTGTCGGGCCTCTATGTGTCGAGCGGCAACTTCTTCACGCAGTGCGAAGCCGAAGGTTTCCGCCGCATCACCTACTTCCTCGATCGCCCCGACGTGATGGCGTCGTATACGGTGACGCTGCGCGCCGACAAGGCCGCGTACCCGGTGCTGCTGTCGAACGGCAACCTCGTCGATTCCGGCGACCTGCCCGACGGCCGCCACTTCGCGAAGTGGGAAGACCCGTTCCGCAAACCGAGCTACCTGTTCGCGCTGGTCGCGGGCAAGCTCGTCGCGATCGAGGAAACGATCACGAGCGGCTCGGGCAAGGAAAAGCTGCTGCAGGTGTGGGTCGAGCCTGCCGACCTCGACAAGACGCGTCATGCGATGGACTCGCTGATCCACTCGATCCGCTGGGACGAGAAGCGCTTCGGCCTCGAGCTCGATCTCGACCGCTTCATGATCGTCGCGGTCGGCGACTTCAACATGGGCGCGATGGAGAACAAGGGGCTCAACATCTTCAACACGAAGTACGTGCTGGCGAACCCCGAGACCGCGACCGATACCGACTTCGCGAACATCGAATCGGTGGTCGGCCACGAGTACTTCCACAACTGGACCGGCAACCGCGTGACCTGCCGCGACTGGTTCCAGCTGAGCCTGAAGGAAGGCCTGACGGTGTTCCGCGACCAGGAATTCTCGGCCGACATGGCCGCGGGCGACGACCTCGAATCGGCGGCCCGCGCGGTCAAGCGCATCGAGGACGTGCGCGTGCTGCGCCAGCTGCAGTTCGCCGAGGACGCGGGCCCGATGGCGCACCCGGTGCGCCCGGAAAGCTACGTCGAGATCAACAACTTCTACACGATGACGGTCTACGAGAAAGGCTCGGAAGTCGTGCGGATGTACCAGACGCTGTTCGGCCGCGACGGCTTCCGCAAGGGGATGGACCTGTACTTCAAGCGCCACGACGGGCACGCCGTGACCTGCGACGATTTCCGTCACGCCATGGCCGACGCGAACGGGCGCGACCTCGCGCAGTTCGAGCGCTGGTACAGCCAGGCGGGCACCCCGCGCGTGTCGGTGCGCACCGCGTACGACGCGGCCGCGCGCCGCTACACGGTGACGCTCGCGCAGGGCTACGGCGACGGGTCGCCGGCCGCGCGCGAAACGCAGCAAGGGCCGCTGCTGATCCCGTTCGCGATCGGCCTGATCGGCCGCGACGGCCGCGACCTGCCGCTGCGTCTCGACGGCGAAACCGCCGCCGCAGGCACGACGCGCGTGCTCGACTTCACCGACACCGAGCAGACCTTCACGTTCGTCGACGTGCCGGAACAGCCGCTGCCGTCGCTGCTGCGCAATTTCTCTTCGCCGGTGATCGTCGAGTACGACTACAGCGACGACGACCTCGCGTTCCTGCTCGCGCACGACAGCGATCCGTTCAACCGCTGGGAAGCCGGCCAGCGCCTCGCGACCCGCGCGCTGCTGACGCTCGCCGCGCGTGCGGCCGCGAACGAGCCGCTCACGCTCGGCGAGAACTTCGTTGCCGCATTCCGCCGCGTGCTGACCGACGCGACGCTGTCGCCGGCATTCCGTGAACTCGCGCTGACGCTGCCGTCGGAAACCTACCTCGCCGACCAGATGGCGGAAGCCGATCCGGCCGCCGTGCATCGCGCACGCCAGTTCGTGCGCCGCCAGCTCGCTACCGCGCTGCGCGCGGAGTGGCTCGCCGCCTACGAGCAGCACCAGACGCCCGGCGCCTACGAACCGACGCCGGAGGCCTCCGGCCGCCGTGCGCTGAAGAACCTCGCGCTCGCGTATCTCGCCGAACTCGAGGATCCGGCCGATGCGGTGCGCCTCGCGACCGCGCAATACGATGCGGCGAACAACATGACCGATCGCGCGGCAGCGCTCGGCGCGCTGCTGTCCGCCGCGGCCGCCGGCACGACCGAACCGGCCGAGCGCGCGCTCGACGATTTCTATCGTCGCTTCGAGAAGGAAGCGCTCGTGATCGACAAGTGGTTCGCGATGCAGGCGGCACAACGCGGCACGCCCGCGCAGCCGACGCTCGCGAAGGTCCGCAAGCTGCTCGCGCACCCGGCGTTCAACCTGAAGAATCCGAACCGCGCCCGCTCGCTGATCTTCAGCTTCTGCGCGGCCAACCCCGCGCAATTCCATGCGGCGGACGGCTCGGGTTACGCGTTCTGGGCGGAACAGGTGCTCGCGCTCGACGCGATCAACCCGCAGGTCGCGGCGCGCCTCGCCCGCTCGCTCGAACTGTGGCGCCGCTTCACGCCGGCGCTGCGCGACCGGATGCGCGAAGCGCTCGAGCAGGTCGCCGCCGGCGCGAAATCGCGTGACGTGCGCGAGATCGTCGAGAAGGCGTTGGCTTGACGGTTGGACGCGTCGGCGATTTCAATTGATCCGGTGGTGCGGGATTCCATGCGTCTTGCAGATAGATGGCCAATGCCGAAGGCGGCGGTCACGTATCTGCCAATCATGTGCGGAGCATTTGTCACCGAATGGATTCTTCCTTGACGGAAAACGCCGGCGCCCCCGCATCGCTCGCGACAGACGTGCCGCAATGTCGGACAGCTCCGCTCTGTATTGCCGACGCAATCACGTGGTCATACTAATTTTAATTCGGAAGATTTCAATTCGTATGTCGAATTTATCGATGTAACGACGACGCGATTCAGAATAAAAATACTTTCCATATTTCTTTCGCGAGATCGTGCCGCTTATCGAGGGGGTTTTCTTTGTGCGCGTGTCAGAAGTCGCTGCGCCGGGATTTATGCGTTCCTAATTCGTCATATTAAGTGAAACGTAAGATCTCGGCGGGCGGTAGGAAATTATGTCTCGACAAAAGTTAAAAGCGCCCAAAAAAAGAAATTCATTCTAAATTGGCGTCGCTATGATGATGTCATCTTAGGGGCGAACGCTTGAAATTGATTTGGTCAGATCACGGCGCGGCAGCCGGTCAATTCTTACGATCTCCATGTATCGCTGGATGTGGGACGGAGCAACGCAAATGGCTAGCTTTATCGATGATCTCTTGCGGGGCTACGCCGACCTCCGCCGTGTTCTCACCCGGGAGTTGAGCGCTGACGATGCCGCCGATATTGCGCAGTCGTCCTTCGAGCAGGTGCTCCGCTATGCGGGGCAGCGCCCGGTTGAATCGCCGGCCGGCCTGCTGTTCGCCATCTCGCGCAACCAGCAGATCGATTCCGCTCGACGCAGGAAGCGTGTACCGCACCAGTCGCTCGACGACGTCGACGGACTCGTCGACCAGTTGCCCGTATCCGAACTGACGCCGGAGCGACGCTATGCTGCGCGTCAGCGGATGGAGATTCTCGGCAAGGCGCTGGATGCGTTGCCACCCCGTTGCAGGGAGGCATTCGTGTTGTGCAAGTTGCACGGTCTTTCGTATGACGAGACTGCGCAGGAGATGGGAATCAGCACGACCGTCGTGCGCAAGTACCTGGTTCAGGCGATGAAAGAATGCAGAATCGCCTTGCTGTAGAATGAATCATTCGATTCGCTACGGATTGTGCCATTTTCAACGATGACATGGACCGAGTCGCAAAAGGACGAGGCTGACGAACTCCTCGTAACGATCAATTTTGGTCGGGGCGAGGAGCGAACCCTTGCGCGTGCTGCGCTCCAGCGCTGGGCTGGAGACGATCCGAAACGTCTGGCGTATATCGCCGAGCATATGAGCGTCGACCGAGAGGTTGACACTTTCGTGCACGAACTGCGCGGTCGCTACAGGCGTCATCTTTCGCCCTCCCGGGAAGCAGTTGTGCGACGCGCGCCGAGATGGCCCGCAATCGCGAGTGCAATCGGTTTCGGTGCGTGTGCATTCGCAGTGGCCGCATGGGCGGTCAATCCGGTACTGTCGGAGCAGCGTTTTTCGTCGGCTATCGGTGAGCAGGTCGACGCCGCTCTGGATGACGGCAGCCACGTGCGCCTCAATACCGCTACGTCGATACAGTTCGTCAATCGGCTCCGGTCTCGGGAAGTGACGATGCTGGAAGGCGAGGCGCTCTATGCCGTCAAGCACGACTCCCTGCGTCCTTTTCATGTGATTGCCGGCGCGACCGATATCCGCGATGTCGGCACGCGCTTTTCCGTACGCGTTCGTCCCGCCGATGTGGACGTCGCGGTACTGGAAGGGCGCGTCGAGCTGTCGCTCCGCTCGGGCGGCCCTGTCGTCGATCTCGACGCGAACGAAGCGGCGAGGGCAACCGGAACGCAGATCGTCGAAGTATCCGACAGTCAGGAATTCGACGCGATGGTGAGCTGGAAGGATCGGCGCCTGCAATTCGACGGCACGCCGCTGTCCGGCGTCGTACACGAATTGCAGCGCTACCGGGTCGCCCGCATCGTGCTTGCGGATAACGTCGCGGCGCGGTTTCGCGTGACGGGCGGGTTTTCAATTTCGGATCCCGATGTTTTGCTGAGATCGTTGCCCATGGTCGCCCCCGTGACGGTGAAGTTTCAGCCGGACGGGACAGCCGTGATCGCATCGCGTCGATAGCGCCGCTTCCGCGTGTTGCTGCTGCCGTCAATGTTCGCACCTGACGAGGCGACGCCGGCGTTACACGTCCTCGTATAACGAAAACGCCGAAGAATTCTTTCGCGCTGGCAAGGAGCCAGCTGTCCATCGGTCGGTCCTGGTCTGCGGTCGTCGCACCGCCCGGTGCGCCCGAGCACGGACGCGCGCTCGCTATCGACGCGCGATAACTTCCAGCAGCGCTTCACCCTCCACGCCTCGCAACTTGCTTCCGCCGAGCGATTTCGCGATGGCGACACGCAACCGACAAGCCGTTCTTTCGGGCTCGCGCAGGCAGCCCGATTCAAAAGCATTTGGCTATCGTCGCGATGAAAAATTTCAATAGCGCGCCGCTGGTCCTTTTTGTTCCCTGCTTCGTCTTTAGTAGTGAAGCCTGATTGATAACAACGTCAAGGCTCACTCACATCTTTGCACTGACAGAGAGGGGACAATGAAGAAATCAAAGCAGCCTGTGGCAAGGGCGTTGGCAAGGCATGTGGCGGCCATCGTGGTCGGAATGGCGAGCATTCCGTTGTATGCGCAAACTTCAATCAATTTGCCCGCGCAGTCGCTTTCCGCCACGTTGTCACAGCTCGCTCGCGAGGCCGGCGTCAATATCCTCGCGCCCGATAACATCGTTGCGGGCCGCGCCGCGCCGGCGGTGTCGGGCATGCTGACCGTGAATGACGCGTTGGCGCGCCTGTTGAACGGTACGGGGCTGCGTGTCGAGCAAGTGGACGCGAGGACTTACGTCATCAAGCGGTCCGACCCACCGCCTTCGCCGGGCGCGTCGAAGTCGGGACCGGATTCAGTACTCCCGACGATTACGGTCAGTGAAAGCACCAGCAGCGCCAGCCTCGATAAGGGTTTCGTCGCCGATTCGACCAGCACGGCGACGCGCACCGATACGCCGATCTCGCAGACCGCGCAGTCGATTCAGGTCGTCACGAAGGATCTGCTCAACAGCAAGCAGACTCAAACGGTTTCCGAGGCACTCGCCAACGTGAGCGGTGTCACGGTGCTGGACTGGGGTAATGGTGCTCAAGTCAATGTCCGGGGCTTCACAGCGGCTACGATGAGCAATGGCCACAACGATACGGGGTCCAGCAATTCGCTGGATATTCCGGTGGCCGGCGTGGAAAGAATCGAAGTGCTCAAAGGTGCCGACTCCATTCTTTCGGGAGCCATGGTTCCGGGCGGCGTGGTCAACATCGTGATCAAAAGACCGACCGCCGAAACCGTTCGGCAGCTGACGCTGCAAACGGGCTCCTACGGCGACTGGATGAGCTCGATCGATCTGGGTGGCGCGCTGACGAGCGACAAGTCGCTCCGTTATCGGTTCGTCTTGTCCGCCGAGCGTGCCGGGGAGTCCTTCGGCGGTTACGACGGCCAGAGAAACTTCTACGTCGCGCCGTCGATCGAATGGAAATCGGGTAACACGGACATCGTTCTCGGCTACCAGCATCAGGTGGTCAACAGACCGCCGATACAACTGACACAGCCTCGGCTCGGCGACGACCCGCTGCCGATCCATTCGCGCAGCACGCCATCCCAGAATTCGCTGAGCCAGATGGATACGCTGTCGGTCGATTTCACACGGCAACTCGGATCGATCTTCAAGTTTGAAAGCAAGGCGCAATATCAGGCGTCGACTTTTTCCCTGCGTGATTTCTATGATCCGATCGGCATCGGATCCGGGAAGACCGTTTTTCTGGGCTTCAATGACCACTCGCGTTCCTACGGCTTCGACCTGGACAATCATCTGCAGGCGAAGTTTTCTTTGGGCCCGGTCAAGCAAACCGTTCTCGTGGGCGTGAGCAACAGCGACTATTGGACAGATTTCACCAGTTTGCCCATGAAGTTTCTCGTTGCCCCATTCCCGCTGGCTTCGGCACCGCCCATTCCCGGGACGCCGAAATATTACGGCAGCCCCGTCAAATCGTACTCCAGCACGGTCTACTTCCAGGATCAGATTACCTGGGACAGGTTGCATATCCTCGCGAGCATCGCCCGCGGGACGGTATGGGGCACCAATACGGCCTCTCAATCGCAATGGTCGCCGAACCTCGGCATCCTTTACCAGCTCACGGATAACGTCGCCGTTTATGCAAACGCGTTGCGCAGTTTCTACCCGCAATATGGAACGCTTCTGCTGGATGGCAGTGTGCCGCCTCCACAAATCGGACGATCGGTCGAGGCAGGCTTCAAGTTCAACTTCTTCGACGATCGCCTGAGCGCAACGGCCGACGTATTCAGAACGGCGCAAAGCAACGTCCTGGTTGGCATTCCCGGCACGAACTTCGCCACGCTAGGCGGGGGGATGGTGGTACGCGGGGTAGAGCTCAGCCTCACTGGCCGTCTGTTCCCAGGTTTGAACGTTGCCGCGAACTACACCTTTAGCAATCAGCAGCAAATCCCGGACGGTGTGAGCGAAGTGCCGCGTCATAGCGGCACGATCTGGATGACCTACGACCTGCAGGGCGAGCGTTTGCATGGGTGGGGCGTCGGCGCGGGCGTCGAAGCGCGCAGCGGCTATCAAGTGTCGAACTCGCTCGTCGGGGTATTCAAGGCTCCGGGGCAAGCGCAGACCGATGCGAGCGTGTATTACCACGCGAAGCAATGGACGGCGACCCTGGGCATCAAGAACCTGTTCAACCGCACCCTCTATCAGAACCAGATGACTTCATCGATTGTCGGCCTGCAGCCGGGCCGACTGATCTATCTGACCGGACGCTACAACTTCTGAGGCATGTCGTGGATAGTTCGATCGTATTGCCGTCAAGGTACGCATCCGGCCCCGCGGCAGCGGGCCGGAAGGTTCGTATCGGTTATGGCCGGCCTGTCGCAATCGGCGTGGCAGTGGCGCTGCATGCATTGCTGCTGGTCGCGTTCTGGAAGGCCGACGTCCATCTCGACCTGCATGCCGGGAAGCTCGCGTCGGCCGGATCGTCGATCAGCGTGACGCTGGTGAACGCGCCGCAACCGACCCCGACGCCCGTTCCGCCGCGGCCACCCGTCAAGCCGGTGACGCGCAAGCCGCCCGTGCCGCACCGCGCGCCCGTGCTCGCCACGCACCACGACGCACCGCGTGCGGCCCAGGCGGCGACCCCGCAAGCGCATGAACCGGATCCGCCGGTGCCTACGCCGCCGGCCGTCCAACCCGTCGAGACAAGCGCGAAGAGCGCCCCGTCGGCGCAGCCGGCAGCCGCGCAGATGATGGCGCTCGCCGGCGGGCAGGACGCCAAGAGCGTGGCGCACGTTTCATGCGACATCGAGCGTCCGCCGTATCCCGCGCTTGCACGCCGGCTGGGTCACGAAGGCAAGGTGGTGCTTCGCGTGACGATCGGCATCGACGGCCGCATCACGGAGGCGACGACCACCGAATCGAGCGGTTTCGAAGAACTCGATGCGGCCGCGCGTGCCGCGATGCTCGCCGGGCATTGCAAGCCTTACCTGGAGAACGGGACGCCGATCGTCGTTCGTGCGCTTCAACCACTTGAATTCAGATTGGACAACTGAGCTGCAAGCAGCTCGTCGAGGAGTACAGCAATGAACTACGGAATCGCAGACATCGTAAATCGTGGCGACACGATCAGTCACGCCATCGCGCTGGTCCTGGTCGTCATGTCGCTGACGTCGTGGGCGGTCATGCTCTACAAGGGCGCGCAACTGATCCGCATGAGAAGGCAGAGTAAAGCCGCCGAGCGAAAATTCTGGCAGGCGGGTTCGATCGAGGAAGGCTGTGCGGCACTGGGTCGCTTCGACCACAGCAACCCGTACCAGAATCTCGCGGAGGCCGCGCGTGAAGCATCGGAGCGACATAACGATACGCACCTGAAGGAAGTGCTCTCGCCGGACGACTGGCTGCAGCGCTGCCTGAGCGTGGCGCTCGAAGAGCAGGTTGCCCGAATGGCGAGCGGCCTCGGGGCGCTTGCATCGGTCGGCAGCACGGCGCCGTTTGTCGGCCTGTTCGGCACCGTCTGGGGGATCTATCACGCGCTGCTCGGCATCAGCGAGGCGGGGCAGAGCAGTCTCGCGCAAGTGGCCGGGCCCGTCGGCGAATCGCTGGTCATGACCGCGTTCGGCCTGTTTGTCGCGATCCCTGCCGTGCTCGGTTACAACGCGGTGTCCCGCGGCAATCGCATGATCGTCCACAAGCTCGCGCGCTTCCGCCACGAGTTGCACGCGTATCTGATGAACTCGGACCGTCATCGCACGGCTTCCGTTCGCGTGAAGATCGAGCAGAAACGCGTCGCGACGGTCGAGGAGAGCTGACATGGCGTTCTTTGACGACAGCCACGACGACGTCATGAGCGACATCAACATGACGCCGCTCATCGACGTGATGCTCGTATTGCTGATTGTGTTCATGGTGACGTTGCCGGTGATCAATCACGCCGTCAAGCTCGACTTGCCGAGTGCGAACAGCAGTCCGAACGATACGCGGCCCGCGCACGTGAGTTTATCGGTCGACGCGAGCGGCACGGTGATGTGGGACGAGAAACCCGTTGAAGCCGATGCACTGGATGCCAGGCTGAATCAGGCGGCGGCCCAGCAACCGCAGCCGGAGATCGAGCTGTATGCCGACCGGGCCGCGCGTTATGAATCGGTGGCCAACCTGCTTTCGGCGGCCCAGCGCGCAGGCCTCGTGAAAATCGATTTCGTCACACAGCCGAAATCAAAATAAATTTAGGAATATGAATGATGTCAATTCTTGATACGACCGCCGCGACGCTGCTCGACGACGTGTCGGGCGAAACAGCCGTACTCGTGGATTTCTGGGCACCGTGGTGCGGACCTTGCCGTGCGCTCGCGCCTCATCTGGATCGGCTTGCGAAGGACTATGAGGGGCGACTGAAGATCCTGAAGCTGAACATCGACTCCGAGCCGGACGGCGGAAAGAAATTCGGTGTGAGGGCGATTCCGACGCTGATCTTTTATGCGAACGGCAAGGAGCACGACAGGCTGACCGGACCGTCGACCATACGGATGCGCATGACGATGGAGAAATGGTTTGCGCAATGCGGACTGGAGACGCCGGAATCGGCCGCGAGCGAAGCAGGAAACAACGAGCCGGAGGCCGCCGCGGTCGATGCACCGGCCGTGGAATGGTGCAGCTTCGGCGGCGATGAAGCGCACAAGGATAGATGCATCAGCCGCTATCACGAGCTTTCGGACGCGCAGCGCGGAAGTGAGCGCGTCCAGGAGCCCTCGACGCGGCTGGCAGGCGCCCGGGGTCAGTTCGAGGAGGTTGTCGGGGTACCACGGCAGTTCGGGGACCTCGTCGATTCGATCTGGATGTTCCTGAGCCGAGTCAAGGAGGGTGCGGAAGAAGCCGATGCGACGGCGCTGAAGATCTTCCACGCAATTCCGGTGGGCGCGAATCTCGCGCGCGCCACGACCGACGTTCTCCATGAACTCGTTTACCGCTCGCGCTGGGAGATCACGCAGTACTTCACGGGTGAAACCGAGCGCGGCATCGTGTTGCGCATCAAGGCAGCGCACGCGCGCGAGCTCGCCGGCGAGAAGATCGCGGCAAAGGAATGGGAGGCGTTGCAGCGCGCGGCCGTGATGCTGGGCGTGGGTGACGGATCGGCCGACCTCGAGGCAAGCCAGATGCTCGAGGGCTTGGCCGGTCCCATGTCGGACTGGTCGGCCAATGGGAAACTCCACATGATCCTGAAGTACGTGAATCGGGAGCTTCGCCGCAAGGCCGATTGGCGTGACGACGAAGAGCAGAAAATCACCGCGATGATCGAACGCGCTACGGAACAGGTGCACAGCGAGATCGGAAGTGCGCCGCGCGACGACGCCGCAGCGCGGGCGGCATGGGTGTCGGCCTTCATCGAGCGCCGCGGGGCGTTCATTCAACAGTGCCGGGAGCAGGACCCGGACCTCTGGAAGCGATACGACGTCGTCAGCATGGATAGCGTGCGGCAAGCCGCAATCGTCTGTGCAGATGTCGCGGAATCCCTGTTGACGTGGCTGAGCACGAACGCTCCCCGTTCCGTTTGAACTTCTTTCCTTCCTTCGATTATTCATGATCTCTGTTGATCCCTCCTTGCGCAATCTGATGGTCGCAAAGGACATTCTGCTGACGCCCTACGGCGTCGACGAGAGCCTGCTCACGCGCACGATCGCCGACATCTTCACGCATCGCGTCGACTACGCAGACCTGTACTTCCAGGCACGCCGCAGCGAAGCATGGCGCCTCGAGGAAGGCATCGTCAAATCGGGCAGCTTCAGCATCGGCCAGGGCGTCGGCGTGCGTGCGGTCGCGGACGACCGCACCGCGTTCGCGTTTTCCGACGATCTCTCGCCCGCGGCGATCGCGCTGGCGGCCGCGGCCACCAAGGCGATCGCGGCGGCCGGCGGCGGCATGCAGAACCTGACGGCGGACACTTCGCTGAAGAGCGTGACGGGCCACGACCTGTATCTGCCGTCCGATCCGCTCGCGTCGCTCGACGCGACGGCCAAGGTCAAGCTGCTCGAGCGCATCGAGCAGATGGCGCGCGGGCGCGACCCGCGCATCACGCAGGTGATGGCGGGCCTCAACGGCGAATACGACGTCGTGCTCGTCGCGCGCAGTGACGGCGCGCTCGCGGCCGACATCCGCCCGCTCGTGCGCGTGTCGGTCACGGTGATCGCCGAGCAGAACGGCCGCCGCGAGAGTGGCTCCGGCGGCGGTGGCGGCCGCTTCGACTACGGTTACTTCACGGACGACGTGCTGTCGCGCTACGTCGATGACGCGGTGCACGCGGCGCTCGTGAATCTCGACGCACGCCCCGCGCCCGCCGGCACGATGACCGTCGTGCTCGGGGCCGGCTGGCCCGGGATTCTGTTGCACGAAGCGATCGGCCACGGCCTCGAGGGCGACTTCAACCGCAAGGGCTCGTCGGCGTTCGCCGGCCGCATCGGCGAGCGGGTTGCAGCGAAGGGCGTGACGGTGGTCGATGACGGCACGGTGCCGAACCGCCGCGGCTCGCTCAACGTCGACGACGAAGGCAACCCGACGCAGCGCACGACGCTGATCGAGGACGGCATCCTGACGGGCTACATCCAGGACACGCTGAATGCGCGCCTGATGAAGATGCCGGTTACCGGCAACGCACGTCGCGAGTCGTACGCGGCGCTGCCGATGCCGCGCATGACCAACACGTACATGCTGAACGGCGACAAGGATCCGCAGGAAATCATCGCTTCGGTGAAAAACGGCTTGTATGCGGTCAATTTCTCCGGCGGGCAGGTCGACATCACGAGCGGCAAGTTCGTGTTCTCGGCGTCCGAGGCGTACATGATCGAGAACGGCAAGATCACCTACCCGGTGAAAGGCGCGACGCTGCTCGGCAGCGGCCCGGAATCGCTGAAGTACGTGAGCATGATCGGCAATGACCTGTCGCTCGACAAGGGTGTCGGCACGTGCAGCAAGGAAGGCCAGGGCGTGCCGGTCGGCGTCGGCCAGCCCACACTGCGGCTGGACGAGGTGACGGTTGGCGGAACGCATTAAGCCAGGATCGATACGGCTCGTTTCGACGGACTTTCGCGCCCGATCAATGTACGAATAAAGACATGTTCACTGCCACCACGCAAGCGGACCCGAAGGACTACAGTCTCAACGGCCGCTTCTTTCGACGTTTCATCGACATATCCCGCCCCTACTGGACGAGAGCCGGCGCATCGCGCTCATGGCTGGCACTCGGCATCTTCATCTCGTTCTCGTTGTTCGAGATCCTGCTTGGCGGCAAGGTCTCGATCCTGACCCGGCAGATGAGTGACGCGCTGGTGGGGCGCCACGAGCTGTCTTACTGGCGCCTGTTCTTGCTCGTGACATCGATCGGCCTGGTCATCAACAACGGCATCCTCAGTCAGTTCTTCGATTTCGTCTACACCCGGCTCGCCATCCACTGGCGCGCATGGATGACGAATGACCTGATGTCCCGGTATCTGGGGGGCCGGACGTACTACCGGATCGAACAGGATGGCGACGTCGACAACGTCGATCAGCGCATTCAGCAGGAAGCGGGGCCGTTCTGCAACATGGCGGCGATGTTGCCGCGCATCGCCATCTACTCGGCCGGCACGTTGGGCATCCAGGGCTTGCTGCTTCGTCAGATTTCCCCGCTCTTGTTCTACGGCGTCATTGCTTACGGCATCATTTCCGCCGTGGTGACGTGGCTGCTGTACCGGCCGCTCATTCGCCTGAACTTCGACTTGACCGTTTCCGAGGCTGAGCTTCGCTTCGGTATCCTGCATGTCAGGAGCAATGGCGAGACGGTCGCGCTTTACCGCGGCGAATCCGCCGAGGCGCGCAGCGTGGCGCGACGGCTGGACAAGGTCGTGGACATCGCGATGGGCACCGCGCGCTACGCCTTCATCATGCGATCGACCGAGTCGCTGGTCGGTGTCGTCTGGACGCTGTTGCCGGTCGTCATCCTCGTGCCGCTCTACTTCAGCGGCAAGATCAGTTTCGGCGTGGTGACGCAAGGAACGGCGTCGGCAACGCTGCTGCTTCAGGGCATCCAGCGCGTGACGACGTTCATGCCGATATTCGCGTCCGCCGCGCCCCATGTGGTGCGGCTTGCCCAGATCGTCGAAAAGGCGGATGCGGTGAACGCAGCCCATGCCGATCGCGCGGAAACCATCGCGTATCAGGAAGGGAACGCGATTCAACTGACGCGTCTTACGCTCCAGACGCCGGGCCGCGAGCGCACGCTGCTGCGAGGATTGAGCCTGGCAATCGGCTGGGGCGAGCACTTGCTGATCATGGGGCAAACCGGCGTCGGCAAGAGTTCGTTGCTGCGCGCCGTGGCGGGACTGTGGCGAACGGGCAGCGGAACGATCACGATGCCGCCGCCTCAGGATGTGCTGTTCCTGCCGCAACGTCCGTACATGCTGCTGGGAAGCCTGCGCGAACAGATCCTGTACCCGGAGACGGAAAGCACGCATACCGATCAACAGCTCCAGGCCTTGCTGGAGCAGGTCAATCTGCCGGATCTCGCGCGCAGGCATGGGGGATTCAATACGGTGATCGATTGGTCGAGAGTGCTGTCGTTGGGAGAGCAGCAGCGGATCGGCTTCGCACGCGCACTGGCTGCGCGCGCCCGTTACGTGTTTCTCGACGAGGCAACGAGCGCTGTCGACCTGGCCACCGAGCAATCGCTGTATCGGGCACTCGCGCTGGCCGGTGCAACGTACGTCAGCGTCGGCCACCGCGATTCGCTGCTGGCGTACCACCAGAACGTACTCCGGCTTGAGGCGGAGGGCGCGTGGCAATTGCTGACGGCGGAGCAGATGCAACGAGAAACCGATCGCGTGAAGAATGAAGACGCCGCGTGACGGGCGATTCGGCAACCCGTCACGGGCGCCATTCCAAACACAAACGAACGTTCATGAATCAACCTCTACCTGACATGACGCCGGCGGCGGCTCGCATTGCGCGACTGCGCGGCGCGATGATCCGCGAGGGGACTGCCGCGTATCTCGTGCCGTCCGCCGACCCTCACCTGTCCGAGTACCTGCCCGAACGCTGGCAGGCGCGCCGCTGGCTGTCCGGCTTCACGGGCTCGGTCGGCACGCTCGTCGTCACCGCCGATTTCGCGGGCCTGTGGGTCGACAGCCGTTACTGGGTGCAGGCCGAGGCCGAACTGGCCGGTACGGGTGTACAGCTGATGAAGATGACGGGCGGTCAGCAAAGCGCGCCGCATGTCGAGTGGCTCGCGCAGAACGTGGCGGCCGGTGCGACGGTCGGCGTCGACGGCGCGGTGCTCGGGGTCGCGGCGGCCCGCACGCTGACGGGGGCGTTGAACGCGCGCGGCATCGCGCTGCGCACCGATCTCGATCTGCTCGACGCGATCTGGCCCGAGCGGCCGGGGCTGCCCGGCGACGCGGTATTCGAGCACGTCGCGCCGCAGGCCGACACGACCCGCGCGAGCAAGCTCGCCGAGGTGCGTCGCGCGATGCGCACACAGGGCGCGCAATGGCATTTCGTGTCGACGCTCGACGATCTCGCGTGGCTGTTCAACCTGCGCGGCACCGACGTCAACTTCAACCCCGTGTTCGTCGCGCACGCGATGATCGGCAGCGATCGCGCGACACTGTTCGTCGCCGAAGGCAAGATATCGCAGGCACTGGCCGCGGCGCTCGCGCAGGACGGCGTCGAGGTTCGCGCGTACGATGCCGCGCGCGCATCGCTCGCGGCGCTGCCCGACGGCGCGATGCTGCTGATCGATCCGCGCCGCATGACGTTCGGCACGCTCGAGGCGGTGCCGGCCGGCGTGACGCTGATCGAGGCCGTGAACCCGTCGACCTTGGCGAAGTCGCGCAAGACGGCTGCCGAGATCGAGTGCGTGCGCGTGACGATGGAACACGACGGCGCCGCGCTCGCCGAATTCTTCGCATGGTTCGAGCAGGCGGTGAACCGCGAGACGATCACCGAGTTGACGATCGACGAGAAGCTCATGGCCGCACGCGCACGGCGCTCCGGCTACGTGCAGCCGAGCTTCGCGACGATCGCCGGCTTCAATGCGAACGGCGCGATGCCGCACTACCGCGCGACGCCCGAGTCGCACGCGACGATCGCCGGCGACGGCTTGCTGCTCGTCGACTCGGGCGGCCAGTACACGACGGGCACGACCGACATCACGCGCGTCGTGCCGGTCGGCACGATCAGTTATCTGCAGCGCCGCGATTTCACGATCGTGCTGAAGTCGATGATTGCGCTGTCGCGCGCACGCTTTCCGCGCGGGATCCGCGCGCCGATGCTCGACGCGATCGCGCGCGCGCCGATGTGGGCAGCCGGGCTCGACTACGGGCACGGTACGGGGCACGGCGTCGGCTACTTCCTGAACGTGCACGAGGGTCCGCAGGTCATCTCGCACTACGCGCCGGCCGAGCCGCATACGGCGATGGAAGAAGGGATGATCACGTCGATCGAGCCGGGCGTGTACCGACCCGGCAAATGGGGCATCCGGATCGAAAACCTGGTCGTGAACCGCGAGGGCGAGCAGACGGAGTTCGGCGACTTCCTCGCATTCGAGACGCTGACGCTATGCCCGATCGACACGCGCTGCGTGCTGATCGACCTGCTGCATGACGAAGAGCGCGCGTGGTTGAACGCGTATCACGCGACGGTGCGCGAGTGCGTCGGCGGGCACGTGAGCGGCGATGCGAAGGCGTGGCTGGATGCGCGCACGCAGCCTGTCTGACGAAGCCATCCGGGTCAACACAAGAAGGATCGTCACGTCACCGATGGTGACTTGTGACGACACGTCGCAATTAATACGAGACAGTGGAACATGGAAGCCAACCAGAACATGCAACCGAATGATTTTCTGCATACGCAAGACGAATTCAACCAATATGCGGCCGACATCCTGGCGCACGCCAAGGCTATCGGTGCGACCAGTGCGATGACAAGGATCACGGAAGGCAGCGGCTTTTCCGTATCTGTTCGGCGTGGTGCAACCAATACCATCGAACACAAGCACAGCAAGGGCGCCAGCGTCATCGTCTATGTCGGCAACAAGCAGGGTACGGCGACCACGTCCGATTTATCCCCGGCTGCCCTGAAAGATGCGGTCGCTGCCGCTTACCATATTGCCTGCGCCACGGCCGAGGACACGGCGACCGGGCTTGCCGACGACGACCAGCTCGAACATTCGCCGCGCGATCTCGATCTCTACCACCCGTGGTCTCTGTCGATCGACGGAGCGCTGGAACTGGCGCGCCGAGCCGAGGACGCTGCGTTTTCGGTGAGCCCGCAGATCCAGAATTCGGAGGGTGCGAGCGTCGACACCATGAACGGACACTTCGTGCTCGCCGCGTCGAACGGGTTTCAGGGAGGCTACGCGTCGTCGAATCACTCGATATCATGCAAACCGCTGGCGGGAAGCGGCAGTCATATGCAGATGGAATCCTGGCACACGTCGCAGAGGCGGCCCCAGGATCTGGCGTCGCCCGAATTCGTGGGGCGTTACGCAGCCGAGCGTGCCATCGCGCGTGTGCAGCCGCGCCCCTTCGAGACCAGAAAGGTTCCTGTGCTGGTGGAGGCGCGGTTGGCGACGGGTTTGCTGATGAATTTCGTCCAGGCGGCCAGCGGCAGCGCGCTGTTCGCGAAAGCGTCTTTCCTGGTCGACAGTCTCGGGAAGAAGATCTTCGCTTCGCATGTCCGTATCGACGAGGATCCGCATGTACCCGCTGCGATGGGCAGTGCGCCGTTCGACGGCGAGGGCGTGAGAACGCGGAAGCGTCGCGTCGCGCACGACGGTGTGATCGAAGGCTACTTTTTGTCGTCTTACGCGGCAAGAAAACTCGGCATGCAAACGACCGGCAACGCGCACGGCCCGCACGGTCTGTCGTTGCGCAGCACGGCAACCCTGCCGGGCGACGATCTCGACGGCATGCTCGAGCGCCTCGGGACGGGGCTGCTGCTCACGTCGATGATCGGACAGGGCATCAATTTGGTGACCGGAGACTATTCGCGAGGCGCCGCCGGGTTCTGGGTCGAGAACGGCAAGATCCAGTACCCCGTGGAAGGCATTACGGTCGCCAGCACGCTGCAGCAGATGTTCAGGAACATCGTTGCGGTGGGAAGCGATACGTTTACGGCGGGCGCGTTGACGTCGGGCTCGGTGTTGATCGAAGAAATGACCGTGGCCGGACGATGAGCGGTTTCGTCGAGATCGCGTCGGCTCGCGGGGCGTTGCCTGGACGATTGCCGAATGGCTTTTCCGGGCTGCGTGGAAGGGGGAGCCTTCGTCCGGCAATTTCCTGGACAGTGATCGATGCGTGATTTCCATAGCCGGTCTCGCCAATCCAGTCTGAGGAAACGCGCTCGAAAGATCGATTGCATGCCGCTTCCCCGGCATGTCAGGGATAGTCTGGCGCTCGAATATCATCTGCAACTCGAAGCACTGAAGGCGGGCGTTGGGACGTTGACGTCGCTGCAATTGCTGACAAGGGTGGCACTGGCCGCCGATATGCTGCGATCGCTGGGGTATGGCGCAGCGGAAACGCGGGGGTTCCATGAGTACGAGGCCGCTGCATGGAATGCGCTTCAGGCTGGGCGGGATGGCGAGATCCAGTTCGACGAGGACAGCTATCGGTTATTCGCCGAGCTGGTGACGAGCCATGATGACCAACTGGCTCGCGCTCCCGTGAGCGCGATCGAGGCCGTCGCGAATCGACTGGAATCGGCAAGTCGCCAGGCGTGACACTGCACGGTCGTCTTTTGAAAGTTGACCATGCAGAAGTGGAGTGGGCAGCAATCGCTAGAGGGCAGGCTAGGTGAGAAGGACAGCGAGACACCCATGAATTCCCAAGCTGGGTGGGGTTGCTCCGTCATACCAAGCTTCGGGAGGCAGTTGTCGCAGAGACTGCCTCACCGTTGCCTTTGTTTCCCCGCATGCTTCCAATCGAAGCGATACGATCAGCCTAGCTACTAGAGGCCGAGATCCGACAAGCCGGGATGATCATCCGGCCGACGGCCCAGGGGCCAGTGATATTTGCGCTCGGATTCCTTGATCGGCATATCGTTGATGCACGCATAGCGGCGTTGCATGAGGCCATCCTCGCCGAACTCCCAGTTCTCGTTGCCGTAGGAGCGGAACCAGTTGCCCGAGTCGTCGTGCCATTCGTAGGCGTAGCGCACGGCGATGCGATTGCCGCCGAACGCCCACAGTTCCTTGATCAGACGATACTCGTGCTCCTTCTTCCATTTGCGCTCGAGGAACGCCTGCGCTTCCGCTCGATTGTTCGCGAACTCTGCGCGATTGCGCCATTTCGTGTCGAGCGAATAGGCGAGCGCGACCTTGGCGGCGTCGCGCGAATTCCAGCCGTCTTCCGCGAGACGGACTTTCTCGATGGCCGTCTCCAGCGTGAACGGCGGAAGCGGCGGGCGGAGTTCAGTGTTGGTCGACATGGTGTTTCCTCAGTGGCTGGTGGATGAAGACCCGATACCGGGTCGAAGGGTGGATAAGCGCAGTGCTGCGTGTTCTCGATCGCTTAGTCTGGCGACTCGCCCGTGTGCAGGGCGGACTTCGCCCGCTTACACCGCGAAGGTGATGTAACCGCCCGAGTGCGTCATGATGTGCGCCCAACGCACGGCCGCGTACAGGCCCTCGGCGGATGCAAAGTCGCTGCCGTCAATCGCGACGACCCACTGGTCCTCTTTGAGGCGAAGCGCGAGTCGATGGTTTTCGATCAGGTCGCTGTACCAGCGCCATGTGGCCGGATTCGACTTATCGGCCTGCAGAGCTTGATGAAGGGCAGTGACTTCGCAATCTGAGGGGCACATGACAGTCTCCTTGACGGACCGACCTTGAGTGATTGAGACAGGTCTGTATCAATACTGGTGTAGACAGGTCTGTCTGTCAAGAAATTTCTGTGCCGCTCGGCGCCTATGCAGAGACAGGTCTGTCTGCCATAATGGAGGCATGATTTGGCAAAAAAGGGGCCGAAATGTCACAACCCTCCGCACGCGACCGGATATTGGAAACCGCTGCGCACCTGTTCTATCAGGACGGGTTTCGTGCCACGGGCATCGACAAGATCATCGCCGAGTCAGGCGTCGCAAAAATGTCGCTTTACCGGCACTTCGCCTCCAAGAGCGAACTTATTGCAGCGTTCCTGGACCGTCGTCACGAGTTCTGGATGCGCTGGTTTGTCGAAGAGGTGGAGGCCCGTTTTGCTCAGCGTGCCGGGCTGCCCGTCATCGCGGAAGCCTTAGGTGAATGGTTTGCGCAGGAAGACTTCCGTGGTTGCGCCTTTATCAATGTGGTCGCCGAAGCCGGATCGACGGGAGACCCGGGGCATCTTCAGCAGGCCGTATCACATAAGCACGCGCTTGAGCAGTACATTGCTGAACTCGCTGGCCGCCTCAGGCTCCAGTCGCCTGCTACCGTCGCCGCAGATGCGATGCTCTGCGTGGAAGGCATGATTGTGCGCTATCAGGTGACACACGATCCCACCGTGGCGGATTCGGGCAAGCGTGTACTGGCGAGAATCGAAGAAGGCGCGTCGACAAGGCGCAGGTCCAAAGCTGCTTGAAGGCGCCATTTCTGCGTGGACGTCAACACGCGTGTCGAGTTTCATGTACGCCGAGGCCTCTCATCCGAGTAACCGTTCTTCCAGTTGTACAGAGGCCCCCCTGTCGTCGTCCAGCTTTCGCGCCACCGCCTGTGCACTTGCTTCCCGTGTGCACAGTTCGGACGCCAATGAAGCAGGTCGGCCGACCCTCTACTTCGGCGTGCGCCGGCGCTTCCCTGCCGGCATCGCGGTCGCCGTGCAGGCACGATCCCGAAGCACCGCTCAATCAGCAGTAGCGATTGCCCGCTCAAGCTCGGATTTCGCACAACGCGTGACCGCCGCTGCCGGCACCGCAAGGGAAGTTGCCACTGGGCTTCGCGGCACCGCGCCTGGTGCCGACTTTAATTCGTGGCGAGCAATTCCTTGAATTCAGAAGAGTGCCCGGCTCCCGGGCGGATGTGAGCCGGCGAAGGGACATCTCCACTTCGCAAACGAGGACAAACCTTGTTTGGGTCTACGGCGAACGGAGGCCCTCCGGCGCCCTGGAATTGACGCGTAATATATTGGACTGGCTTTGCCTGGATGATCGCCCGAGCGCGATATCGCTTTGCCGGCGTTCTGCAAATTTCCCAAGATTCCAATATGCGTATCCCGCCGCTCAAGGCCATCATCGCGTTCGAAAGCGTCGCCCGGACCAAAAGCGTCAACCGCGCGGCGGAAGAGCTCGGCCTGACCGCGTCCGCCGTCAGTCATCAGCTCAGCAACCTCGAATCGCAGATCGGTCAGCCGCTGTTTCAGCGCTCGGGGCGCGGCCTCGTCCTCACGCCGACCGGCGAACGCTATCTGGCCGACGTCACCGGCTCGCTCGCCGACCTCAGCCGCGCGACCGAGCGCGCGTCGAGTCGCACCGAGGTCGATATCCTGCGCGTGCATTCGAGCCCGAGCTTCGGATTGATGTGGCTGCTGCCGCGGCTGTCGTCGTTTCAGGAGGCGAACGGCGATATCCAGCTGAACCTCGCGTGCTCCTACGAAAACGTGTCGTTCTCGAACGGCTTCTACGATATCGACGTCCGGCACGGCTACGGCAACTGGGACAACCTCGAGGTCCGGACCGTGCGCGGCGAGTTCATCGCGCCGCTCGCGTCGCCGCGCTATCTCGAGCGGCATCCGGTGAACGCGCCGGAAGACCTGCTCGCGCACCGGCTGATCTATTCCGAAACGCCGCTGGTCCAGTGGAAGCAGTGGTTCGGCCGGACCGGCGTGCCGCTCGCGGCCCAGAAGACCTTCGATTTTTCGTTCGACCGTTCGTACATGTCGCTCGAAACCGCCGCGCTCGGCCTCGGCATTGCGCTCGAAAGCCTGATGCTCGCGTCAGTGAAGATCCGCGAAGGGCTGCTGGTGCCGGTGTTCGGCTCGGAACATGCGGTCGAAGTCGGCGCCCATCATCTCGTTTACCCGCGGCAGAACGCTGAATTGCCGCGCGTGAAGCGCTTCCTTGCCTGGATCGAGCGAGAAGTCGCGGGTCATCAGCAAACGGGTTGACCGGGCCGTTCGGCCGCGCCCCGGGATATTGCGCTGCAGCACCGGCCGCGCGCCGTCATCTGAATTTTTCTCAGCCATGGCTGAGCGTTTCCGCGTTGATGCGGGTGTCAGGGGAGCCGACACTCCATGCACACATCAACACACAGGAGACGACCGATGTTGCTCGACCAGAAGACCATCATCGTGACCGGCGCCGCGTCGCCGCGCGGTATCGGCAAGGCCGCCGCCCGGGCA
Source organism: Burkholderia sp. AU6039 (assembly GCF_002223365.1). NCBI lineage: Bacteria > Pseudomonadati > Pseudomonadota > Betaproteobacteria > Burkholderiales > Burkholderiaceae > Burkholderia > Burkholderia sp. AU6039. The sequence continues at coordinate 65,287 of NZ_NKFK01000008.1, forward strand.
CTGGCCGCCCACGGCGCACGCGTGGCGATCCTCGACCTTCGTCGGGAAGACGCAGAGGCGGCAGCCGCCGAACTCGGGCGCGACCATCTCGGCCTGGCCTGCGACGTGACCGACCGCGACGCATGCTTGGCCGCGGCCCGTGCGACGCTGGAACGCTATGGCCGCATCGACGGCCTCGTCAACAACGCCGGCATCACGCAACCCGTGCGCACGCTGGATATCTCGGCGCGCGACTTCGATGCGATCGTCGACGTGAACCTGCGCGGCACGCTGTACATGTCGCAAGCCGTTCTGCCGGCGATGAAGGAGCAGCGCGGCGGCAGCATCGTGTGCATGTCGTCGGTATCCGCGCAGCGCGGCGGCGGCATCTTCGGCGGTCCGCACTACAGCGCCGCGAAGGCCGGGGTGCTTGGGCTCGCGAAGGCGATGGCGCGTGAATTCGGCGGCGACCATATCCGCATCAATTCAATCACCCCGGGCCTGATCCAGACCGACATCACCGGCGACAAACTGACGCCCGACATGCGCGCGGACATCATCAAGGGCATTCCGCTCGGCCGCCTCGGCGAAGCCGACGATGTCGCCCATGCATGCCTGTTCCTGCTGAGTGACCTGTCGAGCTATCTGACGGGTATCACGCTCGACGTCAACGGCGGGATGCTGATCCACTGAAAACGGCGCCGCGATACGTGCGGCGCCGCCCATCATGCACCCGGGACAACCCGGGGCCGTGGCAGGAGACAAACATGAGAGCAAAGTACCCCGCACCGCCGGTTCACGGCGAGATGCTGCAACAGGGCGATGTACGGACGTTCGAAGCGGCCACCTATGCGAAGGTCGCGCGCCGGCTGATCCCGTTCCTGATGTTGTGCTACCTCGGGGCCTATCTCGACCGGGTCAACGTCGGATTCGCGAAACTGCAGATGCTCAACGACCTGCGGTTCAGCGAGACCGTGTACGGGATGGGCGCAGGCATCTTTTTCCTCGGCTACTTTCTGTTCGAAGTGCCGAGCAACCTGATCCTGCATCGGGTCGGGGCGCGCCGCTGGCTCGCGCGCATCATGCTGACGTGGGCCGTGATATCCGCGAGCTTCGTGTTCGTGAAGTCGCCCACCGCGTTCTACGCGCTGCGGTTTCTGCTCGGTGTCGCCGAGGCGGGCTTCGCGCCGGGCGTGATCCTGTATCTCACGTACTGGTTCCCGTCGGCGCGTCGCGCGAAGGCGCTGTCGCTGTTCTTCATGGCGATTCCGCTCGCCGGGATCATCGGTGGGCCGCTGTCGGGCGCGATCATGCATGCGCTGCACGGCGCGATGTCGATGGCCGGCTGGAAGTGGCTGTTCCTGCTCGAGGCGCTGCCTTCGTTCGTGCTGGGCTTCGCGATCCTGCTGTATCTCGATGACGGCATCGCCGGCGCGAAATGGCTGACCGATGCCGAAAAAGCCTTGCTCGCGCGCAACGTCTCGGCCGATGCCGCGCACACGACCGCTCACCTGTCGATTCGCGCGTTCGTTGCCGATCGCCGGCTCTGGCTGATGGCCGCGATCTATTTCTGCGTCGTGCTCGGGCAGTACGGCCTGACGTTCTGGCTGCCCACGATCATTCGCAAGGCCGGTGTCGCCGATCCGCTGTGGGTCGGGCTGTTCACCGCGATTCCGTATGCGTGCGCGATCGTCGCGTTGCCGCTGATCGGCATGAGCGCCGACCGCCGCCGCGAGCGCCGTTTCCATCTCGCGGTGCCGATGCTGGTCGCGGCGGCGGGTTTCGCGACGTTGCCGATGCTGGGCAGCGTCGGCGCATCGATCGTGTGCCTGAGCATCGCGTCGGCCGGCATTCTCGCGTCGTCGTCGCAGTTCTGGTCGCTGCCGACGGCGCTGCTCGGCGGGATGTCGGCCGCCGCGGGCATCGCCGCGGTCAACTGCTTCGCGAACCTCGCGGGATTCTTCTCGCCGGCGATCGTCGGCTGGCTGAACGACCTGACCGGCAGGTCCACCGCCGGGCTGCTCTTCATCTCCGTTGCGATCACGTTCGGCGCGCTGCTGGTGTTCCTCGTGCCGCGATCCGTGAACCGCTGATTCGACCTGCATACCTTCTGATCCAATACTGGAGTAATCGATGGATACCGAAACGATCCATGAAGCGGTCACGCTCGCCGAGCGCGCGTACCGCATCCGCAGGAACGCCGTGCTGATGGGCGAAGTCCAGGGGCAGGGCTATGTCGGCCAGGCGCTCGACATCGCCGACGTGCTGGCCGTCGCGTACTTCGGCGCGATGCGCTATCGCCCGGACGACCCCGAGTGGGAAGGGCGCGACCGCTTCCTGCTGTCGAACGGGCACTATGCGATCGCGCTGTACGCCGCGTTGTTCGAAGCCGGCATCCTGCCGGCCGACGAACTCGAAACCTACGGCAGCGACGACAGTCGCTTGCCAATGTCCGGGATGGCGAGCTACACGCCGGGGATGGAGATGTCGGGCGGCTCGCTCGGGCAGGGGCTGACGATTGCGGTCGGTCGTTGCCTCGGTCTGAAGCGCAAAGGCTCGGACGCATTCGTCTATACCCTGTTCTCGGACGGCGAACTGGACGAAGGCGCGATCTGGGAAGGGCTGATGTCGGCCGCGCACTGGAAGCTCGACAACCTGATCGCGATCGTCGACGTGAACAACCAGCAGGCCGATGGCCCGTCGACGCAGATCATGGCGTTCGAACCGCTGGTCGACAAGCTCGAGGCCTTCGGCTGGTACACGCAACGCGTGGACGGAAACGACATCGATGCGGTGAAGCGCGCGTTCGACCATGCACGCGAACATGACGCACCGCAGCCGCGCATCATCGTCTGCGACACGAAGATGGGGCGCGGCGTACCGTTCCTCGAAGCACGCGAGAAGAGCCATTTCATTCGCGTCGATGCGCACGAGTGGAAGCTCGCGCTCGACGCACTCGAAGCAGGGAGACACGCATGAGCACCGTCGACAACAAGCCGCGCCTGAAGACTTCCGCGATGATCGCGTCCATCGCCGCGGAAGGGCAGGCGACCCGCTCCGCACCGTTCGGCCATGCGCTGGCCGAACTCGCACGCACGAACGCCAACGTGATCGGCATGACGGCCGATCTCGGCAAGTACACCGACCTGCACATCTTCGCGAAGGCATTTCCCGAGCGTTACTACCAGATGGGGATGGCCGAGCAGCTGCTGATGGGGGCGGCCGCCGGATTCGCGCACGAAGGGGCGCAGCCGTTCGTCACGACCTACGCGGTGTTCGCGACGCGCCGCGCGTACGACTTCATCCATCAAGCGATCGCCGAGGACAATCTCGACGTGAAGCTGATCTGCGCACTGCCGGGGCTTACGACCGGCTACGGACCGAGCCACCAGGCGGCCGAGGATCTGGCGTTGATGCGCGCGATGCCGAACATGACCGTGATCGATCCGTGCGACGCGCTGGACATCGAACAGATGGTGCCGGCCATCGCCGCGCACAAGGGGCCGGTGTACGCACGCCTGCTGCGTGGCAATGTGCCGGCCGTGCTCGACGAATACGATTACCGTTTCGAGCTCGGCAAGGCGAAGCTGCTGCGCGACGGCAACGACGTGCTGCTGATCTCGTCCGGGATCATGACGATGCGTTCGCTCGAGGTCGCGAAGGCGCTCGAGGCCGATCGCGTCGATGTCGCGGTGCTGCACGTACCGACGATCAAGCCGCTCGATACGGCGACGATCGTCCGCGAGGCGGCGCGCAGCGGGCGCATGGTGATCGTCGCCGAAAATCATACGGTGATCGGCGGGCTCGGCGAAGCGGTCGCGACCGCGCTGCTGGCGGCCGGCGTTGTCGTGCCGTTCCGGCAGATCGGGTTGCCCGATGCGTATCTCGCCGCGGGTGCGCTGCCGACGCTGCACGATCGTTACGGGATCTCGGCCGGCGCGATGCGGGCGAATATCCGGTCGTGGATCGGATGACGGATTGAAGCCGGGGTATGCCGGGAGAACGTTACATAGTGCGACGGCCGTATTGTGACCGCTTCCTGGCGCTACCGGCTGCTTGCTACAGCCTCCCCGGCAAGCAAGCGGTTTGCTGGGGAGCATTGCCAAGATCGAATATTGACGACCTGAATGGGTTAGCGGTAACGGCCTTTTTCTGGTCCGCGGTGGCTCTGCACCCCGTTAAAGCGACGCGCCGCTGCACACGACGGTTGCTGCCTGAGGATCTCGCGTGCATCCGCGCTCAACAGGAAGCCCGTCAGCGCAGGGGTGCCACCGAAGCCCCTGTGATTCGGTGTCGACGGAACGAATCCGCGACGAAGCCCGACACCTTCATCTCCTCGACGAACTGGCCGAGCAGCGCGGCGGCCGCTTCGCCGCGGCTCTTCGGCACGCCCATCGCCTGGCGGATCACCATGAAGCGCTCGTCGAGCAGGCGCAGGCCGGGCGTCTTCGCCGCATCGGCTTCGAGCTGCTGCTTCACGCCGGCCGCGACTTCGAGCTGCTGTTCGACGAACGTCGGCACGACGGCCGGCGATGTCGGCGCGCGCACGATCTGCGCGGCCTTCAGTTCGCGCGTGAGGAACAGGTCATATGCGCTGCCCTTGCCAACCGCCACCCGGTTGTGCGGCTGGTCGACATCCGCGTTGCCGCGAATCGGCGAATCGTCGCGCACGAGATAGAAGCCTTCGATCAGCACGTACGGTTCGGTGAACGCGACCGTCTCGCCGCGCAGCGGATCGACCGCGAAGAAGCCGAAATCGGCGCGCTCTTCGGTCAGCGCCTGCACGGACTTGCCGGCGGCGTCGAACACGACGAGCTCCAGCTCGGCAGACAGCCGCTCAGCGAACGCGCGTGCGAGGTCGATCGACACGCCGAACGGCTCGCCCGTGGCCGGGTCGCGGTTCGCAAGGATCGGGTTGCCGAGATTGATCGACGCTCGCAGCTTGCCGGTCGGGGTGAACGCGGAGAGGACGGAAGGGTCGACGGTCATGAAAGGGCTCGTTTGGGAATCGGATGCGCCGCTCGCACGGGCGCTCAAGGTTTGAGAATGGCGCTGATGCGCGACAGCGCATCGAGCGTATGCAACAGGTGTTGACGCAGTTCTTCCGACGCCTCTTCATTGCGCTCGCGCTCGAGCAGCTCGAGCACGTGAAGATGCTGCTTCGCATGTTCGACGTAGCGCTCGCGATCCTGCATCGAGCGGTACGACAGCAGGCGGCGCACGCGATTCACGCGCCGGATCGTGTCGATGAAGAAACTGTTGCCCGATGCTTCGACGAGTGATTCGTGGAACCGCACGCCGCGATCGTGCAGTTGATCGGCGGTATCGGCCTCGATGCCGCCGGCGAGCAGGTGTTTCTCGACTTCGCGGCACCGTTCCAGCACCTTCGGTTCGAGCCGGTAGCCGGGTTCGAGCAGTGCGGCCGGTTCGAGCGCAAGGCGCAGCCGGTACGATTTCAACAGGCTGTCGGGCGTCGTGAGCATCGGCGAGAACTGCCAGCCGTAGCCCGGCTTGCGCTCGGCCCAGCCTTCTTGCGCGATACGCCCGAGCACGGCCGTGAGCTGCGCGTTCGTCAGCCCGTAGCGGGTGCGGATCAGCTGCTCGGAAAATTCGTCGGGCAGCTCGCCCTTCAGGCGATCGTCCGCGATCCGGAAATACACGCTCGTGATCACGTCGGCTTCGCCGAGACCGAGTTCGTCGACGACGTCCGACAGCGGCTCGATCACGGGCTTCGCGACGAAGAAGCCGCGATTGCGCTCGCGCGTCAGGATGCCTTTCTCGTGCAGCAGCGCGAGCGCCTCGTTGACGGGTGAACGGGATACGCGCAGGCGGTCGGCCAGCATCTGCGCGGGCAGGTGCGCGCCGACGGCGAGTCCTTCCGTCTTGATCAATTCGACAATCTGGGTCGCGATGGAGCGGTCGATCATGTGAGTGAGCATTCGGGGCGCCGCGGGCGGCTTCGGTCTCAAGCCTCCTGCGTCGTCAAGTTCTTCTGCAATATCAGCGGAATGACGCCGCCTGAGCGCAGCAGCTCGCATTCGAGACGGGTCTCGACCGCGGCCGTCGCGTCGACGGGCTCGACGCGACCGTCGGCGCGCACGATGCGCACGGGCACCGTGCAGCGCGGCGACAGCGCATCGGCCGGCGCGTCGACCTCGAGCTTATCACCTGGCCGGAGGTCCAGCGTGTCCGGGTGGATGCCCGCCGCGAAGCGCAGCGGCAGGATGCCCATCCCGATCAGGTTCGAGCGGTGGATGCGCTCGAAGCTTGCCGCCAGCACCGCGCGGATGCCGAGTAGCCGCTGGCCTTTCGCGGCCCAGTCGCGCGACGATCCGGTGCCGTAGCGCTCGCCGGCGACGAGCACGACCGGATTGCCTTCCTCCCGGTAGCGCGCGGCTGCCTCGAAGATCGGCAACACGTCGCCGCTCGGCACGTGCAGCGTATGCGCGACCGGCATGCCGTCGCGCAGCCGGTTGACGAGGGTCCGGTTGTAGAACGCGGCCCGCATCATCACTTCCCAGTTGCCGCGCCGCGATGCGAACACGTTCAGGTCATCGCGATCGTCGCCGCGCGACACGAGGAAATCCGCGACGAAGCTGTCCTTCGGGATCGCGCTGGCGGGCGAGATGTGATCGGTCGTCACGTCGTCGCCGAGCACCAGCAGCGGATACGCGCTGTACGTGCCGAGCTGGCTGCGCTGCGACGCCGACGCGAACGGCGGCCGGCGCAGCGCGGTCGAGGCCGGATCCCACGGGAACTGCGCGCTGTCGGGCGCGTCGAGGTCGTGCCAGGCCGGGTTCGCACTGGCGTGCGCGAAGGCGCGCGGGTAGTCGTGCGGATCGGCGGCGGCCGCCGTCAGTTCGGCGATGGCTTCGCGTGTCGGCCACAGGTCGTGCAGGTACACGGGCCGGCCGTCGGCCGTGTGCTGGAGCGGGTCGCGACTCACGTCGATTTCGGCGTCGCCGGCCAGCGCGAACGCGATCACGAGCGGCGGCGACATGATGAAGCCGAGGTCGAGATCCGGGTGGATGCGCCCCGGGAAATTGCGGTTGCCTGACAGCATCGCGACCGGCCGGATCGACGCGTCGGCGAGCGCCGCGCGGATCGGCTCGGTCAACGGCCCGGAGTTGCCGATGCAGGTCGTGCAGCCGTACCCGACGATATCGAAACCGACCGCCGACAGGTCGTCGACGAGCCCGGCCCGTTCGAGGTAGGCGGCCGCCGCGGGCGAACCGGGGCCGAGCGACGTCTTAACCCATGCCGGCACCTTCAGCCCGAGCGCGCGCGCGTTGCGCGCGACGAGGCCGGCTGCGATCAGCAGCGCAGGATCGGACGTGTTCGTGCAGCTCGTGATCGCGGCGATCGCGACCGGATGCTTCGGCATCGACGGATGCGGATGCGCGGGATGGAACGCGAGCGGCGCGAGCGCGGCGGCCGTCTGCGAATGATCGAGCAGGTCCTGCGGGCGGCGCGGCCCGGCGACGTGCATGCCGATCGACGCGAGGTCGAGGTCGATCGTGCGCGTGTAGCGCGGCTCGGCATCCGGATCGAACCACAGGCCGGCTTGTCGCGTGAACGCTTCGACGAGCCGGATCGCCGATTCGGATCGGTGGGTCGCGCACAGGTAGTCGAGCGTGTTGCCGTCGACCGGGAAGAAGCCGGTCGTCGCGCCATACTCGGGCGCCATGTTCGCGACGACCGCGCGCTCGCCGGCACTGAGCGTCGCGACGCCCGGGCCGAAGAACTCGACGAACTCACCCGATACGCCGATTGCACGCAGCCGCTGCGTGACGGTCAGCGCGAGATCGGTCGCCAGCACGCCCGCGCGCAACGCGCCGGTCAGCCGTACGCCGATCACGTCGGGAATGCGCTGCATCACGGGCATCCCGAACATCACCGTCTGCGCCTCCAGGCCGCCTACGCCCCAGCCGAGCACGCCGATGCCGTTGATCATCGGCGTGTGGCTGTCGGTGCCGATCAACGTGTCGGGCACGGCCCAGCGCTCGCCGTCGCGCTCGAGCGTCGTGACCACCGTCGCCAGTTGCTCGAGGTTGATCGTATGCATGATCCCCGTGCCCGGCGGATGGATGCGCACGCCCGTCAGCGACTTCGATGCCCAGCGCAGGAACCGGTAGCGCTCCGCGTTGCGGCGCAGCTCGCGCTGCAAGTTCAGCGGCGCGGCGTCCGGCCGCGCGAAATATTCGACGGCCAGCGAGTGGTCGACCGACGAATCGACCGGGAGCACCGGGTTCAGCGACGCCGGATCCGCGCCGGCTTCGGCGAGCGCGTCGCGCATCCCGGCGATATCGACGAGCGCCGGCGTGCTGGTGGTGTCGTGCATCAGCACGCGGTTCGGCTGGAACGCGATCTCGGCCTCGCTGGTCGCGCGGCGCGTCCATTCGACGATGGCGTCGACCGCCTGCTGCCGCTCGTCGCCATCGGTATTGCGGATCACGTTTTCGAGCAGCAGACGCAGCACGACGGGCAGTTCGCGCAACGTGGCGCCGAACCTGCCGGGAAGGTCGACGAAGCGAAACGTCGCGCCATCGACTGTCAACCGGGCTTCCGAGGGGGAGTTGGTGTTTTCCATGACTGTATTTTTGCACTTTAACAAGTAAAAATGCAATCTAGTGCTAACCCGACATACAACAATTCAGGAGACGACCGTGACGAAAACAGGCAACGACCCGGACGAAAACGGTCCGGATCCGATGCGTCGCCGCGTGATGGGGCACACGGCGGCGCTCGGCGCGCTCGCGCTCCTCGGCGCGGCCGCCGGGCCGGTTTCTGCAGACGAATCACACAAGGCTTTGAAAGGAAAAACACCCATGTTTGCTTATGTCGGATCGCGCACCACGCGCGAACGAAACGCCCGCGGCGACGGGATCAGCGTCTATCGCGTCGATACCGGAACGGGGGCGCTCGAGCGCGTGCAGCTCGTCAAGGATCTGGTGAATCCGTCGTTCCTTGCGTTGAGCGCGAATGGCGAACACCTGTACACGGTCCACGGCGACCTGAGCGACATCAGCGCATTCAAGGTCGACAAGACGACCGGCCAGCTCACGTTCCTGAACCGCCAGAGCACGCAGGGCAAGAACCCCGTGCATCTCGCGATCGACCCGACCGGCCGCTACGTGGTCGTGTCGAACCACATCGGCGCGAGCCTGGCGGTGCTGCCGATCGCGGTCGACGGGACGCTGCAGGAGGTCGCGCAGCTCGTTCCGCTCGAAGGCCCGATCGGCCCGCATCGCATCGAGCAGAAGCAGGCGAAGCCGCACTTCAACCCGTTCGACCCGACCGGGCAATTCGTGATCGTGCCGGACAAGGGGCTCGACCGCGTGTTCTCGTTCCGGTTCAAGGACGGGCGGCTCGCGCCGGCCGATCCGGCGTTCGTCGTCACGCGCGAGACGGCCGGCCCGCGTCACGTCGCGTTTCATCCGAACGGCGCGCTCGCGTATGTCGTCAACGAACTCGACTCGACCGTCACGACCTATCGGTACACGTCGTCGAACGGTGCGCTGACGCCCGTGCAGATCGTGTCGTCGCTGCCGGACACGTACACCGGCAACAGCCGCGCGTCGGAGATCGAGGTCGATCCGGCCGGGCGCTTCGTCTACGCATCGAACCGCGGCGACGACAGCATCGCCGTGTTCCGCATCGACCCGGCCAGCGGCCATCTCGCGTTCGTCGCGGCCGAACCGGCCGGCGGCCGCACGCCGCGCTTCATGACCGGCACGCCGGACGGCCGCTTCATGTACGCGCTGAACGAAGACAGCGACAGCATCGTCGCGTTCGCGATCGATGCCGCGACGGGCCGCCTCAAGCCGACCGGCTTCTCGGTCGCGTCGGGCAGCCCCGTGTGCATGGTGTTCTCCGGACACCGCGCGTAATCCTTCCCGCCCCATCAGGAGACAGCCGGCGGCAGGTCCGCCGGTGCACATTCATGAATCAAGCAACCCCTATCGACGAACGCGCGCTGGTGCGCAAGATCGCGTGGCGCATCATCCCGTTCGTGTTCGTCCTCTACATCATTTCGTATCTCGACCGCGCGAACATCGGCTATGCCGCGTTGCAGATGAACAAGGAGCTCGCGCTGTCGAGCGAGGCGTTCGGCTTCGCGTCGGGCATCTTCTTCATCGGGTATTTCCTGTTCGAAGTGCCCAGCAACGTGATGCTCAACAAGTTCGGCGCACGCGTATGGATCGCGCGGATCCTGGTGACGTGGGGCGTCGTGTCGGTGATCTCCGCATTCGTGCAGGACGCGACGCAGCTCTACGTGCTGCGGTTCCTGCTCGGCGTGGCGGAAGCAGGCTTCTTCCCCGGGATCATCGTGTACCTGACCTACTGGTTCCGTGCGAAGGAACTCGCGACGACCGTCGCGCTGTTTACGGCCGCGATCCCGGTGTCGTACATCATCGGCGCGCCGCTTTCGACGTGGATCATGGATCACGTCCACTGGTTCCAGTGGAGTGGCTGGCGCTGGATGCTCGTGCTCGAAGGCGCGCCCGCGCTGGTCGGCGGGATCCTGTGCTTCCTGTACCTGACGGACCGCCCGGGCGACGCGAAGTGGCTCACGCCCGCGGAGCGCGCGTGGCTGCTGAACGAACTCGACAACGACCGCAAGGCGCGGCCGCGTGCGCAGCATCTCGGTTCGCTGAAGACGATGACGAACCCGAAGGTGTTGTACCTGTCGTTCATCTACTTCGTGTATCAGTGCGGCAGCCTCGGCGTCGGGTACTGGATGCCGCAGATCATCAAGGGCTTCTCGTCGAGGCTCTCGCATACCGAGATCGGGCTCATCGCGACGGTGCCCTACGTGGTTGCGACGATTGCGATGGTCATGTGGTCGCGTCGTTCGGACCGGCGCAGCGAACGACGCCTGCATTCGGCGATTCCGCTGGCGGTGGCCGCCGCGGCGCTGCTCGGCGCGGGCCTGTCGACGAACCCGTACGTGTCGATCGCGATGATCAGCCTGAGCCTCGCGGGCCTGTACGCGTTCAAGTCGCCGTTCTGGGCGCTGCCGACGCTGTTTCTCAGCCGCTCGACCGCGGCCGTGTCGATCGCGGTGATCAACTCGATCGGCAACCTCGGCGGCTTCGTCGGGCCGTTCATGATCGGCTTCGTCAAGGGAGCGGGGCAGAGCGCGACCCCTGGACTGCTGTTTCTCGCGGCGCTGCTCGTCGTGTCGTTCCTGATGACGTTCTTCATTCGCGTTCACGAACAGCCGGCCGCCGACACGCCGTCGAACGTGGTGAACCAGACCCATTGACACGATGAAGCTCAATCCGGCGGCGAGCCGGAACATATAACCGAAGGAGGAGATCGATTGATGAAGAAGCTTTCATTTTGCTTGGTTGTACTGAATTCAGTGCCGGCGATCGCACTGGCGCAAAGCAGCGTGACGTTGTACGGGATCATCGACAGCGGCATCAATTACACCAGCAATGTGCAAACGGCGCGAACGGCGGCCGGCCCGGTCGGTGGTCATCAGATCGCGATGATCGAAGGCGGATCGGCCGGCCTGCAGGGGAGCCGCTGGGGGCTCAAGGGCAGCGAGGATCTCGGCGGCGGTCTCAAGGCACTGTTCGTGCTGGAGAGCGGTTTCTACAGCAATAGCGGCGTGCTGAACCAGGGCGGTGCGATGTTCGGGCGGCAGGCGTATGTCGGCCTGGGCCATCCGGTCGGCACGGTCACGCTCGGGCGCCAGTACGATCCTGTCGTTGACTTTTACGGGCCGTTCCTCGCCGCGCCGCAGTGGGGCGGCTACATGACCTCGCATCCGGGCGACCTCGACAACGCGTTGAACACGCGACGCATCAACAATTCGATCAAGTTCCGCAGTGCCAGCTACCGCGGGCTGACGGTCGAAGCATTGATGAATCTCGGCGGCACCGCCGGGTCGTTCTCGACCAACTGGATCTGGGGCGCCGGCGCGTCGTACGCGGCGGGGCCGTTTTCGATCGGCGCGGGCTACCTGAACGTCCGCAACCCCAACACGTCGTTCTTCGGCGCGAATCCGAATGCCGGCCCGGCGACAAGCAACAACCTCGGCAGCGCCGGCAGCGCGAGTGCGCCGGAGAACAACCCCGTGTTCGCCGGCTATGCGTCGGCGAACCGGCTCGAAATCGCCGGCGTCGGAGCGGGCGTGACGCTGGCCGCCCTCAGCGTCAATCTCGCGTATTCGAATACGCGCTTCGAGGGGCTGGGCTCCGCGTCGGGGCCGAATGCGCTGCGTTACGCGGGCACCGCGGCGTTCAACAACGTCGAGATCAACGCGAAATACCAGTTTACGCCGTCGTTGCAAGCCGGCGTCGCCTACGACTACACGAGAAACGGCGGTGCCGGCGGCAAGGGCGGCGCGAATTACAACCTGTTCAGCGCGGGTGTCGATTATTTCCTGTCGAAGCGTACCGACGTTTATACGGTTGCCGTGTTCGAGAAGGCGAGCGGGACGGACTCGCTCGGGCAGCCCGCGGTTGCGCAGATCACCGGATTGACACCGTCCGCGACTGACAAGCAGGTTTCGCTTCGGGTCGGGGTGCGGCATAAGTTCTGAGCGAGCAGTGGCGGGCGCCGGGTGTGCTGGGCGGAGCGGCTCAATGAGCGTCCGCGAATAGCCCTTTACTTCGATACACCGGCTGAGCGATTTCATCAAGCTGTTGCATCGACGGGTTGAATCCACCGTCATCATCGTCTTCGCGTGGCACGACCTGACGCGCGTCGATCCCTGACGACCATTGCGGGGGCGTTCGCGTTGCTCGCCGCCCAGCGGCACGGCGATCATGTCCTTCTCGATGACCTGTCCCAGCCGGATCCCGGCATTGAATTCGCGCGCGACGACGTCGAATGCTTCGTCCGTGACGGTCATGTCGATGGTCGCGTCGGGATAACGCACCGCAAAGCTTGCCAGCCACGGGCCCGACAGGAAGGGCTCGGCAATCGACGTGGCCGAGAGCCGAAGATGGCTGCGCGGCGCGGCGCGTCCGTCGTGCCTCAACGACGCCCTTGGCGCCGTGACGGACGAATGCTCTCCGCACCGCGGAGAGCATTCAGGCCAGGCCCGTCAGGGCTCATTCCTTGCTCGATTGTTTTCTCGGTAGTTCCGAGAACGTTCGAACAAGGAGGGCCTGACATGAAAGCAGTCGTATTTCACGGTATCGGCGACATTCGCATCGACACGGTGCCCGATCCCGAAGTCACCGACGCGACCGACGCGGTCGTGCGCCTGACGGCCAGCGCGATTTGCGGCACCGACCTGCACATGGTGCGCGGCACCCTCGGCGGGATGAAGCCGGGCACGATCCTCGGCCACGAGGGCGTCGGCATCGTCGAGACGGTCGGGCGCGACGTGCGCAACCTGCGGCGCGGCGACCGTGTGCTGATTCCGTCGACGATCGCATGCGGCAGTTGCGCGTACTGCCGCGCGGGCTACACCGCGCAATGCGACGTCGCGAACCCGGGCGGCCCGCGTGCGGGTACCGCGTTCTTCGGCGGTCCGGCCGCGAGCGGCGCGTTCGACGGGCTGCAGGCCGAGTACGCGCGCACGCCGCTTGCGCATGCGAGCCTGATTCGGCTGCCGGATGCGATCGACGACGATCGCGCGATCCTGATGTCGGACATTTTTCCCACCGGCTATTTCGGCGCGCAGCTCGCGGAAGTGCGCGCGGGCGACACGGTCGCCGTGTTCGGCGCGGGGCCGGTCGGCCAGTTCGCGATCGCGAGCGCGAAGCTGATGGGCGCCGGGCGCGTGATCGCGATCGACCGCGTGGCGTCGCGCCTCGAGATGGCGTGCGCGCAAGGCGCGGAGATCGTCGATTTCGCGGAGGACGACCCGGTCGAGACGGTGCTGCGGCTGACGGGCGGAATCGGCGTCGATCGCGTGATCGACGCGGTGGGCGTCGACGCGATGCGCGCGACGCACGGGCCGGCCGCGGCCGATCGCGACGCGGCGCATGCATTCGATGCGGAAGTCGAGGCGATCGCGCCGCACCGCAAGCCGGACGGCCGCAACTGGGTGCCGGGCGACGGGCCGTCGCAGGTGCTGCAATGGGCGGTGCGCGCGGTCGCGAAAGCCGGCACGGTCGCGGTGATCGGCGTGTATCCGCCGGCGGCGCGCGTGTTCCCGGTCGGCGATGCGATGAACCGCAACCTGACGATCAAGATGGGCAACTGCAATCATCGAACGGTGACGCCGCCGCTCGTCGAGCTCGTGCGCAGCGGCGCATTCGACCCGCTGTCGGTGCTCACGCGTTGCGAGCCGCTGACGAATGCGATCGATGCCTATCGCGCGTTCGACACGCGCGAGCCGGGCTGGATGAAGGTGAAGCTGACGCCGTGACGATGCCAACCGAAACCGGGAGGACTGCGATGAACGACCCCTACGACAACTGCATGGCCGCTTGCGACGCGTGCGCCCACGCCTGCGATGCCTGTACGGCCGCGTGCCTCGCCGAGCGCGACGCGCAGGCGCTGGCCGACTGCATCGCGCTCGACATCGAATGCGCGCAGCTGTGCCGCTTCGCGTCGGGCGCGATGGCGCGCCGCAGCGTGCTCATGCCCAGCATCTGCGCGCTGTGCGCGCAGGCATGCGACTTGTGTGCGGCGGAATGCCAGCGGCATGCACACGATCATTGCCGCCGCTGCGCGCTCGCGTGTGAAGCATGCGCGGCGATGTGTCGCGCGGTGGCTTGAGCACGTGAGCACGGCGGTCACGGTGTGCGGCGAACCCGGCGTGCGACGCGCTGCAGCAGCGCGTCGAGCACGGTGATTTCGACGGGCTTCACGAGGTGCTCGTCGAAGCCTGCGCGTGCGGTGCGCTCCAGGTCCGCCGCGCTGGCGTGTCCCGACAGCGCCACGCAGGTCGTGTCGCGCAGCGCGTCGATCGCGCGCAGTTCGTGCAGGAGCGTGAAGCCGTCGACGTCGGGCATCGTGAGGTCGAGGATCATCAGCTGCGGGGCGTAGTCGCGGGCGAGCGCCACGGCGTCGTGCGCGTTGTAGGCGACGCGCGGCGCGTGCCCCTTCACCTGCAGCAGCACGGCGAGCGTGTCGGCCGAATCGCGATTGTCGTCGACGATGACGATACGGAGCGGCGTCGTGTCCGTCTGCGCGGACTTGACCGGCCCGCGCACGTCGCCGCGGGTCGCGCGCGCCATGCGGTCGATCGGCAGCCGCACCGTAAACGTCGCACCGTGACCGGGCCCGGCACTTTCGGCCGAGATGCGCCCGCCGTGCAGTTCGACGAACGTCCGGCAGATCGCGAGACCGAGCCCGAAGCCGTCGGTCGGCCGCCGGCCCGCCCCGCTTTCCTGCTCGAACAGGTCGAAGATGGTTTCGAGCGCGTCGCGCGCGATGCCGACGCCACGATCGGTCACGCGGATCGCGACGACCGGCCCCTCGATCGTGGCGCCGACGTCGATGCGTCCGCCGAGCGGCGAGAACTTCGACGCATTGTCGAGCAGGTTGTGCAGCACCTGGACGAGCCGCGCATCGTCGCCGTGCAGCGGCACGGCATCGGCCGGCAGATCGACGTGGATGTGCTGCCCGCGCGCGGCCAGCTTCGGCTGGATGCTTTCGACGCCGCGGCACACGATGTCGCGCACGGTAATGGGGCGGTCGTTCAGCTCGAGCTTGCCGGCGGTGATGCGCCCGACGTCGAGCAGGTCGTCGACGAGCCGCGTCAGTTGCGTGACCTGACGATGCACGGCGTCGCGGCACTGCGCGAGCGCGGGGGCCGGGTTGGCCAGGCTCTGCAGCACGCCGACCGAGTGGCGCAACGGCGCGAGATGGTTGCGCAGTTCGTGCGCGAGCATTGCGATGAACACGCTGAGCCGGTGCGTCGACGCTTCGAGCTCCTCGAGCCGCTTGCGCTCGGTCATGTCGCGCGTGATCTTGATGAAGCCGCAGAGCTGGTTCGAGTGATCGTGCACGGGCGTGATCGTCACGTTCGCCCAGAACTGCGAGCCGTCCTTGCGCACGCGCCAGCCTTCGTCCTCGAAGTGGCCGTTGGCGGCCGCTTCGGCGAGCCCGAGCGACGGCCGGCCGGCCGCGATCGCGTCGGGCGGATAGAAGCGCGAGAAGTGGTGGCCGACGATCTCAGCGGCGCGATAGCCCTTGATGCGCGCGGCCCCCGCGTTCCAGGTCGCGACGTTGCCGTACGGGTCGAGCATGAACACCGCGTAGTCGGTGATCGACTCGACGACCGTCTGGAACCGGAACTCGGCGAAGCGGTGCAACAGGTCGCACGCCTCGGATTGCCCGAGCGGCGGGGGAGGCGAGCGAGGATTGAGGTCGTCTTTCATCATCGGAGCGGCTTGTCGAAGACGGGCGGGCAAGCGCCGCCCGGCCGCCGTCGGGCGGGCCGGCGGCGGCGGTACGGATCGGATTGGCACCCCGAAAGCTTAGGGGATTGGCACCCCGAAAGCATAAGGGAACTCAATTTGGCTGATCAATGGGTGCGCATCGGTTGTGCCGATCGCCATTCCGGCCGCGCGCAATCGGTTCCGGTGCGCGGCGCGGCACGCCGATTGCATGCGCTTGCGATCCGCCAGCCGCGCCGCGTGGGCCGGCTGCACGCGGCCGCGAGCCTCGCAAGGAGAACCACATGAACAGCACGCTGAACCCCGACAACGAACCGTCCGGCCCGGACGACGACAATGCCAGCCGCGGCCGCGACGGCCGCGCACTGGGGCCGAGCGACTCGTCCGACAGCGGCAGCGACACGGCCGGCGCGCGGCGTCATCCGTTCGACGTTGATTCGCCGCTCGACGATCACGCGCTCGAACGCGGCGATGCGTCGCTCGACAGCGATACGGATCGTGCGGGCACCGGTGAGCGCGCGTCGGCGGACGGCGATTCGACGCTCGACGAGGGCATGGACATCAAGCCGGACCGTACCGAGCGGCTGAGCGAGCCCGGTCGCACGACGGAACCGGATGACGGGGACGAAGCGGGCGATG
This sequence comes from Burkholderia sp. AU6039, assembly GCF_002223365.1. Taxonomy (NCBI): domain Bacteria; kingdom Pseudomonadati; phylum Pseudomonadota; class Betaproteobacteria; order Burkholderiales; family Burkholderiaceae; genus Burkholderia; species Burkholderia sp. AU6039. The sequence continues at coordinate 82,221 of NZ_NKFK01000008.1, forward strand.
ACGGCACGCCGTGACGCCCGGCACGCAAAAACTGCAATCGCATTGCAGATTCTCGCGTCCGGCAGCCGATCGACGTCGCGATGCGCGTCCGTCTTCCATCGGCCACCACGGCGGCACGCGACTTGCATTCGACCTGACCGACGCGCGCCGTGACCCGGCATGGGGCCGTGCACGGCGCAGGCGCGCTCAAGGAGGGACACGATGCAACGACGATATCCCGGACGGCACGGCGAACGCGGTTGCCCGCCCGACTGGCAGGAGCGCAACGAACGCGCGACCCGAGGCGCCGGCGAGCGCGGCATCCCGGACGATCCGGCGCGATGGCCGGAAGCGGGCGACGAGTCGGCGTACCGCCGCTTCGCGAGCGAGGACGTCGGTCCGGAAGACTGGGGCAGCGAATGGAGCGAACGCGCGGCGCGGCCGGTCGGCCAGCGGCGCGTCGGGGCCGAGGCGGGCTGGCAGCGCGATTTCCCGCGCCAGCCGGCGCGCGAACCCGAGCCCGGCTACGGCGAGCGCGACTATCGCGCGCAGGGCCGTGACTGGGGGGAAAGCCAGTACAGGGAAGGCCCGTACCGCGGCGTTCCCCCGGCGTTTCGCGGGCATCACCGGATGGGCGAATACGACCGCGACCGCGCCTATGGCGATCCGCGCGACGTTCCGCGCTACCGCGGCGACGCCCCCGACTTGTCGCGGTTCGGCAGCGACGCCGAACGCGACGCGCTGCGCAATCGTCGCGGGCCGAAAGGCTATACGCGCTCGGACGAGCGGATCCGCGAAGATGTGTGCGAGCGGCTCGCGCATGCACTCGACATCGACGTGAGCGACGTCACGGTGCAGGTGCAGGACGGCCGCGTCGAACTGGACGGCACGGTGCCGGCGCGATGGATGAAGCATGGCATCGAGGATCTGGCCGACGGCTGCATGGGCGTGCGCGACGTCGAGAATCGCGTGCGGGTTCGGCGTGACGAGGGCGAGCACGATTCGGGGATGGTGCTGCATCCCGACCAGCGGACCGTGACGCCGACGCAGCCCGCCGTGCTCGATCCCGAGCCGGGCACCGTCGGTCGCGACCGCGAGCGCAAACCGCACCACTGAGCGCTCGTGCATGAACCGGCGCGCCCCGAACCGCCCCCCGCACGCATGACGACGGGAACCGACGATACGCCGCCCGGGCGGTGCTCGTGATCGTCGTCGTCATCGGCAAGTACGGCGGCGGCTTCGTCACGTTCGCGATCGATGCGGCCTGCCCGGCGCGTGCTTACGCGCCGGCGGATGCGTTGCCAGCGGCGCGTCATTCGCCAGATCGACGCCGCGCGCGATCGGGAAGGCTGCGCGCCGCTCGAGGGCGTGGCGCTGTCCGGCCACGCGCGCGAGCGCGACCGCACGCGCGCGGTCGAGGCCGGTTTCCACGCTTACCTGACCAAGCCCGCCGCAACGGCCGACCTGATCGCGACGTTGCGCGCACTCGCCTTTTCCTCTGGAGAAACCCATGTCGAATCCGCCACCCGAAGCGCTGACCGGCCGCCGCGCCGGTAGCGCGTTTGTCGACCGCCAGACCGCGGTCGCCGCGGTCGAACTGCTGCTGCCGAGCCTGTCTGCCGCGCTGCAGAGCGACTTCGTCGGCGACAGCGGCTGCCTGCACATCGTGATCATGGATCCCGCGCTCGGGCCGCGCGACACGCCGTTCGAGGACGCGATCCTGTACGAGTTCTCGTTGCCCGACCCGAAGGACTGGGACGCCGACTACCGGGCGTATGCGCGCGCGAAGGCGCGGCTGTCGTGGGAAACGGGCCGCGACGGCCACGTCGTGCAGGTGCTCGAGCCGTACCGGCTGCGCGCGGGCGATACGAACCTGTGGGGCGGGGTCGCGCTCGGCGGGATCGTGGTCGGCGTGTCGGGCGCGCAGCCGTGGTTCGACGAGGCGTTCGCCGGCTGCATCGCGCACTACCTGCGTGCGCTCGCGAAGCGCCGCGCGCAGGCGACGCCGGACGCGCTGGCGATCTGAGCATGGCCGGCCGGGGCGGTTTTTACAGCAGCTTATAAAAAAGCGTGCGAGCGCGTGCAGACGCGCGAGGTGGCACGCGCGCCGGCAAGCCGGCACGGTTCTCGCTGTATCTCCTGCACCGACGCTTGTCGCGACAAGCGTCCCAGCCGGTCCGGATGCGTCCGGACGTTTGCAAGGAGGTGCAGGTGAACGACGTCAAACACGATTCGCCCCAAGCGCCGCTCGCCGGCCGCGTCGTGCTGGTGACCGGCGGCGGCCGCGGGCTCGGCGAGGCCATTTGCGAAGACCTGGCGCGGCACGGTGCGCACGTGGTCGTCGCCGATCTCGACGGCGACCGCGCGGCCGCCGTCGCGCAGCGGCTCGAACGGCACGGCGGGCCGGCGGTCGGCCGGCCGCTCGACGTGCGCGACGAGGCGTCCGTGCTGCAGGTCGTGCACGACGCGCGGGAAGCGCTCGGCGATCTCGACGTGGTCGTCAACAACGCGGCGATCGACGTGACCGCGCCGATCGACGACGTGAGCGTCGACGCATGGCGGCAGGTGCTGATGACGAACCTGCTCGGCCCTTACCTGATGTGCCACGCCGCGGTGCCGATGATGAAGGCGCGCGGCACCGGGCATATCGTCAACATCGCGTCGACCGCGTCGAAGCGCGCATGGCCGAATGCGTCCGCCTATCACGCGACGAAGTGGGGGCTGCTCGGCCTGTCGCATGCGCTGCATGCCGAACTGCGGCCGGCCGGCGTGAGCGTGTCGGCGATCGTCGCGGGCGGGATGCGCACGCCGTTCCTGCTCGACCGCTTCCCGGACATCGACGCGGACACGCTGCAGCCGGCCGAGAACGTCGCGGCCGCCGTGCGCTTCGTGCTGATGCAGCCGCCCGGCACGGTGGTGCCGGAAGTGATGGTGCTGCCGATGAAGGAGACGTCATGGCCTTGACGCGCGAAAGGGGGCTGCCCGGCGCCGTGCTGATCGACAAGGACGGCACGTTGCTCGACGACGTGCCCTACAACGTCGATCCGGCGCGCATGCGCCTCGCACCGGGCGCGGCACGTGCGCTGCGCACGCTCGGCGCGACCGGCATGCCGATCGTGGTCGTCTCGAACCAGCCGGGCGTCGCGCTTGGCCGCTTTACCGAAAACGAGCTTGGCGCGGTCCGCCGGTGTCTCGCCGAACTGTTCGAAGCAAACGGCGCGACGCTGGCGGATTTTTTTTACTGCCCGCATCACCCGCGCGGCAGCGTGCCGGCCTATACGGTTGACTGCGTGTGCCGCAAGCCGCGCCCCGGCATGTTGCGTCGCGCGCTGGCCATGCTGGGCGTCGTCCCCGAATGGAGCTGGATGATCGGCGACATCCTCGACGACGTCGCGGCCGGGCGCGCCGCGCGCTGCCGCACCATCCTCGTCGACTGCGGGCACGAGACCGAATGGCGCACCGACGCCTCGCGATCGCCGCACCACGTCGTCGATCGCGTCGACCTCGCGGCCGACATCGTCGCGCGCGAAGCCGTGCGGCGGCACGGCACGTGGGGGCGGCGATGAACGCCGCGTGGCGTCGCGCGCGCCGCATCCTGTGCGTGCGGCTCGACAGCGTCGGCGACGTGCTGATGACGACGCCCGCGTTGCGCGCGCTGAAGGAAAGCGGCGAGGGTCGCCGGCTCACGCTGCTGACGTCGCGCACGGGCGCCGCGCTGGCGGCGCACCTGCCGATGGTCGACGACGTGTGGACCTACGATGCGCCGTGGGTCAAGCACCCCGACGTGCGCGGCGATCCGGTCGCCGATCTCGACATGATCGACCGGCTGCTGGCCGGCCGTTTCGATGCGGCCGCGGTCTTTACCGTCTACAGCCAGAACCCGTTGCCCGCCGCGATGATGTGCTGGCTGGCGGGCATTCCGCTGCGGCTCGCGCATTGCCGCGAGAACCCGTATGAACTGCTGACCGACCGTGTGCCGGAAAGCGAACCGGAGTCGCACGTGCGGCACGAGGTGGCGCGGCAGCTGGCGCTCGTGCGCGCGATCGGCGCCACGACGTCGAACTGGCGGATGGCGTTCGAGCCGGGCGACGCGGCGCGGCGTGAGGTGAGCGCGCGGTTGCAGGCCACGTTGCAGCGCATCGGCGGCCCACGCCGGCCGGGCGCGCCATCGGGGCGCTGGCTAATCGTGCATCCGGGCGCGAGCGCGGCGTCGCGTCGCTGGCCGGCCGAGCGCTTCGGCGAGGTGGCCGCGAGCGTCGCGCCGCTGTTCGACGGCATCGCGGTGACCGGTAGCGAGAGCGAGCGCGCGCTGGTCGACACGGTGTGCGCCCGCGCGGGCCCGCGTGCGGTGCCGTTGGCGGGCGTGCTGTCGCTCGGCGAACTCGGCGCGCTGATCGAGACGGCCGACCTGCTGCTGTCGAACAATTCCGGCCCGGTGCATCTCGCGGCCGCGCTCGGCACGCCGGTGGTCGATCTCTATGCGCTGACCAATCCGCAGCACACGCCCTGGCGGGTGCCGCACCGGGTGCTGAACGTCGACGTGCCATGCCGCAACTGCTACCGCAGCGTGTGCGACCAACCCGGCCATCCGTGCCTGCGCGCGGTGAGCGTCGACGATGCGGTCGCCGCCGTGCACGCGCTGCTGCGCGGTCGCATGCGCCATGCGCGGCGGGCGGCCGTGCGGGCCGCCCTGCACGGTGACGGGCCGGTCGACGCGAGCCCGTCGAACGTGATTCCGTTCTCGCCCGCCATCACGAGGAGCTGACGCATGCCCGAACCGATCCATACGCTCGGCATCAACGCCGCCTTTCACGACAGTGCCGCGTGCCTCGTGCGCGACGGCATCGTGATCGCGGCCGCCGAGGACGAACGCTTCACGCACGTGAAGCATGCGAAGCGCCCGGTACCGTTCTCGACCTGGGAGCTGCCCTACCATGCGATCGACTACTGTCTCGCGGAGGCCGGCATCGCGCTCGCGGACGTCGACCACGTCGCGTATTCGTACGACCCGTGGTTCGAGCTCGACCGCGACACGGCCGAGCCGTCGCTGACCTTGCCGCTTTCGCCGTCGGCGCACGCGCCGCGCAACGGCGGCGCGTCGCCATGGCATCCGCTGTTCCTGTCGTCGATCGTGAACGCGCCGCGCCAGCTCGCGGGCGGTGCGCCGCACCACCTGCAGCGGCGTTTTCGCGGCGTCACGCACGACGGGCCGTTCCGCTGGCATTTCGTCGAGCACCATCTCGCGCACGAGGCGAGCGCGTTTCTCGCGGCGCCTTTCGCGCGCTGCGCGGTGATGACGATGGACGGGCGCGGCGAGCGTGCGACGACGAGCTACGGCGCGTTCGACGGCCGGGCGTACCGGCGGCTCGGCCAGGTCAACCTGCCGCATTCGCTCGGGTTGCTGTACGAACGCGTGACGCGCTACCTCGGCTTCCTGCACTCGTCCGACGAGTACAAGGTGATGGCGCTCGCGTCGTACGGCAAGCCGGTGTTCGCCGACGCGATGCGCAAGCTGGTGCGCTACGACGGCGACGGACGCTACGCGATCCTCGACGGCGATCTCGTCGCGCTGTTCGGCCCGCCGCGCGAACGCGGCGGCCCGATCGAGCCGCATCACTGCGACATCGCGCATGCGTTGCAACTGGTGCTGGAGGAAACGGCATTGCAGGCGGTCGACTGGCTGGCCGCCGGCACCGGCGAACGACAGCTCGCGATGGCGGGCGGGGTCGCGCTGAACTGCGTGATGAACGCGAAGATCCGCGATCGCGGCCCGTTCGACGACGTGTGGGTGCAGCCCGCCGCCGGTGACGCCGGCACCGCGCTCGGCGCGGCGCTGTGGACCGACTTCCGGATGCGCGGCGAGCGCGGCGCGTGGCGGATGGATCATGCGTATCTCGGGCCGTCATACGGTGACGACGCGATCGAGGCGTTCCTGAAGGACGCCCAGCTGCCGTACCGGCGGCTGGCCGACGTCGCCGCGCAAACGGCCGCGCTGCTCGCGGCGAACCGCGTGATCGGCTGGTTCCAGGGGCGCATGGAGTTCGGCCCGCGCGCGCTCGGCGCACGCTCGATCCTCGCGTCGCCGACCGATCCGGACATGCAGCGCAAGCTCAACAAGATCAAGGATCGCGAGGATTTTCGGCCGGTCGCGCCGGTCGTGCTCGAAAGCAAGGCGCATCACTGGTTCCGCGGCGGACGGCGCACGCCGCTGCGCGCGCCGTTCATGCTGTTCGTGTACGACGTCGCGCCCGGCGCGGAGGCGACGATTCCGGCCGTGCGCCATATCGACGGCACCGCGCGCGTGCAGACCGTCGACGAAGCGCAGCATCCGCTGCTGCACGCGTTGCTGACCGAGTTCGACGCGCTCACCGGCGTGCCGGTGCTCGTCAACACGTCGTTCAATACCCGCGGCGAGCCGATCGTCTGCACGCCGCGCGACGCGCTCGAATGCTTCTGGACGTCGCCGCTCGACGCGCTCGTGATCGGTTCGTTCCTGCTGGAGAAACCGAGATGAACGCGCGCGACACGCAGCGGCCGCCGGTCGTGTCGGTCGTCGTGCCGACCTACCGGCGGCCCGACCTGCTCGAACGCTGCCTCGACGCGCTGTGCGCGCAGGTGTTCGACCCGACGACCTACGAGATCATCGTGGTCGACGACGACGCCGCCGGCAGCGCGCGGCCCGTCGTCGAGCGGTGCCGTGCGCGCGTGACCGACGTGCCGGCGATCCGCTACATGACCGCGCCCGCCACGCAGGGGCCGGCCGGTGCGCGCAACGTCGGCTGGCGCAGCGCGTGCGGCGCGTTGATCGCGTTCACCGACGACGACACGATTCCCGATCCGGCGTGGCTGCGCCACGGCACGGCCGCGTTGCTGGCCGAGCCGACCGCGTCCGCCGCCGCGGGCCGCATCGACGTGCCGTTGCGGCCGCACCCGACCGACTACGAACGCGACGCGGCCGGCCTCGCGCATGCGGAATTCGCCACGGCGAACTGTTTCGTGCGGCGCGTGGCGCTCGAACGGGTCGGCGGCTTCGACGAACGCTTCACGCGCGCCTGGCGCGAGGACGCGGACCTGATGTTCGCGTTGCGCGAACACGCGGGGCCGATCGTCGACGCCGATGCGGCGTGTATCGTGCATCCGGTGCGCCCGGCGCGCTGGGGCGCGAGCATCGGCCAGCAGTCGAAGGTCTATTTCGACGCGCTGCTGTACAAGAAGCACCGCGCGACCTACCGCCGCCATATCCGGCCGGTGCCGCCGTGGCATTACTACGCGGCTGTGCTCGCCGCGCTCGGCGCGCTCGTGTGCTTCGCGGCCGGGTGGCCGGCGCCGGGCGTGGCATGCGCGGCGGCCTGGGCCGTGTTGACGGCGGCGTTCTGCGTGAAGCGCCTGCGCGGCACGCGGCTCACGCCGTCGCACGTGGCCGAGATGATCGTCACGTCCATCGCGATTCCGCCCGTGTCGCTGTACTGGCGCATGCGCGGCGCGCTTCATTTCCGGGTCCTGTTCCTATGACGACCGAACCTGCCGACTTCGAGCGCGTGCGGCGCCCGGCGCGCATCGCGGTGTTCCGTGCGCTGCAGCTCGGCGACATGCTGTGCGCGGTGCCCGCGTTGCGCGCGCTGCGGCGCGGCGAACCCGACGCGCGGATCACGCTGATCGGGCTGCCGTGGGCGCGCGAGTTTGCGTCGCGCTTCTCGGACTATCTCGACGGTTTCATCGCGTTTCCCGGTGCGCCGGGGCTCGGCGAACAACCGGTGCCCGACGCAGCCACCCGTGAAGCGTTCATCGCCGAGTGCCGCGCGCGGGATTTCGACCTCGCGATCCAGCTGCACGGCAGCGGCACGACCACCAATGCGATCGTCGCGTCGCTCGGGGCCACGCGCACGGCCGGCTTCGTGCCGGCCGACGGTGGCGCGACCCGGCTCGACCACACGCTCGCGTGGCGGGACGACGAGCCCGAAGTCACGCGTTACCTGGCGCTGATGCGCGCGCTCGGCTACGCGGAATGGGGCGACTACCTCGAATTCCCGCTCGGCGGCCTCGATTACGCGTTGTGGCACGTGCTGTGCGACGAGCATGCGCTCGATCCGGGGCGCTACGTGATCGTGCATCCCGGTGCGCGGATGGCGTCGCGGCGCTGGCCGGTCGACCGCTTCGCGCTCGCCGCTCGGCAGCTCGCCGGCGACGGCTGGCAGATCGTGTTGACCGGCACGCGCGCGGAACGGGCGCTGGCCGGTGCGTTCGCCGAGCATCTCGCGCGGCCCTGCGTGAACCTGTGCGGCCGCACGCCGCTCGGCGCGCTTGCCGCGCTGATCGGACGCGCACGGCTGGTCTTGTGCAACGACACGGGCGTGTCGCACGTCGCGGCGGCGCTCGGCACGCCGAGCGTGGTCGTCGCGTGCGGCAGCGACACGGCCCGCTGGGCGCCGCTCGACCGCGCGCGTCACCGCGTCCTCGCGAACTATCCGGCGTGCCGGCCGTGCATGTTCGACACGTGCCCGTATGGGCACGAATGCGCGCTGGCGATCGGGGTCGGCGACGTGATCGAGCAGGCGGGCGAACTGCTGGCGGAGGAGAGGCGTCATGTCACGTAAGCGGCTGCGCGTGCTGACCTGGCACGTGCATGGCAATTACCTGTATTACCTGTCGCAGGCGCCGCACGAGTTCTTCATCGTGACGAAGCCGCACGATCCGCCCGGCTATGCGGGCCGCGTCGGGCACCTGCCATGGGGCGACAACGTGCACGAGGTGCCGGCGGAGTGCGTGCGCGACACCGCATTCGACTGCGTGCTGTACCAGCATCAGAAGCATTACGAGCACGACCGGCTGCGGCTGCTGAGCGACGACCAGCGTGCGTTGCCGACCCTGTTCGTCGAGCACGATCCGCCGCGCGGGCATCCGACCGATACGCTGCATCCGGTGCAGGATCCGAACGTGCTGCTGGTGCACGTGACGCCGTTCAACGCGCTGATGTGGGACAACGGCGTGACGCCGACGCGCGTGATCGAGCATGGCGTGCTGATGCCCGACCACGTCGCGTATCACGGGACGTTGCCGAAAGGCGTGACGGTCGTGAACAACCTGGCGCGCCGGGGGCGTCGCCTGGGCGCCGACCTGTTCGAGGCCGCGCGTCACAGCGTGCCGCTCGAACTGGTCGGGATGGGCTCGGCCGAGCTGGGCGGGATCGGCGAGGTGCCGAACCCGGCGCTGCCGCACTTCCTGTCGCACTACCGGTTCTTCTTCAATCCGATCCGCTATACGAGCCTCGGGCTCGCGGTGATCGAGGCGATGATGATCGGGATGCCGATCGTCGCGCTCGCGACGACCGAGATGGCGCTGCTCATCCGGAGCGGCCGCAACGGCATGGCCGATACGCGGCCGGCCGTGCTGATCGATGCGATGCGCATGCTGATCCGCGATCCCGATCTCGCACGCGAGTGGGGCGCCGCCGCGCGACGCGACGCGTGCGAGCGCTTCGGCATCGAGCGGTTCGTGCGCGACTGGGACGCGGCGTTGCACGACGTCGCGACGTGAGTCGCACGCGTGCCGCGCGGGCTCAGGGAGTCGGTGCGTCGGGCGGGTTCGGCACGTTCGGCACGTTCGGCACGTTCGACGTGCCGGTTCCGCGAAACGCCTCCCGTTCATGTTCGGGCAGGAGCGCGAGCCGGTTGTACAGCGTCTTCAGGCTGATGCCGAGCGCTTTCGCGGTGCGCGGCTTGTCGCCGTTGAAATGCCGCAGCGACGCGACGATGAAGCGCTGCTGCGTGTGCGCGAGCGTCGTGCCGATATGCAGCGTGATCGCGTTGTGACGACATTCGTCGCGCGGTGGCGCACGGCGCGGCAACTGCAGCTCGATCTGCTCGTCGGCGAGGATGAACGCGCGCTCGAGCGTATTGCGCAGCTCGCGCACGTTACCGGGCCACGTGTAGGCGCGCAACGCCTTCATCGCCTGGATGGACAGCCGTTTTCTCGTGCGGTGCCGCGCGTTCAGCCGCTCGACGATCTGCAGCGCGATATCGTCGACGTCGTCCTCGCGCTGCCTGAGCGCGGGCACGTGCAGCGCGACCGTCGCGATCCGGTAGAACAGGTCCTCGCGCAGCCGCCCGCTGCGCACGGCCTCGACCGGGTCGTGATGGGTGGCGGCGACGATCCGCACGTCGAGCGGGATCGATTCGTGGCCGCCGACCCGCACGATCGTGTTCGACTCGAGCGTGCGCAGCAGCTTGACCTGCAGCTCGGCCGGCATTTCGGCGATCTCGTCGAGAAACAGCGTGCCGCCGCGCGCGGCCTCGAACATGCCGACGTGCTGGGCAACGGCGCCGGTGAAACTGCCTTTCTCGTGACCGAACAGGTGCGATTCCGCAATGTCGTGAGGAATCGCGCCGCAATTGACGGGAACGAACGGCCCGCGGCGGCGTGGGCTCATGTCGTGCAGGAGCCGCGCGACGATGTCCTTGCCCGCGCCGCTTTCGCCGACGATCAGCACGCCGACGCGCGTCACGGCCACGCGTGACACCTTCAGCAACAGGGTCTGGATCGTACGCGAGCGGCCGAAGAGCCGCGTGCCGTCATCGACGGATTTCGACATGGTGTGATATCGAATGGGAAGATTTGACCGAATGCGTCGAGACCAGGTGAAAAAATGACGTGGCATGCGTCACCGTTTTCCTGTATCGAGAATACCTTTTATATTGACGGTGAGACATTGAATCTGCAATGCGGGCCGCGCGGCCGGATAGATTTATTCGATAGGCGGGGAATGCGCGACACCATTCTTCTATACTGCTAAGCGTCGTATCCCGCGCAGGAACGCTTGTCCTTCCGATCATGCACAGCGCGGCGCATACCGCCACGAAACGAGGTGGAGACAGTGCGCTGCGCGTCCGTCGCGGTTCCGGCCATGCACGGGTCGGGCCGCTTCAAGAGGAGCCTCGATGCCCTACGTCCTGATCGTCGAAGACGATGCCGATACACGCACCATGCTCGCGACGCTCGCCCGCACCCAGCAGCTGTCGTGCGATACGGCCGCGACGCTCGAGGAAGCGCGCACGCTCGTGTCGACGCATCCCCCCGATCTCGTGCTGTGCGATCTCGTGCTGCCGGACGGCAACGGGATGGATCTGTTCGATGCGTTGCCGAAGCGTGCGCACTGTGAAATGGTGCTGACCACCGGCCACGCGAGCCTCGAAACCGCGATCGATGCACTGCGGCGCGGCGCGACCGACTACCTGGTGAAGCCGCTCAACATGCAGCGGCTGAACAGCATCTTCGCGCGCGTGCCGCGCACCACCGCGCTGCATGAAGAGATTGCCGAACTGCGTTCGGAACTGCAGCGCCTCGGCCGTTTCGGCCGCATGCTCGGCAGCTCGCCCGCGATGCAGGCCGTCTACGACGCGATCGGCCGGGTCGCGCGCACCGAGGCATCGGTGCTGCTGACGGGCGAATCGGGCACCGGCAAGGAGCTCGCCGCGCAGACGGTGCACGACCTGAGCCTGCGCCGCCGAGGCCCGTTCCTCGCGGTGAACTGCGGCGCGATCGCCGCGAACCTCGTCGAGAGCGAGATGTTCGGTCACGACCGCGGCAGCTTCACGGGCGCGGAGCGCCAGCACAAGGGCTTCTTCGAACGCGCGGACGGCGGCACGCTGTTTCTCGACGAGATCACCGAGATGCCGCTCGAGTCACAGGTCAAGCTGCTGCGCGTGCTCGAGACGGGGCGCCTCACGCGGCTCGGCTCGACGCGCGAGATCGATGTCGATGTGCGCATCGTCGCGGCGACCAACCGCGACCCGGAGGCCGCGATGGCCGACGGCAAGCTGCGGCCCGACCTGTTCCACCGGATCAACGTGTTTCCGATCCCGCTGCCGTCGCTGCGCGAGCGCGGCGACGACATCCCGATGCTTGCCGATGCGTTCCTGCAGCGCTACAACGAGGAAAGCGGCCGTTCATTGCGTTTCTCGCCCGCCGCGCGCGACGCGCTGAAGACCTATGCGTGGCCCGGCAACGTGCGCGAGCTGCGCAACTTCGTGCAGCGCGCGAGCATCTTCAGCGATACGGACCTGATCGATACGCTGCCGCCGCCGATCATGGACGAGTTGTCGAGCATGGTCGATTCGCATGACGATCGCGTCACCGTGCCGTTCGGCACGCCGCTCGAGGAAGTCGACCGCAAGCTGATCCTCGGCACGATCGCGCAATGCGGCGGCGTGAAGGCGCAGGCGGCCGAGGTGCTCGACGTCAGCCTGAAGACGATCTACAACCGGCTCGCGCAACTGGACGACGATGCGGGAAAACCGGATTCCTGATGGTGCCGCCGCGCTCATGCTCCGTGGCACGCATCCCGACGCGCATCGCGTTCAAGCTGGCGGCGCATGCGTTCCACGTGCGGCGGGATCGTACGGCGCTCACGCAGGATCCACACCAGGCCCGCGAACGTGCGCGCGAGCATGCGGTCGCGCCACAGGCGCGGCAGCAGCCGCACGGTCTGCCGCAGCGCGGCCGGGGCCGGCCACCTGAGCCAGGCAGTCCATACCGCGTTGCGGGCGGTGACGCGGGTGCGCGTGTGCGCGTCGCGCTGCGGCGACGGGTCATGGTGGACCGTGAGGCGCGGCGCATAGACGAGCCATCCGCCGGCGCGGTACAGGTCGAGCGCGAGCAGCGCTTCCTCGCCGCCGAGAAAGTAGCGCGGATGGTAGCCGCCTGCCTGCATGAACGCGTCGCGCCGGAACGCCGTCGCGCCGGCCAGCAAGCCGAGGATCGGGCGGCCGGGCAGCGTGACGGGCGCATCGAGCGGGCTGTCGGCCATCAGGCGGCAGGTCGGGTCTTCGCGCTGGTCAGGGCCGACGAGCACGCGCGCGGTGACGGCCGCGACGTGCGGATACGCGTCGAGCAGGTCCGCCGCTTGCTCGATCGAACCGGGCGCCCACCATGTGTCGTCGTCGCAGAACGCGACGTGGCGCGTGCGGGCGACGGCCACGCCGAGATTGCGGCCGGCCGCGCCGAGATTGGCGGGCGCCTGCACGAGTACGACGTGCGGATAGCGTTGGCGGATCAGCGCGACGGTGTCGGCTTGCGCCGCATTGTCGACGACGACGATGGCGGGCCGGTCGGGCAGCGACGAGAGCCGGGCCAGCGTGTGCGCGAGCCCGGCCGGTCGTCGGAACGTCAGCACGATGGCGGTCACGCGCGGTTCGGGCGGCGGCGCAACGTGGCGCGCGGGGGTTACGCGAACGTGACGTCGCATTCGAGCCGCCAGTACGTTTCGGGTTCCTTGAGATCGGCACGCATATGAGGATCGAACAACCCAACCTGGCTCGCATACGCGGCGACCGCGGCGGCTTTCGCGGCGATGGCTTCCGCGCGGTCGCAGGCCGGGGCGCCGGCCCGATGGGTGATCCAGCCGCGCTCGCGCCAGCCGGTCACGCGCTGGGCCATCAGCCCCGCGATCCGGCGGTACGGGACGTCCTCGTAGAAGCGCCACGCGCGCGCCGCGTCGTGCGACGCGCGTGCGCGCTCCAGCAGCGACAGCGCGGCCTGCTGCACTTGCAGATGATCGCGGTGGAACAGGCCGGCCGGCGCGAGGACGCCGAACCCGGCGTGAGCGTCGATCTCCCGCGCCACGCGCGCGGCAATCGCGGCCGATGCGGCGGGCGTGCCGTATTGATCGTCGAGAAAGTCGAGCCAGACCGGCTGCGCGTCGAGCCGTGCGAGCGCGCGTCGGTCTTCGTCGCGGCGCGCGCGCACGGCTTCGTCGGCGCGCTGGAAGCCTGCGCGGCGATCCCATGGCGGCGCCGGCGCATCGCGCGGCGGAATGCCGGCGAATACGGTGACGACGATCGAGCCGGGCGCTGCCGCAAGCAGGCGCCCGCAACTGAAGACGGCGTCGTCCAGATGGGGCGAGATAACGAGCCAGCGTGTCGGGTCATGCGTCACGAGATGATCTCCCGGGTGGTGGGCCAGCCGGGCGAGCAGGCGTCGTGCCCGGCCGTCGTTTCCGGGAGAGCGCCCGGCCACTCGAGGCAGGAACGTGTCCGATGATTGAAATGACCCGACCGCGCGCCGGCAATTACGTGATGGCAGCGATGCTGGTCGCGATCGCGACCGTGTTGCAGTCGCTCGCGATCCGTTTCGGCGGCGTGAACCTGCCGTTCGTGCTGTACTACCCGTTGCTCGCGGGCGCCGCATGGGCGACGTCGTTCCTGTTCGGCATCGTGTCGACCGTGGCCAGCGGAATACTCGTGTGGACGTTGTTCCTCTCGGATCCCGCGGCCTATACGCAGCCGCTGCCCGATCGGCTCGTGCAGCTCGGCACGTTCATGCTGGTCGGCGTGCTGGTGTGCGCGCTCGCGGCGATGCTGCGCCATACGCGGCTCACGAACGATCGTGCGCGCCGGCGCGAGGCGGCCGCGCGGCAGCGGCTCGAAGCCGTGTTGCAGGCACTGCCGCACGGCGTGATCGCGACCGATGCGAACGGGCGGGTCACCTACCTCAACGCGGCCGCGGCCGCGCTCGTCGGTTGCACGCCGGAAGACGCGACGGGGCGGCCCGCGCGCGACGTGCTGCGGATCGTCGACGACGCGGGCGGTCGCGTGCCGACGACCCCGCTCGAACGCGCGCTCGGCGGCGCCCATGCGACGTCCGACCGGCACTGGCTGCAGGCGGCGGAGGGCGGCGATCCGGTACCGGTCGTCGAGGTGGCGTCGCCGCTCGGTGACGTGGACGGCCACATCGACGGCGCGGTGATGATCGTGCGTGACGCCAGCGCGGACCGCGCGCGGGTCGATGCGTCGCGTCTTCAGCAAGCGGTCGTCGACGCGTCGCCCGACGCGATCGTCGGCGTCGACGGCGATGGCCGCATCGTCAGCTGGAACCCGGCCGCGCAGCGGATTTTCGGCTATGACGAAGACGACGCACGCGGCCGTTCGCTCGAGTCCCTGGTCGCGATGCGCTGGCTGCGGCGCAGCCCGCTCGCCGAATCGTTCGACGGCCTGAGCGACGCGCTCGGGCCCATTGAACTGCTGTGCGTCCGGCGCGACGGCCGGCGGTTTCGCGCGACCGTGTCGGCCCGCCCGTTGCACGGCGATGCGCGCTCGGCCCTCGCGCTGTCGCTGACGCTGCACGAGACCGGGGCGCGGCGCCGGCATGACCTGCGCGCGAAGCGGTCGCTGCAGGGGGCGCGCGATGCGCGCGACCAGGCCGATACGTCGAACCGGTTGAAGGACGAGTTGCTGGCCACGGTGTCGCACGAACTGCGCACGCCGCTGAACGTGATCTACGGTTGGGTCGAGGTATTGCGCCATTCGGTCGACCACGCGCTGCAGCGTCAGGCGATCGATGCGATCGACCGCAGCGCGCGCTCGCTCACGCGGATGGTCGGCGACATTCTCGACGCGTCGTCGCTCGCGACCGGCAAGCTGCGGCTCGACGCGGCGCCGGTCGACCTCGCGCGGCTGTTCTCCGACTCGGTCGGCACGTTCCAGACGGCCGCGTCGTCGGCCGGCGTCATGCTCGAATTCGCTTGCGGGTCCAGCACGTTCATCGTGTCCGGCGACGCCGAACGGCTGCGGCAGATGCTGTCGAACCTCGTGTCGAACGCGCTGAAGTTCACGCCGGGCGGCGGCAGCGTGCATGTCGGGCTCGCGCGCAACGGCACGCATGCGGTATTGACCGTGGCCGACACGGGGCAGGGGGTCGCGCCCGAGTTCGTGCCGTACGTCTTCGACATGTTCCGTCGCGCGGACGATTCGCCCGCGTCGTCGCGGCGCGGGCTCGGTCTCGGGCTGTCGATCGTGCGGCATATCGCGGAGCTGCACGGCGGCACCGTGACGGCCGAAAGCGCGGGCCGCGATCTCGGCTCGACGTTCACGGTGAGGCTGCCGGCCGGCTGGCAGCCGGCCGGCGCGATGGCGTGGGGGCTCGCGCAGGCGGGCGACCGTCACGCGCCGCTCGGGCTCGCCGCGCAGCGGATCCTGATCGTCGACGACGATGCGACGACGCGCGCGAGCCTGACCGCCGCGCTGACGACGTTCGGCGCGGCCGTCACGGTCGCGTCGTCGGGCCGCGAAGCGCTCGCGATGGCCGCCGGCCTGCAGCCCACCGTCGTGCTGTCCGATCTCGCGATGCCGGACGGAGACGGCTTCTGGCTGCTCGACGCGCTTCGGCGCGGTGCGGGCAATGGCGACGGCGACGGCAACGGCGACACGCGGAACCTGCGCGTGCTTGCCGTCACCGCGCACGCGGGCCCGGCGGATGAGCGCCGAGCCCTCGAGGCCGGCTTCGACGGCTATCTGTGCAAGCCGGTCGACGTGCGCGAACTGGCGCACAAGATCATGCTCGTGACGAAGCGCGACGACTGACGGACTGACGGACGGCGCGCGCCGGACGCGCCGGCGTCGTCACTGCGCCGGTGCCGGGCGGCGCGGCATATCGGCCTGCGCGAGCAGGTGCGACGCGATCTGCGTGCTGCGCACGAGATCGCCCGGTTGGTGAAGCGCGGCCTGCCGATGAATGAAGTACCGCACGGTACGCGCGAGCCCGGTGGCGAGCGGCGTGGTCGCGCGCCAGTCGAGGCGCCGCTGCGCGGCATCGAGGTTCGGCCGCCGCTGGCGCGGATCGTCGGACGGCAGCGGCCGGAACTCGATCGCGACCGTCGCGCCGACGATCCGCACGACTTCGCGCGCGATGTCGAGCATCGCGATCTCGGCGTCGCTGCCGAGATTGACCGGTTCGCTCGCGTCGCCCGGCTCATTCATCAGCCGGATCAGCGCGTCGACCATGTCGTCCACGTAACAGAACGAGCGCGTCTGCCTGCCGTCGCCATAGACGGTCAGCGGCGCGTCGGCGAGCGCCTGCGTGATGAAGTTCGACACGACGCGGCCGTCGGCCGGATGCATGCGCGGGCCGTACGTGTTGAAGATGCGCGCGATCCGCACGTCGACGCCGTACTGGCGGTGATAGTCCATGAACAGCGTTTCCGCGCAGCGCTTGCCTTCGTCGTAGCAGGCGCGCAGGCCGACCGGATTCACGCGGCCGCAGTATTGCTCGTGCTGCGGGTGGACGTCGGGGTCGCCGTACACCTCGCTCGTGGACGCCTGCAGGATGCGCGCCTTCACGCGCTTCGCGAGACCGAGCAGGTTGATCGCGCCGTGCACGCTCGTCTTGGTCGTCTGGACGGGGTCGCGCTGGTAGTGGACGGGCGACGCGGGGCACGCGAGGTTGTAGATCTCGTCGACCTCGACATAGAGCGGAAACGTCACGTCGTGCCGCATCAGTTCGAAGGTCGGCGCGTCGAGCAGATGCGCGATGTTGTCCTTCGCGCCCGTGTAGAAATTGTCGACGCACAGCACGTCGTGGCCGTCCGTCACGAGGCGTTCGCACAGGTGCGAGCCGAGGAAGCCGGCGCCGCCGGCGACGAGCACGCGTTTGCGATCATGGCCCTTCATCATGCGTTCTCCTTGCGATGGGCGAGCGCGCCCGATGTGATCGACACGGGCGTGCGGCGACCGGTGCCGGCCGACGCGCCGGCGCTGCGCGGCCGCGCGACGTCGCGATAGATGTCGACCAGCCGGTCGGCCACGCCTTGCCATGTATAGAAGCGATGCGCGCGCAGGTAGCCGGCGCGCCCCAGCGCCGCGCCCAGTTCGGGTTGCGCGCGCAGCTGGACGAGCCGCGCGGCCAGCGCGGCGGGATCGCGCGGCGGCACGAGATAGCCGGTCTTGCCGTCTTCCACCGTCGTGCGGATGCCGCCGACGTGGCTGCCGATCACCGGCGTCGCGCAGGCCATGGCCTCGACCGGCGTGATGCCGAACGGCTCGTACCACGGGGTCGTGACGAACACGTCGGCCGCGCTGTAGTACAGGTGCAGCGCGTCGCGGTCGCGCCGGCCGACGAAGGTCACGCGATTGGCGATCCCCAGGTCGTGCGCCAGCCCGGCGAGGCGGGCGAGTTCCGGGTCGCGGGCCGGGTCGGGCGTGGCCTGGCTGCCGCCGACGATATACAGGTGGGTCGGCCGGCGTGGGTCGCGCGGCATGCGGGCCAGCGCGTCGATCACCGTGTCGATGCCTTTGCGCGGCACGAGGCGGCCGAGCTGCAGCACGGCGAAGGCATCCTGCGGCCAGCCGAGCTGCGCGCGCGCGTCGATGCGCGGCGTCGGCCTGAGTTCCCGCACGTCGAAGCCGCACGGCACGATCTCGATGCGCGCGGCATTGGCGCGATAGTGCGTCGTCAGGTCGAGCGCATCCTGCGGGCATTCGGCGATCACGCGGTCCGAACGGCGCGCGAGCGTCTCCTCGATCGCGAAGCGCGCATCGGGAAAGCCGTCGGCGTCGCCCTGGTGCAGCCGGCGCACGCGGCCGAGTGCATGGAAGGTCGTGACGAGCGGAATGCCGAGCTGCCGCTTCACGCGCAATGCCGCGTCGCCCGACGTGAAGAAGTTCGCGTGCATCACGTCGACCGGGTCGGGCTCGCGCCGCATGCGCGCGACCATGCCGTCCGCGAACGCGACCATGTACGGCAGCAGCCGCTCCTTGGGCACGTCGGTCGGCGGCCCGGCCGGTACGTGGATCACGCGCATGTGCGTGCCGATCGGCACGACTTCCGGCAGGTGCGGGTTGTCGCAACGCGTATAGACATCGACGTCGAGGCCGCGCTCGGCCAGTTGCTTCGCGACGTTCGCGACATAGATGTTCTGCCCGCCGGCATCGACGCCGCCGATCACCCCCAGCGGCGATGCGTGCTCACTGATCAACGCGATTCTTTGCATGGTGTTGCTCCCGGTATCGGGGCCGCGTGGATGGGCCACCGTTGCCGGTGGTTCGGCAAGCGGCATACCCGGGGCGTTGCCCGCGGAGCCCCCCGTCGGGATACCGAAAAAATTACAACGGGTTGGATGAAAGGGCGTCTGATCGGGCGAACCCGCGGCGGCGCCGCACCGGCACCGAGGCACGCGACTTGCGCTGTCCCGCTCACCCGCCGGCTATCCCGGCTCGACGAAAGGAGGTCACGATGAAGGCATTCCCGCTGCAAGCCCGTTCCCCGAGGGTCCGTCGTCGCAACGCGATGCGCGCCGGCATGGCGATCGCGATCGCCGCCACCACGGCGTGCGCGGTGATCGCGCCGAACGCGCTCGCCGCCGGCGACGACAGTGCCGCGTCGGCGTCAGCGTCGTCGCATACGACGACCGGCACGAAAATCCGCGACGCCACGATCACGACCAAGGCGAAGGCCGAGCTGGTCGGGACGAACGGGCTGTCGTCCGGCGACATCCACGTGAAGACGCGGCGCGGCATCGTGACGCTCACCGGCAGCGTGCCCGACGAGGCGCAGCGCACGCAGGCCGTCAGCGTCGTGAAGCAGGTCGACGGCGTACAGGACGTGCGCGATCAGTTGACGATCCGGGCCAAGTGACCGCGGCCGCGCCGCACAAGGAGTCCAGCCATGAACTGCATGCTCAAACCGGTCGGCGAGCAGACGATCGTGATCACCGGCGCGACGAGCGGCATCGGCCTCGTCACCGCGCGCAAGGCCGCGCGCCGCGGCGCGAAGCTGGTGCTGTTCGCGCGGAACGAAGCCGCGCTCAATACGTTGTGCGAGGAGCTTCGCCAGCATGGCGATCTCGCGGTGGCGGTCGCGGGCGACGTGGGCAATCTCGAGGACCTGCAGCGCGCGGCCGCCAAGGCCGTCGAGACCTACGGCGGCTTCGACACGTGGATCAACAACGCCGGCGTATCGATCTTCGGCCCGGCTTCCGCGGTGCCGCTCGACGACCAGCGCAAGCTGTTCGACACCAACTACTGGGGCGTCGTGCACGGCTCGCTCGTGGCGGCCGACCACTTCCGGCGCAAGGACGATTTTCACGGCGGCGCGATCATCAACATGGGCAGCGAGGCGTCCGACGCGCCGGTGCCGTTGCAGAGCGCGTATGCGGCGTCCAAGCATGCGGTGAAGGGCTTTACCGATTCGCTGCGGCTCGAGATGGAGGGTGACCACCTGCCGGTGTCCGTGACGTTGATCAAGCCGGCCGCGATCGACACGATGTTCGTGATGCACGCGAAAAACTACATGAACGTCGAGGCGAAGCTGCCGCCGCCGATCTACGACCCGGAACTGGTGGCCGACGCGATCCTGTTCGCGGCCGCGCATCCGCGCCGCACGCTGTTCGTGGGCGGCGCGGCGAAGTTCACGTCGGCGAGCGCGTATCACGCGCCGCACCTGTTCGATCGCATCGCGGCCCGGCTGTTCTGGCGCAGCCAGCGCACGGATCGACCCGCCCGCCCGCGCGACGACAACGCGCTGTACGAGCCGCGCCATGCGCTGCACGAGCGCGAAGGCATGGACGGGCCCGTGCTGCGCGGCTGCGCCTACAACACGGTGGTTCAGCGGCCGAAGGTGGCGGGGGCGGTCGCCCTCGGTGCGGCGGCGCTGGTGGTCGCCGCGCTGGCGCGGGCGCGCCGTGCGTCGACGTGATTTCGTTCATCCCCAAGGAGATTTTCATGACATCCCGACAACATACGGGCCACGAATACAGCCACTCGCGCGCGCACGAAGGCGAGCGCGCGCAGCAGGACCATGACAAGGGCGGCCATCAGGGCGGCCACGGCAAGGCGCCGAGCCCGATCGACGTGCAGAAGGCGTTGAAGGGCATGGACTATCCGGCCAGCAAGGCGGCGGTCGTCGAGTGCGCGGAACGCTCGCACGCGGACCCCGGCGTGATCGACATGCTTCGCCGCATTCCCGATCGCGAATACGGCACGCCGGCGTCGGTGTCGAAGGAACTCGGGCGGCTGATGTGAGCGCCACCCCCGTCACGAGGAGCACGACCATGGCGATGATCGTCGCAGGCCGCTTCACGACGTTCGACGAAGCGGAAGGTGGGGCGCGTCACCTTTACGAGCGCGCGTTCGGTTCGGACGACGTATCGATCTTCTTCCTGAATCCGGCTGGACAGCATGCGCGCTTTCCGATCGGCGGCGACGTCTATGCCGATACGGCGGCGAAGCCGGGCGGGCGCGGCGCGATGATCGGCGCGATCCGCGGGGTGGTGATCGGCATCGTCGTGGGGCTCCTCGTCTATGCGATCGGCGTGCGCTACTGGTTCGTTCCGGCCGCCGCCGCGCTGGCCGGCGCGTATCTCGGCGCCTTCGGCGGCGCGCTGGGCCGGATGCGCGGCGAGCAGGCCGAGGGCAAGGGCACGCTCGCGCAGAGCGAATCCGGCGTGATCCTCGCGGTGCGCGTGGCGCCCGACACCGTGAATACCGCGGAGGACGTGCTGCGCGCGACCGGGGCGTCGTCGATCGAGCGTGTCGAGGGCGACTGGCAGGACGGCGAGTGGCGCGACTTCGATCCGGTACGCCGGCCCGGCGAGCCCGCGTCGGACGGCCAGCCACGCTGAATTTTTTACGCCCGTTTGCAGCGTGGCACGCGCAACGACGGCGTTGCGCGGTGCGGCACGCCGCTTGCGAGCGATATGACGACACCGTTCAGGGAGGAACGCCCCCATGACTGCCGCACAGACTCCGCCGCCCCAGCACCAGGACCACCAGCCGGGCACCGAGCGCGACATGCATCCGCAGCCGCGCGACGACGCCGCCGACTACGTCGGCAGCGGCAAGCTCGCCGGCAAGGTCGCGCTCGTGACGGGCGGCGACAGCGGGATCGGCCGCGCGGTCGCGATCGGCTTCGCGAAGGAAGGGGCCGACGTCGCGATCGTCTACCTGAAGGAGTCGGCCGACGCCGCGCATACGAAGCAGTTGATCGAGCAGGCCGGCCGGCGTTGCGAGGCGATCATGTGCGACGTCGGCGACCGACGGCAGGCGTACGACGCGGTGGCGCGCACGGTCGAGCGGCTCGGGCGGCTCGACGTGCTCGTGAACAACGCGGGCGAACAGCATCCGCGCCCGGGCATCGAGGACGTGACCGAGGAACAGCTCGAACGCACGTTCCGCACGAACGTGTACGGCATGTTCTTCTGCACGCAGGCCGCGCTGCCGCACATGAAGCACGGCGGACGCATCGTCAACACCGCATCGGTGACCGCGTATCACGGCAATCCGACGCTGCCCGACTACTCGGCGACCAAGGGCGCGATCGTCGCGTTCACGCGGTCGCTGTCGGCGGAGCTGGCCGAACGCGACATCCGCGTCAACGCGGTCGCGCCCGGGCCGATCTGGACACCGCTGATTCCGTCGACGTTCACGGCCGAGCAGGTCGCGAAGTTCGGCGCGAACGTGCCGCTCAAGCGGCCGGGGCAGCCGGACGAACTGATCGGCTGCTACGTGCTGCTCGCGTCGGAAGGCGCGAGCTACATGACCGGGCAGACGCTGCATCCGAACGGCGGCTCGATCGTCGGCGGCTGACGGCCGTCTCTCGCCCCATGCAAGGAGGAAACCCATGAAACGACCCAACTGGACGATCGCGGCGTTCGCCGCGGCCGTGCTCGCCGCCGGCGGGCTCGCCCGCGCGCAGATGCCGAGCGAGCCGCCCGCATCGAATTCACATGTGCCGGGCGGCGTGATCAACCCGTCGTCGGGCGCGGGCGACGCGATGATCGCGAAAGCGCCGCAAGGCGGCGACGCGGAATTCGTCGACAAAGCCGCGATCGCCGGCAAGGCCGAGGTGCAGGCGAGCCAGCTCGCGCTGCGGCAGGCGCAGTCGCCGGACGTGCGCGCCTTCGCGCAGCGCATGGTGGCCGATCACGGCAAGGCGAATGCGCGCTTGAACGAGATCGCCGCGCGCCAGGGCATGAAGCCGCAGGTCGAGCAGATCCAGGACCCCGACGTCGAGGCGCTGCGCGGTAAGCACGGTCGCGACTTCGACGTCGCGTACGTCGCGGCGGTCGGCCCGGCTGCACACAGCAAGGCCGTCGCGCTGTTCGAAGGCGAAGCGCGAAACGGGCGGGATCCGCCATTGAGGGAGTTCGCGAGCACCACGCTGCCGACGCTGCGGCATCACCTGAGCATGGCGCAGGCGCTCGAACGCAAGGTGGGCGCGCAGTAACGCGCGCCCGTTCAACCCCGGGCCGCGGGTGCGGCCCGTCTTTTTGGAGAGGCAGTCATGGCCCATCGGCAACCGAAACACGAAGGCATCCGCGAATTGCTCTGCCAGGCATACGAAACCGAGCTTGGCGGCGCGAAGATCTACGAAGCCGCGCTGCAATGCGCGACCGACGAGGATCTGCACAAGGAATGGGAGAAGTACCATCGCGAGACGCTGCATCACCAGGAGGTGCTGCGCAAGGTGTTCGAGACGTTCGGCATGGACCCGGACGCGCAGACGCCCGGCCGCAGCGCGGTGGCGGCCATCGGCAAGGCGCTCGTGCATACGATCGAGCAGGCGCAGAAGCAGGCCGAGCCGGCCGTCGCGCAGGTCGTCGCGGCCGAGTGCGTGGTGCTCGCCGAGACCAAGGATCACCTGAACTGGGAGCTGATCGGCTATGCGGCCGACCAGCTGTCGGGCGATGCCGCGAAGACGCTGAAGGACGCGCACGACGAGGTCGAGGCCGACGAGGATCATCACCTGTATCACACGCGGGGCTGGGCGCGCGAGATGTGGATCCAGTCGATGGGCTTCAAGGCGGTGCTGCCGCCGCCGGAGGAAGTGAAGAAGGTCGAGTCGGCGGCGGATGCGGCGCGCGCCGAACGTTCGCGCGGCAAGATGATGTAAGCGCGGCGGGCCGGGCATGGCCGCGACGCGGCCGGCCCGGCGCCGCGAAAGTGGCGCGCGCAATGAACGGTCGATGCGCGGTTCAGGTCAGCAGGTCGACGACCATCGTCACGACCGACGCCGCCATCAGCGCGACCGCCAGCCAGCCGAACGTTTTCGACACGATGCCGCTGCCGGGTTGTCCGGCCGCCTCGCGCCGGTGCGTCAGCAGCATCACGAGTACGAGCATCGGTACCGCCGCGATCCCGTTGAGCACCGCGCTCCAGTACAGCGCCTTGATCGGATCGATGGGGCTCACGCAGATCACGATGCCGATGATCACGCACAGCGCCAGCACCGCATAGAACGCGGGGGCACGCCGCACCGGCTCGTTCAGCCCTTCGCGGAACCGCCACGCTTCCGCGCAGCCGTACGCGGCGCTGCCCGCGAACGCGGGAATCGCGAGCAGCCCGCAGCCGACGATGCCGAACGCGAACACGAGAAACGCGGCTTCGCCGGCGATCGGCCGCAGCGCTTCGGCGGCTTGCGCGGTGGTGCCGATGTCGTGCCGGCCGCGCGCGAAGAACACCGCGGCGCCGATCACCATGATGCAGAACGACACCGCGTTCGTGACGATCATGCCCACCCACGTGTCGAACGTGACGCGCCGCTCGGTTTCGCGGCGCGTGTCGGGTGGCCCGGATGCGGTTTCCTCCACTTCCAGCGCGGCCTGCCACACGAACAGGTAGGGGCTCAGCGTCGTGCCGAGCACGGCCACCGTGGTCGTCGCATACGCGTGCGTGAATTCGATCTTCGGCAGCACGATCGCATGCATCACGCCGTGCCAGTCGATCGGCACGAAGCCGAGTTCGAGGACGTAGGCGATCAGCCCGAGCGTCATCCATTTGAGCCAGCGCGCATAGCGCTCGTACGACAGCGTCACCTGCAGCGCGAGCGAGGCGATCCCGTAGACCGGGGCGTACCAGTAGCTGCGCCCGCCTGCGACGAGCGCGGTCGCGTCTCCCATCGCCGCGAGATCGGCGCCGACGTTGACGACGTTGACGATCGCGACCATCACGATCAGCGCCTTGGCGAGCCGGTCGGAGTAGTGCTCGCGAATGCCCGCGACGAGGCCCGCGCGGTTGCGGCGCCCGATGAACGCCGACGCGAGCTGCACGGCCACCATCATCGGCAGCGTGACGACGATGATCCACAGCATGTTGAAGCGGAACTGGCTGCCGGCCTGCGCGTAGACCGCGATGTTGCTCGGATCGGCATCGGACGCCCCCGCGAGCAGGCCGGGGCCGAGCCGCCGGTACCACGGTGTCGCGGTGCGCGGCGCGGCGCCCGCGGCCGGCCGCGCGTCGTCGCCGGGTGCGCTCATCGAGTGCCTCCGCGTGCGCCGGGCCGGTTGTCGCGATCGAGGTCGCCGTCGCGGTCGGGTTCGCCGGCCAGGCGCGATGCGGTGCGCAACGCGTCGACGAGCCTCCGGTACGCATGCTCGCGCGAATCGGCGCCGCGCGTGCGCAGCACGTACGACGGGTGATAGGTCGCGACGACGAGCAGGCCTTGCGCCGTGCGAATCGGCGCGCGCGCGGCCTCGAGCGTCGCATCGTTGTCTTGCAGCAGCGCGCGCAATGCGGTGCCGCCGAGCGCGACGACGACGCGCGGCCGTACCGCATCGAGTTCGCGTTCGAGCCAGTAGCGGCACGCGGCCACCTCGCGTTGCGCGGGCGTCTTGTGCAGCCGGCGCTTGCCGCGCGGCTCCCATTTGAAATGCTTGACCGCGTTCGTCAGGTAGCAGTGCGCGCGCTCGATCCCGGCTTCACCGAGTGCGCGGTCCAGCATGCGCCCGGCCGCGCCGACGAACGGCAATCCCTGGCGGTCCTCCTGGTCGCCCGGCTGCTCGCCGACCAGCATGATCGTCGCGTCGACGGGGCCGGCGCCGGGCACCGGCTGGGTCGCATGCTCCCACAACGCACAGCGGCGGCATGCACCGAGTGTCGCCGGTGCGTCGGCGTCGGCGTCGGCGGGCGGCGGATGGCGCGTCATGTGACGACGCCCGTGCGGCCCGGGGCGCGGCAGGTCGCCCACGCCAGCGGGGCGGAACAGAAACGAAAGCGCAGCGTGACGCGCATGACGGGCTCCGGTACGACGATTCGTCCCTGTGCAGCAACCGCCGTTCCGCATCGGCCGAGACGGGCGCGGGGTTTGCGTGGAGGCGGTGTCAGCGACAGGAGAAACGCGATGCTTCCCGATCCCGGCGACGATCCGGCCGCGGACGACGTGCTGCTGTGGCGCGCCCCCGACAGCGTGCCGAGGCGCCCGCGTCGCGTGCTGATCGTCGACGGCTATCGCGACGCCGCCGATGCGCTGCGCCTGCTGCTCGAGGCGCGCGGCTTCGAATGCCGCATTGCCGTCGATCCGTTCGCCGTCTGCGCGATCGCACGCGACTGGCAGCCGTTCGCGGTCGTGATCGATATCGCGATGCCGGGCCTCGACGGGCTGCAGCTGGCGGCGCGGCTGCGCGGTGATCCGCATACCGGCGGCATGTTGCTCGTCGCGTGCAGCGGGCTCGCGTCGCGACGCGACTGCGAGGCGGCGAAGCAAGCCGGGTTCGACGCGCACTGCGCGAAGCCGCTGACGCCGCACCGGCTGCTGGGCTATCTGGACGCGGCGAGCGGCCGCGCGACGTCGGACGGGGCGGTTACACGGCGCTTGTAAAAAAGCCGCCGGGGCGCCGTGGCGCAGGCATCAACCGCCGGTGCGCGTGGCGGCATGTCGGGCGGACCGGCCCGCGACGACGGCCAGCCCGCTGGCGAGCGCGAGCAGCGCCGCGCTCATCGCGAAGGTCGCGCGGTAGCCGTGCAGGTCGAACAGCATGCCGCCGATCGTCGCGCCGAGCCCGATCGCGAGTTGCACGACCGCCACCATCAGCCCGCCGCCGGCTTCCGCATCGTGCGGCAGCGTCCGGGCGAGCCACGTCCACCAGCCGACCGGCGCCGCGGTGCCGAGCAGCCCCCAGGCGCCGAGCAGGCAGGCGGTGGCCGCCGTGGAGCCGCCGAACACCATCAGCGCCGCCGCAATCGCGGCCATCAGTGCCGGCGTGGCCACGAGTGTCCGGTAGAGCCCGCGTGCCAGCACGCCGCCGATCAGGAACGTGCCCGCGAAACCCGCGACGCCGATCACGAGCAGGAGCAGCGACAGCGTGACGGTGCCGGCGTGCGTGACGGTTTCGAGGAACGGACGCAGGTAGGTGAACAGCGTGAACTGGCCCATGAAGAACACGCTGACCGCCGCCATGCCGAGCGCGACCGGCGGCCGGGCCAGCAGCCTGAGCGCGTTGGCCGACGCGCCGCGCGGCGCGGACCGCATCGACGGCAGGCTGACGAGCTTCCAGCCGAATGCGATCGCGGCGACCGGCACGACGCAGAAGAACGCCCAGCGCCACCCGACGATTCCGCCCAGAAAACTGCCGAGCGGGGCCGCGACGACGGTCGCCAGCGCATTGCCGCCGTTCACGATCGCCAGCGCGCGCGGCACGTGCGGCGCCGGCACGAGGCGCATCGCGGTGGCGGCCGACATCGACCAGAAGCCGCCGATCGCCACGCCGATCAGGGCGCGGCCGGCGATGAACGCCGCGTAGTTCGGCGCGAACGCGACGAGCGTGCCGGACACGATCGTCAGCAGGGTCAGCACCAGCAGCAACGGCTTGCGATCGCGCCGGCCGGCGAGCGACGCGATGAACAGGCTCGTGACCAGCGCGAACGCGCCCGATACGGAGATGGCCTGGCCGGCCTGGCCTTCGCTGACGTGCAGGTCGCCTGCAATCGGCGTGAGCAGGCTGACCGGCATGAACTCGGAGGCGACCAGCGCGAATGCGCCGAGCGACATCGCGAGGACGGCGCCCCATGCGGCCGCACCGTCAGGTGCCGTGCCGCGATCGGGGGTGGAGACGGATGGCATGTCGGGAACCGGATCGGAACAAGGAGTGGGTCGCGCGCTCAGTCGCAACGCGTCGTGGCGCCGTGCCCGGCGAGCTGCGTGCGCGCGTCGTCGGCGTGACCGGCCTGCACCCGGGCCGCGGCGGCCTGGGCGTCGTCGACCCAGCTGCGCGGGTTCATGCGCGCCGGATTGAAGCCGGCGGCCTCGTAGCGCTGCATGTCCTGGCGGACCTGCTCGCGCGTCAGGCCCGGTGCGGATTGCGCGAACAGCGAGCCGGACGCGACCAGCGCGGCAGTGGCGGCGACGGCGGTGAGAAAGCGGGTAGTCATGAGGTTGGGCTCCGGAATGCGGGTAGTCCGAGCGTCCGGGCGCTGCCGCGACGCATCGGGTCGATGGCTTCGCAGTCTAGTGATTCGTCGCGGATCGATTAAGTAGCGCGGCGCGCTTGGACTCATGAGCCAAACTGATGAATCGCCGCCGGCGGTGCTACGATGGGCGTCCGTCCCGACCGGAGCGTTTCGACATGGCGCGCGAAAACCTGAACGACCTGCTCGTGTTTCTCGCGGTGGCCCGCGAGCGCAGCTTCACGCGCGCGGCCACGCGGCTCGGCGTGTCGCAGTCGGCGCTGAGCCATACCATTCGCGATCTCGAGGCGCGGGTCGGCGTGCGGCTGCTCACGCGCACGACGCGCAGCGTGTCGACGACCGACGCGGGCGAAGCGCTGTTCCAGGCGGTGGCCCCGCGCATCGACGAGATCACCGCGCAACTGGCCGCGCTGTCGGATTTCCGGGACAAGCCGGCCGGCGTGGTGCGCATTACCGCCACCGAGCATCCGATCGACACGATCATCTGGCCGAAGCTCAGGCAGGTCCTGCCCGCCTACCCGGATATCCGCATCGAGCTGTCGGTCGATTACGGGCTGTCGAACATCGTCGAGGAGCGCTACGACATCGGCGTGCGCTACGGCGACCAGGTGGCGAAGGACATGATCGCCGTGCGGATCAGCCCGGACGTCCGGATGGCGATGGTCGCGTCGCCGGCCTATCTCGATGGCCGCAAGCCGCCGAAGAAGCCGCAGGACCTGCTCGATCACGATTGCGTCACGTTGCGGCTCGCCACCGCGAAGGGACTCTATGCGTGGGAGCTGAAGAAGGGCAGGAACGACGTGCTGGCGCGCGTGAACGGCCGGATCACCTGCAACACGCAGCCGCACATGGTGCAGGCGGCGCTCGACGGCTTCGGCATCGCGTTCGTCACCGAGGACATCGTGCTGGAGCATGTCCGCGACGGCCGCCTGCGGATCGTGATGCCGGACTGGTGCCCGGTCTTTCCCGGCTACCACGCGTACTATCCGAGCCGCCGCCCGGCGTCGCGCGCGTTTACCGTCGTGATCGACGCGCTGCGGCATCGCGCGTAGCGCCTGTCCCCTGTCGCCAGTCGCCAGTCGCGTCCGGGCCGCCCCCGCGACGGCCGGCAAGAAAAACGCCCCGCGCGGGCGGGGCGTTCGACGCGGCTGCGCCGGTGAACCGGCGCAGCGCGATGGCGCGATCAGAGACGGTCGCGTGAGCGCGGATCGTTCAGTTCCTCGGTCGGGTCGGTCAGCCCGAGTTCGTCGCCGGCGCTCCAGTACGGCGTGCTGCCGTAGAACTCGTGCAGCGGCGCGGCCCATTGCGGATCGGCCATCGCCGGCCAGTGGTCCTTGTCGAACCCCGGTGCGTTGCGGATCCGCTCGGACGACACCGACAGCAGGAAGCACTTGCGCTCGGTGTCGAGCGTGAGCGCGCTCCACGGGATCGCGTGCAGCTTGTCGCCGATGCCGAGGATGCCGCCGCTCGACAGTACCGCGTAGGCGACGCGGCCGGAGCGCACGTCGAGCATGATGTCCTTGATCTTGCCGACATCGTCGCCGTCGGTCGTATAGACCTTGTCGCCTTCCAGCGTATCGGCCGCCATCACGTCGGGGCCAGGGCCGGCCGCCGTCGCGGCACCCTTGCCGATGATGCGGGTTTGACCTTGATCGGAAGTCTGCATGGTTTCCTCCAGGCTGCATGGGGCGCGACGGTGCCCGGGGCGGGCCCTGCGGGTCGCGCGGGGTGGTCGGGACGGGGCGGGAATCGCTCCGTCACGTCTGCTTCGGTTGCGACACGCCTTCGAGCGTGTTCGCGAGATCGTCCCGCTCGGGGCCGGCCATGCGCGTCGCGATGTCGGCGAGCGACAGCATGCCGACCAGCCGCTTGTCGTGATCGACGACCGGCAGGCGGCGCAGTTGCGCGTCCGCCATGTAGTGCTGGATCTCGTCCAGCGAATCGTCGTCGAAACACCATTCGATCGGTCCCGACGCGACTTCGTGAATGCGCGTCTCCGGCGGCTTGCCGGCCGAAATCGCGCGCACCGCGAGATCCCGGTCCGTCACCATCCCGATCAGCCGGTTGTTGTCGCACACGGGCAGCGCGCCGACGTCGTAGCGCTCCATCAGTTGCGCGGCATGACGGATCGAGTCGGTCGGTGCGATGTGCACGACGTCCTGCGACATGATTTCGTTGACGCGATGCATGAAATTCTCCTCACGGGTTCGGTAGTGCAATGGGTCGAAACGGGCGCGACAGAATCAGCAAGCCACGTGCCGTGCGCGCTCATGCGTCGCCGCGTTCGCGCTTGTCCTGCCACGGCCCCTCGTCGTGCGTGCCGGGCGGCGTATCCGGCTCGATGCGCGTGACGCCGCCGGTCGCGGGCGGGTCGCTCGCGGGAAACGTGTCCTCGAGCTGCTTGTCGATATGGCGTTCCGAATGGCGCGTGCGCGCGCGGTCGCGGTGCTTGAGCGGCGGCGACGGATCAGGTTGCCGTTCGTGTGCCGGCGCGTCGTGGCCGGTCCGGGTCGAATCCTTCATCGCAAGCCTCCATGTCGATGCCGATGGCATGTCCCATCCGCAACGGCCATGCCCGGTAGGCGCCGAGATGCGCCGAGATGCACCGGACGCGCGCGGCACGCGACTTGCCGCGATGGCGATGACGATGATGACGCGGGCGCGTGGCGCAACCGGTGCCGGCCGCGCGCATTTCGAGCGGGAGGCACGATGACGATTCCGAAACGACGACCGGGCGTGCGCTACGAGGTCAACGTCTGCGGCGGCGGATTCGATTCGTTGAAGAGCCATTTCAACGAATGGAAGCATGAACCGCTGATCTACCGGCCCGAGCGCCGGATGTTCGAAGGCAAGGCCGACGTGAGGCCGCTCGGCGGCGAGACGTTCGGCTCGACCGAGCCCGCGCGGTTCGCGCTGCAGCGCGCGTGCGAGCCGTCCGATGCGTATGCGCTCGCCGCACAGGTGCGCGATGAAGGCCGCGAGCTGTGGCTCGTGATGGCCGCTTTCGACGCGTAGCCGCGCCGTTGCAAGATTTGCAGCGGACGGTGTAGCGAAGGCACGGCAGGCCGTTCGCGGCACCCGCGTGCGCGTCGCGGCGGACACGCGGGTGACGGGAACGACGGCATGGGGCTTGCGCACCCTGGGCAGGCGAAGGTCGCGCCCGCTGCCGACCCGCCGACCCCGCAATGAAGGAGTGCCGATGACACCTGACCCAGCGCAGTGGTTGCAGCGGCCCGAACCGCCGCTGCCCGACATCGGGCCGGATCCGGAACCGCCCGATCCCGACGACGTGCCCCCCGACATGCCGGAGCCGTACCGGCAACCCGAGGGCGACCCACCGGGGCATGCCCCGCCCGAGCGCGAGCCGCCCATGCATACGCCGCCGATGGGCGCGGTATCGCGAACGCGCCACGAGGCATCGCCATGAGCATCCGCGTGAAACCCGGCGTGTTGCGCGACCTCGCCGAAACGCTCGGCCGCCATTTCGAGGCGCGCGCGATGCCGTTCCATATCGAGGAAAAGCCGCTCGGCGCGCTGCATATCGGCTTTCGCGTCGACGGTCATCCGGCGTCGCTGACCGTGGCGTTCGACGCCGACGCGTTCGCCGCGCTCGAGCAGGCCGGCATCGATTCGCAGCGTCGCGCGCTCACGCGCGTGGCGGTGGAATTCGACGCGATGATGGCGCGTCGCGCCCCGACCGCGTACGCCGGCGATTTCCATTTCAACCGGCTATGAGATGCCGGTCACAGGGAGGATTTCGATGAACCCGATCCAGAAGACGATACGCATGGGCATCCTTGCGTGCGCCGCCGCGTGCGCGCTGGGCGCATGCACGCAATCGGCGAACGGCCCCTACGGCGCCCGCGGGGCGCCACCCGACAGCCGTGGCGCACAGTCGACCACGACGATGCCCGACGCGAATACGCGTGGCGACACGCGCCCGGCGCCGGGCACCCTGATGCCGCAGGGCGCGGCCGGCGGCGAGGCGGCCGACGGGCCGTCGACCGGCGCGAACGGTGCGCAGGGCGACCGGCCGCTGCCGGGCACGCCGCCGCTGATGCAGTACTGACCCGGCGCCCGTATCTCGCCCACGGCATGCGCGCGGGATCGCGTGCGCCGTGCAGCGCGCCGTCCGATGCGGCGCACGGCATGCCGCCCCGCGATGCGGCCGGAGGAAACCGATGGCGAATCCGCGCGAACACCTGGAAGACTGGCTGCGCGATGCGTATGCGATGGAGCGGCAGGCGGAGATGCTGCTCGCCGCGCAACTGAAACGGCTCGATCACTATCCGCAACTGCAGGATCGCTTGCGCCAGCATCTCGACGACACGATCGGCCAGCAGGCGCTCGTCGAAGCGTGCCTGATGCGGCTCGGCACGACGCCATCCGCGATCAAGGACCTGGCCGCGCGCATTGCCGCGTACGGCCGGATCGCGACCGGCATGCTGGCCGTCGACGAAGTGGTGAAGGGAGCGCTGGCCGGGTACGCGTTCGCGCAGGTCGAGATCGCCGCGTATACGGCGCTCGCCGCGGCCGCGCAGGCAGCCGGCGAAGCGGAGATTCGCGCGTGCTGCGAACGGATCCTGCAACAGGAGCGCAGCCTGGCCGCGTGGCTGCTGCGCCACCTGCCGGCACTGACGACCGCCTTTCTCGATCGTTCGGCCGTCGATCGCATCGATGCGAAGCGATGACGGCCGACGATCCGGCAGGCTTCCCGGCATTACGGAATGCGTGTCCAAAACTTGCCGTCGGCTTGTAAATAATCCGCTGCCGCTCGCGGCGACACGCAGCGCGAACCCGCCACGGACGCGCTTCGACGAGCTGGCACGCTCAATGCATGACGCATGCAGACGGTCAGCCGTGAAGCGACTCGCCGGGCGGCTTTCGAGGCGGGCTTCGCCGAGGCCACGCGGCCGAGGCATCGTTCTTGCGCGTGGCACCGTGGCGAAGGATCGCCAGGCGATGACGCTCTTCGCGAGCCGGCCCGCGGTGCGGCGACGCGACGTGACGGCCGGGCGATTCGACCGCACTCGACCACGTTCAACCACGTTCAACCGCGTGCGCGCCACCGCTTGCCGCGATGCGCGCACCCACGAGAGGAGCACGACCATGCCAGCAAAATCGCAGGCCCAGCAACGCGCCGCCGGGGCCGCCCTGTCGGCCAAGCGCGGCGAGACGAAAATGAAGGACCTCAAACCGCCTTCGAAGTCGATGGCCAAATCGATGAGCGAAAAAGAGCTCGAGAAAATGGCTTCCACGCCGGCCCACGGCAAACCGAAACACAAGCACGACGCCTGATCGACGCCGATACGTACCGGTGACCGCTGTCATCCAGGAGGGTTCCATGCTTCGATACGCCATCATCTTCTTCATCATCGCGATCATCGCGGCCGTGTTCGGGTTCGGCGGCATCGCAGCCGGCGCGGCGGAGATCGCGAAGATCCTGTTCTATATCTTCGTGGTGATCTTCCTGGTCACGCTGCTGCTGGGCGTCGTCCGACGATGAGCGTCACGCCTGACCGGTCGCAGCGCATCGCGGAACTCGAGCATGCGCTCGCGAACGGTTTCCCGTCGGAATCGACCGTCGTCGTGCATGCGGACGACGCGTCCGGGCGGCTGACCGTCCAGGTGTCGTGGGTGCGCGTGCCGGCCGACGCAAGCGCGCGCGACTGGCGTTGCGCGGTCGACCTGCGGTTCGATCCGGACGTGATCACCCGCTATGCGTCGCTCGACGCGGCCGAACGGCTGCGCGTGCGCACCCGTCTGTGCGACCACGCGCGGCGCGCGGTGGACGAGCGCAAGCCACGCGTCGACGATGCGGCGATCGAGTGCAACGTGGCGCTCGACGTGACGCGTGCCGAACTCGACGCGGTGTTGCGCGCACCCTGAAACCCCCGCCGGCCGGCGGGGCGGTCGCGCCCGGCCGGCCGGTTTTCCTGCCGTCCGCCCGTGCGCGCCGCAGCCCTGCGGCGCGCGCGCGGCGGATACCCTTCCGAACGCCACGAGGACCCGATCGATGACCCATTCCCCCTCATCCGGCAAGACGCCGCCCGCCCAGCCGCAGGACAGCGCGAAATCGCGCCAGCTCGACGAGCACCGTTCGCGGCCCGACCACGAGGCGCTGCGCACCAACCAGGGCGTGCGGATCGCCGACAACCAGAACACGTTGCGCGGCGGCCCGCGCGGCCCGTCGCTGCTCGAAGACTTCATCATGCGCGAGAAGATCACGCATTTCGATCACGAGCGCATTCCGGAGCGTGTGGTGCATGCGCGCGGCTCGGCCGCGCACGGCGTGTTCCGCGTGTACGAGCCGATGGCCGACTACACGAAGGCCGCGTTCCTGCAGGACCCGGCCGCCGAAACGCCGGTGTACGTGCGTTTCTCGACGGTGCAGGGGCCGCGCGGCTCGGCCGATACCGTGCGCGACGTGCGGGGCTTCGCGGTGAAGTTCTATACCGAAGAGGGCAACTACGACCTCGTCGGCAACAACATGCCGGTGTTCTTCATCCAGGATGCGATCAAGTTTCCCGACTTCGTGCATGCGGTGAAGCCCGAGGCGCCGAACGAGATGCCGACCGGCGCGTCCGCGCACGACACGTTCTGGGATTTCGTGTCGCTGGTGCCGGAAACCACCCACATGGTGCTGTGGCTGATGTCCGACCGCGCGCTGCCCGCGAGCTTTCGCGCGATGGACGGTTTCGGCGTGCACACGTTCCGCTTCGTGAACGCGGCCGGCGCCGAGCGTTTCGTGAAGTTCCACTGGCGGCCCGTGAGCGGCGCGTATTCGCTGCTGTGGGACGAGGCGCAGCGCATTGCCGGCCATGACCCGGACTTCAACCGGCGCGACCTGTGGATGGCGATCGAGCGCGGCGACTATCCGGAATTCGAACTCGGCGTGCAGATGATCGATCCGGCCGATGCCGACAAGTTCGACTTCGACCTGCTCGACCCGACCAAGCTGGTGCCGGAAGAGCGGGTGCCGGTGCGGCCCATCGGCCGCATGACGCTGAACCGCAATCCCGACAACTTCTTCGCGGAGACCGAGCAGGTCGCGTTTCATCCGGGACACGTGGTGCCCGGCATCGACTTCACGAACGATCCGCTGCTGCAGGGGCGCCTGTTCTCGTACACCGATACGCAATTGAGCCGGCTCGGCGGCCCGAACTTTCACGAGATACCGATCAACCGGCCGGTGTGCCCGTTCGCGAACAACCAGCGCGATGCGATGCACCGGCAGACGATCAACGTCGGGCAGGCATCGTACGAACCGAATTCGACGAGCGGCGGCTGGCCGCGCGAGACGCCGCCCGCGCCGGCAGGCGGCGGCTTCGAGACCGTGCACGAGCCGCTCGAAGGCGACAAGGTGCGCGTGCGCAGCGAGACGTTCGCCGATCATTTCTCGCAGCCTGCGCTGTTCTACCAGAGCATGACCGAGATCGAGCAGCGGCATATCCGCGACGCCTATTGCTTCGAACTCGGCAAGGTGACGCAGCCGCACATTCGCGAGCGGGTGGTCAACGACATCATCGCCCGCTTCGACGCGGGGCTGGCCGCGCAGGTGGCCGAACGGCTCGGGCTGCCCGCGCCGCACGGGGGCGCGACGCCGACGGTCGCGCAGCGTTCGCCCGCGCTGAGCCTGATCGGCCGCGCGAAGCCCGGCATCCGGTCGCGCAAGATCGCGCTGATCGCGACCGCCGGCACGAGCGAGGCGCTCGTGCAGCAGGTGCGCGATGCGCTGCAGGCCGCGCATGCGGTGCCGACGATCGTCGCGCCGACGCTGGCGCCGATCGGCAGCATCGTGCCGCAGGCGACGCTGGCCGGCATGCCGTCGGTGATGTTCGACGCGGTGTTCGTGTGCGGCGGCGACGGCGACGGCCGCGACCTCGCGCACAGCGCCGACGCGCGGCATTTCGTGCGCGAAGCGTTCAAGCACCTGAAGCCGATCGCGGCCGTCGGGTCGGGGCGGCAATTGCTGAGCGCCGCCCACCTGCCGGACCCGGCCGAAGGCGTGTGCGTCGGGCAGGCCGTCGATCTCGACGCAGTCCTGAACGACCTGTCCGACCACCTCGGCCGCCATCGCGTGTGGGCACGCGAGCAGCAGGCCGCTGAGTTGCCGGCCTAGCGCCGCGCGATCATGGACGTCGTCGTCGCACTGTTCGGACAGGGCCGGATGCTCGGCCCCGGGCAGATGGTGCTGCGCTCGATCGTCGTGTTCGCGATCGCGCTGGTGCTGATCCGCATCGCCGGGCGGCGCGCGTTCGGCCAGCGTTCGCCGTTCGACTACGTGGTCGGCATCCTGCTCGGTGCGATCCTGAGCCGCGCGGTGGTCGGTGCGTCGCCGTTCGTCGCGACGGTGGCCGCGTCGCTCGCGATCGCGCTGCTGCATCGCGTGATCGGCCTGGCCTGCTTGCGCTCGCGCCGGCTCGAGCGGCTGCTGGTCGGCGCGGAGCGCGAGGTGTATCGCAATGGCCGCTTCGACGACGCGCAGATGCGCGCGGCGCTGATCACGCCGACGGACGTCCATGAGAGCGTGCGTCAGGCGCTCGGCGCGGACGACCTGTCGGACGTCGACGCGGCGATCCTGGAGCGCAACGGCCACGTCAGCATCGTGCGGCGCAGCCGTTCCCGAAAGCCCTGACGGTTGCGTGCGGCGACGGACGCCGCAAGGAGGACATCGATGACACGCATGATCTGGAAAGGCGCGATCAGCTTCGGGCTCGTTCACGTGCCCGTGCAGCTGTTCCCGGCCACGCGCACCGTGAAGCCGTCGTTCCGGCTGCTCGACAAGCGCTCGATGGACCCGGTCGGCTATCGGCAGGTCAACAAGCGCACCGGCAAGGAAGTCACGCGCGAGGACATCGTGCGCGGCTACGAGTACGAGAAGGAGCGCTATGTCGTGCTGACCGACGACGAGATCCGCGCGGCGAACCCCGAGTCGACGCAGACCGTCGACATCGTCACGTTCGTCGATGCGGGCGCCGTGTCGTTCCTGTATCTCGACACGCCGTACTACCTCGTGCCGGACCGCAAGGGCGAGAAGGTCTATGCGCTGCTGCGCGACGCGCTGAAGGACAGCGGCAAGATCGGCATCGCGCACGTCGTGATGCGCGACCGCCAGCATCTCGGCGCGCTGATTCCGGTCGGGCCGCTGCTTGCGCTCGATACGCTGCGCTGGCAGGAGGAACTGCGGCCGCTCGACGAACTGTCGGTGCCGGCCGACGACGCGAAGCGTGCGGGCGTCAGTGCGCGCGAACTCGCGATGGCGAAGAAGCTGATCGACGACATGTCGGGCTCCTGGACGCCCGACGAGTATCACGACACGTTCCGCGACGACATCCTCGAGCTGGTCGAGCGCAAGGTGCGCGCGGGCCGCATCGAGGAAATCGAGGATCGTCCCGCGCAGACGGCGCGCACGGCGAGCAACGTGGTCGATCTCACCGAGCTGCTCAAGCGCAGCCTGAAGGGCGGCGGCGGTGCGCGTGCCGCGCGCGCGGACGACGACGAGGAAGACCGTGCGCCTTCGCCATCGACGGGCGCGCGGCGCAAGCCGGCAGCGAAAACATCCGCGAAGGGCGCGGCGAAGAAGCCGGCGAATGCATCGGCGAAGCGCGCGGCCGCGAAGCACGGCGCGACCAGCACGCACGCGGCGAAGAAGACCGCCGTGCGCCGCAAGCACGCGGCGTGACGATGCGGGAAGGAGGGTGACGCGATGGCCGGCAAGCTCGAACCCTATCGCCGCAAGCGCCGCTTCGACGCGACGCCGGAACCCGAGGGGGCGCACGGGCGACGGCGCGCGGATGCGGATACGGATGCTGACGCGAGCGTGCAGAAGGCGCATAAAGCGCGACCATCGGCACGCATCGCCCGGCCGCTGCGCTTCGTGATCCAGGAGCATCACGCACGGCGGCTGCACTACGATTTCCGTCTCGAACTCGACGGCACGCTGAAGTCATGGGCGGTACCGAAAGGGCCGAGCGTCGACCCGTCGGTGAAACGGCTGGCCGTGCACGTCGAGGATCATCCGCTCGAATATGCGTCGTTCGAAGGCGAGATCCCGGCCGGCCATTACGGCGCGGGCTCGGTCACCGTGTGGGACGAGGGCACGTGGACGCCCGACGGCGGCATCGCCCGGGCACGCGACGGCTACCGCGCGGGCAAGCTGACGTTCCGGCTCGACGGCACGAAGCTGCACGGCGGCTGGGCGCTGGTGCGCAGCGGGCGGCAGCAGGGACGCCAGGAGCAATGGCTGCTGATCAAGGAGCGCGACGACGACGCGCGCGATGCGGCCAGCTTCGATGTCGTCGCGCAGCAGCCGGGCAGCGTGCATGACGGCCGGACACAGGCGGCGCGCAAGGCGCCTGCCGATCCGCCGCATGACGGCGGGGCGCGCGCGACGGCGATCGATCTGTCGCAGGTGGAAGGCGCGGTGCGCGCGGCATTGCCCGAGCGCGTGACGCCGCAACTCGCGACGCTCGTCGATGCCCCGCCCGCGCACGACGACTGGCGCTACGAAGTGAAATTCGACGGCTACCGGATCCTGGCCCGGATCGCGGGCCGCGGTGCGCGTCGGCACGTCACGCTGATGACGCGCGAAGGCCGCGACTGGACCGCGAAGCTGCGCATGCAGCGCGACGCGCTCGCGGCGCTCGAGGTCGACAACGCGTGGCTCGACGGCGAGGCCGTCGTCCTCGGCGAGCACGGACTGCCCGATTTCCAGGCGCTGCAGAACGCGCTCGGCGCGGGCCGTTCGGACGCGGTGACGCTGTTCGTGTTCGACCTGCCCTTCGTCGACGGATACGACCTGCGCGATGCGCCGCTCACCGCGCGGCGCGCGCTGCTCGAACCGTTGCTCGCCGGCAGCGATCCTGCGCGGCTGCGCTACTCGCCCGATCTCGGCGACGACGTCGCGTCGCTGATCGCGAGCGCGTGCGAAACGGGGCTCGAAGGGTTGATCGGCAAGCGCGCGGATTCACGCTATCGCGGCGGTCGCTCGTCCGCGTGGATCAAGCTGAAATGCCGGCGGCGGCAGGAGTTCGTGATCGGCGGCTATACCGAGCCGTCGGGCAGCCGGCATGGCTTCGGCGCGCTGCTGCTCGGCGTGTACGAACCGGCCGCGGGCGGCAAGCAACCACGCGGCAAACCGCCGTTGCGCTATGTCGGCCGGGTCGGCACCGGGTTCGACACACGTCTGCTCGACCGGCTCGCGGCGACGCTGCGCCGGCACGAACGCGGCACGACGCCGTTCGATCCGCCGCCGCGCGAACGGTCCCGCACGCGCGTCCACTGGGTCGAGCCGACGCTCGTCGCCGAATGCGAATTCGCGGAATGGACCAGCGACGGCATCGTGCGGCAGGCGGCGTTCATCGCGCTGCGCGAAGACAAGCCGGCGCGGCAGATCGTCCGCGAAGTGCCGCGGCCAACCGAAACGGAGGCGACGATGAACGAAACCCGCGCGGCGCACGACGCATCCTCGCATGCCCCGCAACCCGATACGGCGCACGGCCAAAAGCACGGCGCGCGCGCGTCCGCGTCTGCCGGCGACACGCAGCGCGCGGCCGCCGCCGATCGTGTCGGCCGCGTGCGCATCACGCATCCCGAGCGGGTGCTCGATCCGCAAAGCGGCACGCGCAAGATCGACCTCGCGCACTACTGGCAATGGGTCGCGCCGTGGCTGCTGCCGGACCTGAAGGGCCGGCCCGTGTCGCTCGTGCGCGCACCGGGTGACATCGCCGGCGAACTGTTCTTCCAGAAGCATGCCGAGCGCCGCGAGATCCCGTTCGTCACGCAGCACGAAGGGCTCGATCCCGGCCACGGGCCGCTGCTGTCGATCGACAGCGTCGATGCGCTGCTCGGCGCCGCGCAGATGGGCACGGTCGAGCTGCACACGTGGAACGCGCACGCGTCGAACATCGAGCGGCCGGACCGCATCGTGTTCGACCTCGATCCCGATCCGGCGCTGCCGTGGCGCGCGATGATCGACGCCGCGCAGCTCGTGCGCGGGCTGCTCGACGAGCTGGGCCTGGCGTCGTTCTGCAAGACGAGCGGCGGCAAGGGGCTGCACGTCGTCGTGCCGCTCACGCGGCATGCGGGCTTGGACGACGTGAAGGATTTCTCGCGCGCGGTGGCGCAGCACGTCGCGGGCGCGCTGCCCGACCGTTTCACCGCGACGATGGGGCCGCGCCACCGGCGCGGCAAGATCTTCGTCGACTACCTGCGCAACGGCCGCGGCGCGAGCACGATCGCCGCGTATTCGGTGCGCGCGCGGCCCGGCATGGGCGTATCGGTGCCGCTCGACTGGGACGAGGTGCCCGACACGACGGGCGGGGCGCAATGGACGATCGACACGTTGCGCGAACGCCTCGATGCGTTGAAACGCGATCCGTGGGAAGGCTATGCGCATGCGCGGCAGCGCATCACCGCGTCGATGCGCGCGCGGCTGGGCGCTGAAACGTGAATGCTTCAACGCCGACGCGGCAGACGGTGGGTGCGTCCCATGGGAGGAAACGGCACGCCGCTTGCTGCGACACTGGCGCGGCACGACGTGTGTCGCGTCACTGAAGGAGGGCTTCATGAGCGGAAGACTGGTTCATTGCAAGGTGGCGATTCTCGCGGTCGACGGCTTCGAGGAAGCCGAACTCGTCGAACCGCAGCGTGCGCTTGCGGCCGAAGGCGCACAGGTCGACGTGATTTCGCAGAAGCCGGGCGAAATCCAGGGCTTCAGTCACGTCGACAAGGGCGCGCGCGTGAAGGTCGACCGCACGTTCGACGACGCGCGCGAGGGCGATTACGACGCGGTCGTGCTCCCCGGCGGCGTGGTGAACGGCGACGCGATCCGGATGGTGCCGGCCGCGCGCGAGTTCGTGACGGCGGCCGTCGGCGCCGGCAAGCCGATCGCGGCGATCTGCCACGGCGGCTGGCTGCTCGTGTCCGCCGGCCTCGTGGAAGGCCGCACGATGACGAGCTGGCCGAGCCTGCAGGACGACATCCGTCATGCGGGCGGCAAGTGGGTCGACCAGGAGGTCGTACGCGACGGCCCGTTCATCACCAGCCGCAAGCCGGACGACCTGCCGGCCTTCAACGGCGCGCTGATTGATTCCCTGGCGCCTCGGGCGGCGTGAACCCGTGGCGGCCGCGCCATGCGTCGTGTCACGCTGACCGACGCACCGGCCACGTTCCGCGGCATTACAAACCGTTGAAAACATTGCACCGCCAGCCGGCGTGCGTCGAGCCTGCGAGCCCGACGCACGTGCGACTCACCGTGCGATCGCGACCGGCGAGTTGACGTTCACGACGGCGGCGCCGTGCTCGAACGGCGGCGCATGCAGGAACCGGTCGATCACACCGGCTTCGAACAGCAGGCAACAGGTCGAGCCGCCGAACTGGAAATAGCCGATCTCGTCGCCCTTGTCGACGCGCTGGCCCGGCACGACGTCGATCACGCAGGACGACACGTCGCCCATGCCGACGAACACGGCGGCCACGGTGCCGATGCCGGGATCGTCGCAGGCAATCGCGACCACGGCGCGCGTCGCGACCGCCGTGATGTACCCCTGGGAGTCGTTCAGCCCGGCCGGGTCGGCGCCTTCCGCCTCGACGATCGAGTAGTAGGTGCCATGGACGCGGTACGCATGCGTGACGACCCCGCGCACCGGCGCGTGCCAGCGATGGTAGTTGTACGCGCTGAGATACGCCTGGTACAGGTCGCCGCCGACGAAGCGCTCGGCGAGCGACAGCCGGGCCGGCGTGAAGATGTCGCGCAGCGAATACGGTTGCGCCTTGATCCAGAACCGGTCGCGCAGCTTCACGTTCGATTCGATGTGGTACGGCGCGGCCTCGCACGCGCTGATGATCACGTGCGGATCGTCGGGCGCCGCGACGGGGCGCGCGCCGTCACGAAAGCGCCGCGTGAAGAAGTCGTTCCACGAAGTGAAGCCGCCGTGCGGCTGGTCGTCGCGATACTGGAACTGCGACAGCCCGATGCGCTTGCTCGCCGCGTCGCAGAACCAGCCGTC
This sequence comes from Burkholderia sp. AU6039, assembly GCF_002223365.1. Lineage (NCBI taxonomy): Bacteria > Pseudomonadati > Pseudomonadota > Betaproteobacteria > Burkholderiales > Burkholderiaceae > Burkholderia > Burkholderia sp. AU6039. Next base: position 124,156 of record NZ_NKFK01000008.1, read on the forward strand.
GGGCGCCGACGTGTCGAGATGCGCGCGCGAATGCGGGCCGCCCAGGAAGCCGCACCATACGTTCAGCACGTTCTGCAGATGCGCGTTGACGGCGGCGTCGCGAAACAGCGCATGGCCCGACGGCATGCACATCGGCCAGTCGAGAAAGGCGTTGATCGGGCACACGATCAGGCTCGCGTCGCTGAACGGCGGCGTGTAGGTCATCAGGTGATCCAGGACGGTCATCAACCCGTCGATCGACGTATAGCCGAGCCGGCGGCCCGATTCGACCGCCTCCTCGATCGCGCGGACGAGGGTCATGCGTAGCACCGCGTGGTCGTCGAACAGCCGCGCGAGTTCCTGCACGGCCGGCGTGCGCAGCCGGTCGCCGGCATGCGCGCGGGCTTCCGCCGCGACTTTTTCGCGGAACGCGGCCATGTGCGCTTCCTCGCGGGCCATCCATTCGCCGAGACGATGGCGCTGGGGCGGCGGCGGGTTGAGGTCGTTCGGCATCGTTGTCTCCGGGGGGCGATGATCGGGAATCGATGCAAGGAGCAATCTGCCTGCCCGGTCGGGGGATCGATCTTGCGGATCGAGTGCGCGCCCATGGCATGCCGCAAGCGCGACGAGCCGCTCCGGCATACGGTCGCGGATTGTTCTGTTTCACGCAACATGCTGATGTTGTCCGCCGACCTTCTGCCGAATTCACGATGATCCTAGGATGTGTCGCGCAGGCTGTCGCACAAGCACCAGGGTGAGCACGTCATGGTTGCGACTCATGGTTGAAGCGCGAGCCTTGAATCCGCGTCGACGACCGGAGCATGCACGGCATATTGCGTGTCAATCCGGTTGGGCGAAACATCACACCGAACTTCTCTCAGGATCTCGCCATGAGATGGGGTATTTTTCTGCGATCGAGTCTTTTCTCCACGGTACTTTGCGCAGCCGTGCCCGCAGTTGCTTTGGCTGAACCGCTGACTGTCACGGTTGACGATCTCGATCATGACGGTCAGTTCACGAATACTCAGGTGTACAACGGATTTGGATGTCGTGGCGACAACGTCTCGCCTCGCATCTCGTGGGCACACGTTCCGGCTGGTACCAGAAGCATCGTCGTCACAATGTACGATCCCGATGCCCCGACCGGGGGGCTCGGCTGGACGCATTGGGTGGTCGTCGATATCCCGCCTTCGGAAACGTCGATTCGGAAAGGGGCATCAGGCGATGTGCGGCTCATGCCGGTGGGCGCGCTCGAAACGCTGACTGATTTTGGCGAATCCCGGTACGGTGGGCCATGCCCGCCGCAAGGCGAGTCTCATCGCTATATCGTGACGGTATCCGCGTTGTCCATTCCGCGTGTCGACGTGAAACCGACGTCGAGTCCGGCGGTCGTTGCCTATCAGATGCATGGAAACATCCTTGGACAGGCACGATATATCGCGACTTACCACCGAGCATCGAATTGATCGTGAGCGCCGGTTTGCTCGCGGAACGATGTTCCGTTTGAGGGGGCGCAGAGGAAAGCCTGACAGGCATTGGCCGACCGCACCGCCACGATTCCAGGATCAATGAACTGCGATGGTTTCCGGGTGATCCGGCAGGCGCACGGCATGCGGTTTGCCCTATCGCACCAGTACCGCCTTCACGCAGGCCGGGCCCAGCGGCTCGCCGTTGTCGGAGAACGCCCTGACTGGGTAGACCCTGATATCCATGCGTGGCCGCTCGAACGCATCGAAGCTCCGCCGGCCATGTTCGCCGTAATGGGTGCGGCGACTGAACCCCATCGACTCCAGTGCCGCCGTGAATTGAGCGAAGGTGGGTTCACACGTCGTCAGCGGAGAAGCCTGCGTCCCGGGAATCGGATCAAATATCAGATCCACGCGCGGACCGGTATCTCCGACCGTCACGCGCTGGATACTGAACGCCCAGTTGCCCGGCAAGCGTTGACCATAGCCGAACTGACCGTTGCCAATCGCGGTGGTCTGCACGCCGAAGATGCGGTGTACCGTGTCGGGCGTGATGTCGGTAACCTGGCCGCTTGCCTGAATCAGCGCCAGCATGCGTTGCAGCGCTTGCGTCGTGCTCAGGTTGGCTGGCGCCGGGGATTCGATAGGCGATTCGCCCGCGGGGTCCGGCGTGACCGCGTCCGCAGGCTGTCCGTACACGCTGCCAAACGGGAGGCAGACACTCAATGCCGCCACGACGATCCCCCGCGTGACGAACCTGCTGTCGGTGCGCCGGGCTGAACATTCGGGGATACTGCATCGGGTCGGCGTCATGCTGAATCCTTGTGGCGGGTGATGATGGTCGGTAAGGAAAGCGATTCGCACTCCCGATGGATAACGCGAGCGGACTGGTTCGGTTCATGTGCGAGGAGGCTTCGCACCGGCAGAATCGTGCATGTCTTCATGCCTGCGTGGGAATGAACATCGCTGGTGCGCTCGACGCACGCGGTTCTCAGCGTGCCGCGCGAGGGTAGCGGCTGTCGGTCAGGCAGGCGCGTAGCCAGCCGGTGTCTTCCGTGCCCAGTTCGGCTTCGGCATCCAGCTTGGGTAGGGCCGTTGGCGTCAAGGCCGGGCGGCCCGGATGGAGATTCCAGCCGGCGGCCGCCTTGCGCGTCTCATCCGCATCCGGATCCGGACACGGGCTGCCGCCTTCTGAGCCGTCGCCGCACGCCGCAACGGTTTCCAGCCTGCCCTGGACGACGTTGCCGACCAGGCGCGTCTCGTAGTAGCCGCCGCTCGCCCAATCGTCCTGCAGGGTGCAGATCCTGTCGTGGTTCTGATAGCGGCGTTCGCTGAAGCAGCCATAGCTCAGGTGACCGTCGTGAGGCAGGAAGTCGCACCGGGTCTCGAATCCGGCGAACGGGCCACCCGTGAATTGCGTCAGAAAGGTGCGCTGCGCAAGGGCCGTTTCAAGCAGGCGCGGCGCGGCCTTGCCGCGTTCACTCAAGGTCTCGGTGCGCTGGCGGATCGCCTGCAGCAGGCTCGCGCGCAAGGCCTTGGCATTCGGTGCGCCGGGAAAATCGACCGGGTCCGCGAAACGCTTGTCGCGCGCCGCGAGCCAGCGCTTCTGACTGCGGACCAGCATCGCGCGCAATTCGCTATCGTTGCCCGCTTGCTGCATGACGGCCGTATAGGCTTTGCCCATTTCCGCATCGGCGGCCTTGAGTTTTTCATCGGCACAGATCGTGTGCTCGACGCGGTTGCCGGCCTTCTGGCAGTCGATCGCATGTGCGGAAGCCGCGGTGAAGAGCAGGGCGACACAGGCGATGTGCTGGAGGGTGGGTTTCATGCTGTTTTCCGTGCCGATTCGGTTGTTCGAAGCCTGGGTGAGGCCGCGCTTCAGGTTTTTGGCGGACATGGCGATGGTCCGGGCGTGCGCTCACCGCACGCCGAGCGAATAGTCCTGACCGTACACCGAGCGAAGTTCGCCCGGCTTGCCCAGGAGCTTGAGCGGGCGATACCTGGCGTTGGACAGGATGCGCGTGGCGCGCGGGTAGAACCCCGGGTCGGATGCGAGCCCCTGTATGTGCGCCATGTCGGCCGGGATACGCGTGAGGGTATAGCGCGTCAGGTCGCACTGGATCTGGCCGCTGACGATCTCGCAGGCTTGCTTGTCGTAGTCCGCGTTGGGCGGCGTGGGGTACAGCCCGTCGATCACGATGGCTTCGCCCCCCGCGACGCTGAACGAAGCAAATTCGCGCTTGAGCCGGGTCGAGACCGCCAGCCCGTCGACGGACTTCTCCCGGGTGACGGTCTTCCATCCCGCGGGCTCGGTCATCTCCGATACCGTTCTCTTCTCAGTCGCCCAGAATGCGCAGCCGCCGCTCTGGACGAAGACCGACGAGCAGTACGTATCCGTGACCTCACGGTCACGAAACTGCGCGTTGAACCATTCCTGCGACTGGATGAAGTCGGTGTTCTTCTTGGGCAGCAAGGCGATCTGCCCCAGCGGCGAACGCCCCGGCTTCTGCTGGGTGCCGAGCTGCGACATTGCGTTGGCGGTCGTCTCGTAGGTGTTGCCGGCGACCGTGTAGGTACCCGGATTGACGATGTAGACGAAGTACTGCGCGTTGCCCGCCACGAAGGTCGAGACATAGCCGTGCAGCCCCACTTCGTTGAAGGGTTCGTCCGGCCCCACGCGTATCACGTCACGGGCGTTGGCCTTGTTTTGCCAGATGGTGGTGGCGGTCACGTCGGTACGGAACGCCCATTTCTTCTCGTTGACGGCTTCGTCGCCGGTGTATTTTCTGTCGAGATTGATGGCGGGCACGATCACGAGGGACTTGCCGGCCACCACGGCGCGGTTGATCAGCCAGTCGATGCCGGCGTGCCAGCGTTCCAGCTTCCGCTCGCGGGGCAGCGCCGGCGGCTCTTTCGATTCGCCCGGCGGCGCCGCGGTGGCGGCCGAGACGAGCGAGCAGATTTCCTTGCGCAGCGTGTCGTCGTCCATCTCCTGCTTCGGGTTGAGTCGCGCGACCACGGAGATCACGCCCAGCGACTCCTCCAGCATGAAGCGGATCGGGAACGCGCGCTTCTCGCCCTGGTCCGGAAGCGGCTGGACGATCGTGACTTCGGTCAGCGTGCCGTGCCGTTCGTTCGACGTCACGCTCAGGTTTGCCGCGGTGGCCGCTTGTGTCAGCCGGGCGGCCGCGTCCGCCGGGTTCAGCGCCTTGATCGGCAACCAGGTGGTGTAGTGGCGGCCGGTGACGCCATCCAGCGCGGGGCGGAAGTTGTACGTGCAGGTGGTAAAGGCGGGCGCGCCCGGAAAGGCGTCGCCGGACGAGGCGGGCGCCGTGGCGGCCACGCCGGTGCTCGCTGCGCCGCGGCTCATGTCGACGCGGCCGAGCATGCCGCACATGCCGCCCCGGATGGCTTCGGGTGCTGCCTGCATGCCTGGGGGCAATGTCGTCGCCACGGAAAGGGTTTTCGTGTCCTGATTGGCCGTCAGCGTAATGGCGAATCCGCGGGCGCGGTCACTTTGCTGTTGCTGGATCGTCAGCTGGCCGGCCGAACCGGTGTAGTGCTCGTCGCCGATCAGGAAGCCGTCGCCCGCGGCGATCTGCTTGAGTTGCGCGATGGCGTTGCGTGCGTCCAGGCCCGGCACCGTGGCGAACGTCGAGAAGCGTGTGCCGGCGCCGGTGTCGGCTTCACGCTTGAAATTGGCCTCGCAGCCGGCCGCAGTCGCGGCGTGGTGCCAGCCGAGACCCAGCATGAGCCCAAGGAAGGTCAGGCGCAGGCGTGCGGAATTCATGATGGTGCTTCCCCCGTGTGGTGATGGCGTCAAGCCGATGTCTTCCATTCGATCAGCAGTCCGGATGGGCGGCGATGCGCCCGAAACTCGCTGCTTCGGCCGCCTTTGCGGCGGCAAGCAGGCGCCGGCATGCACGGCTCGTGCGAGTGCCCTGACGCCCAAGCGCGCCTGCTCACGCGTCGGCGCCCCTGCACTTCATGCTCGCGATACGTTGGTCCGGCCGGGTGCGGTAGAACACGAAGCTCGTCGCCCCCGGGCCCTGATTGCCGCCCTCTTCATCGACGTAGGTTTCCGCAAACACCGGCACGGCGGCGTTGGCGATGGTGACCCGGAAGAACACGTTGTTTTGTGTGTTGGGCGCGGTGGTGCCGTAGTCGAGCGCGCACCGGCCGGCGATGCGCTTGACCGTGGCGCGGCGGCCGAGCTGGCGCAGCAGGATGTCCTGCGTGTCGTCGCTCGGGTAGAACTTGCGCAGCGCGATCGACAGGACGGTGGTCGCGTTGCCGTTGAGGACGACGCCGACGTGGCCTTCGTTGTCCGTTTTGATGCCGGCGTCCTCGCCGACCTTGCCGTCCGGCACATCCACGTCGCCGAAGCCGGTGAGCAGCGTGCTGCCGCTACGGGTGTGCGCGGCCTCGGGGGAATGGCCGTCCGGATTGCCGAGCGGCTTCGCGTCGCTCCAGTGCACGCCGGGCAGGTTGTCGAACGCCGGCCAGGTTGCCGGCTTCGCCGCGCCGAATACGCCCAGCAGCGTTTGCAGCGGCGATGCAGGGGTCGTTTCCGGCACATGGACGGCCGGCAACGACACCGCGGATGCGGGGTCCGCCGTCGGGTTGGCGGGCGGCATGGCGCGCTTGCACGCGCTCAGGCCGATCAGCAGGACGCCGGCGGATAGCGCACACCACTTCAAGGTACGGCGCACATGTATTTGCCTGTCGCCGGCATGACGGGCGTGTGTCAACCGCCGAATAGCACTTTTATGAAACGTGTTCATTTCCCAACTATTAGGATCGGAAAATATATCGAGAAGTAGAAACACGGCGATCGTTGTGCGTGCGCCGATTGCCTCGGCTTTACTGATCGCAATTCTAGTCAAAGTAGATCGACTAGTATACATTCATCATATCGTTCTTCTAGCGTCGTCGCGGTGTGAACCGGATGCCAAGCGATGCAGGGGCGCCGAGTGTGGCCTGGGCAGGAATTTCACGATGACACGGACAGCCAGTATCGATGAGATCGCCCGTAGCCTGAACGGGTTGGAGCCACCCTGGCTGCCCGCCTATGACATGCGGGCCTATGCAGCAAAGGTGGATTCGGAATGCGGATATAGCTCGGAAATGATGGTCGCCCTCGAGATCAATACGCGAATGTTCGAGGAAGTCGTTGCGTACGTGCATTTGTGCGGCGCGTTCGCACCGCTGCATCCATCCACGGCGCGGCAGTACGAATGCGTGCGCAACGACTCGGCCTAAATCGACGATGTGCTCGCACACCATGCGACCGGCGCATGTCCTACGTACACGGGGTTGCTGGCGTCGTTCGTCGATCGGGGCATCGTCGTGCGACGTGCGCCAGGTTGAGATTCCGCCCCAGTAACGGCTTCATGCCGCTTTCCTTTCGACTGCGACGCATCGCATTCGCAGTCGCGATCAGGACCCAGCTCAAGATGACCACGCCTTCCGGACGCCCTGCCATGCAGACAAGAACCCTCAAGAAAGCCACTGCTTTGTTCGCCCGGGTCAACCGGGCGACCGCCGACCGGTCGCGTCGATGCGCGTCGGCTGTTGGCGCGACGGCCGGGCTATTGCTCGCCGCCAGCATGTTTTCCGGGTGTGCGCCGCTGTCGGCGACCGCGCCGGCGGATCCTCAACAACAGGCTGTCGCAGAACAGCGGAATGCGAATGCGTTGTATAGCCAGAAGGTGTTGGCATACAAGCCGATGTTCGAGAATCCTGGCGGCTATGGTCGAGCGCAGATACTGGATGCGTACGAGGCGGTCCTCCAGCAGTACTCCGCCGCTGCGATCGTGTATGCCCGCATCATCTATCCGGACGCTCGACAGACGCTTCCACCGTCGCTGCAGCCATTGCCGGCGCCGTCGGGGCCGGTCACGCTGGCGGTCGTCAATCGCGACTACGAACATGTGCTCGGCATGAGCGCTGCGTTGTGGGAAATGGATATGGCGGCGAACTTTGGCCGGCCGTCGAAATTGCCGATACCGAAATACAACGGCCCGGTGCTGATCATGCCGCCTTTGCCGCCGTTTCCGCCGCTGCAGGATGTTCGCGATCCGAAGTTCGCGCGGCTCGTGACGATGACGAAGAAAGTGGACGACGCGCAGAAGGCGGATCTGGCACGAGAGCACGCCGCGATCGAGCAACAGTATGCGGAGCAGGCTGCGTGGCGGGCTCGACACCCCATGGGGCAGTATGACCACATCGATCCGAGGACCGGACTGCCGTATGCGCCTCCGCCACAGGAGACGCAGCGCTGGTGCATGATGGGCGGCGGCCGGGTGCCTTGCTGAAACCGCTGCGCGCAACGGTCATTGCGGCATCCGTTTCCGACGTGAGGCCGTCTGCTTCAAAACCCGTACTTGTGTCGGCCTGCGTGACGCTGTTCGCCGGCGGCGTACCGGTCGCGCATCCTGGTCAACCGGTATCCGGCAGCGGGCACACGTGCCCGACAGGCTGAACGGAGCGGTGCGGGCGGCGGTGCTAAGATGCCGCCCTGTAGTCAGGAGATGCATGAATGCGCGCGAGCAAACGCCAGCAGGTGGTCGACAAGGCAGGTGAGCTGTTTTCCCTGCATGGCTTTCATCCGGTCGGCATCGACCGGATCATCGCCGAAGCGGACGTTGCCCGCATGACGCTCTACCATCACTTCGCCGGCAAGGACGATCTGATCAAGGCCGTGCTGGAGCAGCGCTACACCTTCATCATGGAGAGCATCGCCGCGAAGCTCGACCCCATGCCGCACGCCGCTGCGCGCCTGAAGGGGATTTTCGACTGGTACGGCACCTGGTTCAGCAGCCCGGCGTTCGCGGGCTGCCTGTTCGAGCGTGCGCTGGCCGAGTTCGGCGCGACCTGCCCCAAGGTGACCGACGTGGCGGTGCGCTATCGGGACGACTTGCTGGCCCTCATGGAGCAACTGCTCGCGGAGATCGTTCCGCGTCGCCGGGCGCGTCAGCTGGCAGGCGTGTACGTGATGTTACTGAGCGGGGCGACCGCGGATGCGCGTGCGATCGGCGATGCGCAGGCTGCCGCAAGGGCCTGGCAGGCGGCGGAGATGTTGCTGAACGAGTCCAGGGTCGCAGCGGAAAGCACGCGTAAAGCCCGTAGCCGTCGTGCTTGATCGTTGCTGAACCCGGTCTTTCGCCTCGATGCAACGTCGGCCGCCGCGCACGCTCGCGTCGCCGCCAGCGAGCGGCCAAGCGCGAGTTGGCGTCCATAGTCGATGCCGGCCCCGATCAGCAAGCCGGCATCGACGACGCATCAATACGTGAGCCCGAATCCGAACGGATACAACGGATGCGCGGTGTCGTGCGGCACGTCTTCCCGCTGCGCCGCGACTTCCGCCATCGACGACGGCAGCTCGAACGGCAGCTTCCCTTGCGGTTGACCTTTGCCGGTCAGCACGTCGAACAGCGCGGCATCGGTCACGCCGAAATTGGCGAGGATCGCGGTGGCCTTGTCCTGCACGTTGGTCAGGATCGCGGGGCGATCCATGTACACCGAGACGATCGACTTCGGCGCAAGCGCGGCCTGCTTGATGGCTTCGTAGTCCGCACTGCCGTCGACGAACGCGAGGCTGCCTTCATGCTGCATCGAGCCGAACATGTAGTTCGGGTGCAGCGTCTGATAGGGCGTGCTCACGCGGAGAATCGCGACGTCGGCGGCTTGTGGCGTATCGACGACCTGATAACCATATTGCCGTGCGACGGCGGGATCGATGCCGTACAGCCAGACTTTCTTGCCCGACGCCGCCATCGGCAGCAGCTTGCCGTTGTTCTGCAGCAGCACCATCGAGCGGTGCTGCGCATCGAGTGCCTGGGCCTGGAAGTCGGCATTTCCGACGATCTTGCCGGCCGCGTCCGCATCGACATACGGATGGTCGAACAGGCCCTGCTGGAATTTCTGCAGCAGGACGCGATAGGCCGATTCCGACAAGCGTTCTTCCGACAACTGCCCGCGGTTGACGGCGTCGATGAGGTCGCTCGGATCGTCGTCGCCGCCGAACTGGTCGATGCCGGCGTTGACCGCGCGCGTGAAGCGCTGCACGCGGGTCGCGCCCTCCATTCCCCAGGGCATGCCCAGCCCGACGAACGACGGGGCCCCTGACGACACGCCGTTGATGCAGTTCGCGTCGCAGTCGTCGGCGATCAGCCAGTCGGACAGGATCACACCCTTGAAGCCGTATTTCCCGCGCAGCAGATCGGTCAGCAACGCCTTGTCATAAGCGCCGCCGACGGGCTCCAGCGTGATGCCGTCGACCGTCACCGTCATGTCCGGCTCGGAGTAGGTCGGCATGACCGAGCCGACGTTGGCGGCGAACGCGCCTTCGAACGGCTTCAGGTGATAGGCGAAATTGTTGCCCGGATAGGTCGCATAGCGGCCGTAGTAGTTGTGGCTGTCGAAGCCGAGTTTCTGCGCGCCGTATCCGGCCCAGTGCTTGACGACGGCGATGACGCTCTTCGCCTGGATGCCGTCGCTGCCGCCCTGGAAGCCTTCGATATAGGCCTGGACCTGCGCGCGGGCGAGATCGGCGTCCTCGCCGAACGTGCCGTTGATGCGGGCCCAGCGCGGCTCGGTCGCCAAGTCGGCCTGCGGCGAAAGCGCCTCGGTGATGCCGACGGCGCGATACTCCTGGCGCGCGATATCACCGAAGTTTCGCGTGAGTGCCGCGTCGCCGATCGCGGCGAAGCCGAGCGTTTCGGGCCACTGCGAGAAACCGCTGCTGCCTGCGCTTGCGCCGAGCGTGTACTGGAAATGATTGCGCGGGTCGGAGCTGATCGTCACCGGGATGCCGAGCCGGGACTGCTCGGCCAGCGTCTGGATCTGGTTGGCCTGGACGGCCATGGTGTGCGCATCGGCACTCATGCGCGTGATGTAGGTGTTGACGCCCCGCTGATTGATGAGCGTCTTGAGCGCGGCCAGGTCGTACGCGGAGCCGGTGCCCGCACCGGTCGTGTCGTTCAGCACCGGCGCGGTGCCATGCATCATCAGGCCGGCTTTCTCGGCCAGCGTGAGGCGGCCGACCAGGTCGCGTGCCCGCGCTTCTGCGCTCAGCCGCCAGTCTTCATAAGGTTCGAGCTGGCCGCTCTTGTCCATGTCCTTGAACTTGAGGCCGTCCTTGGTGATCAGGTTCAGCGTCGTGTAGCCGAAGTCCTGCTGCGTGACCGGCGGGGAAGAGGAGTCGACGCCGCCGCAGGCGAACAGCCCCAGGGTGAGCGCGGTGCCCGACGCGGCCCATGCCGATCGGTGAATGGCTGATCTCGTGATGCGTTGCATGCTTGTCTCCTGAATCGGATTTTTTTGGCGCGGCCGTGATGCATGACGCATGGCCGCCGGCCACTTTACCGAGCTGTTTCAGGGGACGTTTTGCCGCCGGGTGCAGTTTTTGCCCCGACGGGGCGCGATGTGTCAGGCGGCGGGGGGCATCGCGGTTTCAGGGCGGGCAGGCGCGCCGCCCGACGCGCCCTTGCGTTCGTCCGCGATCCAGCCGCCGAACAGCTGGATCTTCTGCTGCTGTTCGGCACCGTCCGGATACACGAAGTAGTAGCCCATCCCCGTCGGCAACGAGATGTCGAACGGCATCACCAGCCGGTGCGCCGCCACGCTTTCGTCCGCGAGCGTCCGGTCGCCGATCGCGACGCCGTAGCCGTCGATCGCCGCGTGCGTCGCGAGATCCAGCGTTTCGAAGCTCAAGCCGCGCGTCGAGTCGACGTGCGGCGCGCCCGCGTGGTCGAGCCACCGTTTCCAGTCGCGATGATCGCGGGTCGGATGCAGCAACGTGTGACCGGCCAGGTCGTCGAGACTCGCGAGCGGCTGCCGCGCCGACAGGCCCGGGGCGCAGACCGGCGTGAGCCGTTCGTCGAACAGCGGGATCGCATGCATGTCGGGGCCGGCGCCGGCCGCGTAGATCACCGCGGCGTCGAACGGCTCCATGCGGAAGTCGACCTGATGATCCCAGGTGGTGGTGATCTGCACCTGCAGTTCGGGATGCTCGGCCTGGAACCGCATGATGCGCGGCAGCATCCACTGCATCATGCAGGTCGGCACCTTCAGGGCGAGTTCGGTCCGCCTGCGCGACAGGCGCATCGACACCTCCTCGATGCGCGCGAAGCTTTCGCGCACGGTCGGCAGCAGGAGTTCGCCTTCGGCCGTCAGCGTCAGCCCCTTGGGCGTGCGCTTGAACAGCGCGAACTGATAGAAGCTCTCGAGCGCGAGGATCTGCCGGCTCACGGCCCCCTGGGTCAGGCACAGGTGCTCGGCGGCGCGCGTGAAGCTGCCGTGACGGGCAACGATGTCGAAGACCTGCAGCGCGTTGAGGGAGGGAAGTCGTTTCATCGGGAGAGTCGGGGTGGAACGGGCGCGCGGCGGCGCGCCACGGTATCGCTCAGTGCAGGATCTTCGCGAGGAAGTCCTTCGCGCGCTCCGATTTCGGATTCGAGAAGAAATCGTCCTTGCGGTCGTCCTCGACGATCGCGCCCTGGTCCATGAAGATCACGCGGTGCGCGACCTTCTTCGCGAAGCCCATCTCGTGCGTGACGACCATCATCGTCATCCCTTCCTGCGCGAGTTCGACCATCACGTCGAGCACTTCGTTGATCATCTCGGGATCGAGCGCGGACGTCGGCTCGTCGAACAGCATCGCGACCGGGTCCATCGACAGCGCACGCGCGATCGCGACACGCTGCTGCTGGCCGCCCGACAGCTGGCCCGGGAACTTGTGCGCATGCGCCTTCAGGCCGACGCGCTCGAGCAGCTTCAGGCCCTTCTCGTTCGCCTCGTCCTTGCCGCGGCCGAGCACCTTGACCTGCGCGAGCGTCAGGTTCTCGGTGATCGACAGGTGCGGGAACAGCTCGAAATGCTGGAACACCATCCCGACCTTCGAGCGCAGCTTCGACAGGTTCGTCTTCCTGTCGCCAACCGACTGGCCGTTCACGAGGATCCCGCCCTGCTGGAACGGCTCGAGGCCGTTCACGGTCTTGATCAGCGTGGATTTACCCGAGCCCGACGGGCCGCACACGACGACCACTTCGCCTTTCCTGACCTCGGTCGTGCAGTCGGTGAGAACCTGAAACGGGCCGTACCACTTCGAAACGTTGCTGATGGAAATCATGGAAGTTCCTGGATCGTAATGAAGCGCGCGCGGCGCCGGTTCAGCGTGCCTTCGCGACGCGATAGCGACCTTCGAGCACGCGGGCATACCACGTCAGCGGGAAGCACATCGCGAAGTAGAGCAGCGCGACCATCGCGTAGATCGGAAACGGCTTGAATACCGCGTTGGTGATGATGTTGCCCGTCTTGGTCAGTTCGGTCAGCCCGATGATCGACGTCAGCGCGGTGCTCTTGACGGCCTGCACGAGGAAGCCGACGGTCGGCGGCAGCGCGATCTTCCACGCCTGCGGCCACACCACGTAGCGCAGTTGCTGGGTCCACGTCATGCCGAGGCTGGCCGCCGCGTGCCACTGGCCGCGCGGTACCGCGTCGACGCAGCCGCGCCAGATGTCGGTCAGGTACGCGCTGGCGTTCAGCGTCAGCACGAACGACGCGGCCACCCACGGCGTCACGTCGATGCCGACGAGCGGCAGCCCGAAGAAGCCGAGGAACAGCTGCATCAGCAACGGCGTGCCCTGGAACACCTCGACGTACAGGACCACGAAACGACGCAGCGCGGCCGACGCCGAGACGCGCATCGCCAGCAGCGCGAACCCGGCGACGCTGCCGCCGACGAACGTGATCAGCGACAGCAGCAGGGTCCAGCGCGCGGCGAGCAGCAGGTTCCACGCGATGTCCTGGAAGGTGAATTCGATCATCGTGCACGCTCCGTCGACAGGCGGGTTTCAGGGGAACGGGCCCGCCATGCGAGGCGGGCAAAACAGCCGCGCCGGGGCGCGGTCGCCGCGCCGCGCTGCATGCGGCCCGAAAACAGCCGCCGGCCGATCCGATTGAGCAGCATGCGCAGCGCGATCGACAGCAGCAGGTAGATCGCGGTCACGACGATGTAGATCTCGAACGCACGGAAATTGCGCGACTGGATGAAGTTCGCCGCATAGGTCAGGTCGGGCACCGAGATCTGCGACACGACCGCGGAGCCGAGCATCACGATCAGCACCTGCCCGAGCAGCGCGGGGTACACGTTCGCGAGCGCCTGCGGCAGCACGACGTGACCGAACACCTGCCGCCCGTGCAGCCCGAGCGCGCGCGCCGCCTGCACCTGCCCGTGCGGCACCGATTCGATGCCGGCGCGCAGGATCTCGACCGCGTACGCGCCCAGGTTGACCGTCATCGCCAGCACGGCCGCCTGCACTTCGTCGATGTGCACGCCGATCCCGGGCAGCCCGAAGAAGATGAAGAACAGCTGGACCAGGAACGGCGTATTGCGGATCAGCTCGACATAGGCGGCGACGAGCATGCGTGCCCAGCGCGGGCCGGCGAGCGCGACCCACGCGCCGGTGGTGCCGATCAGGCCGCCCAGCACGGTGGCGGCCGCGGTGAGGCCGAGCGTCACGCCGATCCCGCGCGCGAGCATGCCGGCGTAGAGGCCGAAGTCGCTGAAGTCGAACACGTAGGTCATCGCGATGCCTTTCGTCGTGAATGCGGAGCGGGGGCGGCGCGCATCACAGGTCGGCCGGCAGTGCCGCGTGCAGCCACTTCTGCGACAACGCATTCAACGTGCCGCTCTTGCGGGCGCCGGCGATCGCGTCGTTGACCTTCTGCATCAGGCGCGGCTCGTTCTTGTTCAGGCCGACGTGGTCGGGCGAGCTGAACAGCGAGAACTTCTGCTCCGGATCGATCGACGGATGGCGCGCGATGATCGTCGCGCCGACGTCGTTGCCGACCACGAGCAGTTGCGCCTGCCCCGACAGGAACGCCGCGATCGCGCCGTTCGGGTCGTCGAAACGCTTGATCGTCGCGCTCGGCGGCGCGACCTTGCTCACGCTCAGATCCTCGAGCGTGCCGCGCGCGACCGCGACCGATTTGCCGGCGAGATCGGCGTTGCCCTTCACGGCCAGCGATTTCGGGCCGAACACCGCGAGGTAGTACGGTGCATACGCGCTCGAGAAATCGATCACCTTCGCGCGTTCCGGCGTCTGCCCGACCGACAGCAGCATGTCGGTCTTGCGATCGGCGAGATAGGCCATCCGGTTGTCGCCGGTGACCTGCACGAGTTCGACTTTCGCGTTGAGTGCGCGGCCGATCAGGTTCGCCATGCCGATGTCGTAGCCTTGCGGCTTCATGTCCGGGCCGATCGAGCCGAACGGCGGGTAGTCCTCGAACACGCCGATGCGCACGACACCCGATTTCGCGATCGTGTCGAGCGCGTCGGCATGCGCGAGCGGCGCGAACGCGGCAAGGGCTGCGGTGCCGGCGCAGGCGCAGAGGAGGACGGTACGGGCGAGCAGGCGCTGCACGCGGCGGGTGGCTTGGGACGTTGCGTTCATGGTGAGATCCTCGTGGCTGGGCTGGAGTGCGCGGGAGAAACGAAGGGAATCAGGCGCCGCGGGCGGCGATGAGCTTGCAGGCATGGGCGGGCAGTTCCGCGAGCACCGGCATGCCGACGTGGAGGTCGGGCGTCTCGCGCGGCGTCGTCGCGGCCGTCAGCGTGAAGCCGCGGCAGTCGATCGTCGCTTCGATCGACGCGCCGACGTCGCGCACGAACGTGATCGTGCCCGCCAGCGTATTCGGCGCCGACGCCGGCTCGCCGGGGCGCACGCAGACATCCTCGGGACGAATCAGCAGGCGCACCGCGTCGGTCGCGCGCGGCGTGTCCGGTGCGCGCCGGATCGCGAGACGCTGCCCGCCGGGCAGCACGATGGCGTCGTCGCCGTCGCACGCGACCGGCAGGATGTTGCCGAGGCCGATGAAGTCGGCGACGAATTCGTTGACCGGATCGCGATAGATGTCGAGCGGCCGGCCGACCTGCTGGATCCGGCCTTTGTCCATCACGACGATCTCGTCGGCCATCGTCATCGCTTCGCGCTGGTCGTGCGTGACCATGATCGTCGTGATGCCGAGCCGTTGCTGGAGCAGCCGGATCTCGACCTGCATCGCCTCGCGCAGCTTCGCGTCGAGTGCCGACAACGGTTCGTCGAGCAGCAGCAGGCGCGGCGACGATGCGATCGCGCGTGCAATCGCGACGCGCTGGCGCTGCCCGCCCGACAGTTGCGTGACGAGCCGGTCGGCCATGTGCGGCAGCTGGATCAGCTCGAGCAGCTCGGCCACGCGCCGTGCCTGCGCGGCCTTGTCCGTCTTGCGCAGCCGCAGCGGATACGCGATGTTCTGCGCGACCGTCATGTGCGGGAACAGCGCGAGCGACTGGAACACCATGCCGAAGTCGCGCCGGTTGGCGGGTACGTGCGTGAGGTCGCGGCCGGCGAACGTCAGCGTGCCGGCGGTCGGCGTTTCGAGGCCGGCGATGATCCGCATCAGCGTGGTCTTGCCGCAGCCGGACGGGCCGAGAAAGCAGACGAGCTTGCCGTCCGGCACCGACAGGTCGACGTGATCGACCGCATACGCCTGGTGGAAGCGCTTCGTCACGTTCTGGAGGATGAGCTGGGTCATGAGGGTTCCTTGCACGGGCGAGGGCGGGGCGGCGTGTGCGTCAGAGCGCGACACCCTTGTCGCCGACGAGTTTTTCGAGCATCCAGATCAGCGCGAAGTCGATCGCGACGGTGAACACGGCGAAGCAGAACACGGTCGGGTCGAGCGACGAGACGGTGCGGCTGTAGAGCCAGACCGGCAGCGTCATCGTGTCGATGCTGTACAGGAAGAACGTCACCGTGAATTCGTTGAACGACACGATGAAGGCGAACAGCATGCCGGCGAGGATGCCGGGCCGCATCAGCGGCAGCACGACGTCGACGAGCGCGCGGCGCGGGCTCGCGCCCATCAGGCACGCGGCTTCCTCGAAATCGGGGCCGATCGACGCGACCGACGCCGCGCAGTTCTTCACCGTGAACGGCAGCGTCAGGATCACGTGCGCGACGACGAGCCGCACGATGCCGAGTTCGACCGGCAGCGCGTTGAACACGATCAGCAGCGCGAGGCCGAGCATCACGAGCGGATAGACGATCGGCAACGCGACGAGCTGCTCGACGAGCGTCCTGCCGCGAAAGCGGTAGCGCGACAGCGCGTAAGCCGCGGGCACCGACACGGCGGTCGCGATCAGCATCGTCGCGACCGCGACGACGAGGCTCGTCGTCAGCGCGGCGCCCATCGATTGCGCGCTGCCCGCATCGGACGACACGAATGTCTGCCACGCGGCGCGATACCAGTGCAGGCTGAATTCGCGCGGCGGGAATTCGAGCGTGCCCGAGGCGCCGAACGACATCGTGATCATCGTCAGGATCGGCAGCGCCGCGAGCAGCAGCACGAGCGTCGCGAGCGCGCCGGTCACGCGTCCGAGGCGGCCGGGCATGGGCGCGCGCAGGAGCAGGGCATTCATCGGTTCACCTCGTCGGCACGTTGCAGGGTGCGCACGAGGCGCTGCGACACCGCCATCACGACGAGCGTCGCACCCATCAGCACGACGCCGGATGCCGACGCGGCGGGCCAGTTGAGCAGCGGTGCGACCTGGTCGTGCACGAGCACGGCGAGCATCGGCACGCGCCGGCCGCCGAGCAGCAGCGGCACCGCGAACGCGCTGGCGTTGTACGCGAACACGAGCAGCGCGCCGGAGACGAGGCCGGGCATCGCGAGCGGCAAGGTCACGTGCCGCAGCGTCTGCCAGCGGCTCGCGCCGAGCGTCGCGGCGGCTTCGTCGTAGGCGCGGGACACCGCGCGCAGCGCGCTCGACAACGGCAGCACGGCGAGCGGGAACGCGGTCTGGATCAGGCCGAGCAGCACACCGTGCTCGCGGTACAGCAGCTGCAGCGGCCGCCCGATCGCGCCGCCGGCCAGCAGCGCGCGGTTGAGCAACCCGGCCGGGCCGAGCATCACGAGCCAGCCATAGCCTTGCAGCAGCAGGTTCACGAGCAGCGGCAACAGCACGCCCGCGAGCAGCAACCGGCGCGCGAGCCGCGATTCGGTACGCGCCATCGCGAGCGCCACCGGGATCGCCAGCAGCACCGCGCACACCATGCTCTGGAACGCGAGGCGCAGCGTGAGCCACAACGACTTCGTGAAGTACGGGTCCGCGAGGTCGAGGTAGTTCTGCAACGTGAAGGTCCGCCATTCGTCGCCGGACACGCCGACGCTCATGCGCAATACCGTGACCGTCGCGGCGGCGAGCACCGCGAGGAACGCGAGGATCGGCGCGAGCAGCAGCCAGGGCGGCACGCCGGCCGGCGCGGCCGCATCGGCGCCCGCGCCGGCCGTGCCGGCGGCGGCCGGCGCGGCGTCTCGGGAAGAGGACAGGGAGGCCATGTCGTTACGCCGAGAAGAGGCCCGTGTAGCGCTTGATCCACGCCGGCTGCACGGCCGCGAGCGCCTTGTCGTCATGCAGCACGGCTTTCTCCGCGATCTGCTGCGGCGACGGCACGAACGCGCGGCTTGCCGCGGGAATCACGGCCTTGCCGTTCACGGGGCCGTTCAGGACGTCGGCCGCCATCCGGCCCTGCACGCCGGCGTCGAGCGAATGATTGATGAACGCGTGGATCAGGTCGAGGTCGCCCGGGTGCGCCTTCGGGATCACGGTGAACATCAGCTGCGTCGCGAAGCCTTCCTTCATCCCGTACGTCACGCCCATCTTGTAGTCGGGCTTGCGGATCTGGTCCGGGAAGAACGCGGGCGAATAGATGCCGCCGAGGTCGAGCGAGCCCGTGCGGAACAGGTCGGCGACCTGGTTCGGGTTTTCGCCGAGGGTCATCACGCGGTCCTTCAGTTGCGCGAGCTTGCGGAATCCCGGATCGATGTTCTGCTGCGAACCGCCGGCCAGCTTCGCGGCGATGATCGCGAGGTCGACCGCTTCCGCCCACTCGGGCGGCGGCAGGAACAGGCGGCCCGCATATTTCGGATCCCACAGCGCCTCGTAGCTCGACGGTGCGCTCTTCACGGTTGCCGTGTTGTAGATCAACCCGTCCGACCACAGCAGGTAGCCGATGCCGAAGCCGTTCGCGCCGGTGCGGTACTGCGGCGCGACGTCCTTCAGGTTCGGCAGCCGGTTCAGGTCGGGCTTCGCGAGCAGGCCCGCTTCCGCGAGGCCGGCCGCGCCGACGCCGGCCAGTGTGATGACGTCGTAGGTCGGCCGCTCGCCCGCGGCCTTGACCTTCGCGACCATCCCCGACGTGCCGTCCGCGCGATCGGCGATCACGCGTGCGCCGGTCTGCTTGCTGAAGCTTTCCGCGATGTTGCGCAGCGCGGCCGCGCCGGTATCGTCGGACCACGTGAGCAGGCGCAGCGTCTTGCCTGCGAAACGGCTCGTCTGTGCCTTCGCAGTACTGATGAATGGCATCGGAAGGGCGGATGCAGCGAGCGCCGTGCCGAGGGTTTTGATCACCTGCCTTCTGC
Source organism: Burkholderia sp. AU6039 (assembly GCF_002223365.1). Taxonomy (NCBI): domain Bacteria; kingdom Pseudomonadati; phylum Pseudomonadota; class Betaproteobacteria; order Burkholderiales; family Burkholderiaceae; genus Burkholderia; species Burkholderia sp. AU6039. The sequence continues at coordinate 143,067 of NZ_NKFK01000008.1, forward strand.
CCGCCTTGAAGTGTTGCATGGCCGTCTCCTGATGAACGATGCCGGGTGGTTCGATGCCGGGCGCCGACTGCGGCGCGGGGTGTGGAGGAACTGTAGGGAGGTCAAATTTCCGCAACAAACGAAATATCCGCATGCGCGGCATGACATAAACGCATGGCGCGGCGACCTCAGCCGGCCGGCATCATGACCTGCTTGATCTCCTGAAACGCGGCGAGCCCGAACGGGCCGAGTTCGCGTCCGATGCTGCTGCGCTTGTAGCCGCCCCATGAGGTTTGCGGATAGATCAGCTGGGGCGTGTTGATCCACACGACGCCCGCCTCGAGCGCGTCGGCAACCCGCCTGGCGCGTGCCGTGTCACGCGTGACGACGGTGGCGACGAGCCCGTATTCGGTGTCGTTGGCGGCCGCGATCGCCTCGTCCTCGGTGTCGAATGCGCGGACGCACAGCACCGGTCCGAAGATTTCTTCACACCATAGCGAGCTGTCGGCCGGCACGTCGGCGAACAGGGCTGGTCGGATGAAATAGCCGGGGCCGTCGGGCGCGTGGTCGCCCGTCACGAGCCGCGCGCCGTCGGCCCGGCCCTGCGCGATGTGGCGTTTCACGCGCTCGTATTGCGCGCGATTCGTCAGCGGGCCCATCTGCACGCCGGGGGCGAACGGCGGGCCGACGACGGTTGCGTCGAAGCGCCGCGCGAGTCGCGCGATCAGTTCATCGGCGAGCGGCGCGGCGACGAGCACGCGCGAGGTCGCCGAACACATCTGCCCGGCGTTGAACAGGCCGCCGCCCGTGACGAGTTCGACCGCGTGATCGAGATCGGCGTCGTCGAACACGATGATCGACGACTTGCCGCCGAGTTCGAGGCCGACGCCCTTGATCGTGTCGGCGGCCGTCTTCATGACCTGCGCACCGACGGCGGTGCTGCCGGTGAACGACAGCTTCGCGACGCGCGGATGCGCGCACAGTCGGGCGCCGACGGCGTGGCCGGTGCCCGTCACGACGTTCAGCACGCCGGGCGGCAGCCCCGCGTCGGCGGCGATCGCGGCGAGCTCGAGCTCGGGCAGCGGCGTGATCTCGGACGGCTTCAGCACGACGGTGCAGCCGGCCGCGAGCGCGGGCGCGAGCTTCCACGCGGTCGTCACCATCGGGAAATTCCACGGCACGATCAGCGCGGCGACGCCGGCCGGCTCACGCCTGATCCACGCGCGATGCTCGGCATCGGGCAGCGCGATCTCGGTTTCGCCGTCGGTGTCGAGGCGCTCCGCGAGGCTTGCGTAGTAGTCGAAGGTGGCGATCACGTCCGCGACGTCGATCTCGGCTTCGGCGAACGGCTTGCCGTTGTTGAGCGACTGCACGGTGGCGAGCCGCGTGCGGCGTGCGTCGACGCCGCGCGCGATCGCGCGGAGCAGCGCCGCACGCGTGGCGCCCGTCGTGCGTTTCCAGCCGGCAAACGCGCGTGACGCGGCCTGCACGGCGTGCTCGACGTCCGCCTCGCCGCCTGCGCTGACGTCGGCGAGCACGGCTTCCGTCGACGGATCGACGACGGGCAACGTCGCGCCGTCGACGCTCGCTCGCCAGGACCCGTCGATGAAGTGGCGCGTGTGCAGCGGCGGATCGAACGCGAGAGCGGGTGTCGTGCTCATCGTTGCACCTGCGCGAACCAGGTTGCCTCGTCGATTTCGATCACGGTCGGGATCGCGCGCGCCGTGGCATCGCGCAGCGCGGTGGCCAGTGCGCCGGGTGTCGCGGCCGTGTGCGCCGCGCAACCGAAGCCGCGTGCGAGCGCCTGGAAATCGGGCGTATACGGATCGACGCCGACCGGCGTGATGTCGCGCGCCACCATGTATTTGCGGATCTCGCCGTAGCCGCGGTTGTTCCAGACGATCACGATCACCGGCAGCCGTGCCTCGACCGCGCTCGCGAGCTCCGGCAGCGTGAACTGCAGGCCGCCGTCGCCGATCAGGCACACGACCGGGCGCGCGGGCGCGGCGAGCTTGGCGCCGATCGCGGCGGGCAGCCCGTAGCCGAGCGTGCCGTAGCCGGTCGACGAATTGAACCAGCTGCGCGGCGCCGGTGCGTCGTGGGTGAAGTTGCCGACGTAGACGGGGCTCGTCGAATCGCCGGCGATGATCGCGCCGGGCAGCGTGGCGACGATCGTATCGATCAGCCGCGCCTGCGACCGCGCGGCGCCGTCGTGCGTGGACGCGATCGCGGCGCGCACGGCGGCCACGCGCGGCGCGCCCCAGTCGGCGTCGGGTGTCGGGGCCGGCGTTTCGTGCAGGCGGGTCGACAGCGCGCCGAGCGCGAGCTGTGCATCGCCGGCGATGGCGATCTCGGCGCGGGCGTTGCGCATCAGCTGTTGCGCGTCGATGTCGATGCGGATCAGCCGGCCGTCGATCGCGAAGCCGCCGTCGAACGTGACGTCGTAATCGGTTTCGCCCAGCTCGGTGCCGACGGCGAGCACCACGTCGGCATCGCGGATCGCCGCACGGGTGGCCGGCAGCGACTGGGTCGAGCCGATCAGCAGCGGGTGGCCGGCCGGCAGCAGCCCCTTCGCGTTGATCGTCAGCGCGACCGGCGCGTGCAGGCGTTCGGCGAGTTCGCGCAATTCCGCCGCCGCATGGATCGCGCCGCCGCCGGCGAGGATCAGCGGCCGGCGCGCGTGCGCGAGCAGGTCGGCGGCCGCGGCGAGCGCGTTCGCATCCGGCGCGGGCCGCGCCGGCAGCGCGGGCGGGGCGTCGGACAGCGCGGGCGCCGGCATCACGATCACGTCGAGCGGAATCTCGATATGCACGGGCCGCGGCCGCGCGCTGGCGAAGACCGCGAAGGCGCGCGCGAGGACCTGCGGCAGGTCGGCCGCGTCGAGCAGCGTGTGCGAGAACGCGGTGAGTCTCGCGAACACGTCGCGCTGGGACGGCAGCTCGTGCAGGCGGCCGTCGCCGCGGCCGAGTTCGCGTCGCGCGTTGACGCTCGAGATCACCAGCATCGGGATCGAATCCGCATAGGCCTGTGCCATCGCGGTCGCGATATTGGTCATCCCCGGCCCGGTGATGATGAAGCAGACGCCCGGCCGGCCCGTGACGCGTGCATAGCCGTCGGCCATGAAGCCGGCCCCCTGTTCGTGGCGCGGCGTCACGTGGCGGATCGACGACGCGGCGAGGCCGCGATAGAGCTCGACGGTATGCACGCCGGGAATGCCGAACACGCATTCGACGCCGTGGCGTTCGAGGAGGTCGACGAGCGCTTCGCCGCAGGTGCGGGGGCGGGCATGGCAGGGCGCTGGCGTGGCCTTGCGGGCCCCGGCTAGGGAGGAAACGGTGGCGGGATGGTTCATGGATCGTGGTGTGTCGATTGGGAGGGTGAATGGCCCGAACCGCAAACGAAGGGGCATGGTGCGGATTGTCGGCGTCGATCCGGGGTGCCAACAATCGATTAGTTTTCATGCGCGGCATGAGGGCCGTGCATGGCGGCGTCGAATCGCGGTGTGCGTAGGGGGGTGCGGGTTTTCCCGGCAGCGCGGGTTGCAACGCGCGTCGTACGGACATCCCGGCGCTGCATGACGGCGTCGGCTAGTCTTGCGCGAAAGGGGCGCGAAGCGAACCGGTGCCCGCCGCCCGGCGCGGGGTGTCGCCCGCCCGATGCGTCACGAGCGGCTGGCGCGCGGATTGATGCAGGCGGACGAGCGGGCAAATGGCGCGACCCGCGCAACCGGCGTCTTGCGCGGCGATTCTTCCGACGAGGGCGGGCCCGGGCGCGCCGCGCACGCGACGCCGGTCGGCATGCGAATCGTGTAGTCAACCTGAATATCCGCGGGGCGTGGCGCGTAATATTTTGATGTCGCCCCCTGGCTGGAAGCGGGTTTTATGCGCTGCGCCCTATGCGGTTCCGGGAATCCTCACGGTGCGACGTTCTACCGGGAATGCCAGGCCGTGCTGTCCCGCGCCCGCTACGCATGAACGCCCACCCGATACCGCGTGGTCTGCCGATAGACGGCGTCCGGATAAAGGATCACGGCGCCGCTCAGGCCGGCCATGTTGACCTGATCCGGAAAGCCGCCCGCCTCCAGGCACAGCGCCGCGTGTGGCGTGCAACGTGTGCCGCCGCTCACGCGCAGGCCATCGAGATAGTTGCCCGTATAGAGTTGCAGGCCCCGCTGATCGGTCGACACGATCAGTTCGCGGCCGCTTTCCGGATCGTAGACGCGTGCGACGGGACGGGCCTCGCGCGCGCCGTCGCCCAGGACGAAGCAATGATCGAAGCCGCGCGCGCGGGCCAGTTGCGCGTTCGGCCAGTCGAGGCGCGCGCCGATCGGCGCGCTGTGCCGGAAATCGAACGCGGTACCCGTCACGTCGGCCGTACCGGTCGGGATCAGCGCATCGTCCACTTCGAGGAACGCGTCGGCGTCGATCTGCAGCAGATGGCCACGCACATCGCTGCCCGGGCGCCCGTTCAGGTTGAAGTAGCTGTGATTCGTCAGGTTCAACGGTGTCGGTGCATCGGTCCGCCCCGTATAGTCGATCGTCAGCGTGCCGTCGTCGTCGAGCGTGTAGCGAACCTGCACGGTCACGTTGCCCGGAAAGCCCGCGTCGCCTTCCGGCGAATCGAGTCGAAGCGTCAGCCCGCCGCAGTCGTCGATCACGTCCCAGCGCGCGCGATGAAAGCCGTTCGCGCCGCCGTGCAGCAGGTTGCCGTTCTCGTTGCGGTCGAGCGGGTAGCCGATGCCGTCGAGTTCGAAGCGCGCACCGGCGATCCGGTTCGCCCAGCGGCCGATCGTCGCGCCGAGGTAGGCACCCGATTCGAGGTACTCGGCCGGCGTGTCGTGCGCGAGCACGATATCGGCGAAGCGCCCCGTGCGGTCGGGGGCGAGCCACGACACGACGGTCGCGCCGAGGTCGCTGACGACGACGCGCATCCCGTGCGCGTTGCGCAGCGTGTAGCGCCGAACGGGCTCGCCGTCGGGCAGCGTGCCCCACGGCTCGGCATGCACGCGCGCCGCGCCGTGCGTCAGGGAGGAGGAATCGGTATCGATGTGCATGGGAAGAGGTCAGATGGTCGGCGGCCGTCAGCAGGAGGCTGAGGCGGCCGCGCGTTCCTGGTATTCGCGCGGCGTGCAGCCCAGCTCGCGCCTGAACACTGCGTACATGTACTGGAGCGACGTGAACCCGCAGCGGATCGCGACCTCGGCGCTCGACGCCTGCCGGCCGGCGAGCAGCGCCTGCGCGGCTTCGAGCTTGTGGCGCAGGATTTCCTGGTGCACGGTGCGCTGCAATTCGCGCCGGAAGTGCTCCTCGAGCAGCGAACGCGATACGCCGACGTAGTCGGCGACCTGTTCGGTCTTGATCCCCTGGCACGCGTACTGGCGAATGAAATGCCGCGCCCGCATCACGTGCGGGCTCGCCAGCGGCTGATGGCGGGTCGACTCGAGCACGTTGATGCCGACCGGCGGCACGAGAATGCGCTGCCCGGGAAAACGCGCGCCGCGCAGCATCCGGTGCAGCAGGTGCGCGGCGGTACGGCCCATTTCCTCGGTGCCCTGGATCACCGACGACAGCGGAATGCGCGTCAGCGTGCGCGTGAGCGGATCGTTGTCGATGCCGATGATCGCCACCTGTTCCGGCACCGCGATCCCGGCGATCAGGCAGGCCTGCAGCAGGTGCCGCGCACGCGCATCGGTCACGGCGATCACGCCGACGGGTTTCGGCAGCGCATGCAGCCAGCCGATCAGCTGCTCGATCGCGTGATTCCAGCCCGACGCGCTCGTCGACAGCCCGCGGTAGATCGGCGCATCGAGCCCGTCCGCGCGCGCGAGCCGGTCGAACGCGAGCTCGCGCTGCTGCGCCCAGCGGTTCTCCTGCGCGATCGGCAGGCTGTACATCGCGAAATGCGCGAGTCCCGCACCGATCAGGTGCGTGTACGCGAGCGACACGAGCTTCGGGTTGTCCGTCGCGATATAGGGGACATCGTCCGGATACTGGGCCGGATCCTCGTACGACGAGCCGACCGCGACGACCGGCAGCGGCGAGCCGGCGAGCGCGCTGGCGACCGCGGGATCGTCGAAGTCCGCGATGATGCCGTCGCCGTCGAAGCGCTCGATGCCGGTGAGCCGGCAGCGGAAGTCGTCTTCGAGGAACAGGTCCCACACGACGCGCGTCGTGTGCAGGTACTGGCCGATGCCGCTGATGATCTCGCGGTCGTAGACCTTGTTCGCGTTGAACAGCAGCGCGATGCGATGCGGTGTCTGGGCGGAAGGGACGCGTGTCATCTCGCTCTCGGGGCACGTGCGTCGAGGGGCGCGGTGCCGTTGTCTCCGGGGCGCGCCCGGGTCGGCGGCGCGCGGTGTCTGGTGTTTGGCGATTGTAGGGCGGAACGTGTGCCGCGCGCAGCGGCTGGCAAGAAACATTAAGCGTGCTGCGCAATTTCGCAATTGCCGCCCGGCAGGGGCGCGGGCACGATCCAGCCTACCGAATTCGGCCGCGTGCGCCACCCCGACGCACGTTGCGCTGCAACAAGACCCAGCACGGAGACGCCATGTCGTATTTCGAACACATTCCCGCGATTCGCTACGAAGGCCCGCAGTCGGACAATCCGCTCGCGTACCACCATTACGACCCCGAGCGGCGTGTGCTGGGCAAGACGCTCGCCGAGCATCTGCGGATCGCCGTCTGCTACTGGCACACGTTCGTTTGGCCGGGGCACGACATCTTCGGGCAGGCCGCGTTCCAGCGGCCGTGGCAGCAGCCGGGCGACGCGCTCGAACGCGCGCGGATGAAGGCCGATGCGGCATTTGAATTCTTCACCAAGCTCGGCACGCCTTTCTATACGTTCCATGACACCGACGTCGCCCCGGAAGGCGACAGCCTGCGGGAATATGCGGCGAATTTCGCGCGGATGGTCGACTATCTCGGCGAGCGTCAGCAGGCGAGCGGCGTGCGGCTCCTGTGGGGCACCGCGAACCTGTTCTCGCACCCGCGCTTCGCGGCCGGCGCCGCGACGAACCCGAACCCCGACGTATTCGCGTGGGCCGCGACCCAGGTGTGCCATGCGCTCGATGCGACGCACCGGCTCGGCGGCGAGAACTACGTGCTGTGGGGCGGGCGGGAAGGGTACGAGACGCTGCTCAATACGGACCTGAAGCGTGAACGCGACCAGTTTGCCCGCTTCCTGTCGATGGTCGTCGAGCACAAGCACCGGATCGGCTTCAAGGGCGCGCTGCTGATCGAGCCGAAACCGCAGGAGCCGACCAAGCACCAGTACGACTATGACGTCGCGACGGTGCACGGCTTTCTCGTGCAGTACGGATTGCAGAACGAGATCCGCGTGAACATCGAGGCGAACCACGCGACGCTCGCCGGCCACTCGTTCCATCACGAGATCGCGAACGCGTTCGCGCTCGGCGTGTTCGGCAGCGTCGACGCGAACCGCGGCGATCCGCAGAACGGCTGGGACACCGACCAGTTCCCGAACAGCGTCGAGGAGCTGACGCTCGCGTTCTACGAAATCCTGCGCCACGGCGGCTTCACGACCGGCGGGATGAACTTCGACGCGAAGGTGCGCCGCCAGAGCATCGATCCGGAAGATCTGTTCTACGGCCACGTCGGCGCGATCGACGTGCTCGCGCTCGCGCTCGAACGCGCGGCGGTGCTGGTCGAGAACGACCGGCTCGACGCGCTGCGCCGGCAGCGCTACGCGCAGTGGGACGACGCGTTCGGCCGCAAGATCCTGTCGGGCGACTATACGCTGGCGTCGCTCGCGGCCGATGCGCTCGCGCGCGGCGTGAACCCGCAGCACGTGAGCGGTGCGCAGGAGCGCTGCGAGAACATCGTGAACCAGGCGATCTACGGGCTGCGCTGACGCCATGTACATCGGACTCGATCTCGGCACGTCGGGCGTGAAGGCGGTGCTGCTCGACCGCGACGGCGCGGTGCGCGCGAGCGCGAGCCGCCCGCTCGCGGTGAGCCGGCCGCAGCCGCGCTGGTCCGAGCAGGCCCCGCGCGACTGGTGGGATGCCGCCTGCGGCGTGCTGGCCGCACTCGTGTCGGATGCGCGCACGGCCGGTATCGATCCGCGCGACATCGACGCACTCGGACTGACCGGCCAGATGCACGGCGCGACGCTGCTCGATACGCACGGTGAGGTGCTGCGCCCCGCGATCCTGTGGAACGACGGCCGCGCGGATGCGGAGTGCGCGGAACTCGAACGACTCGCGCCCACGCTGCGCGCCGTGGCCGGCAACATCGCGATGCCGGGGTTCACCGCGCCGAAGCTGCTGTGGGTGCGCCGTCACGAACCTGACGTGTTCGCACGCATCGCCCACGTGCTGCTGCCGAAGGACTACCTGCGCTACCGGCTGACCGGCGCATTCGCGACCGATCCGTCGGATGCCGCGGGCACGCTGTGGCTCGACGTCGCGAAGCGCGACTACGACGACACGCTGCTGGCCGCCTGCGGGCTGTCGCGTGCGCAGATGCCGGCCGTGTTCGACGGCAATCGCGTCACCGGCACGCTGCTGCCGGCTGTCGCACGCGCGCTCGGGCTGCGCGAGATCCCGGTGGTGGCCGGCGGCGGCGACAACGCGGCCGGCGCGGTGGGTGTCGGCATCGTGCGGCCCGGCGATGCGCTGCTGTCGCTCGGCACGTCGGGCGTTTATTTCGCGGTGTCGGACGGGTTCCGCGCGAATCCCGAATCGGCCGTGCACAGCTTCTGTCACGCACTGCCGGACACGTGGCACCTGATGTCCGTGATGCTGAACGCGGCCGGCTGTCTCGACGTCACCGCGCAACTGGCCGGTTACGACGGTGTCGCGGCGCTGCTCGACGATGCCGAGACGCATGCACGCACGAGCCGCCCGTGGTTCCTGCCTTACCTGAGCGGCGAGCGTACGCCGCACAACGACGTGAATGCGAAGGGCGTGTTCTACGGGCTCACGCCCGACACGCAGCGTGCGGATCTCGCGAACGCGACGCTCGAAGGCGTCGGCTTCGCGCTGCTCGACGGCATCGACGCGTTGCATGCGGCCGGGCTTGCGCCCGACAGCATCACGGTGATCGGCGGCGGCTCGCGCAGCGCGTACTGGACGCAGATGCTCGCCGATCTGAGCGGCCGTGCGCTGACCTTGCGTGCGGGCGGCGAGGTGGGGCCGGCACTGGGCGCCGCGCGCCTCGCGCATCTCGCGCTCGAACCGGATGCGCCGCTCGACGACGTGTGCCCGCAGCCGCCGATCATCGCGGTGCACGAGCCGGACCTGGCGCGCCACGCGTGGTATCGCGACGCGCGGCGGCCGACTTTTCGCGCGCTTTACCGTGCGCTCGCACCGGTGTTTGCCACGGGCGTTTGACGTGGGGATCGCTGACGCGTTGCGCGTCGCACGATGCCGTGCTTTGCAGTGACTCGATGCGGGCGGCGCATTTCGGCGTTCGCCCGGCGTTCGTGAAGTTGTCCAAAAACAAGGAGTGGAGACATGCAATCCGTGACGCGTCGTACCGTATTGAGTTCGCTTGCCGGCGCCGCTGCGCTGGCGATCCTCGCGCTGGGCGCACCGCTCGCGCACGCGAGCAAGGACAAACCTGAAATCGGCTTCTGCATCGACGACCTGCGCGTCGAGCGCTGGTCGCGCGATCGCGACTATTTCGTCGCGGCCGCGACGAAGCTCGGCGCGAAGGTGTCGGTGCAGTCGGCCGACGCGAGCGAGGCGCGACAGATTTCGCAGATCGAGAACCTGATCTCGCGCGGCGTCGACGTGATCGTGATCGTGCCGTTCAACTCGAAGACGCTCGGCAACGTCGTCGCCGAAGCGAGGAAGGCCGGCATCAAGGTCGTGTCGTACGACCGGCTGATCCTCGACGCGGACGTCGATGCTTACATCTCGTTCGACAACGAGAAGGTCGGCGAGCTGCAGGCGCAGGGCGTCTACGATGCGAAACCGAAGGGCAACTACTTCCTGCTCGGCGGCGCACCGACCGACAACAACGCGAAGATGCTGCGCGAAGGACAACTGAAGGTGCTGAAGCCCGCGATCGATCGTGGCGACATCAAGGTCGTCGGCCAGCAGTGGGTGCCCGAATGGAGCGCGTCGACCGCGCTGCGGATCACCGAGGATGCGCTGACCGCGAACAACAACAAGATCGATGCGATCGTCGCGTCGAACGACGGCACGGCCGGCGGCGCGATCCAGGCGCTCGCCGCGCAGCATCTGGCCGGCAAGGTGCCGGTGTCCGGGCAGGACGCGGATCTCGCGGCGGTCAAGCGCGTGATCGCCGGCACGCAGACGATGACCGTCTACAAGCCGCTCAAGCTGATCGCGAGCGAAGCGGCCAAGCTGGCCGTGGATCTCGCGAAGGGCGCGAAACCCGCGTTCAACGCGCAATACGACAACGGCAGGAAGAAGGTCGACACGGTGCTGCTGCAGCCGACGCTGCTGACCAAGCGCAACGTCGACGTCGTCGTGAAGGACGGCTTCTATACCCAGGCGCAGCTGGCGAGCCAGTAAGCGTACGACGGACGCGATGCGCGGCCGTCGCGACGGCGGCCGCGTTGACTGCGAGGCAAGAACGAATGACGGAACCCTTGCTGACGATGCGCGGCATCGTCAAGACCTTCGACGGCGTGAAAGCGCTCGACGGCATCGACCTCACCGTGCGGCCCGGCGAATGCGTCGGGCTGTGCGGCGAGAACGGCGCGGGCAAGTCGACGCTGATGAAAGTGCTGTCGGGTGTCTATCCGCACGGCACGTGGGATGGCGACATCCGCTGGGAAGGCGCGCCGCTCGCGGCATCCGGCGTGCGCGACACGGAGCGGGCGGGCATCGTGATCATCCACCAGGAGCTGATGCTCGTGCCCGAGCTGTCGGTGGCCGAGAACATCTTCCTCGGCAACGAGATCACGCTGCCGGGCGGGCGCATGCACTTCGCCGCGATGGTCCGGCGCGCCGAGGAACTGCTGCACGAATTGCGGATCGACTCGATCAATGTCGCGCAGCCGGTCATGAACTACGGCGGCGGCCACCAGCAGTTGATCGAGATCGCGAAGGCGTTGAACAAGGACGCGAAGCTGCTGATCCTCGACGAGCCGTCGTCGTCGCTGAGCGCCGCCGAAACGCGCATCCTGCTCGACATCGTGCGCGACCTGAAGCGGCGCGGCGTCGCGTGCGTGTACATCTCGCACAAGCTCGACGAGGTCGCGGCCGTCTGCGATACGGTCACCGTGATCCGCGACGGCCGTCATGTCGCGACCGAGCCGATGCGCGCGCTGACCACCGACCGGATCATCGCGATGATGGTCGGCCGCGAGATTCGCGACCTGTATCCGCGCGAGCCGCACGAGATCGGCGAGGTCGTGCTGGAAGCGCGCAACGTGACCTGTCGCGACGTGACGAACGCACGCCGCAAGCGGGTCGACGACGTGTCGTTCAGCGTGCGGCGCGGCGAGATCCTCGGCGTCGCCGGGCTCGTGGGCGCGGGCCGCACCGAGCTGATGCAGGCGATCTTCGGCGCGTATCCGGGCGCGTGCACGGCGACCGTGCTGATGAACGGCCGGGTGTTGTCGATCCGTTCGCCGGCCGACGCGATCCGCGCCGGGATCGCGATGGTGCCCGAGGACCGCAAGCGCCACGGCATCGTGCCGCAGCTCGGCGTGGGCCACAACATCACGCTGGCGGTGTTGCGGCGCTTCGCGGCGCGCGGGCGGATCGACGCGGCCGCCGAACTCGACGCGATCCGCACCGAGATGCAGCGGCTGTCGGTGCGCGCCGCGCATCCGTTCCTGCCGATCGCGAGCCTGTCCGGCGGCAACCAGCAGAAAGCGGTGCTCGCCAAGATGCTGCTGGCCGAGCCGCAGGTGCTGATCCTCGACGAGCCGACGCGCGGCGTCGACGTGGGCGCGAAGGTGGAGATCTACCGGCTGATCTTCGCGCTGGCGCAGCGCGGCGTCGCGCTGATCGTCGTGTCGTCGGAGCTGCCCGAGGTGCTCGGGCTGGCCGATCGCGTGCTGGTGATCGGCGAAGGCGAGCTGCGCGGCGATTTCGTCAACGACGGCCTCACGCAGGAACAGATACTCGGCGCCGCGCTGAAGCCCGCGCGACTGTCCACCGAACCCACCGCAATGAGCGCGACATGAATTCCGAACTTTCTTCCTCGACCCCGGCGACGCCGGATGCCGACGCGCAGCGTGCCGCCGGCCGCACGGCGCGGCTGCCGCTTCGCCAGATCTTCGCGCGCTACAAGCTGCTCGCGCTGCTGCTGGCGGTCGTCGTGATCTGGACGTTCTTCTCGGTGCTGACGGACGGCGCGTTCGTCACACCGCGCAACGTCTCGAACCTGCTGCGCCAGATGTCGATCACCGGCATGCTCGCGTGCGGGATGGTGTTCGTCATCATCGCGGGCGAGATCGACCTGTCGGTCGGCTCGCTGCTCGGGCTGCTCGGCGGCGTCGCGGCGATCCTCGACGTCAACCGCCACTGGCCGGTCGCGGCGACGATCCCGGCCGTGCTCGCGCTCGGCGTGCTGATCGGGCTCTTCAACGGCTGGTGGTCGACCTATCGGCGCGTGCCGTCGTTCATCGTCGGGCTGGGCGGGATGCTCGCGTTTCGCGGGATCCTGCTCGGCGTGACGGGCGGCTCGACGATCGCGCCGGTGTCGGACGGCTTCGTGTTCATCGGGCAGGGCTATCTGCCGCGCCTCGCGGGGGACGGCCTCGCGATCCTGCTGTTCGCGCTCGTGTTGCTGCTGGTGGTGCGGCAGCGCGCGACGCGGCGGCGCTACCGGCTCGCGGTCGCGCCGCGCTGGCAGGACGTCGCGAAGATCGTCGGTGCCGGCGCGGTGCTGTTCGCGTTCGTCGCGACGCTCGACCGCTACGGCGGCATCCCGGTGCCCGTGCTGCTGCTGCTCGTGCTGCTCGGCGTGTTCTCGTGGATCGCGACGCAGACCGTGTTCGGCCGGCGCATCTACGCCGTCGGTTCCAACCTGGAGGCGACGCGGCTGTCGGGCGTCGATACCGACCGCGTGAAGCTCGCGATCTTCGCGCTGATGGGGCTGATGTGTGCGTTTGCCGGCCTGGTGAACACGGCGCGGCTGGCGGCGGGGTCGCCGTCCGCCGGCACGATGGGCGAACTCGATGCGATCGCCGCGTGCTTCATCGGCGGCACGTCGATGCGCGGCGGGTCGGGCACCGTCTACGGCGCGCTGATCGGCGCGCTCGTGATGGCGAGCCTCGACAACGGCATGTCGATGCTGGACGTCGACGCGTACTGGCAGATGATCGTCAAGGGCGCCGTGCTGGTGCTGGCGGTGTGGATCGACGTGGTGTCGCGGTCGAACCGGCGGTGACGCGCAGGTCGGTCGCGAGTCGGCAACGAGGAAGACCATGGAACGAAACACGATGCGCGTGCCGGATGTTGCCGTGCTGGCGGCTGGGCCGTTCGCGATGCCGGATGACGGTTCCGTGCTGGGCCTGGATGATCCGCGCGACCGGCAGGTGATCGCGGATGCATTGCGCGCGCTGCTGCGCGAGCGTGCCGAAGCGCTCGCGTTCGCGACGCGCATGGCCGACCAGTGCGGCAGGCCGCGGCCCGATGCGGCCGATTTCGCGCTGACCGACATCATTCGGCTCGCTCGTATCGTCGAGCGGATCGAGCGGGACGGTGTGGCGAAGCGCGCTGCCGTGCCCGTGGACGCGCGCTGACAGGAGAGGCGGCCGACGCGGCCAACGCGCCAGCCGAAAACCGGATGCGCCGCGCATGCCGCGCGGTCGACGTTCGACGCGGCGCATCGAATCGCACGCCGGTCGGGGGGCGAGGATTCCGCGAGTCGCGGGCTGACGCGGCCGTTGCCTGATAACGCGTCATTGACCCGCCCGCTCCCGACGCGCACCCTGCGCGGTCGCCGCCGCTTCCCGCCGCTGTCATCGTCTGCGTTCGGGATGGCATGACTTGCGGCGGCCGGAGCGGGTGCAGCAAGGTGCTAACGGAAACGATGCGCATGGGGGTTCGACGGGAAGCGTCGGGCTGGACGCTGGACCAAAGGCCGTCCAGCGCCCGAGGCTTTCCGGGGCGAGCCGGTGCCGCCGGCCCGGCAGGACGCCCGTGCGCTGCATGGCGAGCGTGGCGGCTTCGCATGACAGGCGATACGCTATGCTGTCGTCCTCAGCCGCCAGCCCGATCCGATGAAGCGTCCGTCGTTTTCCACCCAACTCGTCATGCTCTGGGCACTCGTCGCGGCGCTGTGCGCGACGCTGGTCGCGGTCGTCTGGATCACGGCGAGTTCCGCCGAGAGTCAGCAGGTCGCGAGCGCAAAGGCCGCCGGCGCGTCGGCCTGCGAAGCGGTCGCGTCGCGTTACAGCGCGTCTTCCGCGTCGCCGGGCGCCGGGCCCGCCCCGGAGCTGATGCATGCGATCCTCGACATCGTGCTCTCCCGTGCCCCCGACATGGAAGGCGGGTTCTGGATGCCCGGCGCCGCCCCCGCGGCAAGCGGCTTTCTCGCGTATTCCTTTCCCACCTACCAGGGCAGCGGCGTCAAACACGACGTACCGGAAGCGGAAACGCCGCTGATCCTCCGCACGCTGCGCGCCGCGGCCGCGACGCGTGCCGCGACCGCGAACGTCGTCGAAGGCGCGCAGGATGCCGTGATCGCGGCGGCCTGCCCGGTACGCGGCGGATCGGGGCTGTACGTGTGGATGCTGACGCGTGCGCGCCCGCCGCTGGGCCGGCACGGCGAGTTGCTGGCCACGGGCCTCGCGGCCGTCCTCGCCGTGATCCTGGCGATCGCGGCGGCGCTGGCCGTGGCGCTGCGCCGATGGAAGCGCAACCTCGCGCGGATCGAGAGCGGGCTGGGGCCCGACGGTCGCGAGCATCATCTGCCGTACGTCGGCGAGCCCGATCTCGACCGCGTCATCGATGCGTTCAACGAGCGGGCGCGGCGCGCGGATCGGCTGCAGCAGCAGGCCGACGAACTGCGCACGCGCCTCGCGCAGGCCGAACGCTTCGGCATGCTGGGCAAGCTGGCCGCGCAGGTCGCGCACGAGATTCGCAATCCGATGGGCGCGATGCGGCTGAAGGCGGAAAACGCGCTGGCCGGCGATGGCCGGCGGCAGCAGGACGCGCTGCGCGTGATCCTCGCGCAGATCGAGCGCATCGATGCGCAATTGTCGAGCCTGCTCGCGCTGACGCAGCCGGTGCGCCCGCATGCGACACGGGTCGACGTCGACGCTTGGCTCGCGCAGGTCGTCGACGCACACCGCGAGCTGGCGCAGCGGCAAGCGATCGATCTGACGCTGTCGCTCGGCGGGCAGGCCGAACGGCTGGCATGGCCGTCGGATCGTCCTGCTTTCGATCCCGACCAGATGCGGCGGGCGCTCGACAACCTGCTGCTCAACGCGCTGCACCACGCGGGCGACGGCGGTGCGGTCACGCTCGCCGCCGAGCGGCGCACGTTCGCCGGGCGCGACTGGCTGTGCCTCACCGTGTCGGACAGCGGCCCCGGCGTGCCGGCCGCGCAGCGCGAGCGGATTTTCGAGCCGTTCGTGACGGGCCGCGCGGAGGGCACGGGCCTTGGTCTGGCCGTCGTCCGCGAAGTGGCTGCGGCGCACGGCGGGCACGCGCGCCTCGACGGGGGCGCCGCATTCGTGATTGAAATTCCATGGCAAACATCCTCATAGTCGACGACGACGCGGCCTTTCGCGACAGCCTCGCCGAAACGCTCGCCGATCTCGGTCATCGCGCCGTCGAGGCGGCCTCCGGCCGCGCCGCGCTCAGCGCGCTGCGCGACGGCGGGGGCGTCGAATGCATCTTTCTGGACTTCCGCCTGCCGGATCTGGACGGGCTGGCCGTGCTCGCGCGACTGCGCGACGATCCTGCGCTGGCCGCGATTCCGGTCGTCATGCTGACGGCCCATGCGACCAGCGACAACACGATCGAAGCGATGCGGCTCGGCGCGTTCGATCACCTGACGAAGCCGATCGGGCGTCGCGACATCGCGCAACTGCTCGAACGCATCGTGTCGGCGAATCAGCCGCCCGTGCGCGCGCCGGGCGACAGCGATTTCGCGGGCGAACCGTCGGCGGACCGACCGCGGCTGCTGGGCGTGAGCGCCGCGATGCGCGACGTGCAGAAGCAGGTCGGCCGCGCCGCGATGAGCGACGCGACCGTGCTCCTGACCGGCGAGACGGGCACGGGCAAGGAGGTGGCCGCCCGCGTGCTGCATGCGGCGTCGGCCCGGCATGCGGGGCCGTTCGTCGCCGTCAACTGCGCGGCCATCCCGGCCGACCTGCTCGAAAGCGAGTTGTTCGGGCATCGTCGCGGTGCGTTCACGGGCGCGCATGCCGATCGCGCGGGGCGGCTCGTCGAGGCCGACGGCGGCACGCTCTTTCTCGACGAGATCGGCGACATGCCCGCCGCGATGCAGGCGAAGCTGCTGCGCGCGCTGCAGGAGCGCCAGGTGATGCCGCTCGGCGCGGATCGCGCCACGGCGATCGACATTCGCGTCGTGGCCGCGACGCACCGCGACCTTGCCGCGGCCGTCGCGGACGGCACGTTCCGCGAAGACCTCTTCTATCGGCTGAACGTCATTCCTTTGCACCTGCCGCCGCTCGCGGAGCGTGTGGCCGACATCCTTCCGCTCGCCGCGCATTTCCTCGGCAGCGCGGCGGGCACGCGCGCGCTGCATCTGACGAACGACGCGCAGCGCGCGCTGCTCGATCACCGCTGGCCGGGCAACGTGCGGGAACTGCGCAACGTGATGGAGCGGGCGGCCGCGCTCGCCCCCGGGCCGGCCATTGGCGCGGCCGATCTCGGCCTGGCCGCCGTGCCGGCGCGCGAGCCGCACGCCGATGCGGTGCCGGCGCACCTGCTCGACATGCCGCTGCCCGATGCACTGGCGACGGTCGAGCGCGCGGCGATTCTGCGCGCGCTCGAACGCGCGAACGGCAACCGCGCGGAAGCCGCGAGGCTGCTCGGGATCGGCCGCCAGTCGCTCTATGCGCGCATGGCGAATCTCGGGATCGAGCGCGACGACTAGGGCCTGTTCACGCTAATAACGGGCTTGCGAACACGCGTTGCCGGTCGTAGTGCAAGGAGTGAGGCGCGCCGTTTCGACTGTCGGGAATGCCGACATCCGGCGACGCGACGTGTCGGGAAATCCGACAGATTTCGCGCACGTCGTCGTTCGGCGCATGGCCACGCGGGGCGTCGCGGGTTGGCACGGGTATTGCGGATATCGATGCATCGCAACCCGTCGCCGGAGCCCGTCATGAAGTCGTACCTGCCTGTCGTTCGATCGCGGCCGCGGCGCCGTGCCGCCGTGCGCCGCTCGTCTCGCATGCTCTGCGCGGCCGCGCTCGTTGCCGTCGCAACGGTCAGCGTGGCGCAGGTTCCGCCCGCACCGCGCGCGGAAGATCCGGCCGGCGCCGTGCCGCCGCCTGCTCCTCCTCGGCCTCGCGCACTGGTGCCTGCCGTGCCCGGAAACGACACCGCACGGCATGCGCTGGTGTCCGGCACGCTGTCGCGCCTGACGATCAACCCGGAAGGCACCGTCGACGGCTTCGTGTTCTCCGACGGCACGCTCGTCCGCCTGCCGCCTCATCTCGGTTCGCAACTGACTGCGCTCGTGAAGACGGGCGACCGCGTGACGGTCGCCGGCGATCGACGCGTCGACGATGAGATCCGTGCCCGCGTCGTCCGCAACGACGGCACCGGCGCGTCGCTGTCCGATCAGCCGCCCGCGCCCGTCGCGCCGGTGCCGCCCATGCTGCGCGGCGTCAACCTCGCCCGCCTGAGCGTGTCCGGCGTCGTGCGCCGCGTGACACGGGCGCCGCGCGGCGAGCCGGACGGCGTGATGCTCGACAGCGGCGCGATCGTCAAGCTGACCGTTCCGGCCGCGCAGCAATTCGGCGCGCTGCTCGTCCCCGGCGAGCGTGTGGCCGCGGTCGGCTACGGCACGCGCAACGCCTACGGCGAAGCGCTGCAGGCGACGGCGTTCGGCGCGCCGGGCCATGTCGTGAATCTCTATGACGATGTCGCGCGCTGAGCGCGACGCCATTCCGAAACCCATCGAAAGGAGTCCTGCCATGCATTGGATCGATCCCGCCTGCCTGCCCGAAACGCGCGGCCGCGTCACGCAGTTCCTGCTGAATCCGCACGGAGACGTCGACGGCCTGATCCTGAACGGCGACCTGCAGGTTCACGTGCCGCCGCATCTGGGCCGCGAACTGGTGCGTCGTGTCGCGGTCGGCGACCGCATCCGCGTACGGGGCGTCAAGCCGCGTCGCGCCGAGATGATCGCGGCCGTGCAACTGACCGGCCGCGACGGCGTCGACATCGTCGACGACGGGCCCGCGCATGCTGCGCCGGCGAAGCCGACGCACCCCGCTCGACAACCGCTGGAATCGAGCGGCGAAGTCGCGTTTGCGCTGCACGGCCCGAAAGGCGAGTTGAACGGCGCGTTGCTGACGAGCGGCGTCGCGTTGCGGGTGCCGCCGCATGCGGCTGAAGCGCTGCACGAGTATCTGCGTCCCGGTGTCCATGTGCAGGCGTGGGGGCACGGCGTCGTCACGCCGCACGGCACGACGCTCGACGTGAGCGAGATCGCCGAGCTCGTCGATGCGGATGCCGATTGATCGTGCGACGCTGAGACGGCCATGCGAGCGGCGCGCGCGCTCGAAGCGCTCAACTTCTTCCTCGCCGACGTGCAGGCCGGCATCGGCCCGTTCATCGGCGTCATCCTGCTGTCGCGCGGCTGGGGCGCCGATGCGATCGGCTCGGTCATGACGCTGGCCGGGCTCGCCGCGATGGCCGCGACGCCGTTGGCCGGCGCGCTCGTCGACACGGTGCGCGCGAAGCGGGCGCTGATCGTCGTGGCGACCGCGGTGACGGCGCTGGCGTCGCTGGCGATGAGGTTCGTCCACGGCTATCCGGCGGTGGCGGCGTCGCAGGTCGTGGCGGCGGTCAGCGGCGCGGTGCTGGCGCCGGCCGCCGCGGGCGTGACGCTCGGCATCGTGCGTCGGCAAGGTTTCGACCGGCAGTTCGGGCGCAACCAGATGGCGAACCACGCCGGCAACGTCGCCGGTGCGGCGCTCGCCGGGTGGCTCGGCTGGCATGTCGGATTCGACGCGGTGTTCGCGCTGGTCGGCGTGTTCACGGTCCTCGCCATCGTGAGCACGCTGGCGATTCCCGGGCACGCGATCGATCACGCGTCCGCACGGGGTCTCGATCCTGCCGGTGCCGCACCGGGAACGGATGCTGCGCATCCACCACATGCGTCGGATGCGGCATCGGAGTCGGAGTCGGAGTCGGAGTCGGCGTCCGCACCGGCGTCGCGCGTCGGCGGCCTGCGCACGCTCGCCGACAACCGGCCGCTGGTGCTGCTCGGCGCGTCGCTCGCGCTGTTTCATCTCGGCAACGCGGCGATGCTGCCGCTCTACGGGATGGGCGTCGTCGTCACGCATCGCAGCAACGCGAGCGCGTTCACCGCCCAGACGATCGTCATCGCGCAGTGCGTGATGATCGCGGCGGCGTGGCTCGCGCCCCGGCTGATTCGCGCGCACGGTTACTGGCGGGTGCTGCTGTTCTCGTACCTCGTGCTGCCGGTGCGCGGGCTGGTCGCCGCGGCGTGGCTGAGCGAAGCGGGCGTGTGGCCGGTGCAGGTGCTCGACGGCATCGGCGCCGGGCTGCAAAGCGTGGTCGTGCCCGCACTCGTCGTTCACCTGCTGCATGGCTCCGGCCGTGTGAATGCCGGGCAGGGCGCCGTCGCGACCGCGCAGGGCATCGGCGCGGCGCTCAGTCCCGTGCTGGGCGGCGTACTCGCGCAGCACTTCGGCTATCCGGCCGCGTTCGTCGTGCTGGGCGCCGTGTCGACGGGCTCGCTCGCGCTGTGGCTCGGTCATGCGCGCGCGCTGGGCCGCGTGTGCGGCAAGCCCGCCGATCTATCGGCGACATCGTCGTGAAGGCGATGTCGATTTCCATGCCTCCATCCCCTTGCCCATGAATCCTGTTTCGCTTGCCTGGCTGATTTCCGCGCTCGCCACCGCGGGTGTCATCACGCGTCCGTTCGGCTGGCCCGAGGCCACCTGGGCCGTGAGCGGCGCGCTGCTGCTGGTCGTGTTGAACCTGTTACCGGCTGCGCAGGCGCTGGACGCCGTCGCGAAAGGCGGCGACGTGTACCTCTTCCTGACGGGCATGATGCTGCTGTCCGAGGCGGCTCGTCGCGAGGGGCTGTTCGACTGGGTCGCGACGCACGTCGTCAATCTCGCGCAGGGCTCGCCGCGGCGGTTGTTCGCGTTGATCTACGGGGTCGGCGTCGTCACCACGGTGTTCCTGTCGAACGATGCGACCGCCGTCGTGCTGACGCCCGCGGTGCTTGCCGCCGCGCGCCGCGCGAAGGCCGACCCGATGCCGCTGCTGTACAGCTGCGCGCTCGTCGCCAATGCCGCGAGTTTCGTGTTGCCGATTTCGAATCCGGCGAACCTGGTGCTGTACGGCGCGCACATGCCGGCGCTCGGCGTCTGGCTCGCGCACTTCGCGGCGCCGTCCGTCGCGTCGATCGTCTGCACGTTCGTGATGCTGCGGATCGTGCAGCGGCGTGCGCTGTCCGGCCGTTGCGAGTCCGGGCTGCCGGTGCAGCCGCTGACCAGCGGCGGCCGCATCGCGCTGGCGGGCATCGCCGCAACGGCCGTCGCGCTGATGGCGGTGTCGGTCGCCGATCGCCCGCTCGGGTTGCCGACCGCGCTGGCGGGCGTCGTCACGGTCGCGTGCGTGGCGATGCGGGATCGCGCGGCGTGCGTGCCGATCGTGCGCGCGATTTCATGGAGCGTGTTGCCGCTCGTCGCGGGGCTGTTCGTCGTCGTCGAGACGCTCGACCGGACCGGCGCGGTGCACGCGCTGGCGGGGCTGCTGCATCTGCTGATGCAAAGCGGCGAGCACGTCGCCGCGGCCGTGGCCGGCGTCGCGGTCGCGCTGGTGTCGAACGCGGTCAACAACCTGCCCGCCGGGCTGATCGCGAGTTCGACGATCCACGCCGCGCACAGCCCGCAGACGGTGGTCGACGCGATTCTGATCGGCGTGGATCTTGGCCCGAACCTGTCGATCACCGGTTCGCTCGCGACGATTCTGTGGCTGGCGGCGATCCGGCGCGAAGGGCTGCAGGTCGGTTTCCGCGCATTCCTCGCGGTCGGCGCGTGCGTGATGCCGCCTGCGTTGCTGCTCGCACTGGGCGCGCGGTTCGTGGTCGGCGGCTGACGCGCGATGCACGTCGCATCAGCCGCCCGGCCGCGCTAGAACGAGTACGCGAGCGACGCGAACAGGCTGCGCGGCGCGCCCGGCGTGACCCACAGGCTGTTGTACGAGCTGACGTAGGTGGTGCGGTTGAACAGGTTGTTCAGCACGACCGACGCCCGCAGGTGCTTGTTGACCTGCACGTAGCCGTTGAGCTGGACGGTCGCGTAGGCCGGCAGCTCGAAGCCGTCCTGCGTGTTGGCCGTGTTGCCGGCGCGGCGGCCGACATAGATCACGCCGGCGCCGGCGCCGGCCTTGTCCGCGAACGGCAGGGTCGTCTCGTACATCAGCAGCGCGCTGCCGCTCAGCCGCGGTATGTCGACGAGCCGCGCGCCGGGCGTCAGCACCGTGTCGCGCGTGACTTCGGCATCGACGTACGCGAGGTTGACGAGGCCGCGCAGGCCGTGCCCGAGGTCGCCGCTCCATTCGAATTCGACGCCGCGGCTGCGTACTTCGCCGGCCGCGCGCGAGAAGCCGGCATTCGCCGGATCGGCGGTCAGCACGTTGCGCTTGGTCACGTAGAACGCCGAGACGGTCGTGAGCGAGCGCGCGCCCGCCCATTTCGCGCCGGCTTCGTAGCCGTGGCCTTTTTCGGGATCGAACGCGTTGCCGCCGACGTCCGCGCCGTTGTTCGGCCGGAACGAATACGCGGTGTTCGCATAGAACGACCACGCGGGGCTCATTTCATACACGACGCCGAGACGCGGGCTCACCGCGGTCTGCAACTGGCTCGTCGTCACGCCCTTCAGGCGGTTGTCGATCGACTGGTGGAAGCGATCCCAGCGCAGCCCGGCCAGGATCTTCCAGTGCGGCCCGAACGCGAGCGTGTCCTGCGCGTAGACGCCTTGTCCGTCATCGCGTTCGAGCAGGTTGGTCGCGGTACGCAGCGCGGGCGCGGGCTGGCCGTAGACCGGATCGAAGATGTCGATCGCATACGGCGCCGCGGCGCTCGGCGTCGAGCGCGCGACGAACTGGTCATAGTTGAAGCGATACGCGTCGACGCCCATCACGAGCGTGTGGCCGATGCCGCCGGTGCGGAACGTGCCGGTCGTTTCGACGCGGCCTTGCAGGTCGTTCGAGTGAAACGCGACTTGCCGGTAGCGGCGCCACAGCGTGCGGCCGTCCGGCTGCAACGCGAACGCCTCGGACGAGCGCCCCGACAGGTCGGTGTTGCGTTGCGCGACGCCGGCATTGATCGACCAGCTCGAATCGATGCGGTGCTCGAGCGTGAACTGATGGCCCGTGTTGCGCACGTCGTAGTCGCCGTCGCGCGGCTCGCCGAGAAAGCGCGACGCGGGGATCACGCCCAGCTGGCCATTGACCGCCAGCACGCCGCGATCGAGCGGCGCACGCTGGCGCGCGCTCTCGAATTCATAGTGGAGCGTCGTGTCCGCGCCGATGTCCCACGTGAACGACGGCGAGAACAGGTAGCGCTTGCTCGACACAGTGTCGCGAAAGCTGCCGTTGTTCTCGTTCATCGCGACGAAGCGGTACGCGAGCGTTTTCGTGACGGGGCCGGTCGAATCGAGCGTCTGACGCAACGCGCCGTAGCTGCCGGCCGACACGCCGATGGTGTTCGCGCGAGCGAATTGCGGCTGCTTCGTCGTATAGCTGATGATCCCGCCCGGGTCGCCGCGGCCATACAGTGCGGACGCCGGCCCCTTGAGCACTTCCATGCGCTCGAGGCTGACGGTGTCGCGCGGCACGCTCATCCCGCGATTCCACGAAAAGCCGTTGACCAGGTAGTCGGTGCCGGACGTGCCACCGTCGCCGGCGAAGCCGCGCACCGCGTAGTTGTCCCACAGGCCGCCGAAGTTGTTCTGGCGCGAGACGCCCGCGACCCAGTCGTACAGATCGTCGCCGCGCGTGGCGGCCACCGTCTGGATCAGCTTCGTATCGACGCTGCTGACCGCGAACGGAATCTCCATCACGTCCGCCTCGCTGCGTGTCGCGCTCGTCGATTCGCGCGTGCGGAACGGCGCCGTCGCGCGTTGCGCGGACACTTCGATGGCGGGCAGCGCCGTCTCCTGCGCGTCGGCGGCGCCCATGCCGGCCGTGCCGACGACGATGGCCATCGGTGCGGCCGCCCAGTTCCTCCTGCTCATACCCGTCCTTTTTCCTTTTTGTGTCGTTCGCGTTCGGGCACGGCGGGCGGCCTGGCGCCGGCATCTGTGTTCCAAACAGTACATTTGCGCGGCAATTTAATGCAAATGAGAGGCATTTGCAATCGTAATTTTGAGATGGGCCCGACGGCACGGCGCTCGTCCGGTTCGGCGCGGTCGCCATTCGAGATGGCGAGTAGTACGGGCCGACGATCTACGGCTTCGAATGGCGCTCGATGGACGAGCCGCGGCGATCAACTGTCGGAACGGGAGAAGGGCTTGCTCGGCGAGGCGCTGCGCTTGCTCGCCGAGACGCGGGCGCGTGCGCTGGAACTCTGTGCCGAGATGAACCGGCGGCAGGGCGGCGCCACGCCGGATGTCCACGACTTCAACCTGCCGACGATCATCGAGCTGCAGCGACGCCCGCCCGCTTCGCGTGAGCCCAGGCCCAAGCCCAAGCCCAAGCCCAAGCCCAAGCCGAAGCCGAAGCCGAAGCCGAAGCCGAAGCCGCCCTCGAGCGGCCTCACTGCCAGGATCGATGCCCGCTGCCGGCTACGCCGCCGACAGCGTGACCGACACGCCCGTCGCGGTATAAACCGGCGTGGCCTTGAACCCGTCGACCGTCACCGTCGCAAACTTCGCGGCGGCCGCCGCGCCGTCGATCAGCGCGATGGTGTCGCCGGCCTTCGGCGTGTAGCCGTTCACGAACTTCACGCGCAGCGTGCCGCCCGTGACGGTGAGCGGGCCGCCCACGCGCAGGCGGCCGCCGCCGTTGCCGTCGATGTCGAGTTCGAGCGTCGTGTTGTCGAGCTGCGTATAGCGGGTCGCGATCGTCACCGGTGCGTTGGCCGCGATCTTCACGCCGCCGCCCGAGCCGACGTACACGTCGCCCTTGCCGAACGCCGTCGTCGACGCGGCCGCGAGCGTGCCGCCGCTCACCTGCGTGCCGCCCGTGTAGCTGTTGTTGCCCGCCAGCGTCAGCGTGCCGCTGCCTTGCAGCGTCAGCTTGCCGGCGCCCGCGACGTCGTTGCGCCACAGGTCGGCCGCATTGAGCCCGCCCTGCGACGCATCCATCGACACGATCACGTTGCCGTTGAACGCGCCGTAGCCGTCGGCGGCCGCGAACAGGTTCAGGCGCCCCCAGCCTTCCGCATCGTCCATGACCGGATAACCGGACGGCACTTCGGTCGTCTTCAGCACGACGCGCCGCTGGTCGGCGCTCAGGTACGGGAAGCGCGTCTGCAGCAGGATCTCCGCGCCCTTCGGCACGACCGGCGGCGCATCCGTCGATTCGATCGCGGCGAAGCCGAACGTCATGCGGCGCAGGAACGCGGCCTTGTTCGTCGCGTAGTCGGCGAACCGGTCGGTGGCCGTCGTACCGGAGTGTGCGAAGGCGGAGAAGGTCGTGGCGCTCGTCCCCGTCAGTTGCTGCAGCGCCTGGTGGGCTTGCGTATAGGCGGCCTGCGCGTCATTGGCGTACGCGGTCAGGTTCGCCGCGCTGACGGCCAGCGCGAGCATGCGCCCGCCGATCACGTCGAGCGGCGAATGCATGCCGGCGAGGATCCGGTTCTCGCCCAGTTCGAGGCCGCGGCTGACCATTTCCTGGAAGCGTTCCGGCACGAGCCACGCCATCGTCGTCGCATCGCGCACCGCCTCGGCCGTGTGGCCGCTGATGAAGCCGCCGTCGGTCGCGGGCGTCGTGCTTTCCGCCGGCACGAGCGTCGGCGCGACCACCACGCTGGTGCTCCAGCGGTACGGGCGCGCATATTTGAAGAAGCGCTTCGACGGTTCGGTCGACGCGTTGTTGCCCATTTCGTTGAGCAGGTCGACGACCTTCCCGAAGCTGGCGTTGCCGCTGCTGCTGCCGACGCCGACGTTGTTGCCCGAGTCGTTGTACAGCACGGTCGTCGCATCGGCGGGCACGCTGGTGATGCTGGTCGTCTGCTGGGCCGCGGTGCGCCACGCGGCGGTGAGCGGGCCCATGCCGTCGGTCACGCTGTAACCCTTGCCGCGCCGGTCGTCGTAGTACGCGGCATCGGCCTGCTGCGACGTGCGGGCGGTCGTCGCGTTGACCACGTACTGCACGTTGGCCGACAGCACCGCATCGTTCAGGATCGTGCCGCACGACACGCCGCTGTTCGGCAACCCGGAGCAGGTCGACGGCGAGATGGCCGGGAACGCGCCGTTTGCCGGCGCGCTCACGCCCGCGTCGACCAGCATCGTCGCCGGTTGCCAGAGATCGAGGAAGCGGCTCACCACGCGCACCGCGGCGTTGGTCGACAGCGTCGCATAGCGCGCATCGCCGCGCTGGTTGGTCGCGACGTTGTCGACGAACGCGGGCACGCTCGGAAGTGGTGCGCTGTCGACGAAGCCGGGGTCGGCGGGCGGCGCGGGAACGGCCGCCGCCAGGGTGCTGGTCGACGCGACATCATCGCCGCCGCCGCAGGCAGCCAGCACGATCGCACTCGACAAGGCTGCGACGTGCAGCGGGAAACGGCTTCGTGACGCAAACATGCAAGACTCCATCCTGATGGTCGAAGATGGCGAATTGTGGTGATCGATCGTTACGTGGCCGTTACGGATTTGTTTCGTGTCGGATGCAAGGCGCGCGAATTCCCACTATCTGGTTAATTTCGGGTGCTGAGCATGTCGGGCGACGGATTCGATGCGTCGATCGAGGGCACGCGCGCGGAGGGGGGCTATGCGCCAGCCGCCCGCGTGTCGAGCCGGAACAGCGATACCGCCTCGGCAAGCCGGCCGCCCTGTTCCTCGAGCGACTTCGATGCGGCGGCGGCCTGTTCGACGAGCGCCGCGTTCTGCTGGGTGACTTCATCCATTTGCGTAATGGCCAGATTGACCTGCTCGATGCCGCGGCT
The DNA here is from genome assembly GCF_002223365.1 of Burkholderia sp. AU6039. Taxonomy (NCBI): domain Bacteria; kingdom Pseudomonadati; phylum Pseudomonadota; class Betaproteobacteria; order Burkholderiales; family Burkholderiaceae; genus Burkholderia; species Burkholderia sp. AU6039. Next base: position 169,295 of record NZ_NKFK01000008.1, read on the forward strand.
CTGCTCGTTCGACGCGGCCGCGATCTCGCCCATGATGTCGGTCACGCGCGCGATCGCATGCGTGACCTGGGTCATCGTCTCGCCCGCGTTGTTCGCGATCTGCGAGCCGTCCTGGATTTTCCGGACCGATTCCGAGATCAGCTCGCGAATTTCCTTCGCGGCGCCCGACGAACGCTGCGCGAGACTTCGGACTTCGCTGGCCACCACGGCAAAGCCGCGGCCCTGTTCGCCCGCGCGGGCGGCCTCCACGGCCGCGTTGAGCGCGAGGATGTTGGTCTGGAAGGCGATCCCTTCGATGATCGCGGTGATCTCGGCGATTTTGGTGGAACTGGCGCTGATGTCCGTCATCGTGTCGACCATCAGGCCGACTGCCGTGCTGCCGCGCTGGGCGACTTCCGACGCGTTGTTGGCCAGCCCGCTCGCCTGCTGCGCATTGTCGGCGTTCAGGCGCACGGTGGAGGTCAGCTGCTCCATGCTCGAGGCGGTCTCCTGCAACGAGGCGGCTTGCTGTTCCGTGCGGGAGGAGAGGTCCTGGTTGCCGGACGCGATTTCGCCGGCGCCTGTCGCGACATTGCCGGATGCCGTGCGGACTTCCGCGATCAGGCGGGTCAGGTTCGCCTGCATGTCGCGCATCGAAGCCAGGACGCTGCCGGCCGGCGCGGCACCGGTCGACGATCCGGTACCGAGATCGCCGGCCGCGATACGGCGCGCGATGTCGCTGAGCGCGGCAGGCTCCGTGCCGAGCGCGCGCAGCAGGCCGCGGGTGATGAAGACGCCCAGGATCGCGGCGGCGGCTGCCGCCGCGATACACATGACGATCAGCATCAGCCGTTGTGATGCATAGCGGTCGGCCGATTCCGTCACCAGTTGCGCGCCTTGCGTGCGGGCGAACGTCGCATAGGCGTCGGTGGCGGTGACAAGCCTGGCCAGCAGCGGCCGACACTGTTCGTTGATCATCGTGATGGCCTGGTCGCGCCGGTTGTTCGCCGCCGCGTCGACGATCGCGCGCGCCACGGGGCCGTACTGCGCTTCGACCGCGCCGATTTGCCGGACCAGTTCGCGGGCCTTGTCGGTCGCGCCGCTCCCCTCGCGGACCGCATTCGTCAGTTCGCCGAGCAGCGCGCCGACCTCGCGGTCGGCCTGCAGCGCCGCGTCCTTCTCGATGTCCGCGTCGCGCGGTGCGGTCGCGAGCACCTGGTTGCGGGCGGCGATCGCACGCCGGTCGACCGCGACGCGAACCTTGTCCGCCAGGATTGCACGGGCGTTGGTGCCGTTGACGTAATTTTCGAATGCCGCGTTCGCATTGCCGAGCGATACGATGCCGAGAATGGAGACGAGCAGAACCATGCACGTCAGGAGGCTGAAAGCGAGGGTCAGCTTCGTGCGAACCGTTAATCGTTGATCATTCATGTGAGCAGTCCAGTTTCGTTGAGATCGCATAGTTTTCCTTATTATCGGATGGGTCCATGAACAATTCGGGACCGTTTTCCGAGGCAATCGTTTGCGTATGTGCCGCTGCCGAAAAAATGCAGACGCGATCCGTGGCCGGTCAGGCCACGCGAGCGTGTTGCTCGGTTTCCGCGCAACACACGCGGTTCCGGCCTTCGCGCTTCGCACGATAAAGCGCCATGTCCGCCTGATGCGACAGCGCATGCACGGACGGGGGCCGCGCGCGATGGCCGGTCGCGCAGCCGATGCTGACGGTGAAGGCCGGCACGGTTTCCGCGAACCCGTCGAGCCGGTTGCGTTCGACTTCGCGGCGAATCGCCTCCGCGACCTGCGCGGCACCGCTTTCGTCGGTATCCGGCAGCACCGCGACGAACTCCTCGCCGCCGTAGCGCGCGGCGAGATCGCCGCGCCGCCGCGTGTGGGTGCGGATGCATTCGGCGAGAAAGCGCAGTGCCGTGTCGCCTTCCGCATGCCCGTGCCGGTCGTTGTACTGCTTGAAGTGGTCGGCATCGATGAACAGGATCGACAGGCTGCCGTTGCTGCCGCGCTGCAGCCGTTCCCATTCGTCGGCGAGCGCGATATCGAGCGCGCGGCGGTTGCATAAACCCGTCAGCGGATCGGTCCGCGTGAGATCCGTGAGCAGCGTCTGCTTGCGCAGGTTGTCGCGCAGCGCAAACGCCAGCAGCCAGACCACCACGCAGAAGAATGCGCTGATCACGGTGGCGGACACGCCTACCGTCCACGACAGGCGCGTGATGCTCGCCAGCACGTCGCGCTCGGCCGGCGCGACGACGGCGATCAGCGGCGTGCCCGGCACCCGCTGGTACGTATACAGCCGCATGGTGCCGTCGATGACCGAACGCGCGGGGTAGAAGCCCGATTCGCTGTGCACCATCCGCTCGAACGCTTTCGAGCGACGCAGGTGGTTCATCTGGTTGTCGTTCAACGACGGATTTCTCGCGAGGATCGCACCGTCCGCGCGCAGGATCGCGCTGACCCCGTTCGGCCCGACATCGAGGCCGGACAGGAGCTGCTCGAAATAGGCGATGTCGATGGCGACCACCGCGATGCCGTTGAACGTATGGTCCGGCCGTTCGATGCGCCGTGACAGCGCGATCGATTCCTTGTCGCCGCGCGAGCGCGCGCGATAGGCCTCGGACACGTAGAGGCCGACGTTGTCGGCATCGCGATGGACCTTGAAGTAGTCCCGATCGCTGAAATCCCAACGATGGGTCGTGCCGCAGCAGCCGTCGATCAACTGGCCGTGCCGGTCGGTCACGCCCATGCCGGTCACGTATTGCGCGGCCGTGCGCTCGAACAGCAGGTCATGCCGCAGCCCGGCATCCATGCGCCGCACCGCGGGCTTGCCGAGATCGGACGCGAGCGCGACCAGCGCGTTGTTCGACGTCTCGACGGTGCGCGCGATCTGGCTCACCAGCACGGCGGCGACGTTGCGCGACGTCTCGTGCGCGTGCTCGATCACTTCGCTGCGCCCGATCCACAGTGTCGCCGCGCTGATCCCGAGCGCCGCCAGCGACATCAACGTGCCCAATGCGCCGACGACAAGATGGTTGCGTCCGGCCCAGTCGGCGATTTTCTCGATCGAGGTGGTTGCGGGCATGCTCGTGCTCGTATGGGCAGCCGGTTGCAACGGCTCCGGCGCGGGTCAAATCCGGGTTAACGGCACGGTTAACAGAAAATCGAGGCCGGCAGGGCCTCCCGTGGGCGCGGGCAGTCGCGCACGGGAGCGCAAACGTGTGCGAGCCCGCGTGGCCGGTCATGCAATGCGTTGCATCGGGCGTTCGGCGCGCCCGGAACGATGCGCGGCGGCACGCGCTGCCGGCAGGTCGATTGATAACCCATCGACATCAATCCTTCCAAAAATTGCACTTATCGTTTGACCGGCGACGAGCGAACATGCCGGAAAACGACAATCGATCCACCCCTCCCGCGTATTTCCGGATTTTCAGGAGACACCCGATGCACCCCTCGTCCAGCCTTCCGAACGCACGTTCGAAGGCCGCTGCGGTTTTCCGCGTCACCGCCGGGAATTTTCTCGAGCAGTTCGACTTCTTCCTGTTCGGCTTCTACGCCACGCAGATCGCCAACGTTTTCTTTCCCGCACAAAGCGAGTTCGCGTCGCTGATGATGACCTTCGCCGTGTTCGGCGCCGGCTTCCTGATGCGGCCGCTGGGCGCCATCGTGCTGGGCGCGTACATCGACGACGTCGGCCGCCGCAAGGGCCTGATCGTCACGCTGTCCATCATGGCGAGCGGCACCGTCCTGATCGCGTTCGTGCCGGGCTACGCGACGATCGGCCTGCTGGCGCCCGCGCTCGTGCTGCTCGGGCGGCTGCTGCAGGGCTTCTCCGCCGGCGCGGAACTGGGCGGCGTCTCGGTCTATCTCGCCGAACTGGCGACGCCGGGCCGCAAGGGCTTCTTCACGAGCTGGCAATCCGCCAGCCAGCAGGTCGCGATCGTCGTCGCGGCGGCCCTCGGCTTCGCGCTCAATCAATGGCTGAGCGCGTCGGCCATCGCCGCGTGGGGATGGCGCGCGCCGTTCTTCGTCGGCTGCATGATCGTGCCGTTCATCTTCATGCTGCGCCGTAACCTGGAGGAAACCCAGGAGTTCAAGGCGCGCAAGCATCGCCCGGGCATGAAGGAAGTGTTCGGTACGCTGGTGCAGAACTGGGGCGTCGTGGTGGCCGGCATGATGCTGGTCGCGATGACCACCACGAGCTTCTATCTGATCACGGTCTACGCGCCGACCTTCGGCAAGACGGTGCTGCACCTGAGCACCGCCGACAGCCTGCTCGTGACGCTCTGCGTCGGCGTGTCGAACTTCGTGTGGCTGCCGATCGGCGGTGCGCTGTCCGACCGGATCGGCCGCCGGCCGCTGCTGGTCGGCATGACGGTGCTCACCGTCGTGACCGCCTACCCGGCGCTGTCGTTGCTCGCGCACGCGCCGTCGTTCGTCAACATGCTGCTCGTCCTCCTGTGGCTCTCGTTCATGTACGGGATCTATAACGGGGCGATGGTCGTGGCGCTCACGGAGGTGATGCCGGTGCAGGTGCGCGTCGCAGGCTTCTCGCTCGCGTACAGCCTCGCGACGGCCGTGTTCGGCGGCTTCACGCCGGCCATTTCGACCGCGCTCATTCACGCGACGGGCGACAAGGCCGCACCGGGCTACTGGATGAGCTTCGCCGCGGTGTGCGCGCTGCTGGCGACGTTCGCGCTCTATCGTCGCCGCACGGCGACGCTGACGCCGGCGCATTGATGCCCGGGCCATCCGGAATGCTTGCCAACCCATACGAATCCGCACGACCACGACCACGATCATGAGAAACCTGCTCCCGAAATTTTGCGCGGCCGCGCTCGTCCTGGCCACGGCAGTGGCTGCCAACGTGCAGGCCGCCGAACTGCACGTGATGAGCTCGGGCGGCTTCACCGCCGCCTACAAGCTGCTCGGCCCCCGGTTTGCTGCCACCACGGGCAACACGCTCGATACCGCGCTCGGCCCGTCGATGGGCAAGTCGCCCGAGGCGATTCCGAACCGGCTCGCGCGCGGCGAGCCCGCCGACGCCGTCATCATGGTCGGCTATGCGCTGGACGACCTGATCAAGCAGGGCAAGGTCATCCCCGGATCGCGCGTCGAGCTGGCCGACTCGCGTATCGGCGTGGTCGTGCGCGACGGCTCGGCAAAACCCGACGTCGGTTCCCCCGAGGGTCTCAAGCAGGCGCTGCTGCACGCGAAGTCGATCGCCTACTCGGACAGCGCGAGCGGCGTGTATATCGAACGCGAGCTGTTCAGGAAGCTCGGCATCGAGGACCAGGTGAAGTCGAAGGCGAAGATGATTCCGCGGATTCCGGTGGCATCGGTCGTCGCGAACGGCGACTACGAGATCGGCTTCCAGCAGGTGAGCGAGCTGCTGCCGGTCAAGGGGGCGACCTTCGTCGGCAAGATCCCCGAATCGCTGCAGTCGGTCACGCGCTTCGCGGCCGGCATCCCCGTCGGCGCGCAGCATCCGGCGGAAGCGAAGGCGCTGCTCGACTATCTCGCGTCGCCCGACGTGCAGGCCGACGTGAAATCGACCGGGCTGGATTCCGTCCCCGCTCATTGAGCCTGATCGACGGGAAGGTTGGCGTCAGACCGCCTTCCCGTCACCGTCACCGTTGCCGCCGGCATCCGCGGCGGCACGGTCCGCCTCGACCCCGTTCGGGGACACCGGCCCGCCGGCAGCGAGCCGCTGCGCAAGACGCGCACGATCGCACGCACCTTCCCACATCGACACGAAGATCACCGCGCACGCATTGCTGATCACGCTCGTCAGCGCACGCGCCTCGGACATGAAGCGATCGATGCCGACCAGCAGTGCCACGCCGGCGACGGGCAGGTCGGGCATGACGGCGAGCGTGGCGACCAGCGCGACCAGCCCGCTACCGGAAACACCGGCCGCGCCCTTGGACGTGACCAGCATCACGGCGAGCATCAAGGCGATCTGCGACGCGGAAAGGGGCACGTCGCACGCTTGCGCGATGAACAAGGCCGCGAGCGTCAGATAGATCGCGGTGCCGTCCAGGTTGAACGAATAACCCGCCGGCAGCACGAGCCCCACGACGCCCTTGTCGCACCCGAGCGATTCCAGCTTGACGATCAGGCGCGGCAGCACGGGCTCCGACGACGACGTCGCGAGGACGATGAGCAACTCCTCGCGCAGGTAGCGCAACAGCCGCCACAGCGCGAAGCCGTGCAGCCGCGCGAGCGGCGCGAGCACCAGCGCGACGAACAGCGCGCAGGCCGCATAGAAGGACACCACCAGCTTCGCGAGCGAGCCGACCGAACCGATCCCGAAGCGGCCCACCGTGAAGGCCATCGCGCCGAACGCGCCGAGCGGGGCGAGCCGCATGATCATCGCGAGCACGCGAAAGACCACCTGGGCGACCCCGTCGATCAGCGCAAGAACGGGCTGGCCGGCCCGCCGGTGCGCATTCAGCGAGAAGCCGAACAGCAGCGACAGCAGCAGCACCGGCAACACCTCGCCGTGCTCGAACGCGCCGAGCATCGTATCGGGGATCACGCTCAGCCCGAATGCCACGAGCCCGCGCGGCTGCGCCTCCTTCGCGTACTGCGCGAGGATGCTCGCATCGAGATGATGCACGTCGATGTGCAGGCCGGCGCCGGGGCGCAGCACGAACGCGATGACGAGCCCGATCGCGAGCGCGACGGCGGTCAGCAGATAGAAGAGCGCCAGCGCCCGGACGATCGTGCGGCCGATGGCCTTCCCGTTCGCCAGTGACGTGATGCCCGAGACGATCGTGCAAAAGACGATCGGCGCGATGGTCATCCGCACGAGGCCGACGAATGCGTCGCTGAGGGGCTTGAGCATCGCGCCTGCGGCCGGCCATGCGTGACCGACGGTCACGCCGAGCAGCATCGCGAGCAGGACCTGCACGTAGAGCGATTTGAGCAGCCTGGCCAACCTCACGGGACGGTCTTCCTTCGTGTCTCTTGTGTCGTTGTCACACCGATGCATCGCTGCTTGCGATTCCGTCGCGCTTCGCGTCGACGATCATCCGGTGAAATGCCTCGGCGGCCGGCGTGAGCGGTCGTCCGCGCCGCTTGACGATGCCCACGCGGCGTTTGACGACCGGCTCGACGAGCGGCACGCTCGTGAGAATGGGATGGTCGTGCCCGGGCATCGCCATCGAGGGCACCGCGGCGACGCCGAGCCCCGCCTCGATCAAGCCGAGCAGGGTCGTCACGTGGCGCGCTTCGCACACGCTCGGCCCACGCGGCGCCACGGCGGCGAGCGCCTGGTCGAGCAACAGGCGGTTCCCGGAAGTCTTGTCCACCGACACGTAATCGTGCTCGTACAGTTCGTTCCAGGTGACGCGCTTCTTGCGCGCGAGCGGATGGTCGCGGCGGCAGGCAGCGACGAACCGCTCCTGGAGCAGCATCTTGAACTCGATCTCGGCTTCCTGGCTGCCCATGAAGCTCACGCCGAAATCGGCCTCGCCGCTGATGACGGCGCCGAGCACCTCGTTCGCGCTCGCGTCCAGCAGCTTGACCCGGATGCGCGGAAAGCGCTGATGATAGCGCGCGATGATGGCCGGCAGAAAGTAGTAGGCGACCGACGGCACGCACGCGATGGTCACATGGCCCAGGCGGCTCGACGACACGTCGCGAATGCCGAGCAGGGCCGCGTCGAGATCGTCGAGCAGCTGTTCGGCGCTCTGCGCGAACACGCGGCCGACCGTGGTGAGCGCGACGCGACGCGTGGTGCGCTCGAAGAGGCGCACGCCGAGCGCTTCCTCGAGCTTGTCGATCCGGCGGCTCAACGCGGGCTGGGAAATGCTGACCGATTCCGCGGCCTTTCGGAAGCTGCCCGTTTCCACGACCGCGCGAAACGCCTGCAAGTCGTTCAAGTCGAAGTTGATCCCCACGGGCGCGTCTCCGCATCTCAGATGGGGCGTATTTTGCATGATTTCGCCGGGCGGCCGCACCGGCGCGGCACGCATCCACGCCACCCTTGATCGCAACCGCGTGCGTGAGCGTGCGGCCTGGCCGTCGATCCACCGCGCGTCGATGTCGATGGGGGCGTCGCGGCCCCGGGCGTTACGGTGCAAGCAGGCCGCGTGCGGCCAGATTCGCATACAGCGCGCGCACGCCGAAGGTCCACGGCGCGATCTCGGTGCACAGCCGCACGGTGTTGACGAGTGCGCCGAGTGCGGGCGTGGAGAGGGTGACGCGGTCGCCCAGGTGATGCGTGAATCCGCCGCCGGGCGCGTCGCGGTCCTGGATCGGCGAAAACATCGTGCCGAGGAACAGCATGAAGCCGTCCGGATACTGGTGATGCGCGCCGCAGGTCTGCGCGACGAGGTCGACCGGGTCGCGGCTGATCTCGCGCATGTGGCTGATGCCGTCGAGGACGAAGCCGTCGTCCGCGCCTTCGACGCGCAGCGACACGCTGGCCTCGCGCACGCTGTCCAGCGTGAAGCCGTCGTCGAACAGCCGCACGAACGGGCCGATCGCGCACGAGCCGTTGTTGTCCTTGCATTTGCCGAGCAGCAGCGCCGAGCGGCCTTCGATGTCGCGCAGGTTCACGTCGTTGCCGAGTGTCGCGCCCACCGGCCGGCCGTCGCTGGAAACCGCGAGCACGATCTCCGGTTCGGGGTTGTTCCAGACCGATACCGGCAGCAGCCCCACGTCCGCGCCGAAGCCCACCGCCGACATTGGCTGCGCCTTCGAGAACACCTCGGCATCGGGGCCGATGCCCACTTCCATGTATTGCGACCACGCACCGCGGCGCTCGAGTTCCGCCTTCAGCCGCAGCGCGGCGTCCGAGCCCGGCACGATCTTCGACAGATCGGTGCCGATGGTGGCCGCGATGGTCGCGCGCACGTCCGCTGCTTTCACGGGGTCGCCGCCGGCCTGTTCCTCGATCACGCGTTCGATCAGGCTGACGGCGAAGGTCACGCCGCAGGCCTTGATGGCCTGCACGTCGCACGGCGCGAGCAGGTGGGTCGCGCCGCGCGTGCCGTCGAGCGCCGCCTGCAGCAGCGGCTCGACGCGGCCGAGCGATTCGCCGGGCGCCGTGCGGGCGAGGGCGACGGCGTCGGGGTGGTCGAACAGGTCCGCGGTGGTCGGTACGGTGCGCGTGATGTCGATCACTTCGCCGTCGCGCACGGCAACGACGCTCGGGCCCGAACGGGCCCCATCGTGGCGCCAGACACGGCCGATCAACAGGGCCCGTGCGAGGTCGTGCGGCAGGCAGTCGGAAACGGAAAGGGTACGCATGGTCGGCTCGGCAAGGGTCGTGGGCAGGGAGGGTCAGTGCGAATGGCGCGGGTTGCCGCGTTGTTCGATCACCTTCAGGTACAGCGTGGCGGGCTCGAGGCAGCCGCCGGTGGACAGCTGGCCGACGAACTGGCGATAGAGTGCCTGCCACGGCGTTTGCGCCTGCGGCACCGTGCAGCTCGCCGTCTCGCGGCGGCGCGCGAGTTCATCCTCGTCCACGAGCACGTCGACGCTGCGGCGATTCAGGTCCACGCGAATGCGATCGTTCGTGCGCAGCAGCGCCAGGCCGCCGCCGACCGCCGCCTCGGGCGACACGTTCAGGATCGACGGGCTGGCCGACGTGCCGCTCTGGCGCCCGTCGCCCAGGCAGGGCAGCGAGCTCACGCCGCGCTTCACGAGTTCGGCCGGCGGCGCCATGTTGACGACTTCCGCGCTGCCCGGATAGCCGACCGTGCCGCAGCCGCGAATCACGAGGATGCAGCGCTCGTCGATGTTCAGCGCGGGATCGTTGATGCGCGCGTGGTAGTCCTCGGGGCCTTCGAACACGATCGCGCGGGCCTCGAACGTGTTCTCCGCGCCCGGCTCGGCCAGATAGGTCCGGCGGAAGGCTTCACCGACCACCGACATCTTCATGATCGCGCTGTCGAAGAAGTTGCCCGACAGCACCATGAAGCCCGCGCCATGCTTGAGCGGCGCGTCGGGCGTGCGGATCACGTCGCGGTCGGCGTCGGGCGCGGTGTCGGCGATCTCGCCGATCGCGCGGCCGGACACGGTCACGCAGTCGCGCCGCAGCAGGCCGGCCGTATCGAGCTGGCGCAGTACCGCAGGCACACCGCCGGCGCGGTGGAAGCTCTCGCCGAGGTATTCGCCGGCCGGCATGCAGTTGACCAGCAGCGGCACGGACTCGCCGAGGCGCTGCCAGTCGTCCAGGCTCAGTTCGACGCCCATGTGGCGCGCGATCGCGATCAGGTGCGGCGGGCAGTTGGTCGAGGCGCCGAGCGCGGACGCGACGACGATCGCATTCTCGAACGCCGCGCGCGTCATGATCGCCGACGGGCGCACGTCTTCGCGCACGAGCTCGACCGCGCGCTTGCCGGTGGCGTACGCCATCTGGCCGCGCTCGCGGTACGCGGCGGGGATGCTCGCGCAGCCCGGCAACGACATGCCGAGCGCCTCGGCCAGGCTGTTCATCGACAGCGCGGTGCCCATGGTGTTGCAATGGCCGATCGACGGCGACGAAGCCGTGGTCAGCTGCATGAAGCCTTCGTAGTCGATCTCGCCGGCGGCGAGCAGGTTGCGCGCATGCCAGATCACCGTGCCCGAGCCGACGCGCTTGCCGTCGTGCCAGCCGTCGAGCATCGGCCCGCCCGACAGCACGATCGCCGGCAGGTCGACGGTCGCGGCCGCCATCAGGCAGGCGGGGGTGGTCTTGTCGCAGCCGGTGGTCAGCACCACGCCGTCCAGCGGAAAGCCGTGCAGCACTTCCACCAGCCCGAGGTAGGCCAGGTTGCGGTCGAGCGCGGCGGTCGGCCGGCGGCTTTGCTCGGCCAGCGGATGCACGGGGAATTCCATCGGAATGCCGCCCGCGTCGCGGATGCCCGCCTTCGTGCGCTCGGCCAGTTCGATGTGGTGGCGGTTGCACGGCGCGAGGTCGCTGCCGGTCTGCGCAATGCCGATCACGGGGCGGCCCGACTGCAACTCCTCGCGCGTCAATCCGTAGTTCATGAAGCGCTCGACATAGAGCGCGGTCATGTCGGCATGCGCGGGATCGTCGAACCATTCCTGGCTGCGCAGGCGGCGCGGGGGCTGTGACATGGCGGGCTGTCTCCGAAGGGGCCTCGTTCATTGTTGCGTGCCGGATTGGTACCGGTAACATCGAGCGGATGTTAGCACGGGGTTTTTGCGTGAAGGAAGGGAATTTTTGGGTGCGGGCGGTGCAGGGGAGGGAGCGAGCGCGGCGCGCGATGCACCGGTTTCGATCCAGTCGAACGGCACCGTATCGACGCGCATCGGCCGTCAACCGGGCCTTTCGTTCATGCGATGGCGCGGCGGCGTAAGGGCAGGGGGGCGGTACGCAATCGCGTCGTTCGCGCGCGCCTCGAGCGCACGCCGGTTCTCGCCGGGCGCGACCGGCGCGGTCGCCGGCCCGTCACGCGCTTTCCCGCGCGACGATCGTGTAGTCGATACGGATGCTTTGCGAATCGACCGGCTCGCCGCCGTCGCGCGCCTGCAGTGCCGCCAGCAGCGCCTCGCCCGTGCGCAGGCCGATGCCGTATGCGTCGACCGACACGGTCGTGATGGCAGGGTGGCAGCACGTCGCCACTTCGAAGTTCCCGAAGCCGGCCACCGCGATGTCCTCTGGCACGGACAGGCCACGCCGGTGGCATTCCATGATCGCGCCGAATGCCGACATGTCGCTGACGCACATCACGGCATCGGTGTCCGGCCATTGCGCGAGCAGGGCCGCCATCGCGGGCCCGCCGTGGCTCATGGTGATCGGCGATTCGCCGAGCCGCACGACGCGCGGCTCGCCCAACCGCAGCGCCTTGATTTCCGCCTGGTATCCCTTGAGCCGGTCGAGGCCACGGCGATCCAGTTCGCTGGCGCCGCCGAGAAAGCCGATGCGGCGGTAACCGCGCTCGGCCAGGTGCCGCACCATCGCACGTGCGGCGCGCACGTTCGAGAAGCCGACGGCGGTGTCGATCGGATGCGTGGGCAGGTCCCACATCTCGACCACGGGAATGGCCGAGCGTTCCAGCACCTTGCGGGTCGCATCGGTGTGCTGCGCACCTGTCAGCGCGACGCAGCGCGGCTGGTGACGCAGCATCGAGCGCACGAGCCGTTCCTCGCGTTCCAGGTCGTAATCGGTGTCGCCGAGCAACAGTTGCAGGCCATGCGGTTCGAGCGCATCGGTCAGGCCGCGCACGGTGTCGGAGAAGTTGGAGCTCGACAGCGACGGCACCAGCACCGCGACGAATTCCGATCGCCCCGACGACAACGCACCGGCGGCCGCGTCGGCCACGTAGCCGAGCTGGTCGATGGCCTGGCAGACGCGTGCGCGAGTGTCTGCTGCCACGCTGTGGCCGGCAAGCACGCGCGACACGGTCATCTTCGATACGCCGGCGAGGCGCGCTACGTCGGACATGCGGGGCGGTCCGGCAGGCCGGACGGCGGTGGGGCTGGGCATCGGATCGCGATCGGGAAAACCTGGAAAGGCTACATCATACCGGTGCAGCGTACGGTGCAGGCCGCCCACGGCGCGCACGTCGCAGCGCTGTCCGCACTAGGGAAACCACGCGTTCGGCGACGCTTGAACACGCCTGTCGCGACATGCTACCGTGCTGCTTGTTACCGGTATCAGCATGCCCGTTTCTCCCGTCGCCCCATTGGCGTTTTTTTTTGCCGTGAAATGTTATCGGTAACATCGATGCATCAGAAAACCCGCCGGTACGAAGAAGACCTACACAATCAGGAGACAAACCGATGCCGTCCATCACGCAGACCGCTGCCGCGCCGGCCGCGGCCGACTCATCCGAAGACGCGCTCTATCGCAAGGTCATGCGGCGCATCCTGCCGTTGCTGCTGCTCTGCTACGTCGTGGCCTACCTGGACCGCGTCAACGTCGGCTTCGCGAAGCTGCAGATGCTCGACGAGTTGAGCCTGAGCGACGGCGTCTATGCGCTCGGCGCCAGCATTTTCTTCTGGGGCTATTTCCTGTTCGAGATGCCCAGCAACCTGCTGCTGCATCGTTACGGCGCGCGCTTCTGGATCGCGCGGATCATGATCACGTGGGGCATCGTCTCGTCGTCGATGGCGTTCATCGTGCCGCTCGCGCAGTTCTTCCACGTGCAGACGACCACCATGTTCTACACGCTGCGCTTTCTGCTGGGCCTGTGCGAAGCCGGCTTTTTCCCGGGCGTGATCCTGTACATGAACTACTGGTTTCCGGCGCGCCGCCAGAGTGTGGCCATGTCGGGCTTCCTGGTGGCGATCCCGCTGAGCCTCACGCTCGGCAGCGTGGTGTCCGGCTGGCTGATGGAACAGACGCACGGCCTGTCGGGCATGAGCGGCTGGCAATGGATGCTGCTGCTCGAAGGGCTGCCGTCGATCGTGGTGGCGTTCATCGTGCTGGCCTGCCTGGGCGACGGCCCGAAGTCGGCGAAGTGGCTGTCCGCGGACGAAAAGGCCGTCCTGTCGCGCAATCTCGAATCCGAGGCGACCCACAAGTCGCACAGCATCGGGGCCGCGCTGCGCAGCCCGCGTGTCTGGCTGCTCACCTTCATCCTGCTCACCTTCAATACCGGCTTCTACGGGCTGGCGTTCTGGCTGCCGTCGATCATTCGCGCGTCGGGCGTGCGCAGCCCGCTGCATATCGGTGTCCTGACCGCCATTCCGTACCTGACGGCCATCTTCGCGATGGTGTGGAACGCGTCGCACTCGCGCAAGACCGGCGAGCGCCGCCTGCACGCGGCGATTCCCGCGCTGATCGGCGGGGTCTTCCTGATCCTGAGCGCGGCGTTCGCGCACAACGTGGCGCTGTCGATCGTATTCCTGACCGTCGCTACCTGCGGCATCCTCGCGTTGATGCCGATCTATTGGACCTTTCCGGGGCAGATCCTGTCCGGCACGGCTGCGGCCGCCGGCATTGCGCTGATCAATTCGGTGGGCAACCTGTCCGGCTTCACGGGCTCGATGATCACCGGCATGGCCAAGCAGATGACCGGCAACATCAACAACGGCACCTATGCGCTGGGCGCCTGCCTGCTGGTCAGCTGCGTGTTGATCGCGTTGATTCCGCGCGACGTGCTGCAGCCGCCGGCAGGGCGGTAAGGCGGTAGGGCGTTCGGCCGATGTGACGGTCGGCCGGGCCGGGCATCGCGCTGCCCGGCGTCGGATGTCTCACGTCACGTGAATCGTCGCATGCGGGACTTTCGGCAAAAGCAGGATCTCGTGTGAGCTCGCTTGACCCTCACACGCGGCATGCCGGATACCTCGAGCCACGGACACCTGGCGCACGACCCGGCTGCCTCGTAGGCGGCCGTCATGCGTCCTCCAGTGCGACGCGCACCTTGTTCCCGAGCGTGCGCAACCGTTCGACCGGTTCGTTCGAGAACACGAAACGGACATACTGCTCGCCGTGTGCGACGCCCCATCCGGTCATCGCCGTCGCACATACGCCGCGGCGCAGCAACCGCTCCGACATCTGCGATCCGGTCAGGCCGAAGTCGGAGACACGCAGCAGCATCGACCAGCCGCCCGCCGGCATGCCGAACGGGAGCCCGGACAGTTCGGCGGCGATCGTGTCACGCCGCCTTTCGAGTTCGCTCACGTAGCCGGGCAGATCGGTCGCGGAATGCTCGAGCGCAACCGCCGCAGCCTCCTGGGCAATGCCGACCGGTACCACGACATTGGCGAGCGACACCGCCACCAGATCGGGAATCAGCCATTCCGGCGCGACGATCCAGCCGACCCGCCAGCCAATCATGCGGAGTTCCTTCGACGCCGCGCCGACCGTCACCGTACGCTCGGCCATGCCGGGCAGGCCGGCGGGATGGATGACCGTGCGTCCATCGAACAGCAGCCGCTCCATCGCACTGTCGAGGATCAGCAGCAGATCGTGCTGCACACACAGGCTCGCGATCAGTTGCCAGTCGGACGCGTCGAATACCCCGCCCGAAGGCATCGACGGCGACATCAGCAGCATGGCCCGCGTTTTCGGGCCGATTGCCGCCCGCAGCGCGGCCTGGTCCAGCTTCCATTCGCCGCCCGGCGTGAAGGCGAACGGAACCTGCCGCGGCACGCCGCCCGCCAGGCGGACGCGGTTGAGCAGGCCCGCGTACGTCGGATCGGTGACGATCACTTCGTCGCCGGTCTCGACGGTGGCAAGCAGCGTGTTCAGAATGCCGGAGAGCCCACCCGCCGACACCACCACCTGGTCGGCCGTCAAGCGCTGCCCCGAAAGCGCCGACACGTGGGCCGCAGCGCTTGCGCGCAGCCGATCCTGACCGACGAATGGCAAATAGGAGTTGGCCGAGTCTCGCTCGATGGCCTCCCGGGTGAAGGCGAGCGCCTCTGCGGTGGGCGGGATGTCGGTATCGAGATTTTCGAGCCGCAACAGGTCGACGTCGGCATGATCGGCGATCGAACCCATGCGATCGACCCCGATGCCGGCAATGTGCTGCAGACGCACAGGACGGTGGTGGCGCATCGAGCCTCCGGTTTTGTTACAATTTAATAGATAATATATGCATGGTGGTCGGCATGAACTTTGAAGTCAAGGAAGATCGCTCGCTGGCCGATCGGATCGCTGCCGCCTTGGCGGACCGGATCATCTCGGGCGTCATCGCGCCGGGGGAGTGGCTGCGTCAGGACCACATCGCCGCCGAATTCGGCGCGAGCCATGTGCCGGTACGCGAGGCGTTCAGACGGCTGGAAGCGCAAGGGCTGGCCGTGGTGGAACCGCGAAGGGGCGTGCGGGCGGCGCCGCTCGAGCCGGCGGACGTGCTTGAAATGGCCAAGATGCGCGCTGCTTTCGAGGCGCTGGCGCTGCGCGAGGCGATGCCCGCTCTCGACGCCCGTGCGCTGGAGGAACTCGATGCGATCCTCGATCAGGAGTCGGCGGCGCGCGGTATCGCCGTGCTCGGCACGCTGAACCTCAGGTTTCATCGCGCATTGACCGCGCGGTGCGGGATGCCGCGGCTCATCGACGCAATCGGCGACATGCATCGGGCCAGCTCACGGCATCTGTACGCGACGTGGCAGCAACTCGACTGGCAGGATCGCTCGAACGACGAGCATCGGAACATCGTTCGGGCGATACGCGACGGCGATGCGGACGCAGCGTGTGCGGCGCTGTCCGCGCATATTCTGGCTGCGGGGGATGCGCTGGCTCAGGCGTTGGGTAGTCGGTAGGCGCGGGGAGCAAGCGGGCGTCGTCAAGGGGTCCGAAAGGCTCGATTTGGGAATGGCTGGTGTGTTCTCCGGCGCGGGTGCTGTCGAATGCGTCGGGTGGCATTCGGTCAATTTTAGACGTTAGACGCGACCACTTGATTGGTCGACAATGGGATCTACCTTCTACTTGCGCAACATGCTCGGATACCGACATGAAATCGCTGTCCCCTTTCGATTGTTCGACATGGCTGAAAAACGAAGAATGTATTGAAACGCCGTACGGGAAGGGCGGACTAGGCCACACATCGTATTTGCAATTCGCAGCGCCGAAAAACGATGCGGCAGCTTCCGTGATTGTCGACGGCATTCGCAGCTATCTTGAACCGCCGAGAACCTGTTTGCTCCAGGTCACGGATTGGTCGAGGTATGGGGAGCTTGAGAACTCACTATTGGATGAAATGGAATCGACATGCTCCGGAAAGCTAAACCCGTGCGACGGCTTTGGCCAACTCTTCGAGGCCAGCGAAGCAGATGACGTGCTTGGGTGTTGCGCCACAGTGCTTCGTTGCGGCATGAGCGCATACATCTACATACCGCTAAGAGCCACATTTCTTCTTTGGGAGGGGGATTTTGTCGATGTTTGGGCTAGCGCGTCTGTGGCACGGAATCAGTTTCTGCAGCGCTTAAGAAGCGAAGGGGTACGCATTACAAGCAGCTAAATGGTGAATGTGCAGATGTTTTGAAGCGAATAAACGACGGCTATCGGTCGATACCACTGACCGCAGTGGGTCGATCTGCATCGGTCGCGTGCGCTGGGCGGCGGCCGGCCGCGTTCGGCCTCGACGGTCGTAGGCAATCGCTCTCAAGCAGCCATTCGAACGTCGGCTGTACCCCGCCAGGGGACACACGCGTGCCAAATCGTATCCGTCGCGGCACGCCACGCCCTGTACGCGACGGCGCGAATGTGGGCGCGTCCGATCGTCTTGGAACACGCGCACCGGACACCGATCGATGCCATGGCGCTTGACCCGGAATGCGACTCGGTCGCCGCTCGCCGCTACCGATAAACAGCCCGTGGTTGCACTGACGGGGCGACAACGAAATTGACGCGAGCGGAATCATGCGCCTGGCTTACTGTGCGTCACGCCACGAGCAGACAAACGGCAGCGTGTACCTTAGACTCTTGCCGCAATGACCATTGAGTGGCTGGAGGCTTCGTCAACGAGAGCTCCGGGAGACGCATCCGGTTCAGGGACGACATCGCCTTTGTCCATCTGATCAGCATCCGAGCGAGTCCCGAAAGGTTGGGCAACCGTATGGACGCGTTGCCGCGGCAAAGCCGCTCGGCCGACGCGGTGAAGCCTGTGAACGATAGAAGTATCTAAGGATGCTGTATGGCGACCAAGCTGTCATTTGAAGTTCTCGAAGTTTTGGATGCAATTGACCGGACCGGTACATTCGCCGATGCGGCCGAGTTGTTGCATAGAGTTCCGTCGACGCTCACTTACCTTGTGCAAAAGCTGGAAAGCGACATGGATGTCGAGCTGTTCGATCGCAGCGGCAGACGGGCGAGACTCACGGAAGCGGGCCGTGCTGTTGTGGAAGATGGGCGTCGAATTTTAGACGCGGCTCGACACCTGGAGGTCAAAGCAAAAGGTATTCGAGACAGTTGGGAATCGGAGCTTCGACTATGCGTCGATGCGATCCTGCCGATCCAGTCCTTATGGCCGTATGTCCATGCCTTCTACGACCTGGAGATGAATACCCAGCTAAGTCTCTCCACCGAGGTGCTTGGGGGCGTGTGGGATGCCCTGGTTACGCGGCGTGCCGATCTCGCGATAGGGGCGTTCGGCGAGCCGCCGCATGCCGCCAATATTGCGGCCCGGCCAATCGGAACCCTCCGGCACGTTTTTGTCGTGGCACCGGACCATCCACTCGCCCGCATGCCCGAGCCGTTGGAGAGCGAAACGATCGCAAGATATCGAGGTGTCGTCATCAGTGACACTTCTCGCGAACTGCAACCGCAATCTGTGGCTACCCGTGACGGACAGCCTCTGATCATCGTGCCGACGCTCGCAGCTAAACTGCAAGCACTGTGCGAAGGTATCGCTGTCGGGATGCTGCCCGATCTCGTAGCGAAAGAACCGATACGCGAAGGCAGGCTGGTCGCGCGTCGCATTGTGTGTGTGCGCGAGTTCACGAATGGCTACCTCGCTTGGCGCGAGGACAAGGTGGGGAACGCTTTGAACTGGTGGATTGCGCAACTAGACAGCGCCGATTTGCTTGAACGGCTCCTGACGCCGCGGCAAGAGAGTAAAGGGCAGCCCGGGGCGCCCGCTTGCGCAGTCCGTTACCAAAGCGCGGAGTTACAGCCCATCAGCGCTACTGTCTGAGGACCTTCGCCGGTCGACGGTAGGACTCACTTTGCTGAGTGACGGGACAATTGATGTCTGCGCACCATACGGGCTCGACGACCTTTTTTCCATGGCGGTACGACGCAATCCGGCGCGTGTCAGCATTGATACCTATCTTCTGCGAATCCAGCAGAAAAGATACGAGGACCGCTGGCCCCGTGTGACCGTCGTCGTTTAGAAATGCCGCGGGCAGCCAACGGACGTGTTGCCGCCGGAAGTCGACCATAACCGCAACCACGGCGACGGCGATCCGTGCCGTGACATCGTCATCTCGATCGACGACTCACGACGCGCTGCGTCGCGCCCGCCGCAACTGCAGCCACAGTGCCGATATCAGGAAATAGGCGGCCCCTACCGCCGCATAGCCCGCGATCTTCACGATGGCGGGCGGCATGGACGCATGGCGCTGCGCGATGAAGAGCACGCCCGCGAGCGCGGATTGCGCGCCGCTCAGGATCATCGCCCACTGCGCGCCGACCTGCTTCCAGCGACGCAGCGCCGTGCCGAGCTGCAGCAAGCCGGAAAGAATCGCCCAGATGCCGAACACCGCGAGCACCGCATGCATGCCGGCATTCAACGCCGGAAAAACCGCCAGCGTCGTGGCCGCGCTGATCGCGACGTTGACCGCCTGGGTGCGGTTCGTCGCCGCTCCGCCGCTGCGGGCGAGGTCGACGAAATTGGCGAGTGCATCCCACGCCGGATAAACGATCAGCAGGATCGCTGCGCCGGCCACGCTCTGCCGGCCGACGGAAAATGCCAGCGCGACCCAGAGCAGCGAGAATACCGCCCGGGAAAAGTAGTACCGTTTCAACCATTGTGCTTCGGCGGGGGCACGGAATTCGGGGGAGTGGTCAGCCATTTGCATTCCTTCGTAAATCGAATCGTCGTTCCGGCCGGCGTGCAGCGTGTCCGCCGTGCGGAGGTCGTGCCGACCGGATCACCAGTGCACCGAGTATCGCGATCGTCGCGGTCGCCCGCCATCGGTCGGATGTCCGATGGCGAAGGCGCGCCCGCGCGCGCCCCGGGCAGCGGCCGAGATCGCTTCGGGCCAAGTGCGGCGTGCGGCCGATCTGCACGCGCATGCACGGCGCGACGTCGTCGCGTATGATCGTTTTCCCGTTCCCGTGAATGCCCGCGCCCCATCCGATGCCCGACGCTGAAGCCCGTCACACCCCGTTGCGCATATTCGACGCCGTACGCGCGCTGGCCTTCATCGGCGATCTCAGCATGGGGCAGCCGACCGATCATTCGCTGCGCACCGGCTGGCTGGCGGCACAGCTCGCGCAAGCGGCGGGATTCGACGCGTCGGTGTGCGACACGGCCCGCGAGGTGGCGCTGTTGCGCTGGTCAGGCTGTACCGCGAACGCCGCGGGTTTCGCTCAGGCGTTCGGCGACGATGTCGCGATTCGCGCCGCGATGCTCGAGAACCGGCCCGGCCTCGCCGAAGCGGTCGGCCGCGCCGGCGCCGCGATGATCCCGCTCGCGCAAATTCATTGCGAAGTGTCGGGCGAAGTCGCGCGAATACTCGGCCTCTCCCACGCCACGGAAACCGCGCTGCGGCACATTTTCGAAAGCTGGGACGGCAACGGGCTGCCCGCACGGCTCGCCCGGGAACAGGTGCCGGCCGCCGTGTCGATCGTCACGCTCGCGGGCGATCTCGACGTATTCAGTCGCACGTACGGCATCGAGCAGGCGATCGAATGGATCGGGCAACGCGCGGGCGCACGCTATCCGGGCGTGCTCGTCGAGGCGGCCGCGCACGACGCCGCACGCTGGCTCGCGGCGCTCGATCACCTGTCGCCCGACGGTCTCGACGCCGCATTGGCCACGCCCGATATGCAAGGCGCGACCTCCGCCGAATTGATCGCGGACGTCATCGATCTGAAACTCCCGTGGATGACCGGATTCTCGCGTTCGGTCGCCGTGACGGCGGCCGCGTGTTACGAGCGCCTGTCGCCGGATGCGGCCGCGCGCGAACGCGTCTACCGCGCCGGGCT
The DNA here is from genome assembly GCF_002223365.1 of Burkholderia sp. AU6039. Classification (NCBI taxonomy): domain Bacteria; kingdom Pseudomonadati; phylum Pseudomonadota; class Betaproteobacteria; order Burkholderiales; family Burkholderiaceae; genus Burkholderia; species Burkholderia sp. AU6039. The sequence goes on from NZ_NKFK01000008.1 coordinate 189,843, forward strand.
GATTCATGGCATCGGCAGGGCCGCGGTGCCGAACGACGTGTGGAACCTGCCGACGCGGCTGCCTGCGAGCGCATGGGAAAAAGTGCGGCTCGTGCCGTACTGGACGGAGCGCGCCGGCAGGCAGACCGGCGCGCTCGGTGAAGCCGCGGTGCTTGCGTCGTATGCGTACGAGCGGCAGGACGGTTCGGGTTATTTTCGCGGCGTGCGCGATGCGGCGCTGACGCTGGAAGCGCGCGTACTCGCGGCATCGCTGGCGTGGGTCGCGTTGCGCTCGGCCCGCCCGTGGCGGGCGGCGCTCGACGATGCGGCCGCCGCCGGCCAATTGCAGGAAGAAGCGGCGCGCGGCCGGCTATGCGGCGACGTGGTCGCGGCGCTCGTCACGGGTGGCGCGCCTGCGGCCCGGCGCATGGCCGCTCGCGCGTCGCACGACGGCCCGCGCCTGTCGCCACGGGAAATCGACGTCCTGCGGGCCATCTCCCGAGGGGCGAGCAACAAGCAGGTCGCGCAGGCGCTCTCGATGAGTCCGAGCACGGTGCGCACCCATGTCGAGAAGGCGTTTCGCAAGCTCGAATGCTCGACACGCGCCGCGGCGACGCTCAAGGCATCGGCGATGGGGTTGCTCTGACGCGATCCGCGACGCTGATTCGCTTCCGTCTGCGCGGACGGACGGCTCGCGCCCGCCCAATCAATCCAGCCCGCCCTGGCACAGATACTTGATCGACAGGTAATCGTCGAGGCCGTAGCGTGAACCTTCGCGGCCATAGCCCGATTCCTTCACGCCGCCGAACGGCGCGGCCTCGCTCGCGAGTGCGCCTTCGTTGATCCCGACGATGCCCGTTTCGAGCCTCGCCGACACGCGCGCGATGCGGCGCACGTCCTGCGTGTAGAAATACGCGGCGAGGCCGAACGGCGTGTCGTTCGCGGCGTCGACGGCTTCGTCCTCGGTGTCGAACCGGAACAGCGGCGCCACCGGGCCGAACGTTTCCTCGCACGTGAGCTGCATGTCGGCGCTCGCGTCGGCGAGCACCGTCGGCGCGTAGAAGTTCGGCCCCAGCTCGGTCAGGCGCTTGCCGCCCGTCAGCACGCGCGCGCCGCGTTCAACGGCATCGCCGACGTGCCGCGCGATCTTGTCCACCGCGCGCGCGTTGATCATCGGGCCGATCTGCGCGGCCGGGTCGGTCGCCGGCGCGACCTTCAACGCGGCGACGCGCGCGGCGAGCTTCTGCGCGAACGCATCGTAAACGCCGGCCTGCACGTACACGCGATTCGGCGAGACGCACGTCTGCCCGCCGTTGCGGAACTTCGCCGCCATCAGCCCGTCGACCGCGGCATCGAGCTCGGCGTCGTCGAACACGATGAACGGCGCATTGCCGCCCAACTCGAGCGAAAGCTTCTTCAGCGTCGCGGCCGAATCGCGCGCGAGCAGCTTGCCGACGGCCGTCGAGCCGGTGAACGTGATCTTGCGCACGCGGCTGTCGGCGAGCCAGTCGGCGGCCGCGTCGATGCCGCGCTCGCGCGACGCCGTGATCAGGTTCAGCACGCCCGCCGGCACGCCCGCTTCCTGCGCGAGGAACGCGAGCGCGAGCGCGGTGAGCGGCGTGTCCTCCGCGGGCTTCGCGACGACCGTGCAGCCGGCCGCGAGCGCCGGCGCGATCTTGCGCGCGATCATCGCGAGCGGGAAGTTCCACGGCGTGATCGCCGCGACGACGCCGATCGGCTCCTTCACCGCACTCAGCCGCTTGCCGCGCTGCTGCTGCGGAATGATGTCGCCGTACGTGCGCGTCGCTTCCTCGGCGAACCACAGCACATACGACGCGCCGTACGCGACCTCGCCGCGCGCTTCGGCGAGCGGCTTGCCCTGTTCGCGCGACATCAGCTTCGCGAGATCGTCGGTGTGCGCGACGATCGCCGCATGCCAGGCACGCAGGATCGCGGCGCGGTCGCGCGCGGGCGTCGCACGCCACGCGGGCAGCGCGCGGGCCGCCGCATCGGTTGCCGCGCGTGCGTCGGCGGCGCCGCTGTCGGGTGCGTGGGCAACGGTCTCGAGCGTGGCCGGATCGGTGACGGCGAAGCGGCGGCCGTCGAGCGCATCGCGCCAGGCGCCGTCGATCAGGTTGGCGGTGCGAACGAGTTCGGTTCGGGACAGCGTAAGCGGCATGACAGGTCCTTGAATGAAGCAGTTCGGTGACGACGGCGGCGCGGCAGGCGCGCGACTGCCCCGTACGGACAGCGACGCTGCCGTATTCGCGGGTGCCGCGCGCGGTGCGTCAGTGACGTTCGCCGAACAGCGATTCGAGCGGGTAGTGCCGTTTGACGAACGGCGATTTGATGATCACGTAACTGAAATACTTCTCGATGCCGATGTTCTGCTCGAGCAGCCCTTCGACGATCGTCTGGTAATGGCTCACGCTGCGCGTGATGAACTTCAGCAGATAGTCGTAGCCGCCGCTCGCGAGGTGGCATTCGACGATCTCGTCGACGTTGCGGATCGCCGCGACGAAGCGGTCGAAATCCTCGCGCCGGTGGTCGGCCAGCGTGACTTCGGTGAACACGACCTGCACGTCGCCGAGTTTCTCGAGCTGAATGTGCGCGCCGTAGCCGCCGATGTAGCCGGCCTTCTCGAGCCGCTTCACGCGGATCAGGCAGGGACTGGGCGACAGCCCGACCGCATCGGCCAGCTCGACGTTGGTCATGCGGCCGCGCTTCTGCAACTGGGAGAGGATGCGCAGGTCGATGCGATCCAGCTTGCTGTCCGTCATGTTCACGTGCGTCGGGAGTCGGAAAAATGGAATGTCCGGTTACTTTAGAGTCGAAAGATATCCGCCACAAGCCCGGCTTTCCCTTGGCCCGTCAGGCCGGCTGCGCGTGCGCGGCGTCGAGCGCGCGCTGCACGCCCGAATCGGCCAGCACGTCGTCGAGCGTGTTGCGCACGCGTTCGAACAGCAGGTCGAACTCGCCCGCGGTGAAGCTCAGCGCCGGCGCGAAGCCGAGCACGCCGTCGCCGAACGCGCGGAACACCACGCCGTTCGCGTACGCGGCGGCCGCGATCTTGTCCGGCACGTTCAGCGCCGGGTCGAAGCGCGTCTTGTGCGCCTTGTCGGCCACCAGTTCGAGCGCGCCGAGCAGCCCGACCGAACGCGCGTCGCCGACGAGCGGATGCGCGCGCAGTGAGTCGAGGCCTGCCGCGAAGCGGGGCGCCAGCGCCTGGCCGTTCGCGAGCAGCCCGCCTTCGTGATAGAGCTTCAGCACCTCGAGGCCGATCGCCGCGCTGACCGGATGCGCGGAATACGTATGGCCGTGGCCGACCACCGGCGAATCGGCGCGGTCGCCCGCGATCCCTTCGTAGATTTCGTCGGACATCAGCACCGCGCCCATCGGCGCATAGCCGGCCGTCAGGCCCTTCGCGACCGTCATCAGGTCCGGATCGACCTGTTCGGCCTCGCAGGCGAACAGCGGGCCCGTGCGGCCGAAGCCGGTGATCACCTCGTCGGCGACGAACAGGATGCCGAGGCGCCGGCACGCGTCGCGCATCGCCTTCAGCCAGCCGGCCGGCGGCACGATCACGCCGCCGGAGCCTTGCACCGGCTCGCAGAAGAACGCGGCGACGTTGTCCGCGCCGAGTTCGGCGACCTTCGCTTCGAGCGCGGCGACCGACGCGGCGATCAGCGCCTGCGGATCGTCGCCGAGCGGATGGCGGTACGGGTAGGGCGACGGAATGTGGTGCTGATCGGCCCGCGGCAGGTCGAAATGGCGATGGAACGCCGGCAGCGCGGTGAGCCCGGCGCCGATCGACGACGAGCCGTGATAGCCGCGCTCCAGCGCGATCATGTGCTTTTTCGACGGGCGGCCGGTCGCGTTGAAATAGTGCGTGATGAAACGGATCGCGGAATCGACCGCGTCCGAGCCGCCGAGCGTGAAATACACACGATTCAGCGACGGCGGCGCGAGCGCGGCGAGCCGTTCGGCGAGTTCGATTGCCGGCTGCGAGCCGAAATGGAAATAACCGGTCGCGTAGGGCAGCTTCGCCAGCTGGTCGGCGGCGGCCTTCACGATACTGTCGCGGCCGTAGCCGACGTTCACGCACCACAGGCCCGAGAACGCGTCGAGCAGCGTGTGGCCCGCGGCGTCGCGCAGGAACACGCCGTCCGCGGATTCGAGCACGGTGACGCCGCGCGCCTCGTGCGCACGGTAATTGACGACGGGGTGGATCAGGTGTTGACGATCGGCTTCGATCAGCGCGGCTTGGTTCATGGGAAGGCGGGACTCTCGTCAGGTGTCAGCGGTGAGTTCATGCTAACGGGCGAGAAATCCGGATGCGTCTTCAATTTGCGGCCCGAAACGTATGCGCGCGGCGTTTGTGCGGGGCGCTTCGGCATTTTCTGCTGCGCGCCCGGCGGGCCGGGCGCGCGTCAGGTCAGTAGCCACGCGCGCGATCGACGACGCCGATCATCGGCTGGCCCGCGCGATGGCGCGCGAGGTTCGCGAGCACCGCGTCGACCGCGGTGTCGGGCCGCGTCGCGCTGGCGATGTGGGGCGTGATGCGGATGCGCGGATGGGTCCAGAACGGATGGCCGGCCGGCAGCGGTTCGGGATCCGTCACGTCGAGGATCGCGCTGTCGAGGCGGCCGCTCGCGAGCGCCGCGAGCAGCGCGGCTTCGTCGAGCTGCGGGCCGCGCCCGACCTGCACCAGCGACGCGCCGGCGGGCAGCGCATCGAACACGCGTGGGCCGAGCAGCCCGCGCGTGCTGTCGGTCAGCGGCAGCAGGCAGATCAGGATGTCGGTGCGCGCCAGGAACGCGTCGAGTGCCGCGTCGCCCGCGTAGCAGTCGATGCTGTCGAGCGTGCGCGGCGTGCGGCTCCAGCCGGCGCACGGGAAACCGAAGCGCCGCAGCGTGTCGAGCACGGCCTGGCCGAGCGTGCCGAGCCCGAGCACGCCGATGCGCCGCGATGCGGCCGCGCGCACCGGCTTCTCGTGCCACACCTGCTCGCGCTGCTGCGCCGCATAGTCGAACAGGTCGCGATGGATCGTCAGCACGGCCTGCGTCACGTATTCGACCATCCCTTCGACGATGCCCGGCTCGATCATCCGCACGACCGGAATGTGCGCGGGCACGCGAGACAGGTCGAACTGGTCGATGCCGGCGCCGACCGAGAACACGACTTCGAGATTCGGCAACAGCGCGACCGGATCGTCCGGCGGCTGCCAGGCGGCGAGATAGCGGACGGCTGCGGCGTCGCCGAGGTCCGGCCAGATCCGGAACGGCAGATCGGGCGCCTGTTGCGCGAAGCGTGCCGCCCACTGCGCGCCGCGCACCGGGTCGGCCTTGTAGAGAAAGCTCATCGTGTGTCCCGTTCAGCCGAGCGCCTGGCTCACGATCGCGAACGCGCGCAGCGCCGGGTCGCGCGCGGGCGTCGTGCCGCGCGCCATCGTGACGACGGTATCGACGCGCGGCAGCCCGAGCCCGTCCAGCCAGTCGGACAGCCCGCTGTCGCTCGGCAGGTCGACCCGCACGAACATCCCTTCGTTCAGCGCGAGCCAGTGACTGATCAGCGCCTGCGCGCGCAGCGCATCCGGCGCGATCACCGGGCCGATCACGTGGCCCGGGCCGAAGCGGCGGAACAGCGCGAAGCCGAGCAGTTCGCCGTCGCGATCGAGCGCGATGCCGTTCGCGACGTCGAGCAGCGCGTCGGTGACCGCGCCGCGTTCGTAGCCGGCCGCGCGCGACGCGAGCGCGGCGAGGCGCGGCCCGTCGTTGGTGCCGAGCGGGCGCAGGCGCTCGCCGGGCGGCAGCGAGATCAGCGGCGGCCGGAACGCCGCGCCCTGATGCTGGTTGATCGTATCGATCGGCTCGAAGCCGAACGCCGCGTACAGCGGCTCGCGTCCCGGCATCGCATGCAGAAACACGGTGCGGGTGCCGAAGCCGTCGAGCGCGCGGGCGAGGAGCTCGCGCTCGATGCCGCCGCCCGCGCGCTCGGGCGACACGATCACCATGCCGAGCGCCGCGTGCGATTCGCCGAGGCGCCAGCCCAGCGCGGTTCCCACGACGCCGGTCTCGTCTTCGGCCACGATGCCGCCGCCGAGCTGGAGCACGAAGCGCCAGTCCTCGAGCCGGTGCGGCCACTTGACCGCCTCCGACAGCCGATGGGCGGCGGGCAGGTCGGTGTCGGCGAACGGGCGATAGGTGAGCGTGCGGGAAGGGTTGAGGTCGGACACGCCGGACTCCGGATGGGTGGAAATGACGCATTCACTCTGCCAGCGCGGGTGCGGCGCGGATAGGACGATTCGCCTGTTTTCCGCCGCTGACGGGCGCGCCCGCGAGATCGACGCAAACCCGTTCGATCGGCGCGGACGAACGCGTGGATCGTGCCGGCACGGCCGGTCAATCCCGCCACTCGTGCTGTGGGAACGCCTCTACGATTCATGCACGGCGGCGCTGCCGCCTGCCGGCGGGCCGCGCCGACAGGCGAGCCCGCAGCGGCAGCACGGCGGCCATCGGCCGGCCCTGCCGCGCCGCGCCCGCTCGCACCGCAGATCGTGCTGCATGCGGCGGGCAACTTGCGGCGATTGTGCGTTTTGAGCGGCGCCGAACGATGCGCGCACGACTTTTTGCCCTGATTCAATTTCGTTACACCCAGCCCATCCCCGGCCCTGCCGGGGCTTCACACCGACAGGACCTGACCATGATCCAGTTTGAACCGAAGTACATCACCTTCGACTGCTACGGCACGCTGACCCATTTCCGGATGGCCGAGACGGCGCGCGAAATCTATGCGGATCGGTTGTCGCCGGCCACGATGGAGGCCTTCGTGCGTGCGTTCGCCGCCTATCGGCTCGATGAGGTGCTGGGCGCGTGGAAGCCGTACCGTGACGTCGTCGTCAACTCGGTCCGTCGCACCTGCGCGCGGCTCGGCGTGAAGTTCGACGAAGCCGAGGCCGAGCTGTTCTATCACGCGGTGCCGACCTGGGGCCCGCACCCGGACGTGCCGGCCGGGCTGTCGCGGCTGGCGTCGAAGTACAAGCTGGTGATCCTGTCGAACGCGATGGACGACCAGATCATGAGCAACGTCGACAAGCTCGGCGCGCCGTTCCATGCGGTGTTCACCGCGCAGCAGGCGCAGTCGTACAAGCCGCGGATGCAGGGCTTCGAATACATGTTCGACAAGCTCGGCTGCAAGCCGGAGGACGTGCTGCACGTGTCGTCGAGCCTGCGCTACGACCTGATGACGGCCGAGGATCTCGGGATCAGGCACAAGGCGTTCGTGAACCGCGGCCACGAGCCCGGCACGCCGTTCTACAACTATTACGAAGTGTCGGATATCGGCCAGCTGGCGACGCAGCTTGGCCTGTAAGTCGCCTGCGCCGGCCGATTCATCGATCGGCGCGACGGGATGGGACTTGACCGCGATGCCGCCGGAGCCCGTCGCGTCCCGTCGCGTCCCGTCGCGTCCCGTCGCGTCCCGTCGCGTCCCGTCGCGTCCCGTCGCGTCCCGTCGCGTCCCGTCGCGCGTTCGATCAGCGTACGAAACGAGGGTAATTACCGATATCGAGTCGTTCAAGGCGGGGCCGCCCGGGCCGATATATGTACCGAACGGTTAATATTTCGAGGCCCCGCATGAAGTTGTCCACCAAACTGCTGATGCTCGTCGCCGCGGCGCTGCTCGGCGTCGTCCTGCTCGCCGCGTTGTCGCTGCACACGCTGCGCGACGCGCTGATCGACAGCCGCCGCGAGGAGATCGTCGTGCTGCTGACCAAGGCCGAGCATCTGGTCGATTCGTATCGCGCGATGCAGACCAGCGGCACGCTCACGCAGGAGCAGGCGCAGCAGCAGGCCAAGGCCGCGCTGGCGGCGCTCAACGCGAATTCGAAGAGCTACTTCTGGGTCACGACGTCCGACGGCGTCAACCTCGTCCACCCGAACGCGAAATTCATCGGCACGCGCGCGAAAGGCAACCGCACGACCAGCGGCCTGACCGACAGCGAGGCGTACCGCGCGGGCATGGTGCAATCGCATTTCGCGCTCGTCGACGTGCTGATCAAACGCAGCCCCGACGCGGACCTGGAGCCGAAGCTGCAGGGCGTGGTCGCGATTCCGGACTGGGACTGGTGGATTGGCACCGGATTCTTCTACGACGACATCAACGCGGCGTTTGCCCGGCTCGCGACGGTGCTGGGCGCGATCACGCTCGTCATCGCCGCGGCGCTCGCGGCCATCGCATGGGGCGTGCTGCGTAGTGTCAGGCGTACGCTGGGCGGCGAGCCCGCGCATGCGACGCAGATCGCCGCCCGCATTGCCGCCGGCGAACTGGACGTGCGGTTCGATACGGCGCACGCCGCGCCTGGCAGCCTGCTCGTCGCGCTGGGCGACATGAAGGCGCGGCTGACCGACACCATCGCCGAGATCCAGACCACGACCCACTCGATCGCCACCGGCACCGGCGAGATCGCGCAAGGCAACCTGGATCTGTCGCAGCGCACGGAGCAGCAGGCCGCGTCGCTGCAGGAAACGGCCGCGAGCATGGAGCAGATGACGTCCACGGTCAAACAGAACGCCGACAACGCGCGCCAGGCGAATGCGCTCGTGGGCCAGGCGAAGGAGGCGACCGAACTCGGCGGCGCCGCCGTGCAGGCGGTCGTCGAAACGATGCGGCAGATTTCGGACGGGTCGGTGCGGATCGCCGACATCACCGTCGTCATCGAAAGCATCGCGTTCCAGACCAACATTCTCGCGCTCAACGCCGCGGTGGAAGCCGCGCGGGCCGGCGAGGAGGGGCGCGGGTTCGCCGTCGTCGCGTCGGAAGTCCGCTCGCTCGCGCAACGCAGCGCCGCGGCCGCGAAGGACATCAAGGGATTAATCGACGCGTCGGTCGAGCGGGCCGGCAGCGGCAGCCGGCTCGTCGAGACGGCCGGCGCGCGCATGACGGAGATCGTCCGGTCGATCGACCGGGTGGCCGACATCATGGGCGAGATTTCGGCGGCATCGGCCGAGCAAAGCACCGGCATCGAACAGATCGGGCTGGCGGTCGCGCAAATGGACGAAGTCACCCAGCAGAACGCCGCACTCGTCGAGCAGGCGGCCGCGGCCGCGTCGTCGCTGGACGAGCAGGCGGCGCGCCTGCGGGCCGCCGTGTCGGTATTCCGCCTGGCTGCGTGACGGCTGCGCGTCGTCCGCCCGCGGCCGGCGCATCGTCCTGCCCTGCGGTGCGCCGCGCCGGCACACGCCCTGCGTGCGCGCCGACATGCCGGTGATGGACGCGTCGCCGCCTGGCGGCGCGGTTCCTGACGGCTGCACCGGCCCGGTTTCCGGGCAGTCCCGTCATCCTCCCGTCTTCCCCCAAAGCCGTTCCGATCGGGCGGCATTCTTCTGAACTTTCCTGCGCGACGTGCCGTCGCGATCCCCATCGCCGACGCCCGTGCGTGCGCCGATCTGCCGCGATGCACCGCTCGTTTCAGCCCTCGTGGGCAGGCGCGCACGCATTCGACACAAACGTGCGGTTTGCGTGAGCCAAACGCGCGCCGGATGCCGAACGGGCAATTTTGTCGGCGCAATCTGCGGCGGCGGCGGCCTTACGATTTCCTGCATCGACACGGGTTGGGCCGCCGCCGCGACACGCCGCCGGCACACGGCCACACGTGCGCGCACGCAGCAAATCATGCTGCGCAGGCCACCCAAAACGGTCGATTCGTATCGTGCAGGCCGCCCGAATCGCGACAAACCGCATTTTGGCGATGCTTAAATGAATTGCATGACGACGTCGCGACCGCCACCAGCACGCGGGCGCGGCGGGATTCGAGAACACGCTGGACCCAAGACCCCACTTTCCACAGTCAGGAGCAGTTCGGATGAGCGACGATATCGACAATGGCGGCAAGGGCGGCTTCACGCGCCGCGACATGATGAAGGTCATGGCGGCGAGCGGCATGATGGCCGCCGGCGCCGGCGGACTGCTGATGACCCCCGGCGCCGCGTTCGCCGCGCCCGCGCCGAAGCGCGGCGGCAAGATCCGGGTCGCGAACGAAGCCGGCTCGACGGCCGATACGCTCGATCCGGCCAAGGGCTCGACGGGCGCGGACTATACCCGCTTCTTCATGTTCTACAGCGGCCTCACGCAGCTCGATGCGAGCCTCACGCCGCAGATGAACCTCGCCGAATCGCTGCAGACGACCGATGCGAAGACCTGGATCATCAAGCTGCGCAAGGGCGTCACGTTCCACGACGGCAAGCCGGTGGGCCCGGCCGACGTGGTGTTTTCGCTGATGCGCCACAAGAACCCGGCCACCGCGTCGAAGGTCAAGACGCTTGCCGAACAGTTCACGGATGCGAAGGCGAGCGGCCCCGACGAAGTCACGTTGACGCTCGCCAGCGCGAACGCCGATCTGCCGGTGATCCTCGCGACGCCGCAGCTCGTGATCGTCAAGGACGGCACGACCGACTTCTCGACCGGCATCGGCTGCGGCCCGTACAAGCTGAAGTCGTTCAAGCCGGGCGTGTCGACCGTCGGCGTGCGCAACGACAGCTACTTCAAGCCGGGCAAGCCGTATCTCGACGAGATCGAGCTGATCGGCATCAGCGACAGCGCCGCGCGCCTGAACGCGCTGCTGTCGGGCGACGTGCACCTGATCAACGCGATCGACCCGCGCTCGACGCAGCGGGTCTCGTCGACGCCGGGCTATGCGCTGAAGGAAACCAAGTCGGGCCTCTATACCGACCTGATCATGCGCAGCGACAACCCGATCGTCTCGAGTCCCGATTTCGTCGAAGGGATGAAGTACCTGTTCGATCGCGAGCAGCTCCGCACCGCGGTGTTCCGCGGCTACTCGGTGATCGGCAACGACCAGCCGATTCCGCCGGGGCACCGCTACTTCAACGCGTCGCTGCCGCAGCGGGCGCACGATCCGGACAAGGCGAAATTCCTGCTGCAGAAGGCCGGTGCGCTGGGCGCCACGCTGCCGCCGATCTATGCGACGTCCGACGCGAACGGGTCGATCGAAATGGCCGTGCTGTTGCAGCAGGCGGGCCAGAAGATCGGGCTGAACCTGCAGGTCAACCGCGCGTCGCCCGACGGCTACTGGTCGAACCACTGGATGAAGCACCCGCTCACCTTTGGCAACATCAACCCGCGCTCGAGCGCCGACGTGCTGTTCACGCAGTTCTTCAAGTCGGATGCGCCGTGGAACGAGTCGGGCTGGAAGAACGCGAAGTTCGACCAGCTGCTGCTCGCCGCGCGTTCGGAAACCGACGACGCGAAGCGCAAGCAGATGTACGGCGACATGCAGGTGATCGTGGCGCAGCAGGGGCGGGTCGGCATTCCGGCGTTCATCAGCTTCCTCGACGGCTACGACAAGCGGCTCGCGGGCCTGGGCTCGATCCCCACCGGGCCGATGATGGGCTTCACGTTCGCCGAGAACGTGTGGTGGAACGCATGACGTTGTGGCTGGCCGCCGTCGCGCGGCCGGTGCGGGCCACCGCGCCGGCCACGCGCGGGCTTTTCAGGAGTGCTTCTCCATGAACCGAATTCTCATCGGGCTGATCGGCCGGCGCATCGCGGTTACCGCGCTGACGCTGCTGATCGTGTCCGCGATCATCTTCACGATCACGAACCTGCTGCCGGGCGACGCCGCGCAGGCCGCGCTCGGCCAGTCGGCGACGCCGGAGACGGTCGCCGCGCTGCGCCAGCAGTTCGGTCTCGACATGCCGGCGCACGTGCGTTACGTGCACTGGCTCACCGGCCTGTTGCACGGCGATTTCGGCCGGTCGCTGTCCGGCGACATGCCGGTGTCGGAGTTGATCGGCGGGCGCCTGCCGAAGTCGCTCACGCTGGCGGCGATCACGACCGCCGTGTCGGTGCCGATCGCGCTGCTGCTCGGGATCCTCGCGGCCGTCAAGCGCGAGTCGGTGATCGACCGCGTGATCAGCCTCGGCACGCTGTCGCTCGTCGCGACGCCGGAATTCCTGATCGCGACGGTCGCCGTGCTCGTGTTCGCGGTGAAGCTGCGCTGGCTGTCCGCGCTGTCGTACAGCGGCCCGATCGAAAGCCTGCACGATTTCCTGCGCGCGTATGCGATGCCGGTGCTGACGCTGTGCGCGGTCGTGATCGCGCAGATGGCCCGCATGACGCGCGCCGCGGTGATCGAGCAGCTGAGCGCGTCGTATGTCGAGATGGCCACGTTGAAGGGCGCGAGCCCCGCACGCGTCGTGCTGCGCCATGCGCTGCCGAACGCGATCGGCCCGATCGCCAATGCGATCGCGCTGAGCCTGTCGTATCTGCTCGGCGGCGTGATCGTCGTCGAGACGATCTTCAACTATCCGGGCCTCGCGAGCCTGATGGTCGACGCCGTCAGCAACCGCGATTTCCCGTTGGTCCAGGCGTGCACGCTGATCTTCTGCGTCGCGTACCTGACGCTCGTGCTGTTCGCCGACCTGTGCTCGATCGTGTCGAACCCGCGATTGCGCACCTGAGTGTTTCGTCTTCCTTCCGAGATGCCGCCCATGCAACCGATCGAACCCGTACAACGCAGCAGCGCGCTGCCGCCCTCCGGCGACCCGCCCGTGGGGCGGGGCAGCGTGCCGCCTGCCGCGCCTGCGCCCGACCAGCCGCGCAAGCGCCGCGCCGTGCGCATCGCCTTGACCGCCGGCGGCCGCGTCGGCCTGTCGATGGCCGGCCTGATGCTGTTCGTCGCGGTGTTCGCGCCGCTGATCGCGCCGCATGACGTCGGCACGATCGTCACGCCGGACGTGTTCGCGCCGTTCAGCGCGAAGCTGCCGTTCGGCTCCGACTTCCTCGGCCGCGACATGCTGAGCCGGATCCTGTACGGCACGCGGCTGACCGTGCTGCTCGCGCTCGCCGCGGTGCTGCTCGCCGCGGTGACCGGCACGACGCTCGGGCTGCTCGCGACCGTGTCGGGCCGCGCGGTGGACGAGACGATGAGCCGGCTGCTGGACGCGCTCACGTCGATTCCGTCGAAGATGTTCGCGCTGATGTTCGTCGCCGCGTTCGGCTCGTCGCTGCCGCTGCTGGTGCTCACCGCCGCGGTCAGCTACATGCCGGGCTCGTACCGGATCGCGCGTGCGCTGGCGGTCAACATCAGCACGCTCGAATTCGTGCAGGTGGCGAAGGCGCGCGGGGAAAGCGCGCTGTACATCGCGTGCGTCGAGATGCTGCCGAACATGATCCATCCGATGCTGGCCGACACCGGGCTGCGCTTCACGTTCGTCGTGCTGCTGCTGAGCGGCCTGAGCTTTCTCGGGCTCGGCGTGCAGCCGCCGTATGCGGACCTCGGCTCGCTCGTGCGCGAGAACATCGCGAGCCTCGGCGACGGCTCGGCCGTCGCGATCATGCCCGCGGTCGCGATCGCGATCCTGACGGTGGGCGTCAACCTGTTGATCGACGGTTTGCCGCATCGCGGCCGCCGCAAGGGCGCGGCCGGCGCCGCCGGAGGACACTGATGCGACACGAATCGAACCCGCTCGTCGAGGTGCGCGGGCTGCGCGTGGTCGGCGGCCGGCCGGGCGGCGAGGAAACGACGATCGTCCACGGCGTCGACTTCGAGATCGGGCGCGGCGAGGTGCTCGCACTGATCGGCGAATCGGGCTCCGGCAAGACGACGATCGCGCTGTCGCTGATGGGCCATGCGCGCGCCGGATGCCGGATCGCCGGCGGCTCGGTGAAGCTCGACGGCACCGACGTGTGCACGCTTTCCGCGGAGGCGCTGACCGCGCTGCGCGGCCGCAAGGTCGCGTATATCGCGCAGAGCGCGGCCGCCGCGTTCAACCCGTCGCGCACGATTCTTGACCAGGTGATCGAGAGTGCGCTGATCCACAAGACGCTGACGAAGCGCGACGCGCAGGCGAAGGCGGTCGAGCTGTTTCGCGCGCTCGCGCTGCCGGAGCCGGAGACGATCGGCAAGCGCTATCCGCACCAGGTGTCGGGCGGGCAGTTGCAGCGGCTGATGGCCGCGATGGCGCTGATCACCGATCCCGAGCTGGTGATCCTCGACGAGCCGACCACCGCGCTCGACGTGACCACGCAGATCGACGTGCTGCAGGCGTTCAAGAACGTGATCCGGCGCTACGGAATGAGTGCGGTGTACGTGTCGCACGACCTGGCCGTGGTCGCGCAGATGGCCGACCGGATCGTCGTGCTGAGCGACGGCGTGATCCGCGAGGCGGGCGACACCGAACAGATCCTGCATGCGCCGACGCACCCGTACACGCAGAGCCTGATCGCGGCGGTCACGCCGAACGACGCCGAACGCGACGCGCAGGCACAAGCACAGGAGCCGGCCGCGCCGGCGCCGCTGCTCGAGGTGCGCGGCGCGATCGCGGGCTACGGCGGCCGTACCGCGAAAGGCTGGCCCGCGAAGGTGATCCTGCATGAAGTCGACCTGCGCATCGGGCGCGGGCAGACGGTCGGCGTGATCGGCGAATCGGGTTCCGGCAAGACGACGCTCGCGAAGGTGATCGCGGGCCTCGTGCCGGCGACCGGCGGCGCGATCCTGCTCGACGGCGAGCCGCTCGCGCGCGATATCGTCAAACGGACGAAGGAGCAGCACCGCCGCGTGCAGATCGTGTTCCAGAACGCCGATACCGCGCTCAATCCGGTGCATACCGTCGAGCGCACGCTCGCGAGGCCGCTTGCGTTCTATCACGGGATCAAGGGCGCGCGTGCACGCCAGCGCGTCGCGGAGCTGCTCGAACTCGTGCGGTTGCCGCCGGCGGTCGCCTCGCGGCGTACCGGCGAGCTGTCGGGCGGGCAGAAGCAGCGCGTGAACCTCGCGCGCGCGCTCGCGGCCGAGCCCGACCTGATCCTGTGTGACGAGGTCACGTCGGCGCTCGACACCGTGGTCGGCGCCGCGATCATCGAGCTGCTGCGCGACCTGCAGGCGAAGCTCGGCGTGTCGTACGTGTTCATCACGCACGACATCGCGAAGGTGCGCGCGATCAGCGACGACATCGTCGTGCTGTATGCGGGCCGCCGCGTGGAGACGGGCAGCCGCGACGCGCTGTGCGCGCCGCCTTATCACCCGTATTCGCACCTGCTGGTGTCGTCCGCGCCGGAGCTGCGCGCGGGCTGGCTCGACGATGCGACCGAGCGTTGCCATCGGCCGCTGGTGCCGATCGGCGAGCGCGAGAACGAGGCCGAGCTGTGTCCGTTCCTGTCGCGCTGCGCGATGCGCGTGGACGGCGTGTGCAACCGGACGGCCCCGTCGCTGCGCACGCTCGGCAATGGCGCGCAGGTGCTGTGCCATCGCAGCGAGGAGGATCTCGCGCGCTTCCAGGCGGAGCCGGTGGAGGCCGGCGGAGCGACGGTGCAGCCGGTACGGCTGTGATGCGCGCCGTCGTTCGTGCATCGTGCCTGCCCGCGCCGGCAATCGACGTTGCGCATAGTGTGCTGCGGCAGGCGCGCAAAACGGCAAATGACGCGTGTGGCGCGCGCGAATACGCGGCAACTGCGCTTTTTGATGGTGATTCAATGATTCTCATTGGACGGTCGCCGATCGTCGTCGCCGGAATGCTCGAGATAATTCGATGAAACTGGAATCGTACTGGCTGGATACCCGTCCCGCGTTTCGCGCCGGCAGCGAAGGGCCGGTCGAAGGGCGCGCGGAGGTGGTCGTGATCGGCGGCGGTTTCACCGGCTTGTCGGCGGCGCTCGCGCTCGCGCAGCGCGGCGTGTCGGTGGTCGTGCTCGAAGCCGCGCAGGTCGCCGGCGAAGCATCGGGCCGCAACGGCGGCCAGTGCAATACCGGTGTCGCGCAGGACTATGCGTCGCTGGCCGCGCGCATCGGCGTCGAGCAGGCGAAAGCGTTCTATCGTGCTTACGCAAGCGCGGTGAAGAGCGTCGAGACGATCGTCACCGAACAGGCGATCGACTGCGATTTCCGGCGCGCGGGCAAGCTCAAGCTCGCCGCGAAGCCGCAGCATTTCGCGGGACTCGAAAAGACCTTCAACGCGTTGCGGCGCGACGTCGATCCGGACATCGAACTGATCGAGCCGTCACGCATCCGCGACGAAATCTGCTCCGACGGTTTTCACGGCGGCCTCCTGCAGCGCAACGGCGCGCAGATGCACATGGGCAAGTTCGGCGTCGGCCTCGCGCAAGCGGCCGTGCGTGCCGGCGCACGCGTGTACGAGCAAGCGGCCGTTACACAGCTCGACAGGCTGGACGGCGAGCGCCACCGGATCACCAGCGCCCGCGGCACGATCGTCGCCGATCGCGTGCTGGTCGCGACCGGCGCATCGCAGCACGGGCCGTTCGCGTGGTTCCGGCGACGCATCGCGCCGGTCGGCAGCTTCATCGTCGTGACCGAGCCGCTGCCCGACGCGCAGTTGAACCGGCTGTTTCCGCATCGACGCGCCTACGTGACGTCGCGCCAGATCGGCAACTACTTCCGCGTGACGCCCGACAACCGACTGCTGTTCGGCGGCCGTGCGCGCTTCGCGATGTCGAGCCCGCGCTCCGACGCGAAGAGCGGCGACGTCCTGCGTGCGGGCATGGCCGGCTATTTCCCGGAACTGGCGAACGTGCGGCTCGACTACTGCTGGGGCGGCCTCGTCGACATCACCGCCGACCGGCTGCCGCGCGCGGGCCAGCACGACGGCCTCTATTACTCGATGGGCTACAGCGGCCACGGCGTGCAGATGTCGGTGCACATGGGCCGCGTGATGGCCGACGTGCTGTATGGCGCGGCCGCGTCGAACCCGTGGCGCGAGCTCGAATGGCCGGCGATACCGGGCCATTTCGGGCACGCGTGGTTCTTGCCGCTCGTCGGCGCGTATTACCGGATGCAGGATTTCCTGCATTGAAGCGAGCGCCGGGAGAATTCGATATGACAGTGCAATTCATTGGCTCGGTTGGCTCGCCGCGTGGCGCGCAGCCCGTGTCGCCCGCGATCGGCGACGTGCTGCGCACGATCGATGCATCGTTCGCGCAGCCGCTGAACCTCGATACGCTCGCGGCGGTGGCCGGGCTGAGCGTGTCGCGTTTCACCGCGCGTTTTCGCAGCGAAACCGGGCTGTCGCCGCACCGGTATCTGTGTCTGGTGCGGATACGGCGGGCGCAGGACCTGTTGCGCGCCGGTCTCGCGCCGTCGGTCGTCGCGACCGATGTCGGCTTCTTCGATCAGAGCCATCTGTGCCGGCATTTCCGGCGCGTGCTCGGGATCACGCCGCGCGATTACGTGGTCGCGCGAACGGGCGGCGCGCCGGTGCGACCGCCATCGACGCGCCTGCGCGCCGAACGCCGCGAAGCGTCGTGTCACGCGGCGTAAGCGCACGCATGGACGACATGCCCCGCTGAGGATGTCCGGCACAAGCGCCGGCGAACGACGATTTCCGATATCGCGTGACCGCTTTCGAGCGAATCCGTCACGCACTGCACAGGAGCAGAAATGACCGCAGTTTTCGTGTTGCACCGGGCCGACGGCACACCGTCTTCCACCGCATTCCGCAAGCAGGCGTTCGGCGCGAGCGATCCGTTCGCGTCGCATCGCGAGATGGCGTGGGAAGGCCCCGACGCGATGGCCGCGGGGCGGATCGTTTTCGTCGGCGAACTGGACGTGGCGAGCTTTCCGCACATCGAAACCCTGGCCGTCATCCAGGGCGAGCTGACGCTCGAAGCGGCCGGGGCCGCGCCGCTGGTGGTCGGCCCGGGGCAAGGCGCCGTCATCGGCGCCGGCACCGCACTGCGCATCGTCGCGCAATCGCCGGTGCTGCTGACGTTCTGCGCGGCAGCGTGCGCGCAACCGACGAAACGCGGTGTCTTCGAGCTGCGCGCCGACGCCGACTTCAAGCCGTCCGCCACGCTGCCGGCCGAGGCGCTGCTCGGCCCCGCGCCGCAATGCCGCAGCGACAACGTGTTCACCGACGACGGCGCCGGGTACTGCGCGGGCACATGGGATTCGACGCCGTATCACCGGATCGTCCGGCCGCATCGCGCGAACGAGTTCATGTTCCTGCTGGACGGCGGCGTCCGGTTCGCGGCGCCCGACGGCAGCGTGCAGTCGCTCGGTGCCGGCGACGCGCTGTTCGTGCCGCGCGGCGCGTCGATCGGGTGGGAAAGCAGCGAACGCGTGGCGAAGTTCTACGTGATGCAGAACGTCAAACCTTCCACCGAACGAGACTGAGCATGTCCCCTCCGCTGCGCCATATCGAAACCTTGTCCACACCGCCGGCCGCGGCCGACGTCGTCGTGATCGGCGGCGGCATCATCGGCGTCTTCACCGCCTACTATCTGGCCCGCCGCGGCATATCGGTCGCGCTCGTCGAGAAGGGGCGCATCGGCGCCGAACAGTCGAGCCGCAACTGGGGCTGGTGCCGCCAGCAGAACCGCGATGCGCGCGAGTTGCCGATGGCGAGCAAGAGCATCGACCTGTGGGAACGCTTCGCGGCCGAATCCGGCGAAGATACCGGCTTTCATCGCTGCGGGCTGCTGTATCTCAGCAATGACGAGGCCGAGCTGTCCCGCTGGGCGAGCTGGGGCGAATTCGCGAAGACGGCAGGCGTGACCACCTACATGCTCGACAGCAAGCAGGCCGCCGAGCGCGGACGGGCAACCGGGCGGCAGTGGAAGGGCGGCGTGTTCTCGCCGACCGACGGCACGGCCGATCCGGGCAAGGCCGCGCCGGCCGTGGCCGCCGCGCTGATGAAGCTGGGCGGCAGCGTCCATCAGCACTGCGCGGCGCGCGGCATCGAACTCGAGGGCGGCCGGGTTGCCGGTGTCGTCACGGAGGCCGGCGTCATCAAGACGCGCACGGTCGTGATGGCCGGCGGCGCCTGGGCGTCGTCATTCTGCCGCCAGCTCGGCATCCGGTTTCCGCAGGCGTCGATCCGTCAGTCGATCCTGAGCGTGTCGCCCGTCGACACGCCGCTGCCCGATGCGATGTACACGTCCGGCGTGTCCATCACGCGCCGCAGCGATGGACGCTACGCATTGGCGATCAGCGGCCGCGCGCGGGTGGACCTGACACCGCAGTTCCTGCGCTTCGCGCCGCAATTCGTGCCGATGTTCGCGAAGCGCTGGCGCAACCTGCTTCCGGGCGGTCTCGAAGGTGTGCGCGGCGGCCATGAAACGCTGAAGCACTGGCGCCTCGACGCGCCGACGCCGATGGAGGCCGTGCGCATTCTGGATCCGAAGCCCGACATGCCGACCGTCACTGAAACGTACCGCCGCGCGGCCGAACTGTTGCCCGAGCTGCGCGAAGCGAAGATCACGCACGCGTGGGCCGGGTTCGTCGACAGCACGCCTGACGGCGTGCCGGGCATCGGCGAAGTGCCGGGCGTGCCGGGGCTGATCCTCGCGGCGGGTTTTTCGGGGCACGGCTTCGGGATCGGGCCGGGCGCCGGGCACCTGATCGCCGATCTGGCGTCCGGTGCGCAACCGTTCGTGGACCCGGCGCCCTACCGGCCCGGCCGGTTCAGCGAGTCCGCGTGGGGCAAGGTCGCGGATTTCTGATGCAACGCCGTCACGTGGATGAGAGGCCGCCTGTATCCGACGCCCATCGAGCCGGACCGCCCGCGAGCGACCGGAGCGGTGCGGTGAGCGTTCGCCGGCCCGGCAGTGCGATGCGACAGCTTGGGAGTGCCTGATGCGTTTCAGTTCGTACTGGCTCGATACGTCGGAGCCATTCGTGAGCCACTCGCCCGAGTTTCCCGACGGCGGTTGCGACGTCGTGGTGGTCGGCGGCGGGATCACGGGATCGGCCGCCGCGCTGGCGCTAGCCAGGAAGGGCGCGCGCGTGATCGTCTGCGAGGCGGGCACCGTCGGTCAGGCGGCATCGGGACGCAACGGCGGCATGTGCAACAACGGCTTCGCGCAGGATTACGCGTCGTTGTCGCAGCGCATCGGCACGGAACTGGCGAACCGGCTCTATCTCGCGTTCGACGCGGGCGTCGACACGGTTGAGCGGCTCGTCAAGGAAGAGTCGATCGATTGCAATTTCGCCCGCACCGGCAAGCTGAAGCTCGCGGCGAAGCCCGAGCATTACGACAAGCTCGCGCGCAGCCACGCATTGCTCGCGGCGAGCGTGGACCCCGACACGCGCCTCGTGACGAAGGCCGAACTGCGCGACGAGATCGGCTCGGATCGTTATCACGGCGGGCTGCTGTTCGGCAAGAGTGCGGGGATGCATGTCGGCCGTTATGTGCGCGGCCTGGCGCGCGCCGCCCAGGCGCGCGGCGCGCACATCGTCGAGCAGGCGCCGGTGCTCGGTCTTAAGCGGCAAGCGGGCGGCGCGTACGCGGTGCAAACACCGCTCGGCGAGATCCGTGCGCGTCAGGTGCTGCTCGCAAGCGGCATTTCGCACGTCGGGCCGTTCGGCTGGATTCGCCGCAGGGTCGTGCCGGTGGGCGCCTTCATCATCGTCACCGAGCCGTTGCCGCGCGAGCTGCTCGATCGCTTGCTGCCGACGCGCCGGATGGCCACCGACACGAAGAACTTCGTCAACTTCTTCCGTACGACGCCCGACGGCCGTCTGCTGTTCGGCGGGCGCGCGCGGTTCGCCACGTCGAACCCGCGCTCGGACGAAAAGAGCGGGGCGATCCTGCGGGATCAACTGGCCGCCGTGTTTCCCGAGCTGGCCCGCGTGCGCATCGACTATTGCTGGGGCGGGATGGTCGACATGACGGCCAACCGGCTGCCGCGCGCGGGCGAGCGCGACGGCGTTTACTACTCGATGGGCTATAGCGGCCACGGCACGCACATGGCCACGCTGATGGGCACGTTGATGGCGGAAATCATGGACGGACGCGCCGACCTCAATCCGTGGCAAGGCTTCGACTGGCCGGCCATTCCCGGGCACTTCGGCAAACCGTGGTTCCTGCCGTTCGTCGGCGCCTGGTATCGACTCAAGGACACGTTGCAATGAATTCACCAGTTGTTCACCTGATGCAAGCCGGCAGGCTCGATCGTTTCTTCATCGACGGCGACTGGGTGTTGCCCGACGGCAGTGACCGGTTCGCGGTCGTCAGCCCGTCCACCGAAGACACGCTGGGCGAGATCCCGCTCGGCAGCGCACGCGACGCCGACCGCGCGGTGCAGGCCGCGCGCCGCGCGTTCGAGCGCTGGTCCGCGACTTCACCGCGGGAACGCGCCGCGTTGCTCGACCGTGTGCATGCGCTGATGCTGGAGCGTGCCGAACTGTTCGCCACGGCGCTCGCGCTGGAAATGGGCGCGCCGATCGGCTATGCCCGCGGCGCGCACGTCCCGCTCGCGGCCGAACATATCCGCGTCGCACGCGACAACCTGGCGAACTACGCGTTCGTCAGGCAACGCGGCACGACCGCGGTCGTGCGCGAGCCGATCGGCGTATGCGCGCTGATCACGCCGTGGAACTGGCCGATCTACCAGATCACCGCGAAGGTCGGGCCGGCGCTCGCGGCCGGCTGTACGGTGGTGCTGAAGCCGAGCGAGCTGTCGCCGCTCAGCGCGCTGCTGTTCGCGGAAGTGATCGCCGATGCGGGCGTGCCTGCCGGCGTATTCAATCTCGTGAGCGGCAGCGGCGACACGGTGGGCGCCGCGCTGTCGTCGCACCCGGACGTCGACAT
Source organism: Burkholderia sp. AU6039 (assembly GCF_002223365.1). NCBI lineage: Bacteria > Pseudomonadati > Pseudomonadota > Betaproteobacteria > Burkholderiales > Burkholderiaceae > Burkholderia > Burkholderia sp. AU6039. The sequence continues at coordinate 211,385 of NZ_NKFK01000008.1, forward strand.
GGTGTCGATCACCGGATCGACGCGTGCCGGCGTGCTGGTCGCGCAGGCGGCGGCGCCGACCGTCAAGCGGGTCGCGCAGGAGCTGGGCGGCAAATCGCCGAACGTCGTGTTGCCGGATGCGGACCTGTCGCGCGCGATCGCGCCGGGCGTGGCCGCCGCGTTCCGCAACATGGGGCAGTCGTGCAGCGCGCCGACCCGCATGATCGTGCCGCGCGCCGTGCTCGGCGCGGTCGAGGAGCTGGCTGCGGCAGCAGCGCGCACGCTGGTCGTCGGTGATCCGTTCGCCGAGGCCACGACGCATGGGCCGCTTGCCAACCGCGCGCAGTTCGGGCGGGTCGCGCAGATGATCGACGCGGGCATCGACGAACGCGCGAAGCTGATCGCCGGCGGCCCCGGCCGGCCCACGGGGCTCGAGCGCGGCTTTTACGCGCGGCCGACGATTTTCTCCGACGTGCGCACCGACATGACGATCGCGCAGCAGGAGATCTTCGGCCCGGTGCTCGCGATCCTGCCTTACGACACCGTGGAAGAAGCGATCGCGATCGCGAACGACACGGTCTACGGGCTCGGCGCGCACGTGCAGGGCACCGACAAGGCGCAGGTCCGCGCGGTGGCTGCCCGCATCCGGGCGGGGCAAGTGCATCTGAACTACCCGGCATGGGACCCTCAGGCGCCGTTCGGCGGATACAAGCAGTCGGGCAACGGCCGCGAGTACGGGATCGAAGGGATGGAGGAGTATATGGAGATCAAGTCGATCGTCGGCTTTTACGACTGACCCGGCCGCCGCGCGCGATCGCGCCGGCAGTACAGTTGGAAGCCCGCTACTTTCCGAAGGTGCCGAAATTGGAATTGAATAACCCCGTCATTCCCGACCCGTTGCTGCAAGCGCATCACGCGCACTGGGCGAAGCTGCGCCGCGACCTGCATGCGCATCCCGAGTTGCGATTCGAGGAACACCGGACGGCCGATGTCGTCGCGAGCGAGCTCGAAGCGCTCGGCTATGCGGTATCGCGCGGGCTGGGCGGCACGGGCGTCGTCGCGAGCCTGCCCGGCGCGGATCCGCGCCGCGGCATCGTGCTGCGCGCCGATCTGGACGCGTTGCCGATCCACGAAGCCAACGACTTCGCGCATGCGTCGTGCACGCACGGGATCATGCACGCGTGCGGCCATGACGGCCACACGGTGATGCTGCTCGGCGCCGCACGCGTGCTGAAGGAACTGCCGCAGTTGCCCGGCAGCGTCCATTTCGTGTTTCAGCCGGGCGAAGAGGGCGGCGCGGGCGCGCGCAGGATGATCGACGACGGGCTGTTCGACCAGTTCCCGACGGAGGCGGTATTCGGCATGCACAACTGGCCCGGGCTGCCGGCCGGCCATTTTGGGTTGCGCACCGGGCCGATCATGGCGGCCGGCTCGCGCTTCAGGATCACGGTGACGGGCAAGGGCGCGCACGCGGCGCAGCCGCACCTGGGCATCGATCCGGTGCCGCTAGCATGCTCGATGGTGCTGCAATGTCAGACCATCGCCGCGCGGCACAAGGATCCGGTGGATCCTGCAGTCATCTCCGTCTGCATGTTCCATGCGGGCACCACGGACAACGTGATTCCGGACACCGCCGAGCTGCGCGGCACGATCCGCACGCTGTCGTCGGCGTTGCAGCAGAAGCTGCAGCGCGACGTGCGGCTCGCGTGCGAGGCGCTGGCGAGTGCCTATGGCGCGCAGGTCGACGTGGAGTTTTTCCAGTATTACCCGGCGACGGTCAACACGCCGGCCGAGACGGCGCTGTGCGAAGCGGTGATTCGCGACACGTTCGGCGACGCGCGCGTCGACCGCGACGTGCCGCCGAACATGACGTCCGAGGACTTCGGCTTCATGCTGGAGGAGCGGCCGGGCGCTTACGTGCTGATCGGCAACGCGCAGGACGGCGCGAGCGCACCGGCGCTGCACCACCCGAAATACGACTTCAACGACGAGATCATTCCGGCTGGCGTCCGCTATTGGGTCGCGTTGGCGCAGCATTACTTCACGCGATCTCGATGATGCGCGAAGCCGGCATTGAAGTCGGGCCGTGGCGCGCGACGACACTTTTATAAGAATGGCTTGATGAAACAGGAAAACGATATGAAGGATTCCGACACGATGCCGGCGCTTCGCTACCGGCGCTTCACTGCCGCGGACGTCCCCGCGGCCCATGCGCTTACCGTCGCGCTTCGCTGGCCGTTCAGGGCGGAAGACTGGCAGTTTTCCGCGGACACGTCGACCGCTTTCGCGGCCGAGGAAAACGGCGTGGTGATCGGCACGGCGATGTGCTGGAAGTACGGTGCCGATCGCGGCGCAATCGGGCATGTGATCGTGTCCGACGCGCATCAGGGGCGAGGCATCGGCCGCAAGCTGATGGAGCGGCTCATCGACGAGCTGGGGCCGCGCGTCACGTTCCTGCATGCGACGCCGGCCGGTCGGCCGCTGTACGAGAAGCTCGGCTTCAACGTGTGCGGCTCGCTGGGCCAGTATCAGGGGAACGTGGTGCGGCCGGCCGACGTGGTCCTGCCCGAAGGCGTGCAGCTGCGCGCCGGAACGCCGGCCGACTGGCCGCGCCTCGTCGAGCTGGACGCGCGCGCGTCCGGCCTCCAGCGCGATGAGTTGATGTCGGCGCTGTTCCAGCGCGGTGAAAGCGTCGTGCTCGAACGCGATGGCGAGGTGGTCGGATTCTCGGTGCTGCGGCGCTTCGGGCGCGGCGACGTGATCGGCCCGGTGGCCGCGCCGCGCGCAAGCGACGACGCGTATGCGAAGGCGCTCGTCAGTCATTGGCTGACGCAACGGGAAGGCGAATTCGTCCGCATCGACGTGCCGGACGGGACCCGTCTGCCGGACTGGCTGGCCGAACAGGGTTTGGCGCGGGTCGATACGTGTTCGAAGATGGTGCGCAACGCGCCCGCCGCGGCGCACGAAGGGCCGGCCGACCCGGCCTGCGGACAGTACGCGCTCGTCAGCCAGGCGATGTTGTAGCCCGCGGCGACGCCCGCGGGATTGCCTCGCGCGCCCGGCCCGGCGTTGCCGGGACCAGGCGGCGATCGTTTTACTTCACCGGGGTGAGAACCGGCGCGCCCTTGTTCTTGAGCAGCATCACGACGAATTTCGCCGGCTTCGTGCTGCTGGCGTTTCGTCCGACCGTGTGCACGTCGTCCGGTCCTTCGTGGTACGTGTCGCCGGCATGGAGCGTGACCGTTTTCCCGCCGTTCAGGCCCATCACGATGCTGCCGTCGAGCACGTAGACGAAGGCGTGAGCATCGTGGCGATGCACGGGATCGACGGCGCCGGGCGGATAGTCCACGACGATCATTTCCACTTCCTTGCCCGGATACTCGGGCAACGGCTCCGTGGTCAGTTGCGTCACCGTGGCGTGCGGGGCGGCGGCGGCCGGCTGAACGGGGGCCAGGAGCGACAGCGCGAGCGGTGCAAGCGCGAGCATGAGGCGTTTCATGTCGTTACTCCAGGTTGGCCTTGTCGAGCCCGAACATCTTGTCGAACGAGCCGGGCACGACGCGGAAGGCGACGTTCAGCCGGTTCCAGCAGTTGATGGCGCCCACGAGGAAGGTGAGATCCGACAGTTCCTTCTCGGAATAGTGGCCCCGCACGCGTTCGTAGAGCTCGTCGGGCACGCCGTGCGACGGGATCTGCGTCAGCGCTTCGGTCCAGGCGAGCGCGGCGCGCTCGCGCGGCGAGAACAGCGTCGACTCGCGCCAGATCGCGACGTGATGCAGGCGCAGTTCGCGCTCGCCGTGGATCTTTGCCATCTTGGTGTGCATGTCGACGCAGAACGCGCAGCCGTTGAGCTGCGACGCGCGAATCTCGACGAGCTCGCGGATCGGCGTCTCGATCGTCGTCTTCTGAAACAGCCCGTCGAGTTCGACGAGCTTCTTGGTCAGCTCCGGCGATTGCTGGAAGTAGTTGATACGTTGCGTCATGATCGGTTCTCCTGAAATGTGGAATCGCGACTGCCGGCCCTGCATGTGGCGCCCCACGCACGGCCTGCCTGACAGCATCGTAATCGCGGGCCTCGCGGGCCAGTAGTGCCCGGCAGGTGCGCATTCTGTTGCCGCTTCGGCACCAATCCATGTCAGGGGCGCGGTCGATCTCAACCGCGGCGGGAACGCGCACGGTTCGCTACAGCGCGATGATCGTGTCGCCGCACGGCGCGCCCGCGTGTTCCCCGAGCATCGCCCTGAGATCGCGTTCGATCGTGCCGCACAGCGTCGAAATGGGCACGTCGTTCGCGCCGCCCTCGAACGGGTTCTCGGTGCTCTCGCCGACCTGGTCGAGCGAGGTGTACATCCACGACACCGCGACACTGCACGGCACCACCAGCCAGACCATGTAGCCGTGCATGAAACCGCTCACGCCGTCGTTCAGCCGGTTGAACTCGTTCAGCAGACCGAACGGCAACGACAGGCAGAAGAATCGGACGAACAGCGAGCTGACGGTCGCGTACTGGCGCGGATACGGGAAATTCTTGAAACGCTCCGCGCGCGACTGGAGGTCGGTGAAATCCCCGATCGTCTTGTGCAGGTCCATGTAGAAGCTCGTATCGAGGCGGCCGGCCGTGTGCAGCATCGCGAGCGTGCGGCGTTGCAGGCTCAGCACGAACGTCGCGATGGAGGCGGACGCGCACGCCTGTGCCGCTTCGGACGGCGACAGGTACGCCGGGAGCAGTTCCCGGATGTCCTGTTCCCACTCCGGCACGTGATAGAACCGGCGGTACTCCGCGTTGTAGCGCTTGTTCGTGCTTTCCCAGACGCGCGGGCGGCGCAAGTCGTAGCGCAGCGCGGTGAGCCACGCAAGGTGGCGATGGACGAGGGTTCGCGCGATCTCTTCGTCGCCGACGAAGTCCTGCACGACCTGCCCCCAGCGACGGCTTTTGCTCAGGATGCCGATCCAGATGTCCAGCGCGTCCGCGGCGCGGTTGTACGTCTGGACATTCTTGAAGCCGACGATGAACGACGTCGCGGTGCCGAGCAGTGCCACGATCGTCAGCGGGATCGACAGCCATCTGACCGAAAAGAACGTGTACAGGACGACCGGGACGGTCCCGAAAGCGAGGAGCTCGTAAACTTTCCAGCGCGTCCAGATCAGGAATTCCGCCAGCTTGTAGGATTTTCCGAGATGCATGTCTTTGGCCTCATCGAGGACTCGGCGTGTCGCGAAACGCGCAGCGGGGCGGCCACGCACGAGGCGACGGCGGCGAAGGTCGCCGCCGCCGCACGACGCACGTCAGGTCAGTCGACGACGGTCACGAGATTGACGGCGCCTTGCCTGGCCATCTTGGCGTACGGGCACAGGCGCTCCGCGGCGCGCACCCGCTCTTCGGCGATGCTGCGCTCGACGCCGGGCATCCGGACGCGAACCTCGAAGATCAACGCATGACCGCCGTCCATCGGATCACGGCCGAACGCAACCCGCACCTCCACGACGGTCTCGACCGGCGCCGTGCCGGCGCGTTGTTCGAGCAGGTTCAGCGCGCCGTGAAAGCACGCGGCGTAGCCGGCGGCGAGCAGCTGTTCGGGATTGGTGCCGCCGCCCGGGCCGCCGAGTTCGGCGGGCAGGCGCAGCTCGAGGGCAAGGCTGCCGTCGTCGGAGCGGACGACGCCCGACGCGCGGCCGTGTCCCGTCTCGCCGCCGGTCACGGTGACGCTCGTCGTATAGAGCGGCTGAAACGCGTGGCCCCGATACCGGTCGAGGAGGGAAAGCGGGGGGGCCTGGAGCTTCTTGTCGTCCATGATGCGTGCTCGAGTTCAGCGCCGCTTCGATTCCCGGTCAGTCGTGTGTCGAAGCGTGGGGCGAACGGGGCGGCGCGGCCCCGGGCAGATAGCGTCGCCAGGCACGCGTGGCGCGAACGATCGCACGAGCGTTGCGGCGATCTTCCGGTGCGGCGCGATCCCTGGCGGGTCTCCGGGAAAAGACGCCTCCATGCTAGAGGAGCACGATCGGCGGCGGTATGGCCGTCCCGGGCGATTCAATGTTTCCCTTCGGGCACCAATCGGGATCGTGACGCGACGCCCGGCCGTTGCGCGCCGCGCGTCAGCGGTCCAGGCAAGCGCGCAGCGTTCGCGCGTGACGTTGCGCTTCGTCCGCGTCGACGATGTTCGCGAACCCGATGACGAGGCCGCGCGGCGTTTGCCGCGTGTGGCTGTTCGTATACCAGATCGACAGCGGCAGGACCGCCAGGCCGGCGACGCGCGCGCGGGCAGCGACGGCGACGTCGTCGACCGGTCCGTCGGGCCCGTCGGTGAACTGCACCGCGAACTGGATGCCGCCCGCCGGCAATTCGACGATCAGCCGCTCGCCGAACGCCTGCCGCAGCGCGTGCACGATCAGCATGCGGCGTTCGCCGTACAGCGCGCGCATCCGCTTCAGGTGCCGCGCGAAGTGCCCCTGCTCGATGAAGTCGGCGAGGGCCGCCTGCAGGAGGGGCGGCGATCCGGCATTCATGCTGCATGCGACGCGCTCGACGCGCTCCACCGCGCGCTCGGGCACGACCGCGTAGGCGAGCCGCAAGCCGGGATACATCGCCTTGCTGAAGGTGCTGCAATAGATCACGTGATCGCGTCGGTCAAGGCTCTTCAGCGCCGGCAGCGGACGGCCGAGATAACGAAACTCGCTGTCGTAGTCGTCCTCGACGATCCACCCCGACGTCCTGGCGGCCCAGTCCAGCAGCGCGATGCGGCGGGACAGCGACAGCGTATGCCCGAGCGGGCTCTGATGCGACGGCGTCACCAGCGCGAAGCGGGCTTGCGGGTCCAGTTGCATGCCGCGCGCGACGTCGATCCCTTCGTCGTCCACCGGCACGGGGACGAGCTGCACGCCGGTCTCGGACAGGAAGCCGCGGGCGAGCAGATAGCCGGGATCCTCGAACCACACGCGGTCGTTCGCCCGTGCGAGGCTGCGCAGCATGAGTTCCAGCGTGGCGCGGTAGCCACCGGTGACGAAGACCTGGTCCGGCACGCAGGTCACGCCGCGCGACAGCGTCAGATAGGTGGCGATGTGTTCGCGCAGCGGCCGGTAGCCGGCCGGATTCGGATAGCCGAGCAGCGCGCGTTCGCCGCTGCGCGCGCGCAGCGACACGAGCCGGTGCCAGACCTTGCGCGGAAACGCATCGAGCGCCGGGAGCCCGGGTTGCAGCGGGCTCGGCTCGCCGCTCAGCGCGACGGCGATCGGCTGCGGGCGCCGCGGCGGCTGGAGGTCGGCGGGCGGGATCGACGGGGCTGACTGGGCCAAAGGGGTCGAAGGGGCCGGCGTCGACGCCCGCGGCGGGGCCGCCGGTTCGCCGGGCCGGTTCGGCGGGGTACCGGTGCGCGGCGGCGACGCCCGGGTCAGCGAGATCGGCAAGGACGGCGAGACGAACGTGCCTGCCGCACCGCGCATCTGCAGATAGCCCTCGTCGACCAGGATCGTGTAGGCCTGTTCGACGGTGCCGCGCGCCGTGTTCAGTTGCGTCGCCAGGCCGCGCAGCGCGGGTACGCGGTCGCCGGGGCGCAGGTGGCCGGCGGCGATCGCGGCCCGGAACCGCTCGCAAATCTGCAGATAGAGCGGCAACTGGTGCTGCCGGTCGATTTCGATGGTCAACGCAAGGGTGGGCTCAGACATCACGGCCTCTCGGGTAACGCACGCAGGGACAGGATCGGATCCAGCTTGGACTAGTCCGATCGCCGATTCTTGGCACTGATGGATAGGACATGATTCTTCCACAATTGCGTCACGCGTTGCGACGGACATGGCCGTCTTCTCCGGCTCCGGCACCCGTCATGCCCGGTCGCATTCCCGTCAAATCCAATCGTCAGGAGATTGTGCGATGAAAATCGTTGTCATCGGTGGTTCGGGCCTGATCGGCTCACGTGTCGTCACGCTGCTCGCCGAAGCGGGTCATCAGGCGCTGGCCGCCTCGCCGAGCACCGGCGTCAATACCGTCACGGGAGAGGGCCTGGCCGAAGCATTGACGGACGCGGATGTCGTGGTGGACGTGGCGAATGCGCCGTCGTGGGAGCCGCAGGCGGTACTGGACTTCTTCCGCACGGCGGCACGCAATCTCGGCAAGGCCGAAGTGGCCGCGGGCGTGCGCCATCACGTCGCGCTGTCGATCGTCGGCTGCGACCGGATGCCGGAGAACGGCTATTTCCTGGCCAAGGTCGCGCAGGAGCAGGCGATCGAAGCGGCGGGCGTGCCGTACACGATCGTGCGCGCGACGCAATTCATGGAATTCATCGGCGGCATCGCGGACTTCAGCACGCAGGACGGCACGGTCCGCATCGGCGACGGCCTGTTCCAGCCGATCGCCGCGGAAGACGTGTCGGCGCTCGTCGCGCAGATCGCGCTCGCCGGGCCGCAGAACGGCACGGTCGAGATCGCGGGCCCGGATCGCGCGCCGTTCGCGGAGATCGTCGCGCGCTACCTGAAATCGGTCGGCGATCCGCGCGCGGTGGTGACCGACCGCGAAGCCCGCTACTACGGCGGCCGCGTCGAGGAAACCTCGCTGGTGCCGCTCGGGAATGCGCGACTCGGCCGCATCGGCCTCGACGCGTGGCTGGCGCGAGGCTGATTCGCGTTCGCACATGTGACGGTTCGCAGGCGCCCGCGGATCGCGGGCAATCGGGATGATTGGCATGGGGGCAGCGGAAAATGAATCATTCGGAACCATCGGAGTACGGCGTGCGGCGCGACCTGGCCGGTCGCGCCAATGCCCTGTCGGCGAGCTTTGGCGCGAGCTATGCGGGCATCCTGGCATTCGTTGCCGTGGCGAGCGAGGGCAGCTTCACCAAGGCCGCCGAACGGCTCGGCGTCGGGCGGCCGGCCGTGAGCCGGAACGTCCAGAAGCTCGAGGCGCAACTGAGCACGCGGTTGTTCCAGCGAACCACGCGCACGACCGAACTGACGTGCGAGGGCCGGCGCTTCTACGAGAACTGCCATCAGGGCGTCGCGCAGATCGTGGAAGCCATGAACGACATGCTCGAGTTGCGGCAGGGGCCGCCGCGCGGCCTCATTCGCATCAGCTCGGCCGTGGGCTTCGGCAGGAAGATCGTGGCGCCGCTGCTGGCCAAATTCACGGACGCGTACCCGGACATCGACATCGACCTGCTGCTCGACGATCGGCCGATCGACCTGGTGTCCGAGCGGATCGACGTGTCGTTCCGCAACGGGCGCATCGAGGATTCCAGCATCATCGCGCGCCAATTGATTCCGATGCAGATGGCGCTCTGCGCGGCGCCGTCGTACGTGGCGACGCACGGGCTTCCGCAGAGCTTGGAAGATCTCGACCGGCACGCGTGCATCAATTTCAGGTTCGCGAGCGGACGCCTGTTCGAATGGGAGTTCAATGTCGACGGCCGCCCGCGGAAGTACCTGCCGACCTCGCGCCTCACGTTCAACGACGCGGACCTGGTATTGCGCGCGGTGCTGAACGGAGCGGGCATTGCACAGTTGGCGGGCTACCAGATCCGCGACCATCTCGCATCGAAGGCGCTCGTCGTCGCGCTGGCGAAGCATGTGCCGGAAGATCGCGGCCACTACATCTGCTATCTGAGCCGGCAACACCTGCCGACGCGCATCCGGATCTTCGTCGATTTCATGACCGAGCAGATTCGTGCGCTCGACCTGAACTGCATGACGCAGTTCAACCGGGATCTCACGGTTGCTTCGTCGACGGGATTGGCTGCTTGAAGAATACGGGGCTTGGGGGAAGCGGGCGGTCCGCCGGCTTCCATGGAACTCTTCCACTGGCCACGACTTTTTCATCGGTCGAAGCAACGACGAGCCACGCAGGGCAAGTCGAGTGCGTAAAGCCGCCTGCCGAATGATCGATAACAGTGTTTTAATGAATTGGCGGTTTATTCAATATCGCGCAATTAAAGACGAGAAAAAACTGGCTTAAATTAAAAAAGAATCAGGCGTTTGATTAAAATTAAAAAAAGATCAATGCGGAACGTTTATTTTTCAGGTTTTTGCGGATAAGGTTCGGTTCGGTGAAAGTGATTTGTCAGAAAACGCGGCGATTCATCATCGCGTGCCGCGGTTTCATCGGGTTGCCGCTTTTGCCGATCAGTGTGCGCGACGCCGTGTCGAAAGGAACCCCTGCCGGGGATCCTGCGGCAGGCCCGACATGCGCATATCCGTTCCGACATCGACGTCATGAGGGCTCATGAACAAGATCATCCGCAGATACGTTGCTTCCGTGGTGCCATGCGCGTTGACCGGCGTGGCACTGCTGGTCGCGGCGGCCGGCGTTCAGGCGCACGGCCGTTTGACCGAACCGCCTTCGCGTATCGTGCTGTGCACGCAGGGGCAGAATCCGAACTGTCACGTCGACGCGTGGCATGCGAACGCGATGGAGAACGGCAAGTTCTTCCCCGCGACGCAAAGCGGCCTGTCCGATCCGTTCGCGCCGGCCGACGCGAAGAATGCCGCACCGCCGCCGGACGGCGAAATCGCCGGCGCCAGCACCAATGGCCCGCTGCCCGTGCTGAACGAGCAGTCGCCGAGCCGCTGGCAGAAGATCCCGCTGCGGCCGGGCGCGTTGCAGAATTTCAAATGGGAATTCAGCGCCGTGCACAAGACGCGTCGCTGGAACTACTTCATTACACGCGCCGACTGGAACCCGTCGGAAAAGCTGACGCGCGCGCAGTTCGAGCCCACGCCGTTCTGCACGATCCAGAATCCCGGCCAGCCTTACTGGGATCCGAACGCGAACCTGGTGCCGCAGCAGCCGACCATTCACCAATGCCGGTTGCCGGTGCGTAGCGGTTACCACGTCATCCTGGCGGTCTGGGAAGTCGCGGATACGGCGATGGCGTTCTATCAGGTCGTCGATGCGACATTCACCAATGGCGATACGACCCGCAGCCCGTTCTGATACGGCTGCGACATGGCGCGCCCGGCGATGGCCGGGGCGTCATGAATGGAAGAGCGCCGCTCAGGAGCGCCGATGCGCTCGCCCGCTGACCGGGCAGTCTCCAGCCCGGCTTGCCGAAGCAGCCCCATCATTGCCTCTCCGCCCACCCGCGCGACGCCGTCTTACGGCCGGATCGCATCGCCTGAATTTCGTCGATTTGAACAATCAGTCGGATGGCTGCGAGCTATCCGTTTGAATTATCGAATCGCGACAATTGCAATATGGCGATGCGATCACGTGAATATTTCGGGTTTCGATATTGATGGAAATAATCGATTCCAGGGTTGATGCCTGATGATTATGTAGTATAACAAATCGAAGTGCCGGCGCTGGATTGAAGGATCACTACATCGGCCGTCGAATTGTTTTCCGTCGTTGAGATAAAGACGGAATCAATATCGGAATTTGTCTTCAAGTGGCAATTTGTAAGGTTGATTTCTTTTGAATTCGACCTGGGCGGAGCTTTGTCAATCGAAAGGGGAAATCATGAGCCAGACCGGAATCGAGGGCATGAAAATGAAGCGCAACCAGCAAACCGGAATCGTGCGGCGATCGACCTTGAGGGGCGCGCTGGTGCTTCTGCTGGCAGGGTCGTTTTTCGGCGCCGGCGCTGCCGCGGCGGGTGCCTTGGGTACATCGGGTACCGGCACGGCACCGGCATTCGTCTATAGCCCGTACAAGGACGCGACGATTTCGATGAACTGGAACACGAACGTCATCTCGACGAACGTCACGGGTCAGCTGATCCCGGTGCTGTCGGTGCTGCCAACCGGTGTCCGCACGCTGACGCTCGCGTTCGCGACCGGTGAATGCGGCAGCGAGAACTGGGCGGGCGTCGACGGCGGCGCGATGGCGGCTGCCAATGTGCCGCTCTTCACCGCGGCCAACGTGAATTACGTGATTTCCACCGGCGGCGCGGCCGGCATGTTCACGTGCGGGACGGATGCGGGCATGGCGGCCTTCATCGATCGTTATGCATCGAGCAACCTGATCGGCATCGATTTCGATATCGAGGGCGGGCAGACGCAACAGGTGATCAACGATCTCGTCCAGCGCGTGGCCGTCGCCCAGCGGAAATATCCCGGCCTGCGCTTCAGCTTTACGCTCGCGACGCTGGCGCCTTCCCAGCAGGGCGCGAGCACGGCAAGCTCGTGGGGCGCCAGCGCCCCCGACAGCTTCAACATATACGGCGACTGGGTCATGCAGGCGATTCAGGCGGCCGGCCTGAAGAACTACACCATCGACCTGATGACGATGGACTACGGGTCGGCTAGCGCGGGGAACTGCGTGGTCGCGAACGGCACCTGCCAGATGGGGCAGTCGGCGATCCAGGCCGCGATGAACCTGCACGATCACTGGGGCGTACCGTACAGCCAGATCGAGCTGACGCCGATGATCGGCGGCAACGATGTGGTCGGCGAAACCTTTACGCCGGCGGACGCGGACACCGTGGCGCAGTTCGTGAAACAGAATGGTCTCGCGGGTGTCCACTTCTGGTCGTTCGACCGTGACGTCGATTGTCCGCCCGGTGCCGCATCGTCGACGTGCAATTCGATCGGCGGTGTCGGTACGCTCGGTTATACGAACCGGTTTGCCAACCGCCTGGCGCCCGGTAAATGAACGAAGCCGGGCAAGGAGGAGACCGTGCGGGTCGCCCGTATGATTGCGACGACGTTTCGCATGGTCTCCGATTTGCGCGACCGGGAGCCGGAGGCATCGCCGTTGTCGAGGGCCGTGCCGGCGGCACTCGATGGATGCGCTCGCCAGGGCGCAGCGTCAGCGTCCGCCCTGGGACGACGCGCCACGCTTGTCGAAGAAGTGCCCCATCAGTTCGAGCAGCGGCCGGCGTCGCTTGGTCACGGCGAATGCCCACTCGTGGGTCTGGCGCGGCGCCTCGGCCGTCGAGACGGCATCGAGCAGCCGTTGTGCGCGAGGCAGGTCGTACCACGGCAACCACGGGTACGCATGATGGGCGACGTGAAGGTTGAAATTCAGGATCACCCAGCGTGACCAGAGGGGAACGTTGGCGCAGCTGTGCGACACCACGTCCTGCTCCCAGAGCGGCGGGCGTGCCGCGTCGTCGGCCAGCAGCGGGATCTCGGCGTGATGCGGAAGGTTGAGCAGTTCGACGGCCATCAGCAACACGATCCACAGGATCGTCGAGAACGCGATGAGGCTGCCGAGCACGCCCGCACGATACGCCAGCGCGCCGACCGCCGCATAACCGGCCAGGTAGAGCGCGCTGAATGCGATCTCGGTATTCGATTTCGCGCGATGCGCAGGCGTATCGCGGTGCAGGAACGGTGCGATCCAGTGGCTGAGGAAATGATTGAACGCCATCATCGGGATCCAGTGCCGCCAGATGAATTCGAGCGTACGCGCGCCGCGTTCCGTCATCACGGAAAACTTCTGGATCATCTTGCGATTCTCCGGATCCCGTGTCGGGTGCGCGGTCCACGCGTGATGGCCCAGATGCGATCTGCGCCGCGGCAGGTACGGCAACCCGATGATCCATCCGCATAGATGGCCGATGGCCTCGTTGCACGCGCGCGAACGCGATGCGGCGCCGTGCAGTGCCTCGTGCAAGATCAGGTAGAGGTGAATCAGCGCGAGCGTGGCGAGGACGAGCGCGGCGATGCGTGCGGGCCCGCCGGCGAGCCAGAGCACCCACGCAGCGGCAAGCAATGCGACATCGGCGAGCCAGAGCGCGAGCGTCAGGTGTCCGGTGGGTCCGTTCGGCAATGTCGCCTTGACCGAGCGCCATTCGTCTTGGGTCATGTGCTACCTCGAATGAGTGGATTGATGGGGGGCGCGGCGCGTGGCCGGCGCGGATCTCAGGTGGACAGGATGCGTTGGCCGATCTCGCGGTAGGCTGCATCGAGCACGTCGATGTGTGCATCGAGTCCGTTCTTGCTCGCGAAGCCGTTGTCCCGCCGGGCGAGCAGCAGGCAGTCGTAGCGCGCGCCGCGGCTCCAGTGCCACGCCGGCAAATAGGCCGTGATCCGGAAGCCGGCGTCGAGCATCGCCTTGACCAGCGTCAGCTTGTCGGCGAGCACGATCGCGCCGACATAGGCCGCCGTGCCGCGCCGTTTCAGGAAACGCAGCAGGTCGGCCGTGACGTCGCGCTCGGTCATGAACGGGCCGCCTGCATGCCGGCAGAGATAGATCGCATCGGCCCGCTCGTCGACCCGAAACGTGAAGGCGTCCGAGCACTCGTGCCCATGCCCCCAGAAACAGGTATCGGGATACGGTGCCGGCGTACCGGCGACACCGAGCGGCTCGAAGATCGCGCCGCGCAGAACGTCGGATTCACGGAAGATCGGGGAAAGCGGCAGGCAATGCGTGAAGCTTGGCGAGCGGAATTTCTCGAGCGCGATGACGTGATGTTCACGCACGCCATGCGCGCTGTCGGGTGACCCGTCGTGTCCGACCACGACGCCATCGAGATGACGCAGCAACGCACGCAGCGCGATATCGGTGCGGGCAATCGCGAAGGCCAGGTCGTGATCCGCGGCCGGCAGCGTGTCGATCGCGGATTGCATCAGCGCCGACAGGACACCCAGATGACGATGGTGCCGGGAAATCATCGCGCGGCCGTATTCCCACGAGCGATTCTGCGCGTTGTAGCTGACGCTCATGCAACCGATCGTGGCTTGCGTCTCCTCTTCGGCGACAAACCACAGCTCCGATTTGTTCGAGACGGCGCGCCTTACATAGCCCGCATCGAGACAGGGGTGCGACGAGTCGCCGTATTCCCGTTCGAACAGCGCGCAGATTCCCGATGTGTCCGACACCGTTCCGCGGCGTATCCGGAGTGGCCGGTGGCGGGCGCCGTTGGGCTCGACGCTGTTTCCGCCCGCGGTGCTGCCATAAATTGAATTCATCGCCTTGCTTGCCCTGGTGATGTTGGGGGATTGCGCGAATCGAGAGGCGACCCGCGCATCGTCGGCGACGACTTTAATTATCCTTACGTTTGATTGTCAAACAAATTCAATCGATTTATTCATTGTTGATTTCATTTGAATGATGAGGTTGATGGTTGTCGAAAACGAGCGCGATGTCATGAAATGAATGGCTGATATCGGCTTGTGTGGCGGGTCTCGGGGAGGAGGATCGTGTCGCCTTAAAATGGATTGAAGAGAGGAAGGTGGCACTCAAGAATTGCTTTCATGAATTGAATAATTCATTGGAGTGGTTGAAGTGCTGTCAATAAAAATATCGTGACATCGGTTCCATTTCTGGTTCTGGAAATCAAAGTCGTTTTATTTTTGCTTTTGATGCGTTAGCGGTGTTCAATGTAAAAACGCCGATTTTTCCGGCTGCGGTCGCCGCGCGTCGGCGGTTCACGACCATCACGAGGTTGACGGCTTGCCGGCGCCCACCATGCCCACAAAAATCGACAAATCGGAACAGATGGGCGCAGTGTTCCCGCCTACCATCCGCACGTACCTCGCGCATTCGCGCGCCACCGCAGTATCGGCAGCTGCATCGCCCGCATTCCGCTGCACGTGTCTCCCTCGCACCCTCGCATCCTGACAAGCCGCCCAACAGGCAAAGGATTCGCCATGTCCGCAAGATCGTTCGCTTCATTCGTGTTGATGCTGCTGCTCGCGGCGTGCGGAGGCGACTCCGATTCGTCCGCTCCCGGCAGCGCATTCGCGGCCACCTCCGTGCGCGCCTCGCAGGCCGCCGCGTGGAAACCGCTCGTGCCCGGCACGAGCTGGCAATGGCAGATCGACGGCAACCGGATCAACGAGACGGTGCTGGACGGCGTGAACAACCCGCGCAAGATGTTCGACGTCGACATGGAGCTGACCGATGCCGGCACGATCCAGCGCCTGAAGGCGAAGGGCATCTATGTCGTCTGCTACATGGAGGTGGGCGGGCGCGAGGACACGCGTGGCGACGCCGGCAAGTTTCCGGACAGCGTGCTCGGCAATCCCGTCGAAGGATACGAAGATCACGAACGCTGGCTGGACATTCGCCAGACCACGATCCTGATGCCGCTGATGCTGGCGCGCCTCGACCAGGCGAAGAAAAAGGGCTGCGACGGCATCGAGCCGGATCTCGACGACAGCTATCGCCAGGAGACGGGCTTTCCGCTGACGCGTGACGATCAGCTGCGGTACAACACGGCGCTGATCGCCGCCGCGCACGATCGCGGGATGTCGATGGGCCTCAAGAACGGCTCGGGAATCGCTGCCGCCATGGCGAAAGTGGCCGACTGGGCGCTCAACGAGCAGTGCAACAGGTTCCACGAGTGCGGCGACTACGCGAGCTTCGTCGCGCTGAACAAGGCCGTGTTCAATGTCGAGTACACGCGCCCGGACGGCATGACGCTCGCGGCGTTCTGCCCGGCGGACAACCAGGCCAATTTCGACGGCATTCTGAAACTGTCGAGCGACACGCTGGCGGCGCTGCCGCGTGCGGCCTGCCGGTTCGAGTGAGCGGCGCGACGACGACGGGGCGCACGATCGTCTCCGTCCGGCATCGTCAAGCGCCCGTGCATCCTGCGTGACCAACTGCCCGCTTGCGTTCACGACCTGCTGCTGGCCGCTCGCATGCTGGTACGCGCCGATCAGATGGAGATCGGTGCGCTTCGACAGCGCATAGTCGGCGCCCAGCGACACCTGGTGGTACTTCGCGTCGACGGTGCCGCTTGCCTTCTGCACGCATGGCCGATGCCGGGTAGGTGGCGAACGCGCGGCAATTCCGTCAGGGATTGGCAGCATGCCATCCGTATTCCCACAGCAGATTCACTCGACGTGACGACAGCGCATATCCAGGCGGCGAGCCGACGGGCCGACGCGAACTTCCGTCGCGTCGTTAAGTGGCAAAATTGGCCAATTAATGCTGTTTTGTGGTTTTTCATTCGGATGTCATCTCGCGTCGCGATAGTGCGGGATCGCGCGCCAGCCCCGGGAACGAACGAAGCGAGCTTGCCGGTTCGCGTCGCACGCGGGAATACGTCCATGGGATGCGGCCAGCAGCAACCGATACGCGCGCCCCGAACAGGCAGCGCGTGTTACCTCGACAGAAGGAACGTGCAATCGTGAACGCCATCGCAGCGGCAGACTCATATGACGTGGTCATCGTCGGGGCCGGCATCGTCGGCCTCGCCCATGCTTATACGGCGGCACGCAAGGGGCTGCGCGTCTGCGTGATCGAACGTGATGCCGCATGCGTGGGTGCGTCGATCCGCAATTTCGGCTTCGTCACCGTCACCGGGCAGCACGCCGAACACAGCTGGCGGCGTGCGCGGGCGAGCCGCGAGGTCTGGGCGGACGTCGCGCCGCAAGCCGGCATCGACGTGCTTCACCATGGCCTCCACCTGATCGCGCGTCGCCCCGAGGCGATGCACCTGATCGACGCGTTCATGCAGACCGGCATGGCGGACGGCTGCCGGGTCATGATGCCCGGCGAGGCAAAGGCCGTCGCGCCGGAACTGCGGCTGGACGGTGCGCAAGGCGTGCTGCACAGCCCGCATGAACTGCGCATCGAGCCGCGTACCGCGATCGCGTTGCTGGCGTCCTGGCTGGCGGAACGCTTCGACGTGCGGTTTCGTTACGACGAGATGGTGCACGAGGTGCGCACGCCGGCCGTGCGTACGTCGCGCGGCGTGCTGCACGCGGAGCGCGTGATCGTCTGCGGCAATGCGGACAGCCGTCACTTGGTCGGCGGCTGGTTCGCGCGGCACGCGGTGCGGCTGTGCCAGTTGCAGATGCTGCGCGTGCGGCCGCGCCGCCCGCTGGCGCTGCGCGCCGCGGTGATGAGCGACCTGAGCCTGCTGCGTTACGCGGGTTTCGCGGCGCTACCCGCCGCCGACGCATTGCGCACGCGCCTCAAGGCGGAGGAACCCGAATGCCTCGGTTACGGCATCCACCTGATCGCGGTGCAGAGCGCGGACGGCAGCCTCGTGGTGGGCGATTCGCACGAATACGGCGCCGCACCGCTGCCGTTCGCGACGCAGGAAATCGATGCGCAGATCCTGCGCCTGCTGCACGAGACACTCGATGCGCCGGAACTGGACATCGTCGAACGCTGGACCGGCAGCTATCCGTCGGCGGCTGATGCCGATTGCGTGATCGAGGCGCCGGACGACGGCACGCGCGTCGTCGTCGTGACGAGCGGCGCCGGGATGAGCACGGGCTTCGGGATCGCGCAGGACGTGTTTGCCGCGTGGTGAGGGCGAGGGCCTGCGCGTTGCGCCGTCGCCGGCTTGACCGGGACGCTCGCAAGCGGCGCTGACCGGCGGCGCACGCTGCTGCCGCGAATGCCCGAATGAATCCGAGATGCTCGTGCGAGCGATACGCCTGCCGGCATGACTGCAGGATTCGATCGGCGATTTTAGTGTGTTTAGCGAAACAGGCGAATCATGAATTTGTCTAGTCATCCTGATCTAAAGATCGGATGAAATGCACCATGTCCGTGCCGCGAATCCCCACCACGAGGCACGTCGGAGCCCCGGAATTAGGGGATTTCCCGCGTTTTCCCGGTTTTTTTTGATCAACGCTTGTCGCTCCATTTTTCTTCTTGCATGCTTGTATAGACAAATTCCTGAGGCCGCTTGCATGACCGAAGGGATGACGATCTTCAACACAAGGAGAAATCTCGTGAACGGCAAGCGCATCAAGTGGGCAGTCAGGACGATCGGCATCATCGCAGCGGCAGCGGCCACGCTTTCCGCGCCGGTGCAGGCGAAGGAATGGAAGACGGTGACGGTGGCGCTCGAAGGCGGCTACGCGCCGTGGAACCTCACGCTGCCGGGCGGCAAGCTCGGCGGCTTCGAGCCCGAACTGCTCGCCAACGTGTGCGAGCGGATCAAGGTGCAGTGCAACATGGTCGCGCAGGACTGGGACGGGATGATCCCGGGGCTGCAGGCCGGCAAGTTCGATGTCCTGATGGATGCGATCTCGATCACGCCGGAGCGCGAGAAGATCCTGCTGTTCTCGCGTCCTTATGCCGCGACGCCCGCGACGTTCGCCGTCACCGATACGAAGATCCTGCCGAAGGCGGCGCCGGGCGCGCCGATCGTCAAGCTGTCGGGCGACGCGAATGCCGACAAATCGACCGTCGACGCGCTGCGCAAGCAGCTGAAGGGCAAGACCATCGGTATCCAGTCGGGCACCGTCTACACGAAGTTCATCAACGACAGCTTCAAGGACATCGCGTCGATCCGCGTGTACAAGACCTCGCCCGAGCGCGATCTCGACCTCGTCGCCGGCCGTATCGACGCGTCGTTCGACGACGTCACGTACTACGCGGCGAACAACACGAAGAAGGACACCGCATCGATCGTGCTCGCGGGCCCGAAGCTCGGCGGCCCGATCTGGGGGCCGGGCGAAGGGCTCGCGTTCCGCAAGCAGGATGCCGACCTGAAGACGAAGTTCGATACGGCGATCGGCGCCGCGCTCGCGGACGGCACCGTGAAGAAGCTCGCCGACAAGTGGTTCAAGACCGACGTCACCCCGTAAGCGCACGTCCGGCCGCCGCCGCGCAAGCGGCATGAGCTGAGCGCGGCGGCGCGCATCCTGCCGTTCCTATCAACGCTTGCCGGGAGGCACGCATGGCGATCCTTGAAATGCTGGGCTTCGGAACCGAAGGCTGGGGCGGCGTGCTGCTGCTCGCCGCGCTGATGACGGTCGCGCTGACGCTTGCCGCGCTCGCGGTCGGCGCCGTGATCGGCGCGGGCATCGCGGCCGCGAAGCTGTCGCGCTATCGCAGCGCCCGCCTGCTCGGCGACCTGTACACGACGGTGTTTCGCGGCGTGCCCGAACTGCTCGTCATCTACCTGTTCTACTTCGGCGGCTCGACGCTCGTCACGGCCGTGGGCCAGTGGTTCGGTGCGGAAGGCTTCATCGGCGTGCCGCCGTTCGTGATCGGCGCGCTCGCGGTGGGGATGATTTCCGGTGCGTACCAGGCCGAGGTGTATCGCGCGGCCGTGCTCGCGGTGTCGAAGGGCGAGCTCGAAGCGGCGCGCTCGATCGGCATGCCGCGCAGCATGGTGCTGCGGCGCATCCTGATTCCGCAGGTCCTGCGCTTCGCGTTGCCCGGCATCGGCAACGTGTGGCAGCTGAGCCTGAAGGATTCGGCGCTGATCTCGGTCACCGGGCTCGCCGAGCTGCTGCGCACGAGCCAGATCGCGGCGAATTCGACCCATCAGTATTTCGTGTTCTTCGTCGCGGGCGGCGCGCTCTACCTGGTCATGACGGGGCTGTCGAATCGCGTGTTCAACCGGGCGGAAGCGATCGTCGGCCGGTCGTTCCGCCGCAACTTCGCACGCAACTGACGGAGCGCCCATGTCACTCGATTTCGACTTCCTGTTCGACACGCTGCGCCAGCTGCTCGCGGCGGTACCGACCACGCTCGGCCTGTTCTTCGCGTCGCTCGTGCTCGGCGGCCTGCTGTCGCTCGTGATCGTCACGATGCGCGTGTCGCCGCGCTGGCTGGCGAACCGCTTCGCGCGTGCCTACATCCTGGTGTTTCGCGGCTCGCCGCTGCTGATCCAGATGTTTCTCGTGTACTACGGGCTCGGCCAGTTCGGCGTGATCCGCGAGAGCTTCATGTGGCCGCTGCTGCGCGAGCCGTACGTGTGCGCGGTGCTGTCGCTCGCGCTGTGTACGGCCGGCTACACGGCCGAGATCCTGCGCGGCGGGCTGATGGCCGTGCCGGTCGGGCAGATCGAGGCCGGCTATTCGATCGGCCTGTCGGGCTTCGCGCTGCTGCGCCGCGTGATCGGCCCGATCGCGCTGCGCCAGTGCCTGCCCGCGTATTCGACCGAAGCCGTGCTGCTGGTCAAGTCGACCGCGCTCGCCAGCCTCGTGACCGTGTGGGAGGTGACGGGCGTCGCGCAGCAGATCATCCAGCAAACCTACCGGACGACCGAGGTGTTCGTGTGTGCGGCCCTCATCTACCTGGGCCTGAACTTCATCATCGTCCGCCTGCTCGGCGCGCTCGAATGGCGGTTGTCGGGCCACCTGCGCGCGCCGAAGCCGTCCGGCGCACCCGCGGCCGACGCACGCAATGCGCGACGTGTCGCATCCTGACCGCGTCCTTCCTTCCAGGAGAAATCGATGAATACCGCTGCTCCCGTCGCCCTGTCGGTCAGGAACATCCACAAGTCGTTCGGCGATCACCACGTGCTGAAGGGCATTTCGCTCGACGCGCACGAAGGCGACGTCATCTCGATCCTCGGTGCGAGCGGTTCGGGAAAGAGCACCTTCCTGCGCTGCCTGAACCTGCTCGAAACGCCCGACGACGGCTCGGTCGCGCTCGCCGGCGAGGAACTGAAGATGAAGCGTGCGCGCGACGGCAAGCTGCATCCGGGTGACCGGCGCCAGGTCGACCGCATCCGCTCGCAGCTCGGGATGGTGTTCCAGAACTTCAACCTGTGGTCGCACATGACCGTGCTCGACAATCTCGTCGAAGGGCCGCTGCGCGTGCAGAAGCGCAGTCGCGCGGAAGCGGTCGAGGAAGCCGAGGCGCTGCTCGCGCGCGTCGGCCTCGCGGACAAGCGCGGCTACTATCCGGCCCATCTGTCGGGCGGCCAGCAGCAGCGGGTCGCGATCGCGCGGGCGCTCGCGATGCATCCGAAGGTGATGCTGTTCGACGAACCGACTTCCGCGCTCGATCCGGAGCTGGTCGGCGAGGTGCTGCGCGTGATGCGCTCGCTCGCGGAGGAAGGGCGCACGATGCTGGTCGTCACGCACGAAATGGGCTTCGCGCGGCATGTGTCGAATCGCGTGATGTTCCTGCATCAGGGCGAGGTCGATGCGGACGGCACGCCTGGCGAACTGTTCGGCGGCCAGTGCTCCGAACGCTTCCGCCAGTTCGTGTCGAGCCATCATGACCGTGCCGCGAACTGAGGCCGCCATGACCGTATTCCGTTCGGCCCGGCCGCTCGACTGGCGGCAGATCGCGGCGGTGGCGGCCGGCGCGCCGCTCGCGTTGACTGATGAGGCGCGCGAGCGTGTCGTCGCGGCGCGCGAACTCGTCGACGCAATCGTCGCGCGCGGCATTCGCGCGTATGGTGTCAACACGGGCGTCGGTGCGCTGTGCGACGTGATCGTGTCGCCCGCGCAGCAGGGTACGCTGTCGCGCAACATCCTGATGAGCCACGCGGTCGGCGTCGGCGCGCCGCTCGGGGCGGCGGAAACGCGCGCGATCATCGCGGCCGCGATCAACAACTACGCGCACGGGCATTCCGGCGTGCGGGCCGACATCGTCGACCAGCTGGTCGCGCTGCTCGAGCACGATTGCCTGCCGGAAGTGCCGGCGCATGGTTCGGTCGGCTACCTGACCCACATGGCGCACGTCGCGCTCGTCTGTATCGGGCACGGCCACGCGCGTCATCGCGGCGAACGCGTACGTGGTGACGAAGCGTTGCGCCGCATCGGCCGCGAGCCGCTGGCGCTCGGCGCGAAGGAGGGGCTGAGCCTGGTCAACGGCACGCCGTGCGTGACGGGGCTCGCCGCGCTCGCGCTCGCGCGCGCGGAGCGGCTGCTCGACTGGGCCGACTGGATCGCGGCGACGAGCTTCGAGAATCTCGGCGGCCAGCTCGCCGCGTTCGATCCGGCCTCGCTGGCGCTGCGCATTTCGCCCGGCATCGGGCACGTCGGCGCGCGTTTGCGCGCGATGCTTGCCGACAGCGCGATGCTCGCCGCGGCGAACGGGCGACATACGCAGGACCCGCTCAGCCTGCGCACGATTCCGCACGTGCACGGCGCGGCGCGCGACGTGCTGGCGGTCACGGCGGAAGTCGTCGACCGCGAGCTTGCGTCCGTGACCGACAATCCGATCGTCGCGGGCACGCGCGACGCGCCGGCCGTTCATTCGCAGGCGCATGCGGTCGGCGCGGGCATCGCGCTCGCGATGGACAGCCTTGCGGCCGCGATGGCGCAGGTCGCGGCGATTGCCGAGCGGCGGCTCGACCGGCTCGTCAATCCGCTCGTGAGCGGGCTGCCGGCATTTCTCGCGGCGCCGGGCGGCACGTGTTCCGGGTTCATGATCGCGCAGTACACCGCGGTCGCGCTGGTGGCGCAGAACCAGCGGCTCGCCGCGCCCGCGAGCCTCGACGGCGGCATCACGTCGGGCCTGCAGGAAGACCACCTGTGCCATGCGACACCGGCCGCGCTGAAGGCGCTCGACATCATCGAGAACACCACGCGCGTGCTCGCGATCGAGTTGCTGGCCGCCGCGCAGGCGTACGATTTGCAGGAGAACGAAGCGTCGCGGGCGGCGCCGACCGACGCGCTGTGGCGTTACGTGCGCGACCGCGTGCCGGCATATCAAGACGACCGGCCGCTCGCGGACGACATCGCGAGCGCGGCCGCCATCGTCGCGGGCGTACCGCCGTCGCTGGCGTGACGCAGCGGCGGGGCGACGGTCGGCAGGTCATCCCATCTTCATTCGATCGAGGGCGCATGAACGAAGCGGAACGATACACGGCGGCCCGGCCGGGGGCCGTACCGGGCGACGACGTGCCGGCACGCGCGCTGCCGGCCTACCAGCAGATCAAGCGCTACGTGGTCGAGCGGATCGCGAACGGGGACTGGAAGCCCGGCGGCGCGATTCCGACCGAAGCCGAACTGGTCAAGGAGTTCGGCGTGGCGCGGATGACGGTGTCGCGAGCGCTGCGCGAGCTGACCGCCGAGCGTGTGCTGACCCGCATCCAGGGGGCGGGCACCTTCGTCGAGCGCCGTCATTACGAATCGACGGTGCTCGAGATCCGCAACATCGCGGACGAGATCGCCGAGCGCGGCCATCGGCACAGTGCACGCGTGCTGATGATCGAAAGCAGCGACGATCCCGAAGCGATCGAAGCGCTCGGGCTGCGCACGGGGCCGGTGTTTCATTCGCGCATCGTGCATTGCGAGGAGGGCGAGCCGATCCAGTTCGAGGATCGCTACGTCAATCCGGCGCTGTTTCCCGCCTATCTCGAGCAGGATTTCACGGTCGAGACCCCGAACCATTACATGGTGCGGCTCGCGCCGATCCAGCGTGCGGAATTCCGCATCTACGCGCAGAAGCCCGATGCGCAGGTGCGCCGGCACCTCGTGATGGAAATCGGCGAACCGTGTCTGCTGCTGCGGCGGCGCACGTGGGTCGGCGGGCAGGTCGCGACGTCGGTGCAGCTGTGGCATCCGGCGTCACGGTTTCATCTGGCGGGGCGGGTGTAGGCAGGGTCGTGCGCTGCGGCGATCGCTGTCGCTGTCACTGTCGCGAAGGCGAGCGTCGGGTCAGGCTGCCGGCTTGCCGTTGCGCAAGCCACGTGCGGCGGGCGCTCAGGCCGCTTGCGCGGGCCGGTTGACCGGGTACGCGAGCGCGGGATGTTCGCGCAGCGTCGCGCTTTCGCCATCGCGCCGGTAGACGCGACGTGTTGCGCGAACCGATCAACCGCGTTCAGGAAACCGGCCGCCGATACGTGCCGGTTGTTTGCCCGAAACCCGCGACCCGCGGCGATACCTGGCCGCGGGCCGCGCTTTGATGCGCGGTCATGCTGCCGTCAAGCGTGACGGCGCGCACCGCATTCGCCGCAGAACAGGTCGTCGGCGGCCATCGGCTTGTGGCACTGCGCACAGGCCGTGGTCTCGTCCGCGGCGGGCGAGGCCGCACCTGATGCCGGCAGCGAAGCCGTCCCCGCTGCGCTCGCCGTGCTGGCGGCATGCGAGTCGCGTGCTTTCGCAAGGTGATCGGCGGCGCGTTCGCGTGCCTGTTCGGCGTGGCGTTTCGCGTCCGCGACGTGCTGGCTCAGCTTCTCTTCCGTTGCGGAGAAATCGACGCCGCTGACCGTCTGCAGATAGATGAGGCACGTGCCGTTGACGAATGTCAGGAACGGAATCACGAGACCGATCGCGAACAGCAGGCCGTTGCCGAAGCCGTATGCGCCCAGGTAGGCCATGCTGCGGTAGTCGAATCCGCCTCCCGCCGCATCCGCGCCAAGGCCGTAGGCGCTGGCGTGCCGGCCGAGGCCGCCCAGGCCGCCGAGCGTGCCCATCAGGCCACCCAGCGGGCTGGTGCCGGTTGCCGCCGAGATCGACGATGCGATCGCGGCGCCGGTGCCGAGAATGCCGAACACGATGGCGGACAGCACGCCGACGAGCAGCAGCAGCCCGAACATCCGGACGATCACGCCGAGCAGCTGGCGGCGGCCGATCTGCAGCAGGCGCGCGGCGGTCTGCAGCGTCGTGTTGCCTTGCCAGATGGCGGGCGCGGCGAGCGGATAGCCGACGTAGCCCATGCCGGCGAAGATCGCGCCCGCGGCGATCGCCGCGACCGGATACGCGATCGCGTACAGCAGCGGGCCGACGCCCGGGAGCTTGCAGACCAGGAACACGATCAGCAACGCGAGCAGCAGCAGGATCCAGCCGACCACGAGCAGCACGCCGATGCCGACGAGGCGGTGGACGCTGAACGTCGCCTGCAGCAGCGCGTCGACGAATCCGACCGATTCACCCTGTGCATCGCGCATCAGCACGATGCCGACCGCGGAATAGCCGATCAGCGAGATCGCGAGCGTCGCGATGACGAACAGCAGGCCGAGCACGGGGCTGTGACCGAGTACCTGGATCGTGAGCATGGCCATCAGCATGCTGGCGACGAGCGCGAACGCGCACATCGCGAGTGCGCGCCAGTTCGTGACGGCCTCGGCGGCGCGCAGCAGGCCGAACTTTCCCGACACCGGGGCTTGATCGAGCGTTGACATCGTTGAATCTCCTTGCAGGTGCGGGCCGGTCAGTGTGCGGCGGGGGCGTCGAGCAGCGCGACGACGGTGACGCCGTCGACCTGCGCGAGCTGGATGCTGGATTGCCGGGTCGAGCCCGGCTTGCCGTTCAGGTAGACCTGGCTTTTCAGCGTGTACGTGCCTTGCGGCGCACCCGACGGCAGTTTCAGCGTGAAGCTGTTGTCGAATTCGCCGCTGCCCGGCGTCGCGTTGACGATCTTCTCGCCGCGCTTGAACTGCTCGCCCGACGGCGCGTAGACGGTCACGACTTCCTTGACTTCCTGGACGGGCTCGTTCGTGCCGGATACCGCGCGAATCTGCGAGGCCAGCTTGATCGGCTCGCCGGCCTTGACCGCCGAGCGCGGCGTGACAACCGTGGTGTAGGCGTCGATCTTCGCGTACGGCGGCAGGTTGTTGCGGTTGTTCGCGCGGTAATCGCGATCGACTTCGGCCGCCGTCTTCGTCTGCCGCGTCGCCACTTCGATCACGGCGCACGCGGCGAGCCCGGCCACCGCGCCGCCGATCGCGCCCTTGGTGCCGCCGATCAGCGCACCGACCAGCGCGCCGCCGGCGCCGAGCGCGGTGCAGCGCAGCACCGATTCGGACGAGATCCCGCCGGTGCCGTTCTGGGTGGCGCAGCCGCTGGCGAGCAAGGTGACCGCGCAGGCCGCGGCGAGGGTTTTCTGGATTGTCATGTCGGTTTTCTCCGGCGCTTCATTCAAGTGTGCTGTTGTTGCGCAGTGCATCCATCTGCCGCGCCTTTGCCTTGGCGATCAACGTCTTCGCCGGACGGTTGCCCGGCTCGATCGCCAGGACGCTTTCCGCTGTCGCGATCGCCTTGTCGTACTGGCCGCGCGACAGGTCGCCCTGCGCGCGTTTCAGCAGGCCGTCGACGGCGGGCGCGGCAGGGTTGGCCGCCGTGGACGGGCGGCCCGGCGGTGTCGGGTGCGGCTTGTTGCGCGGTGCCTCTGCAACGGTGGCGGGGGCGGTTGGGGTGGGCGTGTCGTCCTGCAGTTTCGCGAAGGGCGACGGCGGCTGCGCGTTCGCGGCTGCGGGCGGCGCGTTCGACGCCGGCGGCGTCGCGGGCACCGGAGCCGTCGTGACATTCGTGACGACGGCCGGGCCCGACGCGGGCGCGGTCATCGCTGCGGCGGCCGTATCGGTCGGCGCGGACGCCGGTGCGTCGGGCGGTGTCGTCACAACCGCCGCGCCGGTGGTGGCGGAACCGGGTCCCGCGATGTCCGATGCGGCGTTGGCCGTGAACGCAGGAACCGTGGATGCGGCGACCGGCTCGGGCGTTGCAGGTGCGCTCGCCTGGCGGCCGTGCCACCAGAACGCGCCACCCGCGCAGGCGATCGCGACCGCGACGCCGGCTGCGACGATCTTGAGTCTTGCGGGCGTAGCGTCGTTCGTCGTCGAGGGCTGCGGTATCGGCGGGGGCACGACACCGGATGCCGGGCGCATGGGTTCGGCCGACGCCGACGTTACATCGTCATCCGGTACGTCGTGAGGCTTGGCAGCCGCATCGACCCCGTCTGTTTCGCCGTCGGCGAGTGCCGCTGCGGAATTCGCCGATACGCTTGCAAGCGCGGATTGCGCATCCGTGACGACAGGCGAGGCTTGCGACGCAGCAACTGCATCGCCCCGATGATCTGCCGCTGCGATGTGCGTGGCCGTTGCCGCGGCGTCGTGCGATTGCAGCGGTGCGTTCGCACGACCCGATACCGGATCGGCGTTGTTCGCGACGTGCGAGAGGTCGTTCCCCGCGGTGTTCGCCGCCATCGATTCGCCGCTGATGTCCGCTTGCGTATCTTGTGCGTCGACGGTGCCGGATGCA
This sequence comes from Burkholderia sp. AU6039, assembly GCF_002223365.1. Taxonomy (NCBI): domain Bacteria; kingdom Pseudomonadati; phylum Pseudomonadota; class Betaproteobacteria; order Burkholderiales; family Burkholderiaceae; genus Burkholderia; species Burkholderia sp. AU6039. Next base: position 238,877 of record NZ_NKFK01000008.1, read on the forward strand.
GATTCGTGAGCGGATTCCGCGGCCACGTGTGCGGGTTGCAGTGCGGGCTCGGCCGGCGACGCGGGCACCTCCGCCTCGATCGCAGCGGCGTCATTGACCGATGCGACGGGTGTCCCGCACTTGTTGCAGAAACGCTGGTTCGGCGTCAGCGCGGCGTGGCAGTTCCGGCACGGTGCGCTGGCCGCTTCGGTCCGGATGGCCGCAACCGGGGTTCCGCATTGCTTGCAGAACTTGAGACCGCCGGGCAGATCGGTTCCGCAGTGGGTACACGCAGTCATAATTCAGTAATCCTCTTCTTTTGATCGTTCGACGTGACGGCGCCGCGCGGGCATGCGCACGTGTGTCCGAATCACGGGATGGCGGCGTACCGGCCGCGTGCTACGAAGGCGAGCGACGCGGCGCGGGCCGTTCAGCGCGGGATATCAGTCGGAATGGGGTCGGCCGCGCGGGAAGTGCCGGCGTAGAGAAGAAGAGATCCGGCCGACGTGAACTGGCACGGACGGCCCAACGGATCCGGATGCACCGGTATTGAATGGCGAGTTCAAGCTTTCCCCGTATCAGTCGCCGGATTGAATCCGGCTGACTGTTTTCATTATTTCGATTGATAATACAAATGGTCTTCTGCAGCGGATATTACACTGAAATTACGAGGTTTTGCCATCCGGAAGGCGCGTGACGGAGTGCGTTTTCACGTGCGAACCTGAGCGGACGCACCGTGCGCGCCATCACCGGCACTGTGTGTATTTATCACCGTGCCGCTGCTTGCCTTGGCACACATCGGTCTCACCAGCCCACCCTGTCACCCGATCGCGGCAGACGCCATGCCACACGCCGCCATTTCTTGAACCACCGTTTCGGCGCTTGCACGGCAACTGCGGCGTTCCCTTCCATGAACTGACTCACCGGTCCGTCGAACTGCTGCCCGGGCCGGGTAAATGCCCGCCTGCCTTTCAACTTTCATAGCAGGCGGCATCGCCTTCGCGCAGAACGTCGCCGAGCGCATCCGCCGGGTTCGCCTCGGCGCCACAGGTCCCGGGCGATCCGCTTGTCCGGCTGTCACAACCTTGTGTGGCCGTCTTCCGACGAACCACCGACAGCCCGTGGAACTACTGAGTTGCCGCCGAAAATGCTTTATGGTCAAATGACCATGTCAATTGATCTACATGCCTGTTTCATCCCCAATTGGAAGTCACCGCTCGATCGTGGACTTCCTCGGCGTGGGCAACATTTTGCGAAGACTTCCGTGTGGCGGAGCCATTGGCCCCCCAATACCGGAAGTCAGGCGAAATCCCGGGTGATGGAGCAGGCGTTCGCGCACGGATGCCTGAGCATTTTTGCGTGTCGGCGCGAAAGCGCCCGGATGGAAAAACAAGAATTTCTGGAGACGGTGCTCGTGAATGAAATGCACAGCAGGACGAACCAAGCGATCGATCCCTCGGCGCTACGCGCCCACCTGCGAGACGGCGCGCTGCTGGAGACGCGCGCATGGCTTGCGTCGGGATGGGCGGAGGGCGCGGACGGCCGTTCGTTTCCCGTCACGAATCCGGCGACGGGCGACATCCTGGCCCGCGTGGCCAGCCTCGGCGCCGCGGAGGTCGAGCAAGCCATTGCCGCGTCGGCGCTTGCCCAACAAGCCTGGCAGAAGCGGACCAGCCACGAGCGCGCGAAGCTCCTGCGCGCCTGGTACGACCTGATCGTGGCGAATGCCGACGATCTCGCACTGATCATGACGTCGGAGCAGGGCAAGCCGCTGGCGGAGGCCCGCGGCGAAATCATGTATGCGGCTTCCTTCGTGGAATGGTTCGCCGAAGAAGCGAAGCGAGTCTACGGCGACGTCATTCCGCACCCGCAAGGCGACAAGCGCATCGTCGTCATTCGTCAGCCGATCGGCGTGTGTGCCGCGATCACGCCGTGGAATTTTCCTGCCGCGATGATCACGCGCAAGGTCGCGCCGGCACTGGCCGCAGGCTGCTCCATCATCGTGCGCCCCGCGGACCTGACGCCGCTCACGGCGCTTGGGCTTGCCGTCCTGGCCGAGCGCGCGGGCATTCCGGCCGGTGTCCTTCAAGTGGTGTGCGGCCCGTCGCGCGAGATCGGCGCGGTGCTCACGGCCAGCCCGGTCGTGCGCAAGCTTTCGTTCACCGGCTCGACCGAAGTTGGCCGCGTGCTCATGAGCCAGTCGTCCGCGACGATCAAGCGACTCTCTCTCGAACTCGGCGGCAACGCACCTTTCATCGTGTTCGACGACGCGGATCTCGACGCCGCGGTTGAAGGTGCGATGGCGTCGAAGTACCGGAATAGCGGCCAGACCTGTGTATGCGCCAATCGCTTTCTCGTCCAGGCCGGCATTCATGACCGCTTCGTCGACGCGCTCACCCGGCGAGTCCAGGCGCTCAAGGTAGGAAACGGCGTCGAACCGGGGGTGCAGCAGGGGCCGCTGATCCAGCAGTCCGCCTGCGACCACCTGAATCAGCTGATCGACGATGCCGTGAGCAAGGGCGCACGAATCGTCACGGGCGGGAAAGGCCATCCGCTTGGGGGCACGTTTTTCGAGCCGACCGTCATTGCCTATGCGACGCCGGCCATGCGCGTCGCGCGCGAGGAGCTCTTCGGGCCCGTCGGCCCGGTGTTCCGCTTCGAGGATGAAGCGGAAGCGATCGCGATGGCCAACGACACCGAGTACGGCCTCGCCGCCTATCTCTATACACGCGACCACGGCCGCATCTGGCGTGTGGGCGAGGCACTCGAGTACGGCATGGTCGGCCTGAATACCGGCGTGATTTCCAACGAGGTCGCGCCGTTCGGCGGGGTCAAGCAATCGGGCCTGGGCCGTGAGGGTTCCCGTTACGGCATCGAGGAATACCTGGAAATCAAGTACCTGTGCACCCAGGTCTGACGGCCAACGTCCGCATCAAGGAAACGTCAATGGAAATGCTCCCGCAGTCGATGCTCTTCGAAACTGTTCCGTCCATTCTCCAGGAATGGGGTTGTGCGCGCCGCCTGGGTCAGGTGATGGCGGCATGGACGGAGCGCCGCCATGTCCTGATCGTGACCGATGCAGGGCTGCACAAGGCCGGTGTGCTGGAACCGGCGAAAGCGTCGCTGGCGGCCGAGGGATTCCGCGTGGCGGTGTTTGACGAGGTCGTGGCCGACCCGCCGGAGAACGTGGTGTTGCGCTGCGTCGAGTTCGCGCGCCGTGCCGAGGCGGACGTCGTGATTGGCTTGGGCGGCGGCTCGTCGATGGACATCGCAAAACTGGCCGCCGTGCTCACCGTGTCGCGGCAATCCATCGCGGAAATGTACGGAATCGGCAATGTTCAGGGCGCGCGCCTGCCGTTGGTGCAGATCCCGACGACGGCGGGTACCGGGTCGGAAGTCACCAACATCTCCATCGTTTCGGTTAACGAAACAACCAAGATGGGCATCGTTGCACGTCAGCTGTATGCCGACAAGGTGATCCTGGACGCCGAATTGACGGTCGGCCTGCCACGCAGCCATACCGCTGCGACAGGCATCGACGCGATGGTCCACGCCATCGAGGCCTATACCAGCAAGCACAAGAAGAATGCCCTCTCCGACGCGCTCGCGCGTGAGGCGCTGCGATTGCTGGTGAGCAGCCTGATCCCGGCTTGCGAAAACGGCGCGGACCGGCGCGCCCGCGAGGCCATGCTGCTGGGCGCCACGCTGGCGGGGCAAGCCTTCGCCAATGCCCCGGTGGCTGCGGTCCATGCACTGGCGTATCCGCTGGGGGGCCATTTCCATATCCCGCACGGCCTGTCCAACGCGTTGATGCTGGCACCCGTGCTGCGTTTCAACGCCGACGCGGCGGCTTCGCACTATGCGGAACTGGCGGACGTCGTCGGCGCGGGTGGAACGGGCGACGCCACGGCGCGCACGGCGGCGTTCATCGCGTTCCTGGAAGACCTGATGGACCGCTCCGGCGCGCCGCGACGACTGCGCGACGTGGGGGTCACGCAAGCGAGCCTGCCGACCCTCGCGGCCGATGCGATGAAGCAGCAGCGCTTGCTGTTGAACAATCCGGTCGTCGTCACGGAGTCGGACGCATTGCGCCTGTACGAACAGGCCTACTGAACCGACGCCGGCCAATCCGCAGTCGCCGTAACGTAAATAGAGAGAATGCACCGTGAACAATGTAGAAAGGATTGAGCACCACGAGATCGTTATCCTGGGTGCAGGCTTCGGAGGCCTCGGCATGGCCGCTCGCATGAAAATCGCGGGCATCGACGACTTCGTCGTGCTGGAGAAGCGTCCCGACCTCGGTGGTGTGTGGCTGGACAATTCGTATCCCGGCGCGGCATGCGATACCGAATCGCACCTGTACTGCTACAGCTTCCATCCGCATTTGCGCGTGAGCGCGATGTATGCCGGCCGCAACGAGCTGCTGCACTATCTGAAATCGCTTGCCACGCGGTTCGACCTCGCGGAACACCTGCGATTCAACCTCGAGATTCGCAGTGCAGAATGGGATGCAGAGGCAAGCCTCTGGCGGTTCGCACTGAGTGACGGCTCCCGGATGACCGCACGATTCTTCGTGCCGGCATGGGGGCAACTGAACCGGCCGATGATCCCCGCGGTTCGCGGCCTGGCGGATTTCAACGGCGAGTATTTCCACTCCGCCGAGTGGCGGCACGACGTGGACCTGAGCGGCAAGCGGGTGGCAAGCATCGGCAACGCGGCCAGCGCCGTGCAGTATGTGCCGCTCATCGCGCCGAAGGTCGATCACCTGACGGTATTCCAGCGAAGCGCGAACTGGATCATGCCGCGCAACCAGATCGTCTTCTCGGCGGAGCAGCTCGATGCCTACGAGCGCGAGCCCCATCTGTTCGAAGAAAGCCGGAAATCGCTGCACGCTTTCCGCGAGTCCGGGTTCGAGCGTACGCGGATCGGGTCCAACGCGCAGCAGGAAGGCAAGAGTCTCGCGTTGGCGCACCTTCATCGCCAGGTGCCCGACCCGGTACTGCGCGAGAAGCTGACGCCGGACTATGAATACGCGTGCAAACGGATTCTGCGATCGGACGACTACTACCCGGCGCTCATGCGCGACAACGTCGCGCTGGAGACGGCGGGGGTGGAATCGTTCGTCGACGAGGGCATCGTGACGCGGGACGGCCGCCTGCTTCCGTTCGACGTGGTCGTGTTCGGAACCGGATTCGAGAGTCAGGCTTTCCAGGGCAGCCTGCAGGTGCGCGGCACGGACCGCACGTTGGCCCAGGCGTGGGAAGGCGGCCCGGAAGCGTATCTCGGCATGACCGTGCCGGGCTTTCCGAACATGTTCATGTTGTATGGGCCGAATACGAACCTGAACCACAACTCCATCGTGTCGATGCTCGAGATCCAGCAGAACTACATCATCGACGCGATCGGCGGCATGGCTTCGGCCGGCGTGAAGGCCGTCGACGTCGATCGGGCCGTGTTCGACGAATACAACGACAAGCTGCAAGCGGCGATGGCCGGCTCGGCGTTTTCGGCGGGCTGCTCGAGCTGGTACAAGAACGCGCAAGGCAAGGTGATCAACAACTGGCCGGGCACGGTGGACGAATACCGCGCCGTGACGCAATGGGATCAAAGCGTGTTCGCGGCGATCTGAGCGGGGATGCCCATGACATCGGTGCACTGGTTGCCGCTGACCGAGGTGGCTGACGATGCGCGGGACGCCGTTCGGGCGTTCCGCGAACTGGGCGGGCGACACTACGGCAGCTTTTCCGTCGACCAGTCGCGCGTGAACTTCGTGCGGGCCTGCGAATTGAACGGCCTCGCCGCCGACGAAGCGGTCGCCCACGACGATATCGATGTTCCCGTCGCGGACGGCAGCATTCGGGTGCGGCTCTATCGTCCGCCCGGCGGGGAGCGCGTCGAGGATAAACCGCTGGTCGTCTTCATTCACGGCGGCGGGTGGGTGATCGGCAGCGTGGACACGCATGACGGCATCTGCCGTCATCTCGCGCGACATGGCGGGTGTGCCGTCGCGTCGGTGGAGTACCGGCTGGCGCCGGAGCACCGATGGCCGGTTCCGCTCGACGATTGCGAGCGGGCATTGGACTACCTCGCGGCCAACGCTTCCGCGCTCGCCATCGATGCGTCCCGGATGATCCTGGCGGGCGACAGCGCCGGCGGCAATATGGCGACCCTCATCGCCAATGCGGCATCGGCGGCGGGACCCGCCATCATCGGGCAGGTCCTGTTCTATCCCGTGACGGACCTGACGGCGTCGCTGCCGTCCTACCAGCGCATTCAAGGCGGATTTCCGCTGGTCGCCGAGTCGATGCGCTGGTTCCGGGAACACTACGTGCCGGCCGGCACGCCATTCGATCTTCCACGCCTGTCCCCGCTGCTGCATGCGGAAGGCCGGCGGCAGCCGCCGATGTTCATTGCCACGGTGGGGCTGGATCCGCTGTGTGACGAAGGCATTGCCTACGCGTCATGCGCGGCTCGCGCGGGGAGCACGGTCGAGCATCTCCATCTACCCGGGCATCATCACGGCATCATCACCGCGGCCCGCACGATCCCGGCAGCGAGATACCTGCTGGATCGCGCTGCATCCTTTGTCGGGCGGCTTGCCGAAACCGACGGCTTCGAGGTTTGACGCGTCGATCGCCGCGCGGGCCGGCGCATTCCACCGTCGCGACCGATCGGGTAATGGAAACTCCTGATTCAAATTGTCCCTCGACTGCATAGACTGGGAACCGTGGAACTTGGTCAATTGATCATGTTCAGGGTGACCGGTCAAACCGGGAGGCACACCTCGATGACCCGCGTGTATGTCCGGCCGGGTGCAGGGCGGGTTGTCGCGTGCGGGTTTGAAGCGTTGTCGCCGGTATGCGCGTGCGAGCGTCTTTTTTCTTCGTAGTCACATGACCAAGTCGATTGATCTAGTCGTGCGGCGTTACGGATATTTTCAATAACGGGTCATCGGAGGGATCTCATGACTAAGAATCAAGCAGATTCGGGTTTGCCTGAGCACGTAGAGGTACTAATCATCGGGGCGGGGATCTCGGGGCTCGATGCCGCTTGTCATCTTCGCATGAACTTGCCGGACCGCTCGTTCGCGATCCTGGAAGCCATGGATGGATTCGGCGGGACGTGGTGGACCCATCGCTACCCCGGCGCGCGTTCCGACAGCGACCTGTACACGTACGCATTCGGATTCCGCCCGTGGCAGGGCCGCTCGATCGCCACGGCGGAGGAGATCCACAGCTATCTGGGCGATGTCATCAAGGAATACGACCTCGGCTCGAAGATCCACTACGGGCATCGTGTTCAAACGGTGAGCTGGTCGAGCGAGCAGAAGCGCTGGACGGTCGAGGTGTCGCGCAAGGATACCGGCGAACACTTCTCGATCACCACCGACTTCCTGTGGCTGGGGGCGGGGTACTACGACCATCGCAAGGGCTTTACGCCGAAGTGGAACGGGTTCGACCGCTACAAGGGAACGGTCGTGCATCCGCAGCACTGGCCGGAAGACCTCGACTATGCCGGCAAGCGGGTGGTCGTGATCGGCTCGGGCGCGACCGCCGCGACGCTGATTCCGGCGATGGCCGGCACCGCGGCGCATGTGACGATGCTGCAACGGTCGCCGACGTTCTTCACGGCGGTTCCCTGGACCCACCAGCTGGACGCGACGCTTCGCGAACTGAGCCTGCCCGAGGAGTGGCGCTCCGAGATTCTGCGGCGTGCGCACCTGAAGCAGACGTTCGACCTGATCAACCTGTCCGCGGCGAACCCGGACGCCGTTCGCGACTGGCTGATCAACGAGACCCGGCAACAGCTGCCGGAAGGGTTCGACGTCGACAAGCACTTCAATCCCAGCTATCGCCCGTGGCAGCAGCGCGTGGCGGCGGTGCCCGAGGGCGACCTCTTCACGGCCATCCGGGACGGCAAGGCGTCCGTCGTGACGGACACCATCGAGTCGTTCGACGAAAGCGGCATCGTGCTGGCGTCGGGCGAGCACCTGCAGGCGGACATCGTCGTGACGGCGACGGGCTTCGACATGAGCGCTTTCGGCCAGATTGCGTTCCACCTCGACGGAGAGCCGGTCGACATGACCAAGCGGGTCTCGTATCGGGGAATGATGATCGAGGGTATCCCGAACATGGCGTTCATCTATGGCTACTACCGGTCGAGCTGGACGTTGCGCGCCGATCTCGTGTGCGAATTCACCTGCCGCGTCCTCGCGCATATGGAGAAGGTGGGCGCGAAGACGGTGGAGCCGTGCCTGCGCGCCGAAGACGCCGACATGCAGCGGCTGCCGTGGACCGACCCGAACAACTTCAATGCCGGGTACGTGATGCGCTCGCAACACCAGATGCACTTGCGTGGCGATCGCATGCCGTGGCAGCACCACTTCGAGTACGAGGAGGAGCGCCAGACCATTCCGGAATTGAGCCCGGATGCCGAAGTCCTCGTGTATCGCTGATCTCCGCGCAACGTTCGAATAAAGGTGATGTTATGGCACTCGATTTGCACCTCGCTGGTTTTCTCGAATCCTTAGCCGGGTCCGGCGCGAAACCGCTGCCGCAGTCGACCCCGGAAGAGGCGCGCGGATTGATGCAGCATCTGGCTCGCGCCGTTCGCGCACCGGAGGCCGTGGTCGACGTTCACGGCGTGGAAGACCTGACCGTTCCCGGCGCGACCGGATCGCTGCGGGCGCGGCTGTATCGTCCGACGCAGGAGCGCAATCTGCCGACGGTCGTCTATCTCCATGGCGGCGGGTTCGTGATTGGCGATCTGGATACGCACGACAACATTTGCCGCGAGCTGGCGCGCGGCGCGAACGCGGTCGTCGTCTCGGTGGATTACCGGCTGGCGCCCGAGCATCCGTATCCGGCCGCGGCGGACGACGCGATTGCCGCGACCCAATGGGTGATCGCGAACGCGGGTGAGCTGGGTGGCAGCGACGTCGTGGCGGTGGCCGGAGATAGCGCCGGCGGCAATCTGGCCGCGGTCGTGACGCAGCAACTGCACGCCGACGGCATTGCGCTGTCCGCCCAGTTCCTGATCTACCCCGCGGTCGCGCAGGATCGCGCCGGCTTTCCTTCCTTCAAGGAAAACGGCGAAGGCTACTTTCTCGACCTCGAGACGATCGCCTGGTTCGAGCGACATTACGTGCCCGACGGTACCGACAGGGAGGATCCGCGACTGGCGCCGATCCGTGCGAAGGACCTTGCCGGGTTGCCGCCTGCCGTCATCCTGACCGCCGAATTCGATCCGCTGCGCGACGAGGGCGAGGCCTACGGTCGCTTGCTCCACGCGAGCGGCGTCAAGGTCGACACGATCCGGTGTGACGGCATGATTCACGGGTTCTTCGACATGGGGGCGATTTCCCCGGGCGCCCAGACGTGGATCGAGAAGGGCATCGCGAGCTTTCGAACGTTACTCGGCGCCGCGCGGCACCATTGATACGTCGGCGGAAGCGACCTGATTTCGCTTTTCGCCGTTTCGTGGCCGCACGCGGTTCGATGGATGACCTCCAACGTTGCCGATGCGGCCGCGCAGTGCTGATGCATGACGGCATGAAGCCGATTGCGCGACGGCTCGCTGAGGCCGCGACGTGAGTGGCGGAATCGATGCATCAGGTAGTTGCTTGTGAAGCGTGCAGGCATCTATCGAGGACACAGACCCGTGAAGAACTCATTCGATTATCTTGTTGTAGGCGGCGGCTCGGCAGGCAGCGTGCTGGCTTCGCGTTTGACCGAAGATCCCGATGTGACGCTGTGCCTCTTCGAAGCCGGCGGCACGGGCGATGGCTGGCCCGTCACCGTGCCGGCCGCGCTGGTGCTGATGATCCCGTCCAAGCTGAACAACTGGGCGTTCGAGACGGTGCCGCAGAAGGGGCTGCAGGGGCGACGCGGCTACCAGCCGCGTGGCAAGGCGCTGGGCGGATCGTCCGCGATCAATGCGATGGTGTACACGCGCGGCCATCATGCCGACTACGACGACTGGGCCGCGCTCGGCAACGAAGGCTGGGGCTGGAACGACGTCTTCCCGTATTTCAAGCGAAGCGAGCACAACGAGCGGCTCGGCAATGAATGGCACGCGCGCGGCGGCCCGCTGTGGGTCAGCGACCTGCGGACGGACAATCCGTTCCAGGCGCGTTGGCTGGACGCCGCACGAGAGTGCGGCCTGCCCGTCACGGACGATTTCAACGGTGCTGAGCAGGAAGGCGTCGGCATTTACCAGGTGACCCAGAAGAATGGCGAGCGCTGGAGTGCGGCACGTGCCTATCTTTTTCCGCACATGAAGACGCGCGGCAACCTGACGGTGGAGACGGGCGCGCAGGTCAGGCGCATCGTGTTCGACGGCAAGCGGGCCGTTGGCGTCGAGGTCACGCGTGGCGGGAATGTCGAGACGGTCTGGGCGAAGAAGGAGGTGATCCTGTCCGCGGGCGCGCTTCAATCGCCGCAGTTGCTGATGTTGTCCGGCGTCGGGCCGAAGGACGAACTCGAGCGGCACGGGATCCAGGTCGTCGCCGATCTCCCGGGCGTGGGTGAGAACCTGCAGGATCATCCGGACTTCGTCGTCAGCTACAAGACGAACAGCCTCGATGCGCTCGGCGTATCGGTACGCGGCGCGATCAAGACGCTGGGCGACATCCGGCAATACCGGAACTCGCGAACCGGCACCCTGACCACCAACTTCGCCGAGGGCGGCGCGTTCCTGAAGACGCGTCCCGATCTGGATCGACCGGACGTTCAGATGCACTTCGTCGTCGGTCCCGTCAGCGATCACGGCAGGAAGGTGCGGCTCGGACATGGTCTTTCCTGTCACGTGTGCCTGCTGAGGCCGAAAAGCCGTGGGTCGGTCAAGCTGCGAAGCGCCGATCCGCTGGACGCGCCGTTGATCGACCCGGCATTCCTCGAGCACGACGATGATCTCGAGGTCCTGGTCGATGGATACAAGCTGACCCGCCGGTTGATGGCGGCGCCGTCCATGGCCCGGTTCGTGACGGAGGACCCGTTCGCGTCCCGGTCGCGATCGGACGACGACATTCGTGCGTTGCTGCGCGAGCGGACCGACACCGTGTACCACCCGGTCGGAACGTGTCGGATGGGGAACGACGCGCTCGCCGTCGTCGATTCCCAGTTGCGCGTACGGGGAATAGAAGGCTTGCGCGTGGTGGATGCATCGATCATGCCGACGCTGGTGGGCGCGAACACGAACGCGCCGACGATCATGATCGGTGAGAAAGCCTCGGACCTGATCCGGAAGATCTCCCGATTCCCGTCCGCGATACCGGAAAACGCGGTGTGAGTGGCCTTCTCTCGTGCCGACGCTCGTCGGCACGAAGGCCTCAACCGCACGTGGACGTCGCGAGCATGATGTGTGCGGCGACGTCTACCACCCGAAGGCAAGGGCTCGCCGGCCGGTTGCGGCAAGACTGGACGTTGCCGGGGGCATCGCGCGCTCGAGTGGTGAGGTCTGCTGACGCAGCCAGCCGCCGATCATGAACGCATCCTTGCGCTTTGAAGGGCAACGCGAGCACGAGGAAAGAGAGGTCGCCCCTCGACGCGCCGATGCCGGGTGGCGACCTGTGTGCGTCAGCAACCGGAGAAAGACCGAAGCCTGCTTCGCGGCGACGAGCCGCAGCAACCAGCGAACCCGTCGGCCGATCGACCTTGCGCGGCGTCCGGCCCGGTCCGGGTGCGGGAAATGTTCTTCACCGGCCTCCATCCCGATGGCTTCGGCGTGTGTCATGCCGAACGCCGTCTTCAATTCGACGAGCGATGCCCGTGAACGGGGACCCCTTTGCTGCGCCTGAGCGCTGTCCGGAAGGTGGCCGCGTGCACGAAAGGCAACGACCCGGATATTCAAACATGCACTCGCTCATACTCATCGCGGATGACGCACCGGAAATGTCGTCGACGCTCGATACCTGCCTGACGCGCAACGGCTTCCGAACATTCCAGACCCACCCCTCCCAGACCGTGCTGGCCACGCAACTGAACCTGAAGCCGGATCTGGTCATTCTCGACGTCCGTGAACTGCGTGCGGACACGCTGGACATGCTCGCCAGGCTTCGACGGCAAAGCGGTGCCCCCATCGTCGTCATGTCGGCGTGTGACCGGGACGGGGAGCAACTGCGCGCACTGCACGCCGGCGCTGACGACTACATCGTCAGGCCGTTCAACCCCGACGTGGTCGTCGCGCGATTGCTCGCGATTCTTCGCCGCTCCGGTGCGCTCGCGCCCGAACGTCGCCTCCGGGTGGGTGCGCTCGAAGTCGATACGGAAAGCTACATGGCGTGCGTGAGAACGTCCTCCGGTGAAGCGCCGGTTTCCGTGACACTCGTCGAATTCCGCCTGCTGGCTCACATGGCCAGGCTGCCGAATCGCGCATTTACGCGTGTCGAATTGCTCGATGCGTGCATGGCGGACGTCAGCGCATCCACGCGCACCGTCGACAGCCACATGAGCCGGCTACGGAGAAAGCTGGCGGCCGCCGGCGCGTCGGGCATCGTGGAAAGCGTGCACGGCGTCGGCTATCGACTGCGAAAATCCGGCTGACGGGGGAGGGTGTCGCGCGTGGCGTGACACGGCGGCTCGTCCGTGAGCCGCTTCCTCTTCGGGTGATCCGTGCCACCAGGGCGGGAGAACTTGCTCGCCGTTTGGCCCCGCCTTCCATCCGCGGTCAGGCAGGCTTCGACACCGCGAGCCGCGATTCACGATCGCGGCCCGCTGCGCGCATCAGACATCCGACCGTTACTGCGCGATGACCCCGTCGCGAGAAAAGATCAGCCACTTGTCGCCAGTCGAAGGAAGCGCCGCGGTGTACGTCGTCCCGGTCTGGGTACGCAGGCGCTGGAACGTCTTGCCGTCATCGGTACTTTGAGCCTGCAGCCCGTCGACCCCGACCGCCAGTACCGTGGCGCCTCGGGACGCAAGCGCGGTAATGGAGTTCCGGGTGTCGAGCGTCGCGCGTGACCAGGTATGGCCGTTGTCCTCGCTTCGCATCAGCGTGCCGCGCAGCCCGCCGACCAGCAGCACCCCGTTGGGCAGCGCCACGCCGCACCAGAACGACCCCTTGTAACCGGTCTCCACGCTTTCCCACGTGTTGCCCTTGTCCCGGGAAACCAGGAGTTGCCCCTTCTCGGCCGTGGCAAAGATCTCGCCATTGCCGTTCGAAAAAAGGCCGAACAGATTCAGGTCCGACTTCTTGCCGTTCGGGAGCACGGCTTCTCTTTTGGTCCAGGTCTTGCCGCCGTCGTCGGTGACGAGGATGAGCGACCAGAGTCCGACGGCCACGCCGTGGTTGGCATCGATGAAGTGCACGCCGAACAGCGGGCGATCCTCGCTCGTCGCGAGACGTTGAATCTCCCACGTCTCGCCGCCGTCGGTCGTCTTCAGGATCGCGCCCCAGTGGCCGACCGCCCATCCTGTCCGGGCGTCGATGAAACTGACGGACGTCAGCGTCGAGCTCACGGGCACGGACCTGGCCTGACGGTACGTCGCACCGCGGTTGTCGGACAGCAGGATGATGCCGTTCGCGCCGACACTCACGACCCGTTGGCCGGCCCAGGTGGCATCCAGCACGGCGGACTGGGTCGCGATGCTGGACTGGACGGCCGGAACGGGCCGCAGTTCCGATGCGGATGCCGCGCCTGGCATGCTGCCCAGCAGCGCGCCGCAGACGACGGCACCGGCCGACAGGGAGAGAACCTTGCGATTCAGGGTCATGGAATCCTCTTTTTCTTCAATGGGCGAGCAGGCCGGGGGCACGGGCGGGCTTGCGCCGCGGGAAGATGCGCTCGAGCCAGACGGCGAAGGCGGGCAGAACCGTCATGGCCATGACCATGTTGACGATGAACATGAACGCCAGGAGCTTGCCCATGTCCGCCTGGAACTTGAGCTCGGAGAACGACCAGGTGGCGACGCCGATCGCGAGCGTGATCGCCGTGAAGATGGTGGCCGTCCCGATCTCGAGGATCGATTGTTCGAGCGCCTTGACGATGCCGACACCGTTGGCCAGATGCAGCTGCAGCCGGTTGTAGATATAGAACGCATAGTCGACGCCGATGCCCACCGCCAGCACCATCACGGGCAACGTGGCGACGGTCAGCCCGATCTGCAGCTCCTTCATGAACCAATACCCGATGAACGTGCCGATCGTCAGGGGCAGGCAGCAGGCGAGGACCGCGCGCAGGTCGCGGTACGTGACGAGGACGAGCAGGACGATGGTCGTATACACGTAAAGCATCATCGGCAATTCGCTGCGCTCGATTTCGTCGTTGACCGCGGCCAGCACGCCGGCGTTGCCGGACGCGAGCCGGATCTTCACGCCCGGCAGCTTGTTCGTGTCGCGGAAATGCTTCGCGGCGTTGATCACCTGGGTGATCGTGGTCGCCTTGTGGTCGGCCAGATAGATGTTCACCGCGGTCATGCTGCAGTCCTTGCGCATGACGCCGGGCGTACGGGCCACCTCGCCGGCCAGCGATGAATAGTTGTCCGGATCGATGGGGATCGCGGACATCTTCGGATTGCCTTCGTTGTATCCCTCGCTGTATTGCCGCAGCAACGACGAGAACGAAACGACCGACAATACGCCGGGGACGGCACGCATCGACCAGACGAAGCGATCCTGGTACGCGCCGACTTCCACGTTGTTGCACGACTGGGGCGGCGCTTCGAAGACGATCGAAATCCAGTCGAGGCCGACGTCGTAGCTCGATGCAATCGAAACCGAATCCTGGTTGAACCGGGCGTCGGCACGCAGCTCGGGCGCGCCGGCCTGCAGCGTGCCGACCACGCGGTCCCGGCTTTCCCAGGCCGCCACGGCGAACACCACGACGGCGGCCAGCAGGACGATCGCCGCATTGCGCGGAATGGCGACTTTGGCGAGCACGCGGAGCACGCGGCCACGACGAACGGCATGCAGCTCCGCATTCTTTGCATAATTGCCGTCGACCTTGAGCAACGACGCCGCCAGCGGCAGCATCACCAGGTTCGTGACGATCTTGTACGCCACGCCGAGCGAAGCGGTGATCGCGAGCTCGCGCACCATCGGGATCGGAATCAGGATCAGCGTGACGAAGGAAACGAACGCGGTCACCAGCGCGAGCGTGCCGGGAATCAGCAGCCCGCTGAAGCTGGACCGGGCGGCTTGCTCCACCGACTTCCCGTGCGAGATCTCGCGCACGATGAAATTGATCTGCTGGACGCCGTGTGAAACGCCGATCGCGAACACCAGGAACGGAACCAGCACGCCCAACGGGTCGAGCCCGTAGCCGAGCAGATGCAGCGTGCCGAACTGCCAGACGAGCGAGACGAGCGAGCAGGTCAGCGGCAGGATCGTCAGGCGAACGGAGCGGCAGTACCAGTAGACGGCCAACGCGGTCAGGAGCAGGGCGATCGCGCAGAACTTCAGGACGGACGACGCGCCGTTTGCAATGTCACCGATCTGCTTCGCGAAACCGATGATCTGGATTTCATAGTTCGCATCCTCGAACTTGGCGCGCAATTGCGATTCGAGCGCCTTGTCGAATGCCACGTAGTCGACCCGCTCGCCTTTGGCATCCAGCTCGTTGAGATCGGCGGTGACCATGGCGCTGCTCTGGTCGCGCGACACGAGGCTGCCGACGAATCCGCCCTGGGCGGTCGAGCGCGAAATGGCGCCGACCGTGTTGCCGTCGAGCTGATCGGGCGTCACGGTGCCGGGAATGAGCGGGTCCGCGCGGAATCCGTCCTCGGTGATCTCGTTGACGAATGAATTCGGTGTCCAGAGCGACTGGACGCTGCTGCGAGACACGTTCGGCAGGAAGGTGACCGCCTGGGTGACTTCATACAGGCGCTTCAACGCCGCCGGCGTCCAGATGCTGCCCTTGCGGGCCTTGACGACGACGATCAAGCGGTTGGCGCCGAGCAGGTCACCGCGATACTCGTTGAACGTCTGCGTGTATTCGTGGCCCAGCGGCAGCTGCTTCTCGAACCCGGCATCCATGCGCAGCTTGACGGCGAAGCAGGCCATGACGACCGTGAACAGCACCAGGAGCCCCAGCACGAGACGCCTGTGACCGAACAGCGTATTTTCCAGCGAATGAAGCATTCTTGGCAGCTTGCCGGGTCGGGCTGCGTCGGAAACAGGCGGTTGATTCATATTGACCTCAGAAATTGCGAGATGCGACGATTGCCACGAAGTCCCTGTCACGTAGCGGGTTGGCCAGCGGGTTGGTCGGGCCCATGAAACGGGTGTAGTTCAATCCGACCTGCCAGTTCGCCGGGTTCTGTATGAAGTTCACATACAGGTTCATGGCCGTCACGCCGCGCATGAACTGGGCATTCACGTTCGGCGTATTGCCGAAGAGGCCGTACCGGACGAATATCCCCGGATTGACCTGCCACCCGGGAATGACGGTGCCGTCGTAAACCCAGTTGAAATCGACGTCGATCCCGCCGGAGTATTTCGTTCCCTGGGCACTACCCGGCGTGTTGAGTGCGCCGGTCGCGAACAAGTCGTTGAATTCGTTCCCCCACAGAAGCGCGCCCGGTGAAATCGGCGATCCGCCGTAGCTCTTGTGAAGCCCCGGATAAGCGATGATCACCGTCTCGGTCGTCAGCGTGGCGGTCTGGGCGCCGAGCAGCTTCAGGAACGCCGCGGAATTGCCGGGCTGGAGCGAGTAGAGGGTCGTCAGGTGCCACTGGAAGCGCTTCTCGTCGACCCAGCAGTTCCCCCCTTGCGCGACGCATCCACTGGCCGGATTCAGTGGAACGGCGTCTCGCGGCCGGTACGAGAGTTCGGTGCCGATCGCCCAGTCGCCCACCGGGAAGTTGGCGCTGACGCCGATCATGTGGCGGTCTTCCGGAAACCGGAACACCGTCCCGCCCGTCGAACTCAGCGAGACTTGCGGGAACTTGTCGTGGTACGCGATCGTGTAGAAGCCGAGATTCAGGTCCGTTCCCGCCGGCTGGTAGCGAATGGAAAACCCATACTGCCCGCCGTTCTTCGGATGGATGGTCGAGACGCCGTACGCGTTGTTGCCGGGACCGACGATCTGGTTCGACCAATAGCTGCCCACCGGCGGCAGGTAATTCTGGTTCCAGTTGCTCTGGTAGTACCCTTCGACGTTCACGCCGTGCCCGACGCCGGACGCGACACTCACGATCGGCGCGGGCAGGATGATCTCCTTGACCTGCGCGCCGGGCTGGGACGCGCGATTCACGTCGATCGCGTTCGTCGCATTGACCCCGCCGACTTCCCAGATGCTTTCGCCCCAGCTGACCACCTGATTACCCACGCGGACGCGGGCAATCTGGTCGCCGACGTTGAACTGCTTGCTGACCCACAGGTCGAGCAGGCGCGGCTTGAAGCGGATGTTCTTCTCGGCATCGGACGGGAGCCCGCCGCTCAGGTTGGGCGACGGGTTGTAGAACAGGTCCTGTCCGCTGGTTGCGCCTGTCGTGCGGGTGCCGGAGTAGTCGTACTGCCAGGTGCCCCGCGCCATGAACGTGAGCCCCTGCGACGGCATCTTCAGGACCAGCTCGTGGTTGCCCTTGAGATAGCTCGTGAACGGATCGCCCTTGCCGTAGTTGATGTCGCCCTGATCGGAGAGGCCGCTCAACTGACCGAGCCGGCCGCCACCCGTCTGCGCACCGGTGGCCACGTTGTAGGTCGGCGACACGAGATTGCTGCTCGGCGACGCGGTGCGAATGCCGACGCCCGCCGATATCGTCGAATCGAAACTGCCTTCGACGTTGCCGATCGTGAACGTGAAGGCGTGCGCGCTGCCGCACCCGACGGCGACAAGCGCCGCGATCGCCGCGCGCACGAGCACCACGCTGGAGCGGGGCTGTAAGGAGGAGGTGCTAGCCATTTTGTCTCGGTCCCTGTCAACGCTCGCTCAACGCACGGAGATTATCGGCGTTGTAGAAGCTCGGCTTGTAGTGTTGGTCCGCCGACGAGTCGACCGACCACTTCGCGTCCCGTCCGGCCGCGAGCATCGAACCGTCCACGAGATACCGGCCGTCGACGAGGTTGTATTGCGCGAATGCGAGCGTGTCGCAGCTGCCCGTTTCGTACACCGGAATGATGTAGCCCTCGCGGACCTTCGAGATGTTGCCCTGCGCGTCGTAGTCCACCGCGCCGAGGTAGCTCCAGCTGTCTTCGTCGACGTAGAAGAGTCGCTTGGGCGCGGTATGGCGCATCCCCTGCTTGACCGTGGCTTCCACGACCCACACGCGATGGAGTTCGTAGCGACGCTTCGACGGGTTCACGAAGTCGGGGCCGTACGCATCTTCAAATTTTTCCGAGAAGTCGTACATGCCCAGGTCGTTATAGGTAACGATCATTTCCTTCTTGCCGAGCAACTTCCACGAGAATCGGTCCGTCTGTCCGGAGAAGACCAGCGCTTCGTCCATGTTGTACTGGTTGTCGAAGCCGATCTGCGGCGCATCGTACGCATACGACGGCATGCGACGGGTGCGGCGCTGCCCCGGGAAGTAGTAGAAGACTTCGGTCGGCTTGCCGGCATAGGTCGTGAAGATCGCGGCCTGGCCGGCAATCGCCGCCGGGGACTTGTACGCGTAGTAGGCGTTGCCTTCGACCTGGTTGACCTTTGCGAACGTCGTGCCGGCCTTGTCACCCCACGGCTGGTAGATCCACGCGTCGGACACGTTCTTGATCCAGTCGGACGCGCCCTTGCGCGGCGACACGACGGTGATGATGTCGCGCATCTCGACGCCGGCGCCGCGGTAGTGCAGCTTCGCGTTCCACATCACTTCCGCGCCGGTCTTGGGCGCAGGGAACGGGTAGCCGGGCAGGTGGGCATCGGTGAGTTCCGATCCGTCGGCCGACATCTTGGCGAAGCCCGCGTTGTTCTTCGTGTTCTCCGCGACGAAATCGGGGACGCCGCACGTGCGCCGGGACGGATAGACCGGCATCGTGAAGCCCTTCAGGTTCTTCAGCAGCGCAATCTGGCCCGGGTTGAGCTTGTCCGCGTACTTGTCGACGTTGCCGGCGTCGATCGTATACAGCGGCTTGTCGGACTTGTATTTGAAGAAATCCGCGCGGCGCTTGCCATAGCTCCAGCCCGCCCCGACGTTGCCCACGGGGGTCCAGGCGGGAATGCCGCTCGCGGTGCCGGCGATTTCGGCGCCCGACGGCGTATGTGAGGCATCCGTCCCTTCCGCAAGCGCACCGGTCGAGGACATCGCGACGGCGGTAGCGATGACGGACAATTTCGCTGCCGATCGGATGAGCGAAGCGGATTTCTTGAAAGAATGAGTCTTGACCACGGCTATCTCCTTGACCTTGACCAGCTGACGTGCGCCCGCCAAAGGGTTGTGCATGGGTGAAAACGGATGAAGGGTCCGATAGTCCTGTCCGTTTATTAGCTATGCGAAATGAATTGGGGTGTGTTCGTGCTTGGTTTTACTGAATCACCGAACTCCAGGTCATCGCTATAACGTCGAAGTTCGGATCGACCGGCGCCTGGGTGGGGCGCCGGACGGTTCGTCAATGCATGCTATTGGGCGCCCACCAGGGCCGGATGCGGCTTGTTAGACCGGGCCGGCTCCGTACGCGCGCCGCTTTTGAGTGACTTCCGGCTTAGGCCGGGACCGACGAGAAGTATTCAGCCGGCTGAGCGTGCCATCCTGCCCAGCGCTTTTCCCAGTAGAGGTTGTGAATCTTCTCGGAGATCGGGCCGGGGCCGTTGTGTTTGCCAAGCGGTTGGTCGTCCACTGCGCTGACGGGCATGATCCCGCCCGCCGACGACGACGTGAATGCTTCGTCAGCCTCGCGCAACTGGGTCGCGGTGTACGTGCCGATGTTCACCTTGATGCCGAGCTCGGCGGCGATATCGAAGACGCTCTGGCGCGTGATGCCCAGCAGGCAGCCTTCAGCGGGGGTGTAGAGCTCCCCGTTCTTGACGAAGAAGACGTTCGCACCGGCTGCTTCGGTGAGGTTGTCGTGTTCGTCGACGAGCACCGCCCAGTCCTTCTCCTGCGTCATGGCTTCGAACAGCGCGAGCTTCATGTCCATCCAGTGGAAGTTCTTGGCCGTGGGATCGACCGCCTTCGCGGAAATGCGGTTGTACCGCTTGCTGATCAGCAGGTTCGAGCCGCGCGTGCGGACCTCGTCGTCGGCCTGGAAGAAGAACGGCACGGCGAAGGCGAACATCGCGTTCTTCATTGCGCTGCGGTCGCGGCGGTCGACGCTCAGCGGGCCGCGGGTGACGCACCACCAGACGTACGCGTCCTTCAGGCCGGCATTGCGCACGAGCGTGTGGAGAATTTCCCGGACCTGGTCACGATTGAACGGATTCTCGAGGAAGAACTTCGCCGACGATTCTTCCATGCGCGCGAGGTGATCGTCGAGCCGGAAGAAGTTGCCTCGCGAGACGGTGACGACATCGTAAGCCGCGTCGGCGTGCAGGAACCCTGCGTCGACGAGCGGGACGGTCGCTTCGGTGATGGGAACGTACTTGCCGTCACAGAAGGCGCTGCCATCTTCATAGCGGGGTTCATGCGGAGCGCGAGCATGCAGCGGATTCTCGTGCATGATCTGCTGGACTTGAATGATTGCCATGGTAATTACCCTTCGCTCCCGAGGGAGAGTTGTCGTTCGATGTTGACGTCAAAAGCGACCGGATCGCGGTGCGCTTCCTTGCGGATTGCTTGCTTCCTGGCTATCCGCCGTGAAGTCTGCCATATGACTTGATCAAGTGACCGTGTAGTGGAAAGTATTGCTCGAAAAATTCCTTGTCGATGAAGGTTAACCCTCTGTGAGGCCTGCCTCGATACGCGAGCGGCGAGCAGACTCGTGCTTGCCGGCCGGTGATCGTCGAACGTCGATTCCGGCAGACCACACCGATCCGCCTGAGTCACGAGGCTTCGGTGTGTTGCGAGCGTCGCGTAAAGCCGCCTCGTGATTTCGTCTCCCTCATCATCCGGTCACCCGCGCTGCAAATCTTTCGCAGCAGCATGACGGTTCGTTTCGTGAAGCGTCTTACTTTGGCTTGCCGGTGGCAATACTGATTATTACCGAGTCATATGACTTGGCCAAATGATCAAAAAAGACGTTAGTATGGATCTTCCCGGGCGATCCAGAAGGCTGAAGACTCGCCCTCGATACCAAATGACATGGAGCGAGCAGATGCCGATTTTCGAAGCAGACCATCTCCGCAAGGCGTTCATCGGCGGCCGTTGGGTGGAGCCGGTGAACGGTGGCATGGAGCACGACATCATCAATCCGGCGACGGGCGAAGTCTCCGGCGTGTTGCTGTTCTCTGACGAAGCCGATGTGAACCTGGCCGCGCAGGCGGCGCGCGACGCGTTCGCGGCGTTCTCGAACACACCGCTCGTCGAGCGGCTCGCGATGCTCGAGCGCGTGATCGGTGCCTACACCGAGCGGCTGCAGGACATGGCGGACGCCATCACGCTCGAGATGGGCGCGCCGATGGACGCCATTTCTCGCCCGCTTCAGGCGGCACTGGGGCTCTGGCACCTTCATACGACGCTGGAAGTGGCGAAGCAGTATCCGTTCGAACGCACCCAGGGCACGTCGCGGATCGTGAAGGAGCCGGTGGGGGTGTGCGGGTTGATCACGCCATGGAACTGGCCGATGAACCAGGTCATGTGCAAGGTCGCGCCGGCGCTGGTGGCGGGTTGCACGATCGTGTTGAAGCCCAGTCAGAATGCGCCGTATTCGGCCATCGTGCTCGCCGAGATCATCGAGAAGGCCGGCGTCCCTCCCGGCGTATTCAATCTCGTGCAGGGCTCCGGGCAACGCCTGGGCAGGGCCATCGCGTCCAGCCCGCTCTTTGACATGGTGTCGTTGACGGGTTCGACGAGCGCCGGCGTGGAAGTCGCTCAGGCCGCTGCGACGACGATCAAGCGGGTGACGCTGGAGCTGGGTGGAAAGTCGGCGAACATCATTCTGGACAGCGAAAACTTTCAGCAGGGCGTCACGCATGGGGTGCTCCAGATGATGGCCAACTCCGGCCAGACGTGCACCGCGCCTTCGCGGATGCTGGTGCCGGCGCATCGGCTCGAGGAGGCAGAGCAGATCGCAGTCGCGGCGTGCGCGCAGGTCGTCGTCGGAGATCCGCGCAATCCGGGTACGACCATGGGGCCGATGGCGAACCAGCGCCAGCATCGCAAGGTGCAGGAGATGATCCAGACGGGCATCGACGAGGGCGCGGTGCTGCTGTCGGGCGGGCTCGGCAATCCCTCCGGGCTTGAACGAGGCTACTACGTCAAGCCGACGGTCTTCAGCCGCGTGAACAATCGCATGAAGATTGCAACCGAGGAGATTTTCGGCCCCGTCCTGGTGGTCATCCCGTATCAGGACGAATCGGACGCGGTCGCCATTGCCAACGACTCGCCGTACGGATTGTCCGGCTATGTCTATGGCGACTCGATCGAACAGGCGGAGCGCGTCGCCAGACAGTTGCGGACCGGGATGGTGCATTTGAACGGCGCGCCCGTCGACATCGCGGCGCCGTTCGGTGGGTACAAGCAGTCCGGTAACGGACGAGAGTGGGGCTACGCCGGCATCGAGGAGTTCCTGGAGACGAAATCGATGTTCGGCGCGACGCCGGGCGCCGTCAGCTAGCGGGAATCGACGACGGGCGTCCGGCGGTATGCGGACGTCCGTCTACGGAAAGGCGGCAACATCGAAGCCAGCCATGAGGCGTCGCGCTGACGGGCTCTGTCCGGTTGCCGGCGATGGGCACAATGGCACGCCGCGTCGACGCTCAAGCCTGTACCGTCGAGCTCGAGAGGGAGGTGGCAAACGCCTCCAACGCTGAACTTACACTATCCAGGTTCGCCCTGAGCTCGCGGATATTCGTGTCGCCTTGCCAACTGTTCAGCAATCCATCGATCAGGATGATGCTCATTCTGGCGACGGATTCAATCGCGTCAGGGTTGACTTGTGGCGCGCACTTGCCGAGGTAAGCGATCGTTCGCTCGATGGTCTGGACATAGGTCTTCAACGCGAACTCGGGGCGATGGCGCTCTGCCCACTGGATCAGTTCAGACTGGGCTCGGGCGTACGACGGATGCTGCACGAGCCATTCGACATTCTTGCGCAGCTGCCATCCGGCGAGTTCGCCGAAAGAATGAAATTCCCTGTCAGCGAGGGCATTCGCCGCGAGCAGGTCGAACAGGGATTCGTAAACCGCGTCGAACAGATCGTCCTTGGTATGGAATACATAATGCAGCGAGGCCAGTGGGCAGCATGCGGCTTCGGCGATTCGCCGCGTGGTGGCTCCAGCGACGCCGTGCGCGGCGATGACTTCAACGGCAGCGTCAACAAAATCCTGTCGCCGCAACGCAGCGCGAACTCTTGTCATTGGTAAACTCCGGTACCCGAAAATCCACTTCCGTTCACGTCGTACACAGGTGTAGTGTTTATCCGTGATACATGGTCAAGTGACCATAACGATCGTGAATTATGTCGGCTTCTTGAAAGTTTGTCCATGAATGGGGCGGGCCGCGGGTGCCCTGAATGTTCAGTTCGCTTGCTTCAGCTGATTCTGGAAAATCCGATCTATTGACTTGATCATTTGATCGGTCAACGTTAAGCAGACAAGGATGCGCTGTCGATGGAGGTAAACCCGTGAGCGCGAGCACTGCAACGCAAGACCGAGGGCGGCCTGCCGGGAGCGTCAGGTTTTCAGGCGAATGGAAGCAGGGTGCTTGGCCGCGGCCGATGTGGATGCTCGGCGGCGCCGGTGACTTCACGCCGCACGTGTCGCGGTCGGACGCGAGCAACGGTTGCTGAAAGCACCTTCAGGCAGAGCGTGCGCGCAGGGCGGCGCATGGGCGAAATTGCAAACGTCATGCGCCGCGAGCCGAGCGGTCAATTGAAGCGGCGACGCTACCGCTTTGTGGGCACCGGGGGAGCCAGTGCACCGGGCAGGTGGCAGCGGCTTAGTGCTTCCGTACCGACTTGCGAGGGGTCTTGGCGGCAGGGCGGGCGTCCGACAGTGTCGTTGCGTAGGCGGCCAGCATCTTGCAGGCGTGGTCGACATCGGTTGCCAGGCGCTTCGAATCTTCCTGGGCAAACCACGAGAAGAGCAAACCGTCGATCAGGACGATGGTCAGCCGCGCGATGGCGTCCAGCACCTTGGCATCTGCACGCGGCTCGGCGGTCGCCAGATTGGCGCGGGCACCTTCTTGGGAGATGCGAAGCGCGCCAGTGGCCATGTCGGGCTGGTGTCTGAGCGCCCACGTATACAACTCCGACTGGGTCTTCGCGTATGTCGGGTTGGCTTCGAACCAGGTCATGACGGAGCGCAGGTTGAACTCCGCCAGGTCCGACAGGGTGCCGTGCTCCGGAGGCTCGGGGCTATCCGAGCGGATCAAGTCGATCAGGGACTCGTAGACGGCGAACAGCAGCTCGTCCTTTGAGTGAAACACGTAGTGCAGGGACGCCAGTGGGCATCCTGCAGCCTCGGCGATGCGACGGGTCGTGGCACCCTTCACACCGTGCTCTGCAATCACCGCGACAGTCGCCGCGACGAGGTCCTGGCGGCGGACTTCAGCCCGTACTCGCTGCATAGGCCAGCGCTCCGTTTTATGTCTTCGTCCAAAGGCGCTACCCGCGCAGGGTAGTCGAATCCTCGGATATTAGCATGACGATGGGCGGCATTTCGCAAGCAACACAAGGCATTGTCCCGCACGGATATTGCGCCGCCATGGCGTCGTGAGACGTGCCGTTCGCAGGTATGTGCCGGGCATGGTGACGGCGTCGATGCGCCGCGGCGCCGGACGAACCTCGCGGCAGCGATGCGACTCGGCGGCAGGCTCGCTGAACCAGAAGACGGACTCGCACATCGTGGATCGGCCCGGGCATCAAGCGGTGCTCCGCTCGTCGAGCGGCGCTCGCGTTCCTGCTTCGATGAGGCCGTTGCAGAGAGGCGCAGGGACGGTGACCGTCGCACGTGCACGATAAGGCAGCCATGCGTGTCGTGGAAGGGATGCCACTGCGTTGGCGCGTACGGTGCCTTCATGACGAGGCTAATGGAAACTCCGTATTCCCAATGTCCTGTCGAAGCATAAGACTCGTGCCTGTAGATTCGTGGTCATTTGATCAAGTCAACTTGTCTGCACCGCTATCGTGACGCCGAGCATCACTTGGTGCGGCGAATTCCCCGCGCCGGGGCATGCGCATCACGACCGCGCGCGTCAGCCGCCCTTCACGAAGGGCGAACACCCGGATCAGATTGGCATACGGCTTGCTTGATAGTCGTATGACCAAGTCGAATGACTCGTATGGTTGACTTGAACGAAGGATATTTCTCGGTAGTGTGGTCAACGACAACGATAGGGAATACGAATGAGCAATGTGATTGCTGTCCTGGGCCTGGGCGTGATGGGGTCCGCCATTGCTGCCACCCTGATTGACGACGGTGCGGAAGTCGTCGTCTGGAACAGGAAGGCTGAAAAAGCGCAGCGTCTGCGCGAACTGGGCGCCCGGGTTGTCGAGCGTGCCACCTCCGCCCTTGATGAGGCGGACGTCATCGTCGTCGTGACGGCAACGCCGGTTGACCTCGCGGCGGACTTCGAGGCGCTGGGCGAGCGCCTGAAAGGGAAAACGGTGGTCAATCTGGCCACGGGGCGCCCGTCCGAGGTCCAGAAGCTGGATCAAATCGTGCGTGGCGCCGGCGCAAAATTCATCAGCGGAACGATCCAGTGCTTCCCGCCGGATATCGGCCGCGAGAACGCCGTCATCCTGTTTGGCGGCGACGAGAAGATCTGGAGCGAAGTGGAGCCGCTGCTCCGGAAGATTGCTCCGCAATCCACCTACGTCAGTGCACGATCTGACGTACCGAACGTGCTCGATGCCGGGTTGACGGGCACGTTCGTTTTTGGGGCGGGCGCGGCCTTCCTGGAAGGTCTCAGATTCGTGGTGAACTCGGGCATTTCGATCGACGAGATTCGCGACCTGATTCCAACCTATCTCGCCGGTCAGACTCACTTCATCGAAGGTCTGTTCGAATCCGTGGCGGCGTCCGACTATCAACCGCGCGGAGCGGACCTCGACATCTACGCACGAGCAACCGAACTGTTTCAGCAGGCGCAGGAAGATATCGGGCAGCCGCCGCGAATCCTGAAGGCGCTACGCGAGCGAATCCTGTCATCCATTGCAGAAGGCAGTGGTGACCGAGGGTACGCCGCACTCTTCAATCATTGACAATTTGTTGGAGGAATCATCATGTCGTTGCAGCGCCTTTCAAGTGGTAGCACTCCTGAAGATCTTGCCAATGCGGTCAGGCAGGATGGTGGAGCGATCGTCAAGAACTTTCTCGATTCCGATTTGCTCGCGCGAATCCAGCGTACGCTCTTCGACACGCTCGAGTCGGCTCCGAACGGAGTAGACGATTACTTCGCCGGGACACAGACGCGTCGCGTCTCGCGCCTCTTCGCGCGTACCGACTGGATGGCCGAGGTTGCGTTGCACCCGCTCTATCTGGGCGCGGCGCGCAGCATCCTGCAGACGCCGATCAAGATCTGGAGCGGCGAAAACCAGGTCGATGTCGCGCCCGATATTCAGGTGGGGGTGACGCAAGCGATCCAGATCCTGCCGGGTCAGGGCCTTCAGCCGTTGCATCGTGACGATTCCGTATGGCTCTGGCGGCACCCGAACTATGGGCGCGAGGCCCGGTTCCAGGTGATGGTGGCCGTATCGGACTTCACGGCGGAAAACGGCGCCACGCTCGTCATCCCGGGTAGCCACAAGTGGGACGACGAGCGCATGCCGACGCAGGAGGAAGCCATTCCCGCGACCATGTCGGCCGGCGATGCGCTGTTCTTCATCGGCTCCACCTATCACGGCGGCGGCAAGAACACCAGCGATGCCCCGCGCACCGGCCTGACGATGTCGTATGACCTGGCGATCCTCCGGCAGGAAGAAAACCAGTACCTCACGCTGCCGATTGAACGCGTGAAGCGCTATCCGGAAGAGCTGCAGCGCCTGCTCGGCTGGACGTACGGCACGACCTTTGCCGGCTTCGTCGAGCGCAACGGTCAAATGTCGGATCCGAACGACCTGTTGAAGATGAAGGATTTCCTCGAGGTCGGGCATTTCGATTAACGGACGGGATGGGTGATGGAATCCTGGCCCGGTTTTCACGTGGAAATCGGGCGATTCCATCATCTGGAGGCATCGCGGTCGCTCGACGGGATGCCTGGATCGGTGCACAGCGAGCCGTTCCGATAGCGCGATTTTTCGGTTGGATGCAGCAGTCTTCGAAACAGTGCCGGTATGAATGCGAGCAAGAGGGCGATTCGATGCCACGCCGCGATCTCGCATTCGTGCAAACGACAAGGAGTCGATCGTGAGTGTCGAAATCAAGGGAATCCGAAAAATCGCGCTGCTTTATACAGGAGCCGTGGTCTGGACGCCCACCTACCTGCTCCCATTCAGCATCGAGGAATCGATGGCCCGGTTCGGGCTGTCCGAAAGCACCGCGGGTTGGCTCGCGTCCGCGGTGCTGCTCTGTCTTTCGCTTTCCATCATCGTTTTCGGTCGTCACACGGCGACGTTGAACAAGCGGACGGGCGCGCTCGCTGCGGCAGCGCTTGCCGTCCTGTCGACGTGTGCGATGTTTTCACATAATTTTTATGTATTCGTCGCCGCGAAGCTGGTTCTCGGCGCCGCGTTGGGCGTCAGCTGCGTGTGCGCGTATGGGGTGATTGCACACGTCAAGCACCCGGAGAAGGTCGCGGCGCAAGTCGCCGTTGCGATGGCCATCATATTTTCCTGTGCGATGTACGTCGTACCGATCCTGAATGTAAAGATGGGTCATATCGGGGTGGATGCCGTCCAGCTCGCCGTGGTCGTGGCGGCGCTGTTTTTCGGCGCGTTCATGCATCCCGCCGTCAACGCAAGCGAGGAAGCGGTCGCGAAGGACGCCATCAAATCCAGTGACGTCCGAGGGATGCTGATCAGCGCATTCTTCATCTACGTGTCGCAGACGGCCCTCATGGGATTTGCCGCCGAGGTTGCTGCGACCCGGGGCGTCGAAGCGGAGCAACTCGGCATGCTCTTCATGCTCAATGCGGCCCTCCAGTTGCCGGTGGGGGTGGCGGTCAACTGGCTGGGCGATCGCTTGGGTCTGTTCAAGCCGATCGCCCTTGGACTCGCGCTATTGATCGCATGCAGCCTGGGCATGTATTGCGTGGGCGGCAAGTGGGCGTTTCTCGTGTCGACGGCGCTCGTCAGTGCCGGAGCCACGCTGGTGGCTCCTTATATGGTGGCGGCACTTTCACAAATGGATGCCAGCGGAAGAAGCACCGCGACCTGTGCGTCGGCAATCAATCTTGGCCTGGCAGTGGGCCCCGCGATTGCCGGCACGGTGTTCAGCGTGGCCGGTTTGCGCGCGGTCGGCTGGCTCTCCGTCGGGTTGCTGGTGGTGCCGATGTTTCTGGCCAGCGTGGCGATCCGGCAGTTCAAGGCAAAACATGCCGAAGCCGCGGTCGCCTGACGTGCGCGGCGAAGCGATCAACCGAGCGTGGCCGCACTGACCGCACCGGTACCTGGGCGGCGCCAGCATGCCTGACATGCCAGTGCGGAGCAGACATCTCCCGGAAGCGTCCTCTCGCGTCGACAGGCAGCGCAAAAAACTGCCGTGAACGTGGATGACGAACATGGCGGCAGACAAATATCTCGACGATCACGGAGTTTTTTCATGGAACTCAAATTCTATCTTTATTGCCTGGCTGATCTCGCGTTGATCGTGACTTCGTTCATTTGTGGCGTGAAGTATTTCGGGAAGCGCAACGGCCTTCTCGGATTCGAGTCGCTGGTCGTGACGTTCTCGGCAACGAATTTGATGATCAATGCCTTGACCGGCAAGGCGATCTTTTTCAGTATCTCGCTTTTCTGCGACGCCTTTTCAAGAGGCTTCGGCGTGCCGATCATCATCGTTGCGGGCATGATGTCGGTTACGCATCGATATAAACCATCGATGGTCGGCGACGTGTTGTATGCGGTGGGGGCGCTGGTGGGGACGGTTATTTTGTGGACCGCGGATTTCATGGTTGGACCCAAGCCGTATTTCTATCTGGTGATGTGGTCGTTGTTCTCGCTTTACCTCATTTACGTTGTCAAGAAACTGGCGAATGCCGGAGAGTATCGTAATGCTGCGGGTGTGATCCTGACACTCGTATCCACGCAGATTATTGCGAGCGTCTACGACTTTTACCCTATCCCTGGCGACGGCGACCATATGATTTTCTATATATTTGCATTGCTTTCTTGGTCTTATATGTCAGTCTCGTTGTATTACGCTTATTGTGCGCTGGAACGGGTGCAGGAAAAGGAAGGGAATCTGATCCGAGGTTATACCCTTGGTCCCCTGGAGCGAAAGCCGCAGTAATTGTCGCGTTCCTGCGGGAATGTATTTGATTCTTCATGCGAGAGATCGGATATGGCTACCTTGATCGTGAGTTATCCCGCTGTAGCGGGTATGGAATTTGACCGCGAGTACTATCTCGCCACCCACGCGTCGCTCATACGGGCGGCGTGGGGCGAATGTGGGCTGCAGTCGGTGGAGGTGCTGTTTCCGGCGCCGGGTCCGCAGCCTTTTGCCTGCGTCACGCTATTGCGTTTCAGCGATCAGGCTGGAATCGACGCCGCGCTGGCTTCGGCCAGAACAGCCGAGGTGGTCGGCGATGTGCGGAACTTCACCAACGTCCAACCGGCGATTTTCCGCGCCGGCGACTGACCGAGTCGTCGACGACCGAACCCGGTCTACGAGGGCAAGAAGGTCTGAGACAAAGTGTCCGCGTGGACCGATGCACTCGGGCCTTGACGACGAAGCAACAAGACCTTAGAAGCAGAATGCCGGCCGGCCACGGACGGGATGACCGACTGGAACTTGACGAAGACGCGGTTCGGGAGTGGATCGAGCCTGGCCTGAGGCCGGGCGTATCGATTGCCCGCGCGGTCGCTCAGGGTTTTGACGCCGGGCGAACGCGCTCGGCAATACAGCCTTCGGCCGCAGGCCGAAGGCTCATCCAGCATCCGGCATCAACGCTGCACGGTGTCCAGGATATCCAGGCGGCTCACTGCCACCGCCTTCTGCTTGATCGCGCCAAACGCCGTTTCCGTTGCCTCGAGCGTACGCGCGATGTCTTCGTCGGTGTGGCTCGCCGTGAAGAACATGTTGTGCCACGGGTGAAGATAGGCGCCGTTCTTGATGACTTCCGACGTCCACGCCCGGCCGCGCGACACGAGCTCGTCGTCACCCGCGAACAGCATCTGGGGCATGACGCTCGGCCCGGTCTGCTTGAGTTCGAAGCCATGCCGCTCGGCTTGCTCGGCGAGGCCCGCGCGCAGCGTGTCCGCCAACCGCCTGGTGTGTTCGAGGTAGTCGGTTTCACGTACCAGGCGCAGCGTTTCGATGGCCGCGGCCATCGGCACGGCCGAGAGCCAGTAGGAGCCCGTGACGAAAATGTTCGTCGCGGCCTCTCGTGCCTTGTCCGAACCGAGCACCGCCGCGATCGCATAGCCGCCGCCGATGGCCTTGCCCCAGCAGCTGAGGTCCGGGTGCACGCCCCAGTCCGACCACGAGCAATCACGCGACAGGCGCAACCCCGTGCGGACCTCGTCGACGACCAGAAGCGCTTCCTGCTCGTCCGCGAGGCGACGGCATTCCTTCGCGTATTCGATCGACGGGAAAAACTGATCGTAGAGCACTTCGTGCCGGAACGGCGTCGCGTAGATGGCCGCTACGTCACCGTCGACGCTCTTGACGGCGACATTGAGGCTCTCGAGATCGTTGTACTCGAAGTAGACGACGTGAGCGCGGTCTTCCTTGGTAATCCCCGTCGTATAGGGCACGTTCCACGGCGACGCACCATGGTACGTGCCGCGCGCCACGAGAATCTTCCGTTTCTCGCGATAGGCGCGCGAGATCACCATGGCCATCGAGGTAGCGTCCGAGCCGTTCTTGCAGAACATTGCCCAGTCGGCGTGGCTGACCTGTTGAGTGAGCGCCTCGGCAAGCTGAACCATCACCTCGCTGGGGCCCGTCGCCGTGTCGATCTTCTGCAACTGGAGGGCCGCGGCTTGCTCGATCCGCTCGTTGCCGTAGCCGAACAGGTTCGTGCCGTAGCCACATACGTAGTCGATGTACTGGTTGCCGTCGACGTCCCAGAGATGGGACCCTTTCGCTTTCGCGAAGTACAGCGGGAAATCTTCCGTCAAATACTTGACGCTCTGGTGACCGTACATCCCGCCCGGGATGACCTTTTCGGCTCTTGCGAACCACTCGTTCTTCCTTGCCAGCCTGTCCATGCTCGACTCCTTGTGAAAAATTCGTTCCCGGAACGTCAGACCCGGTATCAAGTCTTTTGACTGAGTCAGGTGACATAGTATTTGAACCCCTGGAATGTTGGGGAATGCCGCATTCGAAATCTCGCGTCTCGTTGTTGGATCGACGCGCCGACCAACCTCGCTCCGCGAATGCAGCCACGCTGCGTTACGCGCCTGGGTGCCTGTCGTCGCTTCATGAGACTTGGTCATTTGACCGAGTCTAGTGTCCATAAATGTCGTCCGGACTGAAATTGGCGTTTTCCACTAGTGCTTCGCGGCAGTGGATCAACGTCATGCCGGGCATGCCACGGCGATGGGGGAGGAGGCGAGGCGGCGGCGGCGGTGGACTTCCGCGAGAAGATTTCGCCGCGGGAGACAGCGGTGTATACAGGCGTGTCCAGGCGCACGGTGCGCGCATGGCAGGGGCAGACGGGTCCATGCAGTCGGAGCATCCGAAGCGCGAGTAGTGCGCTACGCGGATCGCGTTCGACACGATCCGCGCGCGAGGCTACGCCCGCATGTTCGATCTTTCCGGATGGCGCCTATTGGCTCGAGTCGTAGTGCTCGATATGGTAGAGAACCATGAATCCCGGGCTGAGTACGAGAAGTAACCCGGCAACGAGGGAGATTGCGACAAATAAACGCTTCACCATGATCACGCTCCTGAGTTGGATGAGGTGCAATAGAAAGTCGATTCTTGAGGGCCATCCCCGGAAAGGCGCGCAATCCCCGCATTGTTCTCAAGATCGCAACGCGATTCGTCAGGTCGATCTTCATGGGGTGTTTCGCCGGCGATGATGCTGTCGTGGCCCGCGCATGCGCATCACGGAATCCGTGAGGGGGATCCCCCTTCCGGACGGATGCAGGCGTCTGTTCTTGGCTCAGAGGCCGAGATGCGTCGCGATATCGTCGTAGTCGACTTGCCACAGGCCCGGCGTGCCGGCCGGATATTGCGAGCGGAAGCCGATGATCCGCTGAACGCGTTTCGACAGGCGTCGTACGGTGTCCATCTCGACGATGAAGGGATACGCTTCCTCCGGCGTCAGGTAGGACGGTTGCATCGGAAGCGTGAGCCCACGCCGGCGCTCGTTCTTCGTCACGTTCGCGCCGCCACCGTGGATCACCTTGCCGCTGAACAGCAATGCGTCGCCGGCATCCATCTCGGCGGCAATGGTCATGTCGGGCGTGCCCTTGCTGTTGAAGTAATCCTCGTCCCAGTTCTGGCTTCCCGGAATGATTCGGGTGGCGCCGTTTTCCTCGGTGAAGCGCGTCAGCGCAATCATGAGGTTGGTGAATACCGTAGGCCCGTTGACGCCGAGCGCGCACAGGGGCGGAAAATTGCCGACATCGCGATGCAGCATCTGTGCCGTGTTGCCCGGGCCGATGTCGATGACCTGTGCGGTCGAAAGCCACCAGTCGCCGGACTCTTCACGGTAGAGCACCTCGCCGAGTTCATGAAATAGTTCGTCATCCAGAACATCCCCGAACGTCTTGCTGTGCGTGACCATGTTCGTCAGGCGCTTCGTATAGGTGCCGTGGAATTCCTTGATCAGTTCGTTGTCGTGCGACGACCCTTCGCGAAGCCGCTCGAGCGGCGCATCGACCTCGCGATTGATGTTCGCGACCTGCTCCTGGGTCAGATAATTCTTGATCCGGACTCCACCATATTGATTCATGAGCGACACGATCTCTTGCGCGCTGGTCTGTTTGGGGACGGTGGGGAGCGCGTCCTGAATGGTCTGAATATTTGCGTTCATGTTTGCCTCAAAGTTGCGTGGACGGGTAAATCAGACGCGGCGTCACGTTCTGATTCGGGTGGTGATCCAGACCTCAAGTCGAATTTTTGACTGAGTCATTTGACTGCGTATGCCTTCGCTTTCTGCCATACGTTCCTGCCACGCCCGTTGACGGAGCACGCACGGTGTTCCCGACGTCGTCGCGACCTCCGGGTGGTCCAGTACGTGTTCCCGGAAGCGACAGACATGGACGCATTCGCCGGGTTTTCCGGTGAGCCGGAGTATTCGCGATGAATCAGGTCAATTGACCAAGTCGTATGATCGAGGAAGTTAACATGGCGTTTTTCGACGGTCGATCATGGTTAACCCGTCGCGTTTGAATGGTGTAGCGGATGAAAGGAGCGCGGTCGTTCCGGCGTGCATGCGAAAGTTGTGATCACGCCTGACGCGGTGTGGCGAGACGTGATTCGGAATCGAATGGCCACGCCTGCGACGACGTTCCTCGACACGTTCAGTCTTACGCTCGGGCTCGCGCATACGGGCCCGGTGTGGCCCGAACCAGGCGATCGGGCACGCAAGCTGCTTGCGCGTCATCAGCGCCCGCGTACGGAGTCGCTTCCCATGCCGTTGCGTGCGCCACGATCGGCATCCTTCCCCGGCGCGGCTGCGCGGCGACCGACGCGCGATCCGCGGACGATTTTTCAAGCCCTTGTCAATTCTGTCCCGGCATCGCGACGCGTGACGGCTTCAGCACGACGAAGCGCCGTGAGAGATGCGCGAGCGCCATGGCTCGAACGCACGCCGGTATTTTCACAGGAGCTCGCGCGCTGAGCCAGGCACGGAAATCGCTCCGGCCCGCAATGAAACGCTGCACGACACATGCCCGTCGTGTTTCGGCGAGGCGCTTCACCCAGCGATTTCGCGATCTATTGTCATGAGGGCAACGCCATGCACACATTCACGAACTGGAGCCCATTGGTCTCGCTGATCGCCGGGATCCTCATCCTGGTGGTACCGCGCCTGCTGAACTACATCGTCGCAATCTACCTGATCGTCATCGGGCTGCTTGGGCTTTTCGGCGGACATTTCCACTGACGCGCCGCGTCGGCGTCTACACAGGTTCGACGCGTACCTCGACTGAATCCCTGGGCACCGTCAATCGCGTGCGGCCAAGCAGTGCCTCCGCGGGCGCGGTGCCGTCCGGGTTCAACGGCTTCACCTTGTTGAACGTGACGGAAAAGGATTCCGGTGTGACGGTGGCCGATGCATAACCCTGCGCGTCGTGGTCGGCGTGGCACAGATCGGGGTTGTTCGCCATCAGGAAGCGGTCGAGTCGGGCCGGGGTCGCCACGATCGACGCGAGCGGTGTCCCGTTCCACGCGGCTTTCAGGTACGTATAGAAGGACATGCTGCTGATGCCGGCGCAGACGAAATCGACGATGACCGGCACCCCCGTCGCGGGATCGGGATCGTCGCGCACGACGCCGCCCTGAAAGGCATGCAGGTCTCCGGTGATCGCCACGACGTTACGGATCCCGTGCTCCCGCAAGTAAGCGAGCAGTTCGTGCTTGTGCGCGGGATAGCCGTCCCATGCGTCGCAATCCACCACGAGGCGGGCCGCCGGCGTCCCGGGTGCGCCCGGCATCACGAACCACAGACGATTCAACATCACTTCGTTGCCCCATACCTTCCAGGTGGCCGGCGAGTCCTTCATCAAGGTTTTCCACCATCGTGTCTGTTCCGGACCGAGCATCGACGGCGGGCGGCCGAGCTGCCGGGTGTCGCGCGCCTCGTCGCGTTGCAGCACGTCCTGCTTGACGAAGTAGCGCGAGCCGGCTGCGTCGTCCCCATGCACCGGGTCGTGCCCGTGCGCTCGTGCGACAGCGGCTTCGCTCACGACGTGGTCGTCGCGATACAGCCGCTCGTCCGTCATCACCAGATGCATCAGCATGCCGAAACGAAAATCGCGGTAGATGCGAATATTCGTGTACGACGGATTGTCCGGCTCGAAGCGCACATCGTCCCAATCCACCGGCATGTATTCCGCCCACGCGCGACTGGCGCTGCGGCGCCGCCCGGTTTCCTGCCGCTCCTCGTTGGTGTAGACCTGATGGTCCTGCCAGCAGTCGTCGGAAAATTCGTGGTCGTCCCAGATCGCGATCATCGGCAGGCGCTGGTGCAGCGTCTGCAGGCGCGGATCGGTTCGATAGGTGCGATAGAGCGTCCGGTAGTCTTCGATCGTCTCGGCATACGCGCGGCCGTCCGCGAGCAGCTTGCCGCCGCTCAGGTGCAGCGGAGGATGCGCCGGCTCGGCGCGGCCGGGAGGAGCGGTCCCGACCGTTTCGTAGATGTAGTCGCCCACGTGCACGACGAAATCGAGGTCGCGCTCGTCGGCCAGCAGCGTCATCGCTTGCCAGTGGTTGACGCTCCAGTCCTGGCAGGTGAGCCACGCGAAGCGAACCCGTTCGTTGGCCTCGTTTGCCGCCGGCGCGGTGCGCGCGACACCCGTCATGCTGACGTCGTCGCCGGCGACGAACCTGTAGTGGTAGGTGGTCTTCGGCATGAAGGCCGTCACCTTCGCGCGCACGGTGAAGTCGTGGATGGCCAGCGCCCGCAACGGGACGCTGGCGACGAGCGTCGAGAAGTCCGCCAGCGTCGACACTTCGAGTCGTAGCGGGACCGCGCGCGTGGCGCCTTTTGCGTCGTGCTGCACGCCGCTGGATACCGGAACGCATCGCGTCCAGAACACGATGGAGTGATCGCGCGGATCACCGCTTGCGACACCTTGCGGGAATCGATGGAGGTTCTTGCGCGCAGGGCTGCCCGGCAGGGCCGCCGGTGAAACGTCGTGCGTGACGGCGGCGGCGGCCGCAATGGTAAAAAAAGCCGACGACTTGAGGAAATGGCGACGATCCATTGATCCTCCCGATCGACATCCCGTGGATGCGGGAAGCGCTGCGGCAGGCGCACGCTTCTCGCGCCGGACAAGCTTGCCACTGCCCCCGCAGCGCGCGGCAGCGGAGCAGTCGATCCGGAACATTACTGCGAAGAGCGACGACTGAAAAGTCGTGCGAACCCCATTTTCGAATTCCCGCACGCCATCCGGCGGAAGGCTCGTGCATTCAGGAACGCGCCTTGCTGGATACCGGGCAGCAAACTGGGGGAGTGAGCAATGCACATCGGCCACAGCGTCGGCAAGGCGGCCGCGTGGCTTGCCGTGAGCGTCACCCTGGCGCTTGCCGCGCTGGTGATCGTCATCGTGACGTTCGACTGGAATCGAGCCCGGCCCTGGATCGATGACAAGGTGTCGGACGCGATCGGACGGCAGTTCGCCATCAATGGCGACCTGCAGGTCGGGTGGCGTCGGCCCGCGAGCGAGCACGGCTGGCGCGCCTGGGTGCCGTGGCCGCGATTCATCGCGCACAATGTCACGATCGCCAACCCCGACTGGGCGCGCACGAAGTATTTCGTCACGCTGGATGCGATCAGTTTCGAGGTCGAGGCGCTGCCGCTGATGGCGCGCCGCATCGTGATTCCGGCAATCGATCTGGTCAATCCGTCCGTCGACCTCGAACGCCTGAAGGACGGGCGAGCCAACTGGACGTTCAAGTTCAAGCAGTCCGCCCAACCGGGCCGATGGGCGCTCGACCTGCATGAGATCGCGTTTGCCCAAGGCAATCTCGGCTACTACGACCAGCAGAAGCAGTTCGACCTGAGCGCGGTGATCGACACGCTTGGCCAGCCGATCCCGTTCGGCGCGGTGATGAAACAGCAGGAGGCGTTGGCGCACCACGAATCGGCACGGGCCGTCGGCCCGGCAGGGCAAAAGAAGCTCGCGGCCCAGGCGCACGCCGGCGCGGCGCAACCGGTGGTTCCGGCATCGGGTGCCGAAGCGGCGTCACGCGCATCGGCAGCGGCTTCGCAAGCCGTGGCCGCTGCTTCGCATGCTGCGGCGACGACTTCCGGCACCGCGATCGCCCCGGCTGCGTCAGGCCCGGCGGCGGTATCGAACGCCCCCGCGACTGCCGCACCGGGGGCGACGGCCTCGGCGGCCTCGGCGGCCTCGGCGCCCGCGGCCTCCACCGGCGTCGGCACTTACACGATTGGCTGGTCCGTCAAGGGAACCTACAAGAAGGGCAAGGTCGCCGGCACGGGCAAGATCGGCAATTTGCTGGACGTGCGGGGCGCGCAACGTCCGTTTCCGGTTCAGGCCGATTTGCGCTTCGGCGATACGCACCTGGCGCTGGTCGGCACGCTGACGGACCCGTCTCACCTGGCCGCGGTCGATCTCCGGCTGTGGCTTGCGGGCACCAGCATGGCCAAGCTGTATGACGTCACGGGCATCACGCTGCCCGAAACCTCGCCCTATGCGACCGACGGCCGGCTGGTCGGCCAGTTCCGGGCGTCCGGCAACGTCTTCAAGTACGAGAACTTCACGGGACGCGTCGGCGGCAGCGATCTCGGCGGCACGCTGGTGTACGTGTCGCGCGAACCGAGGCCGTTGTTGTCCGGGACGCTGGAGTCGAGGCTGCTGCAGTTCTCCGACCTCGCGCCGCTCATCGGCGCCGACACGAATGCCAGCAAGGCGCGGCGGGGCGCCGCGGTCGCACAGCCCGCGAACAAGGCGTTGCCGGTCGAGACATTTCGCACGGACCGCTGGAAGAAGATCGACGCCGACGTTCGATTCGCCGGTCGGCGCATCGTCAAGACCGCGAGCCTGCCGATCACCGACCTGTCGACCCATCTCGTGATGCATGACGGCGTGCTGACGCTCAACCCGCTGAACTTCGGTGTCGCGGGCGGGACGCTGGCGTCGAACATTCACCTGGACGGCAGTGGCGTACCGCTCAAAGGGCGGTTCTCGCTGCAGGCGCGGCATCTGAAACTCAAGCAGCTGTTCCCGACCTTCCCGGTGATGCAAACGGCGCTCGGCGAGGTCAACGGCGATGCCGCGTTATCGGCCACCGGCAATTCGCCGGCGGCGCTCGCCGCGACTGCCAACGGCGAGGTGAAGACCTTGGTGACCGACGGCACGGTGAGCCTCTTGCTGATGGAAGCCGCGGGGCTGAACGTCGCCAACGTGGTGTACGAGAAACTGTTCGGCACACGCGACGTCAAGATCAACTGCGGCGTGGCCGACTTCGTGGCCACCAACGGCGTGCTCGACTCGCGCGTGTTCGCGCTCGACACCGAGGATGCGGTGATCGGAATGGACGGCAACGTGAACCTGCGGGACGAGACCATGAACCTGACGATCCATCCGCATACCAAGGGATTCCGGGTGATTTCGCTTCGCTCGCCGCTGTACGTCACCGGATCCTTCAAGCAACCGCACGTCGGGGTGAAGGCGGGCGCACTGATCGCGCGTGGCGGTGCCGCGGTCGGGCTGGGCTTGCTGAACCCGCTCGCCAGTCTGCTCGCGCTGCTGCAGCCGGGCCGCAGCCGCCCGTTGCCGTGCGGGCAGATGCTGGCCGACATGGAGCGGCGCCCGGTCGCGCCGCCGCCGGGTGTCCGGCAGAAGATGAAGGCGGCGCCGGCGTACATGAATGCGCCGGCGGGGGCTTCCTCGGCTTCCGCGCCGGTGGGTGGCGAACTTCGGCATGGGAAGTGAGTGAGGCGTGCGGTAGCAACGCGGACGCTTCGCGCCGACGCGGGTGCCCCACCACGCGTCGCCGGTACGCAAG
The DNA here is from genome assembly GCF_002223365.1 of Burkholderia sp. AU6039. Lineage (NCBI taxonomy): Bacteria > Pseudomonadati > Pseudomonadota > Betaproteobacteria > Burkholderiales > Burkholderiaceae > Burkholderia > Burkholderia sp. AU6039. The sequence goes on from NZ_NKFK01000008.1 coordinate 277,575, forward strand.
CGTCGCGGCCGCGTCGACCGGGCCGCCTAGACGGCCCCGGCAAAGGTGCGGCGCAGGCCGACCGCGGCTTCCCATTGCGCGCCGATTGCCGTTTCCAGCGCGTCGCGGGACCGCAGGTGCGCGTGGCGCGCGGCGAGCACATCGCTCATATCGGCCTGGCCTGCGTCATACAGTCTGGCCGCATTGCGTGCGGCGACCTTTCCGGCCGCCTCGGCGCGTTGCCACTCCTGCATCGAGCGATCCGATGCGGACCACCGGGCCAGGCTCGTCTCGACGTCGACGAGCGCCGCCAGCATGGCCTTTTCGTATTCGGCCATCGCTTCCTGCGCGCGCGCATCGTGCACCGCGACGTTGGCGCGAATCCGGCCACCGTCGAGGATGGGCAGCGTCACCGACACGCCATAGCCGACGGCCACGCGAGGCGCGGCGCCATCGCCGACCGCGGCCAGCCTTTCCTTCGTCCCCGCCCACTCGATCTGAAGGCGCGGATAGACCTCTTTCCGGGCGGCGCCGGCACGGGCGAGCGCGGCGTCGAGTGCGCGCGCCTGACGCTGCACGTCGGGCCTGCGCTCGAGCAGCGTGGCGGGCAACACCGTCGCGGGCGGCGCGGGCAGTGCGGCCGGCACGGCTTGCGCGCCGAGCTCGGGCGCCTGGGGGCTGCCGACGAGCAGCGCGAGCTGATGCAAGCGCACCCGGTGTTCGCCGTCGAGCTGGGCAAGCGACGCCTGTTCCTGCGCCAGTTCGGCACGCCAGCGTTCGACATCCAGCGCCGTCACCTGGCCCGCGGCGAATTTGCGCTCCGCCACGACCGCCTGCCTTTGCGCAACCTCGAGCGCCTCGCGCTTGAGCGCTGAGCGCCGCTCCAGCGTGCGCAATTCGAAGTAGGCGTTACTGACGTCCGCGGCCAGCGCAATGCGGGTCGCACGGAGCGCCTCGCGAGCGACGGCGCTGTCGGACCGTGCGGCGTCCACCAGCAACGCACCGCGCCCGAACAGATCGACTTCCCACGCGGCACGCAAGCCGACGCCGCTGCGCTCCGCACGCGGATCGACGCTGTTTTCGCGCCCGCGCTCGCCGCGCGCCATCGCATCCAGCCGCGGGCGGCGCTCCGCCTCGGCGCTGTCGCCGAGCGCGCGCGCCTGCGCGAGGCGCGCCGCGGCGATCTTCAGGTCGCGATTGGCATCGAGCGCGCTGTCCACCAGTCGATCGAGCACCGGATCGCCGAAATCCCGCCACCACATGTCGCCGACGGTGCCCTGCTTCCCGGGCGATGTCTCGACCCATTGCGAGGGCGCCGCAACGGCGGGCGCCGTGGCGACGTGGCTGGGCGGGGCGATCGCACAGCCGCCGAGGGCGAGTGTCGCGGCAAGAGCAAGACAGGTCAGCGCTCGGTGCGCGGAAACAGGGCGGGAAACAACGGTCGTCATGGATTTACCTTGAGTCTTGACATGGAGTTCGTGAAACTATACTGTACGTATAGTTTAGTTTCAATCCCAAGGAGATGCACCATGTCGACTTCCGAGCGACGAGCCGGCCGCAGCAGTTCGCGCGACCGTCTTCTCGATGCCGCGGCCGAGCTCGTGGCCAGCCAGGGTATCCAGAACCTGACCATTGAAGCCGTGGCCGCTGCCGCGAAGGTCACGAAAGCAGGCCTTGTCTACCATTTCAAAACGCGCGACGACTTGCTGGCTGCGCTGATCGAGCGGGTGGTCGGCGAACTGGACATGCTGGACCTGCGGGCGCAGGAGGCACGTGACACGCGTGAGGCGGACGATGCCGCGAAGCCGTTGAAGTCGTCGCTGGCCGAACTGTCGAAGCTGACCTTCGACATGCCGGAAGACCGCCGCCTGCTGCTGGCCAACCTGCTGGCCGCCACGTCGTTGTATCCGCATCTGGCCGGTCCCGTGCGGGATTTCTACTCGCGCAGCTATGCACGGGTCGCGCAAAGCGGCCCCGATGCGGGGCAGGTGCTCGCGCTGGTCGTCGCCCTCGACGGCATCGCCCTGCTCGAAGTGTTCAACCTGCACCGGTTTACGCCGGAGCAGCGCCAAGTGTTGCGCGACACGCTGGAAAGCGCGATTCGCAAGCTTCCCTGAGCTCCCTCATTCATTTCGAAGGTTTTACGATGCATTCCCGTTCCATGCCTCAAGCGGGCAGGCTGGTACTCTGCGCGCTCGTCTCGGCAACGCTGCTGTCGGCATGTCAGCCATCCGCCGCGCCGGTTGCCGACGTACCGCGGCCCGTCAAGGTCGAAGTGGCCGGCGGTGCCGGCCAGGCGCACGCCGACACCTTCGTCGCGACGCTGCGCGCGCGCCAGCGCACCGACCTCGGCTTCGAGTCGTCGGGCCGCGTCGTCGCGATGCTGGTCGACGTGGGCGATCGCGTCCGGGCCGGGCAGGTGCTCGCACGCCTGGACGAGTCGCCGGCACGCTGGCGGCTCGACAGGGCGACGGCCGATCGTGCGGCCGCCGCCGCGACCCTGGCCGAGCGTCGTACCCACCTGCGTCAGCAGGAGGAACTCGCCCGCGACGGAATCATTTCCGCGCCCGCGTTGCAGGCCGCACAGGCATCGCATCAGCAGGCCGCGAGCCAGCTGGGTGTCGCGGAGGCCGCGGTGGCGAGCGCCCGGCGCGACCTCGCGTTCACGCGCATCACGGCCCCGTTCGACGGCGAAATCGTGGCGCGTCAGGTCCAGCCGTTCGTGGATGTCGCCGCAGGCCAGAGCGTGCTGCAGATGGAGGCCGGCCGCGCGCTGGAAGCCGTCGTGATGCTGCCGGACACGATCGCCGCGACGCTGTCGCCCGGCGCCGAAGCCCACGCGGTCAGCGGCACGGATCGCGTGACGCTGACCATGGAACGGCTGTCCGGCCGGAGCGACAACGGCTCGCTGGTGCAAGCCATCTTCCGGGTCCAGGGTGCCCCTTCCGGGCTGCGCAGTGGCGGCGTGCTGTCCGTGGCGCTGCCGCGCGGTGAAGCGCATGACATCACGCTGCCGGCGACGGCCGTCATGGCCGGCACGGAAGCCGGCCGAGGCAGCGTCTTCGTCATCGACGGCGCCAGCCAGACGCTGAAGCGCCGCGCGATTCGCACGGGCGGGCAACTGCTGCCGGATGGGCGGGTCGCCGTGACGCAAGGCCTGCGCGCCGGCGAGCAGGTCGTGGTCGCGGGGACCGCCGTCCTGAACGAGGGCCAGTCCGTCGTCACGTATCGGGCGCAGACCCTTCTGCAGGGAGCGCGCTCGTGAAGCTGACCCAGGCCGCACTCAATTCCAGCCGGCTCACTTTCTTTGTCGCGCTGCTGATTCTCGTGACCGGCGCGTTCACCTTCCTCACGTTCCCGTCCCAGGAAGAGCCTTCCACGACCGTTCGCGATGCGCTGGTGTTCGTCGCGAACCCCGGCATGCCGGCCGAGCGGATGGAGCAGCTCGTCGCCCGGCCGGTGGAGGAGCGCCTGCGCCAATTGAACGAACTGAAGCACGTCACGAGCACCGTGCGTGACGGCAGCGTGATCCTCCAGGTTTCGTTCCGTGAAGACGTGCATGCACTGATGCCGGTGTTGCAGCGCATGCGCGCCAAGGTCGACGAAGCGGTGCCGCTGTTCCCGGCCGGCACGCTGCCTCCGCAGATCGACGACGACTTCGGTCGCGTGGCGATCGCGTCCATCGCGGTGACCGCGCCGGGGTTTTCGATGAGCGAGATGCGCGAACCGCTGAAGCTGCTGCGCGAAGGGCTGTACCGCGTGCCCGGCGTGCAGGGCGTCAGCTTTCATGGCCTGCAGGAGGAGCGCGTCTATATCGAATTCGACCGCGCCAGAATGGCGGGGCTGCATTTGTCCGCCGCGTCGGTCATGCAACAGCTGCAGAAGCAGAACGTCGTGCAGTCCGGCGGCCGGCTCGTGCTGTCGGGCCTGAACAGCGCGGTCGTCAGCTCCGGCGAAATCCGCTCGCTGCAGGCGCTGCAGGATTTCACGCTCACCGTGCCGCCGGCCGGCGCGCGCGCGGAAGCCGCGCAGGGCACCGTGCGTCTGGGCGACATCGCCCAGGTGCAGGTTCGGCCCGTCGATCCGCCCGAGTCTGCGGCGATCTTCCGCGGCGAAGACGCGGTCGTCCTCGGCATCTCGATGCGCAAAGGCCAGAACGTGAAGGCGGTCGGCCAGGCGCTGCGCGCGCGTCTGGACGAATTGAAGCAGCAGTTGCCCGCCGGTTTTTCGCTCGACTACGTGACCTTCCAGGCGGACGTGGTCGAGCGGGAAATGGGCCGCATGAACCAGGTGATGATCGAGACGATCGTGATCGTGATGATCGTCGTCGTGCTGTTCCTCGGCTGGCGCGCCGGCGTCGTGGTGGGCGGCATCGTGCCCCTGACCATCCTGGCCACGCTGCTCGTGATGCGCTCGCTGGGCATCGAGCTGCACATCGTGTCGATGGCCGCGATCATCATCGCGCTGGGCTTGCTGGTCGACAACGGCATCGTGATCGCGGAGGACGTCGAACGCCGCCTCGCCGCGGGCGAGGAGCGCCGTCACGCGTGCATCGAAGCAGGCCGTACGCTGGCGATCCCGCTGCTGACGTCATCGCTGGTCATCATCTTCGCGTTCTCGCCGTTCTTCTTCGGCGACACCGCCACCAACGAATACCTGCGCCCGCTCGTGGTCGTGCTCACGCTGTCGCTGCTCGGGTCGTGGCTGCTCTGTCTGACGGTGACGCCGCTGCTTTGCTATTTCTTCCTGAAATCCGGCCATCACGGCGAAGGCCATGCGCACGAGCACGATGCCGACGCGACGGTCAAGCAAAGCCGCTTCTACGGTGCCTATGCCCGCCTGATTCGCCGCGTGCTCGACCACAAGGGGCGGTTCCTGGTCGTGATGACTGCCTTGCTGGTCGGCGCGCTCGCGATCCTGGCCACGCGTCCGGCCGGGTTCCTGCCCGCTTCCGACCGGCCGCAGTTCCAGGTCGAACTCGAGCTGCAGCCGGGGAGCGATGCGCGGCTCACGCGCGACGTGGTTCGCGACCTGAGCCGTTGGCTCGACGATCGCAAGCGCAATCCCGAGGTGACGACCAGCATCGGCTATGTCGCCGACGGCGGCCCGCGTGTCGTCCTGGTGCTCAATCCGCCGCTGCCTGCGTCGCATATCGGCTACGTCACGGTCAGCGTCGCGAAGCCGCAGGATCTCGACGCCGTGATCGCACGAACCCAGGCGTGGATGACGCAACACCATCCCGAAGTGCGAACCGATGCGAAACGCTTCTCGCGCAGCGCCCACGACGCCGGCACGGTGGCGTATCGCGTGTCCGGTCCCGACGAAGCCGTGCTGCGCGAGATCGGCCGCAAGATCCAGGCAGCGTTGCATACCCAGCCGGGCATCGTGCAGATTCACGACGACTGGGGGCCGCGCGTGCCGCGTGTCGACGTCGAGATCGACCAGAACAAGGCACGGCGCCTGGGCGTCAGCAGCGAGGACATCTCGACGGCGCTGGCCACGCGGTATACCGGCGTCAACGTGTCGGTGTTGCGAGACGGCGATACGCTGGTGCCGTTGGTCGTGCGCGGCGCGCAAGCCGAGCGCGCGCGGCCGGAAGATCTCGCCAATACGCTGATCCATCCGGCTGCGGGCGGCGCGCCGGTTCCGCTGTCCGCGGTTGCGACGGTCACGTTGAATACCGAGCCGTCGACGATTCGACGCCGCGACCTGATGCGCACGCTCACCGTGAAGGGCCGCAATACCCACGGCACCGCGCAGCAGGCGGTCGATCAGCTCGCGCCGGCCGTCGGCCGGATCGCGTTGCCGCCGGGGTACCGGATCGAGCTGGGCGCCGAAATCGAGGAGTCCGCCGAGGCCAACGTGGCGCTCGGCGAGTATCTGCCGCACGCGGTGGTTGCGATGCTGGTGCTGTTCATCTGGCAGTTCGGCTCGTTCCGCAAGCTGCTGCTGATCGTCGGGATCATTCCGTTCGCGATGATCGGCGTCGGGCCCGCACTGATCATCGCCCGCGAACCGTTGGGCTTCATGGCGAACTTCGGCCTGCTGTCGCTGGCCGGGATCATCGTCAACAACGCGGTGCTGCTGCTGGAGCGTATCGAGGTCGAGCTGGCGGCCGGCAAGTCGCGCCGCGAAGCGGTCGTCGCGGCGGCCGTGGCGCGCCTGCGGCCGATCGTGATGACCAAGCTGACCTGCATCGCCGGCCTGGTTCCGCTGCTGCTGTTCGCCGGCACGCTGTGGACCGGCATGGCCGTCACCATCATGGGCGGGCTGCTGCTCGGGACGTTGATTACGCTCGGCATGGTGCCGGTGCTGTATGAACTGCTGTTCAGCGACAGGCTGTCCGGCTGGAGCCGGAAGCTCTTCGGTTCCGGAGCCGTCGATGCGCCCGGGAAATGTTGAAACGGGTCGCCCAGCCGTTTAGCGCCCGTCAATGCGGGCGCATTGGAAACCCGGGTGTGACCAACAGGACAAGGTCCTCCCGGTGTTTGCCGGCTGTTGATGAACGAGGTCGCGAGACCTGCCTCATTTTTTTGAATGGAGCGTCACGAATGAACAAGACGCTGCGGCCCGCAATTCGGTGGCACGTACTCGCTCTCGAATAGTACGAACCTTGCGAATAACCGCGCATACAGTGCCGGCGTGACGTATCAGTTTGAAGGCCTGAAGCGGGGTGCTGCCTGCTCGCAAGCGAACAACGCCGGTCTGTTCGCGGCGGGCGCAGGGAACCCGTCGGTCGATTCGATCAATGGCACTGCATACGGAATCCAGGGCCGCAGCCGCACGCATGGCATCGACAAATCCCGCGTCGCAGCCTCGTGCAACTACCAAGTTGCCGCAAGTTTCCCTGTATGGTCAAATGACCATATCAATTGACCAGTTTGAGTGTAGCCCCCTGACTCGGAAGTCGCGTTTCGGGGGGCAAGAATTTGCCTGCCAAGCAGGGGGCGATGGCGGTGAAACAAACAGGATGGTGGCCGTCGCCCGTCAACTGTCTGCCGACAACGTGATCCACGGCGTCGCTGACTGGCGGTCGACCACGCAGCCCTATCGTTGCGACGAGGGACGAGTCTCGCGTGTTCGAGGCGGCCCGGCATATCCACGCGCGTGATGAGGGGATGGGCGTCGCGCACTTATTCAAATGGGACAGAGGAGATTGGGTATGGAAAAGATCTGGCTTGATGCCTATCCGCCGGGGGTTCCGGCAGAGCTTGATTCCAGCGCGTATCGAAACATCAGTGCATTGATCGAACAAAGCTTCAGCCGGTTTCACGCGAATCCGGCGTTTGCGTGCGATGGAAAGCAGATCACCTATGGTGAGCTCGACGTGATGTCCCGAGCACTGGCCGCGTGGCTGCAGTCACGCGGCCTCGAGCGGGGTGCGCGGGTCGCCATCATGATGCCGAACGTGTTGCAGTACCCGATCTCGATTTGTGCGGTGTTGCGCGCCGGCTACGTTGTCGTCAACGTCAACCCGCTCTATACGCCTCGCGAGCTGCAACACCAGCTGAATGACAGCGGCGCGGAGGCGATCGTCATTCTCGACGGCTGCACGGCAACGCTGGATGCAATCCTTGCGCACACGCAGGTGAAGCATGTTCTGGTAGCCGCGCAGGGCAACGCGTCCGGCGCGGAACGGAAGCCGAGCCCGTATGCGGCATTTGACGACGCGATCGATGAGGGACGTCGGGGCACATTCGTACCGGCTTCCCAGTCGCCGGACGATGTCGCTTTTCTCCAATATACGGGCGGGACAACCGGGGTGTCGAAAGGCGCGACGCTGTTGCATCGGAACATCGTCGCGAATGTCTTGCAGTCGGACGTCTGGTTCAACCCGGCGCGCGATTTGCGCCCTGACGTGACGCAGTTCATCACGGTGGCGGCACTTCCGCTCTATCACATCTTTGCACTCAATGTTTGCTGCCTGTTGACGATTCACATGGGTGCGCTTTCCGTACTGGTGCCGAATCCGCGGGACATCGGCGGGATGATCGAGTCGCTCGCCGGATACAAGGTCACGAATTTTCCGGGCGTCAACACGCTCTTCAACGCGATGCTCCATCATCCCGGCTTCTCGCGCCTCGATTTCTCCAATCTGCTGCTGGCCAGCGGTGGCGGGATGGCCACGCAGGAAGCCGTCGCCAGGCGCTGGAAGGAGATGACCGGCGCGCCGATCATCGACGGATACGGGCTGTCCGAGACATCACCTTGCGTCGCGGTCAATCCCGTGACCGGGAGTGAGTTCAACGGCACCATCGGCCTGCCGTTGCCCTCCACGGAAGTGTCGATCCGGGACGACGACGGCAACGAATTGCCGCCCGGCGCAGCCGGAGAGCTGTGCATTCGTGGTCCGCAGGTGATGGCGGGTTACTGGCAGCGGCCGGACGAGACCGCGAAGGTGATGACCGAGGACGGCTTCTTCAGGTCGGGTGACATTGCGTCGATCTCCGAGGCGGGCTTCGTGCGAATCGTCGACCGCAAGAAGGACATGATTCTCGTGTCCGGTTTCAACGTCTACCCGAACGAGATCGAAGACGTCGTCGCCAACCATCCCGGTGTATTCGAGGTCGCGGCGATCGGCGTACCCGACGAGCATTCCGGAGAGGCCGTCAAGCTGTTCGTGGTCAGGAAGGATCCGGCGCTGACGTTCGAAGACCTGATGGCGTTCTGTAAAGGCCAGCTGACCGGTTACAAGCGTCCGAAAAGCATCGAGTTTCGCGACAGCCTGCCAAAGAGCAACGTCGGGAAGATCCTCCGGCGCGAGTTGCGGGTGTCGAACCCTTGACGTGATCGACCGAGGTGATGCCGGCAGATTGAGCGGTCGGCATCACCCGTCTCTTAACCGGCACGCGAATGGCATTTCAGAAAAAGTCCGGCGCGCGTCGGCGCCTGGTGCGATGGCGCATCAGGCGCGCTTGCGACACAAGGTCCGCTCACGCATCCCCGGATAGGTCTGCAAGGCCCGCAAGAGCGGGGCTGCCGCCCCATTCGGTCTGCGGGTAAAGGCGCGCTCCGTCAGACGACTTCGAACAAGCCGGCCGCACCCATGCCGCCCCCCACGCACATCGCCACGACGACGTAGCGCGCGCCGCGTCGTTTGCCTTCGATCAGTGCGTGTCCGACCAGGCGGGCGCCCGTCATCCCGTACGGATGGCCGATCGAAATGCTGCCGCCGTTGACGTTGTATCGGGCCGGATCGATTCCCAGCTTGTCGCGACAGTACAGCACCTGGCAGGCAAATGCCTCGTTGAGCTCCCACAGTCCGATGTCGTCGACCGTCAGGCCATGAAGCTTCAGGAGCTTGGGGATCGCGTAGATGGGGCCGATGCCCATTTCCTCGGGCGCATTGCCGACGACGGTCATGCCGCGATAGATGCCGAGGGGCGTCGCGCCGATCTGTTCGGCGGTCTTGCCGTTCATCAGCACGCAGGCGCTTGCACCGTCCGACAGCTGGCTTGCATTCCCGGCGGTCACCACGCCACCGTCAACCACCGGTGCGAGCGCGGCAAGCGATTCGAGCGTCGTGCCGGGACGATTCCCCTCATCCTGCGTGAGCGTGACCTCCCTCCGCCACGTTTCGCCGGTCGCTTTGTCGACGACCAGCATCTGTGTCGTGATCGGGACGATTTCGTCCGAGAAGCGGCCTTCCTTTTGTGCGGCGGCAGTGCGCAGCTGGGAATCGAGCGCGTACTGATCCTGCACGTCCCGCGCGATCCCGTATTTGCGGGAAACGAACTCGGCGGTCTCGAGCATCGGCATGTAGGCGGCGGGCTGCACGGCCAGCACGTTGGGATCCTGGTCGGCGCGCGTCCACTCGAAGTAGCGCGTCTGTACCGCCGAGATGTTTTCCTGGCCGCCGGCGACCACCACCTGCATCCCGTCGCACATGATCTGTTTGGCGGCCGTGGCGATCGCCATCAGGCCCGATGCGCATTGGCGGTCAAGCGTTTGCGCGGCGACCGAAGCAGGCAGCCCGGCCGCCAGCACACCTTGTCGGGCGACATTGTTGCCGGCGGTTCCCGCGTTGAGCACCGAACCGATGACGGCGTCCTCGATGCGATCCGGTTCGATCCCGGCGCGCAGCACGGCATGCCGGATGGCGTGACCGAGCAGGGTGGGCGAGTGCGTGAGGTTGAATGCGCCGCGATAGGCCTTGCCGATCGGCGTGCGCGCGGTGGAAACGATGACGGCATCAATCATATGACATCCTCATGAATTAAACGGAAGCAACGAAATGGAGGCTGCGCGCACGGGTCAGAACCAGTGCTCCGGCATCGTCAGGGGCGTGGTTTCCACGGGATTGAGCACCGCCAGCCACGCGGCCACTTTGGGCATTTCCCACCCGAAGAAGTAGTCGCACGCGGCGAGCTTGCCGCGATGGAAGTCGCTCCCGGTGGGGCCGCTCTCGAGCGTGTTGGCCACGAGCGCCTGATCGAGCCAGAGCCAGCCGACGACGACATGGCCAAATGCTTCGAGGTAGGCCGCCGCATTCGCCAGCTGGAGTTCCGGGTCGTCGAGCCGGTGCAGCGCGTGGGTGACGAGTCGGATGCGCTCCCACGCGCACTCGAGCGTGTCGGCATGGTCATGGAGCGGACGGATCGACCGGGCCTTGAACACCGTCGCGGCGATTTTCCGGTCGAGCGTATTCATCGCGGCACCGCCGTTTGCACGCGTCTTTCGACCCAGCAGGTCGAGCGCCTGGATACCGAATGTGCCTTCGTGTATCGGGTTGAGCCGATTGTCGCGATAGAACTGCTCGACGTTGTATTCGCGCGTGTAGCCGTAGCCGCCATGAACCTGGATGGCGAGATCGTTGGCGACGAGACCCCATTGGGACGACCAGCTCTTGACGACGGGGGTGAGCAGGTCGAGCAGGCCATGCGCGTCTTCGCGGGCGCCGGCGTCTTCCTGCGAATGGATATCGTCGCTCAGTCGAGCCGCATACAGGCACAACGCGAGTGCACCCGACACGTAGGCCTTTTGCGCGAGCAGCATGCGCCGGACGTCGGCATGACGGATGATGGGGGCCTGTCCCGAGGCGGGCGATCGGTCACCGCGTGTCCGGCCCTGCAGGCGTGTCTTCGCATAATCCAGCGAGTGAAGGTAGCCGGTATAGCCGATCGCGGCGGCGCCGAGGCCGACCGAGATACGCGCCTCGTTCATCATGTGGAACATGTAGGCCAGGCCTTTGCCGGGCTCGCCGACGATCTCCCCGATGGCGCCCGCTTCGCCTTCCGGGCGGTAGCGACCCTCACCAAAGTTCAGCAGACAGTTGACCGTGCCGCGGTACCCCATCTTGTGATTGATGCCGGCGAGGACGACATCGTTTCGCTCGCCCGGCAGCCCGTCGGCATTGATCAACTTGCGCGGGACGGTGAAGAGCGATATCCCTTGAACGCCCGGAGGAAGCTGGCCGTTTTCATCGGGAATCTTGGCCAATACCAGGTGGACGATGTTCTCGGCAATCTCGTGATCGCCACCGGAGATCCACATCTTGTTGCCGAACAGGCGGTAGCGGCCGTCCCGGCCGGGAACCGCGCGCGTGCGGATATCGGCAAGACTCGACCCGGCTTGCGGCTCCGACAGGCACATCGTGCCAAAACATCGCCCTTCCGCCATGGCCTTGACGTAGTGCTCGACCCGGTCGCGCTCGCCGTGGGCCATCAGCAAATTGGCGTTGGCGATCGTGAGAAACGCGTAGCCCGCGGTTCCCGGATTGGCTGCCAGCAAATACGCCATGCCGGCCCGTTCCACGGTGCTGGGCAGGCTCATGCCGTTCCACTCGTTGGGGAACGACGCGCTGATCAGGCCGGCGGCCGCAAATGCACGCAATGCGACACCCACTTCCGGGTTGATGGTGACGCGTTCTCCGTCGAATGCGGGTTCGTTGCTGTCGTTCTTCTTGTTATGCGGTTTGAAGAGATCCGTGGCAAGCGATTCGTACACATCCAGCACGGACGTGTAGTCGAAGCGGTCCTGCCCGGAAAATCGTTGCCGACCGGTAAGCGATTCGACCTGCAGCCAGTCGAAAAGAATGAACTCCACGTCGCGACGGGAGAGGGTGAGTTCGCTAGTCATGGAATCGAATGAGTGAGTGTCGGGTGTCTTGGCGCGATTTCGACTATCTTCAATAAATTCTGGAATGCGAAATTACGGGTTTGAAGCGATCGCGCTCGGAAACACTGAAGGACATCATGGGGTGATCGGCGTCGTCCACTCCGCCACGACATCGGGGGGATCGGTCATGCATATCCGGAGGCGGTATGCATGGAGCGATTCGCGTGGTTTACAGTGGGACGGCATGTCCATTTCAATGTTGATCAAATGACCAAGTCATGTGGACGATGAAATTAGCATGGTGTTCATCGACGGTCGATCGTGGTTAACCCGTCGCTTTCCGAACCGTGCCGTCATTAAAAGACGTGGGGCGATTCGAAGCGGTTGAGCGGCGTGTGATCAACCCCTGGTTCCGCTCGGAACTCGACCGGAACCAGGGTGAAGGACGCAAGGAAAACAGGGCACAGGCCGGGATCGAAGCACGTGTCGCATCCGTTCCTGAAAGCGGCGGCGGGGCAGGTCAGCTGTCTGCTGCAACTGGACGCGACAGGATCCCGTCACCGTCATGCAAACACGTCGGCAACATATCTGCCATGCTCCCGCTCCATCGTGTCGATCCACGCGCTGGCGCTTTCGTCGTTCGCTCCCGTCGCCTCCTGATAAATGCGGGCAAGCGTGGCGCGTACGGCAGGCGCCATGTTCTTTCCATCCCCGCAGACGAAGACGGTGGCGCCTTGCGCAAACAGGGCGGCGATCTTCTCGCGCTCCAGCCAGACTTTGTCCTGAACGAACCGGGCACCTTCCTCCGGGCGGTTCGAGTAAGCCGGCATCACTTCGACCACACCGCATCGTGCCCATTCGTCGAGTTCGTCGCGATAGAGAAAGTCGACGTCGGGGTCATCGATGCCGAAGAAGAGCAACGACTTGCCGATGTTTTCCCCCTGCTGCTTCTGCAGTGCGCGCTCTTGCAGAAAGCCGCGGAAGGGGGCGATACCGGAACCGGCACAGATCAGGATCATCGGAAGGCCGGTCTCGGCGGGTGGCCGAAAGTGTGCATTCGATGGCCTGACTGCGACGGACAGGTTGTCCCCGGTGTTGAGCCGCGCGAGATACGACGACGCCACCCCTTCATGGCGACCATTGCCGGAGAGCGCCGGTGCATCGACCACGGCTACCGTCAGCGTGACATGGTCTGCTTTCCAAAGCGGGGAAGACGAGATCGAATACTGGCGTGCTTTCAGCGCGGGCAGCATATCGAGGAATTTTTCGAGCGACAGGTCGACGGATCCGAAGCGTTCGAGCAGATCCATGACGGTGGTCCGTTTTCCGAGGATCTCGCCTTCGAAATCGTCGGCGCTCAGGCGCTCGAGCTCGACCTTCTCGGGAGGGCAACGCGTGGCGGCGGCCAGGGTCGATACTTGTGATCGGGTGGCAGGAACGGCGAGTTCGACATAGCTCGAGAACAGGTCACCACAACTGATGGGCTGGCCAAGCGGAAGGCGCGGATTACTTGACGTGCCTTCAATCACCACCGGCGTGTCCCAGCTCACGCGAAACCGGCGCAAGACGCGATCGACGTTGTTTTTCGAGTTGCGCGGCAGAACGGCCAGGTAATCTCCCGATTGATACGTCATCGCTTCCGGCAGTTTCAGTTCGATATGCTTTTTGGAGCGGCTGCCGGCCACGCTGATATCGACCAGTTCCCTATTGTCGACGATGGACGCATGCGCCATGTCGCCGAAGTTCAGCAATTTTTCACGGGTATTCTCGGCGAAACTGACCTTCAGCGCGGTATCGCCCTGTTGCACGGTCGAGACTTCCTTCCCGGCGCTGATCGCAAATCGGTCCCACATTTCGGTGTACCAATTGTCAAATTCACCGAAGAAGTCGCCACCGGAATCGAGTTCGCCCCTGACGTGCACTCTCGTGGCACCGGCCTTCTCGAGCGCTTCGTCGACTCGCTTGGGAATCGCCTGGTAGGTCCGGGCCCATTGCTTGTTGCCGCACCCGAGCACCGAAAAATGAACACCGTCCAGCGCGCCTTCGCCGAGTGCTTCGACATACGGGACGAATGATCGGGCGTTGTCCGGCGGCTGTCCTTCGTAGGAAGCGGTGACGATCACGATGGCCGGATATCCGTCGAGTTTTCCCGCGAAATCGTCGAGGGGCGCGCACGTCGCGTGAAATCCGTGACGACTCGCGTCCCCTGCAATGCGTCTTGCAAAGGATTCGGCGGAGCCCGTGTTTCCCCCGAAGAGCACGAGCATGGTCGACACCTCTTCGCTGGAAGGGGCCGACTGAACCGGGGCGACGCTCGGGCCTTGCGCGCTCGGGCGGGCGCGAACGGCCGTATCGGGCGCTTTGAGCGCGCCTCGGGCCCGCGGTTTCACGTTGATCCGTAAACCGGTCGGCTTCAGCGTAAGCGTTTCGGCGACCTCCAGCTCGTAGTCCGGATCGGCGAAAGAGAAATCGAATCGCTGAAGCAGCATGATCAGGACGAGATGCGCTTCCTGCATCGCAAACGGGCGGCCGATACAGGCACGTGCGCCATTGCCGAAGGGCTTCCATGCATTGGGCGGGAGTTGCTCCGCATTCTCCGGGGCAAATCGCTCCGGACGGAATGCCTCGACGTCCTCGCCCCAGACGCTCACATCCCGATGCAACATGGGCGTCAGGATCATGATGATGTCGTCGGGAGAAACGGCATATTTCCCGCCGAACGTGGTGTCGGCGAGCGGCGACACGGCGAATGCCGGCGCGGTCGGCCAGATTCTCAACGTCTCCATGAGGATGTGTTCGATGTAACGCAGTCGTGCGAGATGTTCGATCCGCGGGGTCTCGCTGCCCACCACCTCGTCGACCATGTCCCGTGCTTTTTGCAGGATGTCCGGGTTCTTGAGGAGGAAATAGGTGGCAAAGGACAGGAGCCCGCTGGTCGTTTCATGTCCGGCGATGAGAAAGGTAATCATCTGGAAGACGATGTTCTCGTCATCGAGTTTTTCTCCCGTCACCGGATCGACGCCGTTCAGCATGCGGTCGAGCAGGTCCATCGACTCTTCGTTGACGTGTGGGTGCTTGCGCCGGTCCTCGATCATTTTGGTCGCAAGCGATCGCATGACTGCGATGTCCGCGTCGAACTTTCGACTGCGATTGACCATCAGCTTCGACACAAGCTTTGGCCGCAGCTCGCGCTTGCCGGCCTCGCTGAGGGTGTTGACCATGGCATCGACAAACGGATGCTGATCTTCACGGTAGAAGCTGTTGAAACGACAATCAAACGCACACAGGGCAATCGTATCGAGCGTCAGTCGCGTCATGTGATCGGATACATCGACCGGCGTCTCCGGGCCGAACCGCTCCCAATGGAGAAACATCTGGTCGGCGATGTCGACCATCTTGTCGAACATCGACCAGATACTGAGCGGGCCGAACGCCTGCATCAGCACACGATGCGCCTTGGCCCAGTTCGGTTCGTCACCGAATGCCGTAAATAACCCGTCGCCGATCGCGGGCCTCAGTTCGAGCAGCGACTGGTGCACACACTTCTGAAATCGGCTTTCATCGCACACCTCATTCACCAGTGTTTGCCCGCTGACAACGTAGTAACCTTGCCCGAACACCTCGAACCAGTAGACCGGCCCGTAAGTGCGCGCGAGATCCATCATCTTGGCAAGGGGCGACGGCCCGAGGACCTCCATCAGATGACCGATGACGGGTTTCAGGGGCGGCTGGGGGACGAGGGATGAGGACTTCATTTCAATAGCCTTTCAGAGGTGTGTTGGCACATCGCATCTCGATCTATTGAACAAATGTAAAATAGACAAAACCACGTGTCCAGAGCTTTTTATGCCACCTGATGTAAGCCCTAATACCGCCGATCCTCGCTTTCAACGGAGTTACGACGCGCTCGTTCGCGCCATGACCGAACTGCTCGACGACGCGCCGCTGAACACGCTCAGCATTGCTCAGTTGGTGCAACGCGCGGGCGTCGCGCGTCCCACGTTCTATCAGCACTTTCCCGACCTTCAGTCGGCCGCCCAGCGAGCAGCGCTGGTGAGGCTCGACGACGCTTTTGCGTTCGTCGAGGAGCAAGGCAAACGGCTGAACCCGCCGAGCGCCACTTTCTTCAGGTCAATGGAGGTGGAAACCGCGCTGATTCTCGAGCATCTGCATGCGCATCAGCCTTTCTATCTGACCGTGTTCAACGATGCGGCGACATCGGCGTTTTTCGATGAACTGGTGACCTTCGTTTCCGGCCGTCTCCTTCCGCCTTATGAAGGCGTCCGTACGGAAGCCGAGCAGGATTGCCTGACGGTGCTCGGCGGGGGATTGGTCTGGACGGCGGTGCACTGGCTTCGCCAGGGCGCCATGCGCGAGACGCCGGAGGCCATGGCGAAGCGCATGGCCCGCACCGCAGCGACGATCCTCGATGCGTTCGGGTTGACGCTCGGGTTCGCGCAGGCGGATTCGGAGTAGCGAGAGGGGAAGCGTGGGAAGCGGGCAGGTTGATCGACATGCGCCGCCTGTGTGCCCAATCGACTCGCACCGAACGCGCTGCAGGAATGGCATCTTCGGTCGCATCACGAACCGACAGGTATTGACCGACGCGGGTGATCGCGAGGCTCGGTCGGTGCGTGCGGCTTTTGGGTGACTCGCATATCTACGCGTCAATCATCAACGCGGCGCCGCATGCGTGCGTCCATTACTGGAATCGACTGGACAGAAACGCGATAACGTCGGGAGCCGCAACGGTCATGACCGTGCCGTGGTCCTTGCCCGGGTAGGTCTTGTACACCAGCGACGGAGGAGGTGTCGTTGCTTGCAGCCGTGAGACGAGTTCGCTCGTAAGCGTCGGTTGTACGAACACGTCTGCCGTCCCCTGAAGGATCAGCGTGGGCGCCGTCAACCGGAAGTTGGGCGCAACCGCCGGATCATTCGCGGCAAGATAGGCTTGCATTTCCGGCACGCTACTCCACTGCGGATTGAAGCCGGCGTATCCGGCCGATGTCTTCGTCGAGATCAACTGACCGATCTGACCGGAGGCCGCGAACACGCACTTTGTCTTCAGGTCCGTCAACTGGGACGCCAGATCGACGCCCATCAGCTTCGAAACGTCCACATTGGGCGACTCGACTTGCACCGCGACAGTCAACATGCCGACGAACAAATTCTGGATCGCGGTATAGAGAGCGGCATTCGCGGGATCGCCCGCGGCCATCTCGCTGAGTCCGTTGATTGATGCGGCGACAGACGTGAAGGGCGCGATCGCGACGGTGCCGCGAAAATCGAGGCTGGAGGCTTCACCGACAAAACGCTGGAGTTCGAGGACACCGCGCCCACCTTCCGAATGTCCGACGGCCGCCCAACGGGTGGAAAGCGGCATGTCGCTCTCACGCGCCGCGACTACCGCCGCAATGATCGATCGCGCCTCGCTTGCTGAACTGTAGTATCGGTACGGGGTATTTTCGGCCGGTCCCAGGCCTTCGAAATCGGGAGCGACCACCGCATAACCTGCATGGACCAGCGATTCGATGAAGTCGCTGTAATGGCTCGGGAAACCTTGCGCGGTCAGTCCTCCGTCGAGCGTGTCCAGCGTCAGGCTCGGTGCGCATGTGGCTTGCCCCGCGGTCGTGGTACCGTGCGCCCACGCGACGATCGGCCATCCGCCCGCAGGTGCATTGCGCTTCGGAACAAACAACAGCGAAGTCGCGGGCGTAGTGCCGCCCGCCGTTGCCGGCATCGTATAGGTGAGAAGCGTTGCGTGCGCGTCCGGTACCGACGTGACGGCCTGAGGTACTGCAGACATCAGTCTGGCATACCCGGAGTTGACGTCGTCGCCCCCACCGCAGGCTCCGAGCGTCAATGTCATCGCCATCATCCATGCAGCAAGCGCTCTCCGCCCTCGTGATTCGCATGAACGTCGCGCAACGGATGCTGTCTTGGGATGCTTTCCACGAACGTTGATCGAGCGAGATGAACTTGCTCGCTTTACCTCCGTCGACGAGGTCCGACAGGTTTCCTTGTGTTCATTCATGATGTGCGTGGCCGGTCAACCGTTGAAGGGAAGGATGGCGATCCCGGTGGAAGCATGCCGAAAACCATTTGCGCCGCGCGCCCGCCGCGAACCCGATACTCCAACGGGATCGTTTCAGCGCGGCGCGTCGATACATGAGTCGACGGGATCGCCGCGGATCAGAACCGATGTCGAATGGCGACGCGAATCGCGGTTTGGTGATTTGAGGTCGACGGCGTCAACTGATTGATGGACGCGACGGCGACTCGACCGGTCGAGTCGGTCCCGCTGGCACGCTGATAGGTGCCGACGAGGTAGACGTCGGTGCGCTTCGAGAGGAAGTAATCGGCTCCGACGGAAGCCTGATTGTAATGAGCTCCACCTTTGGAATCGGCGCCACTATTCCGCGTGTAGACATACGCGGCACCGATGAGGACTGACGGCGTGAACTGGTATTTCACGCTCGCTTCGACGTTGTCGAACTTTGCGGTTCCTGCGATGCCGCCAGCGGGCACCGGCCCGCTCGATGTGTCGCCAAGGTGACGGAACTGCGTATTGGAGTAGGTCGTTCCCAACGTCAGCGCGCCGATCGTATACGCGGCGCCGGCGCCGATAACTTGCAGCGAATGCGCCGACGCATAGCCCGAGATCACCGGTGATGCGCCGAAGTTCGAGCCCGGCACTTCGTTGACGGTGGCCGCGACGGTTCCGCCGGAGCCGTAGAACGACGTGTTCGGGTTTCGGACGTTGAGATAGCCGGCGCCCAAAGAAAGGGGACCATTCGCGTAACTGACACCGGCCGACCAGATCTGATTGCGGCCCGTATGTCCCGCGACACCGCCGAGCGAGTAGAGCGCGGTTGCCGTCACGCCATGAAAGACCGGGCTGGTGTACTTGATCGCGTTGTTGACGCGGTTCGTATTGTTGAAGTTGTCATTGTCGGACGGGTGAGCGGCCATGGAGCCGCCCCATTGATCACCCACCTCGAACAGGCCGAGCGTATCGACGACGGAATCGTATTGTCGGCCGAGCGTTACCGTGCCATACGGGCTGGACAGGCCAACGTACGCCTGCCGACCGAATCCGAGACCGCCTTGGCCGAGCTTGCCGGTATTGACGTCAAACCCGTTCTCCATCACGGCGATCACACCATAGCCACTGCCGAGATCCTCCCGTACACGCAGCCCCCAGCGGCTGCCATTCAGGACGCCGCTCGAGAGATTGTAAAGGTGATGGCCAGCCGCATTGCTGACGTAGTTGGCACCTTCATCCAGAATCCCGTAGAGCAGTACAGTGCTTTGCGCACTTGCCGTACCGCTGACGAAGCCTGCCGCTGCGCAAAGCGCAATTGCCTTTCTCATTGAACGTCTCCAAAGTCTCTTCTGAATTTATTCGCCGTGACGTGGTGATTCATGGATCAAAAGTTGATTCGGAAACCTTAATAAATTGAACCGATGAGCTTCCTTGGGAAGAGACTTCAGATCGGTACAACAGAATCTACTTGGTCCAGATATCGCTACGTTCGATGATTAGATTCGCCACCACCACCATCGTCAATCGGTTGGCCCGTCTGATTCCGTGCATTGGAATGCGCATGATCCGAGGCCGTGCGGATGGGGTAGAGACCCTTACGGGTAAACCGCGTCAAGTTGGAAAGAACGAAGCGAGGCAAGAGTCCTGTGTTGATTCGTCCTGCCAGAGACAATGTGAAGCGCGCTCAGATCGTCACGAGTGACGGAGATCCTTTCGGGTTGATTGCCTCATTGTTCTATCCGCACAGTCCGAAGCGGGTTTTCGTCGCAGAGCAGGGGGGCTTGCGAATGAGAGGCCGGGTTCTGTGACTCATGGATGAGGAGGAGGCTCGGGAGCGTTCAGGCAGGTGATCGCGGTTCGTCGCGAGCATCGCGAAGCACCAGCTCGAGATCACGCGCGGCCCGGTTAAGTGCCGGCACGACGTGTTATCCGAGCGCGCCGGCATTCGGCCGATGTGATTGAATCCAGTGCGGCATATGTCTCGGCACGTTCCTTGTCGTACGTTGTTTGATTTGGAACGGTCATGCACCGGCCGTCGAATCGATGGCCGGTGCGCGATTTGGCAGGGTAGATCAGACGATCTTGCGTGATCGCAAATCGGCAACCTCGCGTTCATCCAGTCCGATGCCGGCGAGAATTTCATCGGTATGCTCGCCGGTCAGCGGTGGTCGCGTATGGATCTCCGGCGGCGTACGCGACAACGACACCGGCGTGGCGAAGATGGGCACCTTTTTCGGCGCACCGGGATAGTCCATCCAGCGGATAACGTCGGCCGCCTTGATGGTTTCGTCTTCGAGTGCCTGACGTGGCGAATTGACAGGGCTGGCCGGGATGCGCGCCTGCTCCAGTTCGGCCAGCGCATCGGCGAGCGTCTTGTCTGCGCACCATGCGCTCATCAGTTCGCTCAGGAACGCACCGTTCTCGCCGCGCAGCCTGTCGTCGGCAAAGCGCGGATCGTCGAGCAGTTCAGGTCGGCCCACGAGTTGCGTCCACCGCTTGAACATCGGACGGCCGATGACCTGGGTGATGAACCAGCCGTCCGTCGCCTTGAAGATGTCGGACGGCGCATAGCCGGACGCACGGTTCAGCGTGGCCTGGCGATCCAGACCGAGCAACGCTTCCTCGATCAGCGCGCCGCTGGCCATGTTCAGGCCGGTGCACAGCAGCGACGCGCTGACTTCTTGTCCCATGCCGCTGCGCTGGCGTTCGTAGAGCGCCAGCATGACGCCGAGCGCACACGAGAACGCCGTGGCGAAGTCCACTACCGGAACCATGGCCTTTTGCGGCCGATCGGGCGTACCTGCGATGTACACCGCGCCGCTCAGTGCCTGGCCGACGCCATCGAAGCCCACACGGTCGCGCACGGCTTCGCTGTTGCCGAATGCATTGGACGCAACGAGGATGATGTCGGGCTTGATCGCGCACAGGCTGTCGTAGTCGAGCCCGAGGCTCTTGAGCGTGCGGGGCGGCATGTTCGCGATCACCACGTCGGCATCGACAACCAGCTTGCGCACGATATCGCGCCCCTCGGGGCTGTCCAGATCGAGCGTCATCGAGCGCTTGTTGCGGTTGACTTGCAGGAACAGCGCGCCTTCGCCGTGCTCGGTCACGGGTACGATAAATCGATCCTCGCCGCCGCCGACGCGATCGATGCGGATGACGTCCGCACCATAGTCGGCCAGCAGTGCCGAGCAGAACGGCCCGGCGATGAAGCGTCCGAAATCGAGGACCTTGATGCCTTCGAGTACTTTCATGTTTCGTTTGCAGTTGAGTCAGGCGGAGGTCGCGGCAGCGCGCACTTCGTCGAGCGCGCCGGGGTTGTCGAGTGACGACAGGTCGCCCGGGGGCTGCCCGCAGTACACGCTACGGATCACGCGCCGCATGATCTTGGAGCTGCGCGTCTTCGGCAGTTGCGCGACCACATGTACTCGGCCCGGCCGGAACGGGCGACCGAGACGCTTGTCGACGTGGCCGGACACGATGGCCTCCAGATCCGCACCCGTGCCACCGGCGTCGGGCTTGGGCACGACGAACACGACGAGTTTCTGCCCCTTGTCCGCATCGGCGACGCCGATCGCGGCCGCCTCGGCCACGTCCGGCAGTTCCAGCACGACTTCCTCGACCTCGGCCGGCCCCAGGCGCTTGCCCGCGACTTTGAGCGTGTCGTCGGAGCGGCCCATCATGAAGTAGTTACCTGTGGACGTGCGCAGCGCCAGGTCGCCGTGGACCCAGATGCCAGGAATGGTCTGCCAGTAGGTTTCCAGGTAGCGTTCGTCGTCGTGCCAGAACGACTGCGTCATGCCGACGAACGGAGCGCGGATCGCCAGTTCGCCGACTTCGCCGGTCACGCTCTGGCCGTCGGCATTCACCACGTCGGCGGCCACGCCAGGCGAGACGGTGTTGAAGCCACTCGGCGGAATCGGCCGGATCGGCACGCTGGCGAGCAGCGCGCCCGATGCCTCGGTGCCGCCCGTGTAGTTGATGACGGGCGCCGTGCCGTCGCCGAAGCGCTGCAGGAACCAGTTGAAATGCTCGGGTGCGATGCCTTCGCCTGCCGTGATCAGCAACCGGACGGTGGAGCGATCGCCTGCGAGCGCGAGCGCCTCGTGGCTGGCCATCCCGCGGATCAGCGTGGGCGCCGACCCAAAGTGCGTGACGCGGTGACGTTCCACCACGCGCGACATGCGCGACCAGTCGGGGTAGTCGGGCGCACCGTCGTAGCACACCAGCGTCGCGCCCCGCAGCAGCGCGCAGCCGAGCACCAGCGTGCCTGCGATCCAGCCCATGTCGGCGGGCCAGCAGTAGACGTCGCCGGGATGCACGTCGAAGTGAACCAGCGAATCGTGCGCGATCTTGATCGGGAAGCTCCCATGCGTATGCACCACGCCTTTCGGCTTGCCCGTGGTGCCCGACGTATAGATCACCATGAACGGCGTATCGGGCGTGACGGACACCGGCGGGACGCCCTGGCCCTGTCCGGCGCTTGCCGTTTCCTGCCAGTCGAGGTCGCGTGTATCTTGCGCGGTGTCGCCTTCGCCGCGCTTCCAGATCACGTGTTCGAGCAACGGCAGCTGGCGCCATGCGTCGCGCAGCGCGCCCTGTACATCCACCCGCTTGGTTCGGCGCGAGAAGCCGGTGGATGCGATCACGATGCGTGCCTCGGCAGCCGACAGGCGAGCCACGATCGCATCGACCCCGAAGCCGCTGAACAACGGCACGACCAGCGCGCCGAGATGCACGATGGCCAGCAGCGAGACGGTCGCCTCGACGCCGTTTTCCATCAGCAGGCCGACGCGGTCGCCCTGTCTGACACCGTGCCGTACGAGTCCTGCGGCAAAATCGCTGACGCGCTGCTCCAGCTCCGCATAGGTCAGCTCGCTGACGCTGCCGTCTTCCCGCTCGGCGACCACGGCCTTCTGCTGCGCAGTGGCGGGGTTGCGCGCCCAGCCATAGATGGTGTTGACCCAGTTGAGTTCGCCGCCGGGGAACCAGCTCGGAAACTGCGGGCCGCGCGACAGGTCAGCGTAGCCTGTCGGCGGTGCGTCCCACGCGATTGCGCATTCGTCCATCACCGTCGTCCAGTAGCGCTCCGGCTCAGCGATCGACACACGCATCAGTTCTTCATACGACGGCACGCCCAATGCGCGCATCAGTTTCACGATGCCGGCGTGCTGCAGCTCGCGCTGGCCGGGTTGCCACACCTGGCCGGATTCATGGTTGCTCATGATCGGTCTCCTGCCTTATGCGCGCTCGACAATCATCGCGATGCCCTGACCGCCGCCGATGCACATCGTTTCGAGGCCGTAACGGACCTTGCGGCGCTGCATCTCATGCAGCAGTGTGCTCATGATGCGGACACCGGTCGCGCCCACGGGGTGGCCCAGCGAGATGCCCGAGCCGTTCACGTTGAGCCGGTCGTCCAGTGCGTCCATGGAGCTGCCCCAGCCCTTCACGCAGGCCAGCGCCTGGCACGCGAACGCTTCGTTCAGCTCGATCAGGTCCATCTGGTCGAACGTCAGGCCGGTGCGTGCCAGCACCTTCTGCACGGCAGGCACCGGGCCGATGCCCATGCGGGCCGGATCGCAGCCGGCGGCGGCCCAGCCGACCAGCCAGCCGATCGGCGTTAGTCCGAGCTCGTCGAGCTTGTCCTCGGCCACGATCAGGCAGGCGGCGGCCGCGTCGTTCTGCTGGCACGCATTGCCGGCCGTGACGACGCCGTCCTTCATGATCGTACGCAGCTTCGCGAGGCTTTCGATAGACGTTTCGCCGCGTACACCCTCGTCCTGAGAGACGATCAACGCGTCGCCCTTGCGCTGAGGCACCGATACAGGAACGATCTCGGTATTGAAATATCCGGCCTGCTGCGCGGCGGCAGCGCGCTGGTGGCTTCGCGCGGCGAAGCGGTCGGACGCGTCGCGCGTGATGTCGTATTCGCGCGCCAGCGTCTCGGCGGTTTCGATCATGCCGCTGATACGGCCGAAGCGGCTTTCCGGTTGCGAGCGTTCACGGCCACGGTCGAGCCGGTCGTGCATCGTGACCGAGCCCGCGCGCTTGCCCCAGCGCATGTCGGTGGTATAGAACTCGACGTTGCTCATGCTTTCGACGCCGCCTGCCATCACCACATCGGCCGCGCCGGTCTGCACCATCATGGCCGCCGTGGCGAGCGCCTGGACGCCGCCGCCACAACGCCGGTCCAGCTGCATGCCGGCCACTTCGATCGGAAAACCCGCCTGCAGTGCGACCCAGCGCCCGGTGCACGGCGTTTCGCCGCTCGCATAGCTTTGCGCGAACACGACGTCGTCGATGCGTGCGGGATCGAGCCCGGTACGCTCAACGACGGCGCGCGCGACGGTCGCGCCGAGTTCCTCCACGGGAACGCCTTTCAACGCTCCGCCAAACGCGCCCACGGGGGTGCGAAGCGGGGAGACGATGGCTGCTCGTTTCATTTCGAATGCCTCTTGAATGTCATCAATATTCAGCCACCCGTGCTTGCGTGTCACGCGCCGGCAGCCATGTTCGTTGCAATGCCGTTGCCGGATCAGCCGTAGCGTCCGCCCGTGACGTGCAGCACTTCGCCGCTGATGAAACCGGCGCGCTCACTGGCGAGGAAAGCCACCGCGTCGGCGATGTCGTCCGGACGCCCGACGCGCTTGATCGGCTGCGCGGCCACGGCGCGTTCCTTGATCGTTTCGTAGGTCGGCAGCGCTTGCACCATTTCCGTTTCCATGAAGCCCGGCGCGACGCAGTTTGCCGTGATCCCGTAGCGGCCTTCTTCCATCGACAGCGCCTTGGCCATGCCGATCAGGCCGGCCTTCGCAGCCGAGTAGTTGGCCTGCGTGGGATTGCCCAGATAGGCGCGCGAGCTGATGTTGATCAGCCGGCCCCAGCCCTGCTCGATGAAATGCGGCATCACGGCCCGCGCGGCCAGGAAGGCGCCCTTGAGCATGACATTCATGACGAAATCCCAGTCGTCTTCGCTCATCTTGACCAGGTACTTGTCGCGCGGCGCACCGGCGTTGTTCACCAGGACGTGCACGCCGCCGAAATGCTCGACCGTCTGGTCGACGAGGCGCTGGACGTCTGCTTCCCGCGTGATGTCGCCTACGATGCAGTGTGCGGCCAGACCGTCGGCCTGCAGCGCCTTGGCCGTGGCTTGTGCCAGTTCGGCGTTGATGTCGGTGATGACGACGCTCGCCCCTTCCTGCGCGAGCCGGCGCGCGGTGGCGGCGCCCAGGCCGCGTGCCGAGCCGGTGACGATGGCGACTTTGCCGGTCAAACCCAGATCCATGTGTGTCTCCTGAAGAATTGCGTTTCAGCGCAGATCGACCCGCGCGTTGGTCAAAACCACCACGTTGCGCTCCACGGCCGTGACGCGCAGTGAAACCGTGTTGCCGCGTATCCACATCTCGGTGCGCAGCGTATCGCCGGGCCACGCCGGCGCGGTGAAGCGCACGCGCATGCCGGCAAAGCGTGTGTCGTCGTAGGCCAGCACCGTACGCAGCACCGCATGCGCTGCGACGCCCATCAAGGCCATGCCGTGCAAAATGGGGCGGGGAAACCCTGCCGCAGAGGCCACGGCCGGATCGGCGTGCAACGGATTCAGGTCGCCGCTCAATCGATAGATCAGTGCCAGTTGCGCCGGGGTGGTCAACTCGCACACACAGTCCGGGGCGCCGTCAGGCATCGCGTGCGGTGTCGGCAGGGCGTCGGTGCTACCGCCTTCGCCGAACCCGCCATCGCCGCGCAACAGACTCAGCTGGACGACGGTGGCGAGCAGGTTTCCCGTCTCGGCATCCGCGATGTCGCGCGTCTGCTGGAGAAACGCACCTTTGTTTTCCCCTTTGTCCCACACGCCGGTGATGCGCGTCGTGCCCGTGACTCGACCGCTGGCCGGCAGGGGCGCGTGAATCCTGATTTCCTGCTCCGCGTGCAGGATCTTTTGCCAGGTGATACCCGTGTCCGGTTCGCGTGCCCAGAAGCCCGGGTACGCGAGCACGTTCGCCATGGTCGGCAACGCACGGAGCGACGCGCCGTCCTTGCCTTCGTAGACGTAACGCAATTGCCCGGCGTCGAGCGGGTCGGCGCCAAGGCCCACGCCGAGCGCGTAGAGCTGGGTGTCGCGCAGCGAGTACGCATGCTCGATGGATGGGAACGGGCGGGACAGCAAGTGATTCGGCTGGAGCGGCATGGTGGACGTAACGGCAGTTGACTCGAGCTCCTACGATGGAACCGGCTCGAACAGCGGTCAACGGATCGCCGGACGTTGTTCCGTACCTTGGCAGGAGCTGCCATCCCTGTCGTGGCCGATCGCCAATGCCAGCCTCGTCGTGGCACTTTCATTCTGCGGAACGTTTTCGGCGGATCGGTTGTATCGCGTTGGCGGCCGGCGCAGCATCGGAGCATGTTCATCCCTTCATTTGGCGTACCGACATGATTCGCGATCAAGAAACGCTCAACGGCCTGCTCGAATCCATCGCCCGCTTCGTCCGCGAGCGGCTCATGCCCAATGAGGAACTCGTTGCCGAAACCGACGAGATTCCCGACGACATCGTCGCCGACATGAAGGCGATGGGCCTGTTCGGCCTCACCATTCCGGAACGCTTCGGCGGCCTGGAGCTGACCATGGAAGAGGAGGTGCTGGCGGTGTTCGAACTGTGCCGCGCGTCACCGGTATTTCGATCGTTGCTGGGCACCACCGTGGGCATCGGCTCGCAGGGCATCCTGTTCGACGGCACGCCCGAGCAGCAGGAGAAGTATCTGCCGCGCCTCGCGACTGGCGAGCTGATCGCGTCGTTCGCACTGACCGAACCGGAAGCGGGCTCCGACGCGGCATCGCTTCGCACCACGGCGATCCGGGATGGAGACGACTACGTGGTCAACGGCACCAAGCGCTTCATCACGAACGCGCCTCATGCGGGCATCTTCACGCTGATGGCCCGCACCAATCCGGACGACAAAGGCTCGGGCGGCATTTCGGCGTTCATCGTCGATGCGAAAACGCCCGGCATCAGCTTCGGCAAGCGCGACAAGAAAATGGGGCAGAAAGGTGCCCATACGTGCGACGTGATCTTCGACGGCGTGCGCGTGCCGGCGGCGAACCTGATCGGCGGGAAGGAAGGGCAGGGTTTCAAGACGGCGATGAAGGTGCTGGACAAGGGCCGGATCCACATCGCCGCGGTATGCGTGGCCGTGGCCGAGCGAATGCTGTCGATGGCGTTGTCCTATGCGATGGAGCGCAAGCAGTTCGGCAAGCCGATCGCCGATTTCCAGCTCGTGCAAGCGATGCTGGCCGACAGCAAGGCCGAGATCTATGCGGCTCGCTGCATGGTGGTGGATGCCGCGCGCCGGCGCGACGACAAGCTGCCGGTCAGCACCGAGGCCTCGTGCGCGAAGCTGTTCGCCTCCGAGATGTGCGGCCGCGTGGCCGATCGCGCCGTGCAGATTTTTGGCGGCGCCGGCTACATGGCCGAATACGCGATCGAGCGCTTCTATCGCGATGTGCGCCTGTTCCGCATTTATGAGGGCACGACCCAGATCCAGCAGGTGGTGATCGCCCGCAACATGGTCCGTGACGCTCAATGAAGCGCGACGCGAAGGGTGCAATGACGGCTGTCGACGAGCATGCCGAAGCACGGCGCGACAGGGCGACGGAGGCCGAACGATCGTTCGTACGCCTGAGCCCGGACGGGGCGCGGCGCGATGCCGCGAACTGGGCGTGGGTGGGCGGCAGCGCTCACTATGACTGGATGGACCACACATCGTTGTTCATGCACCACGACTAACGCTGGTTGCGGGCTTCTGCATGCCGCACCGATGCCGCCAGCAGGTCGGCTGAGTGCTGTTCGTCGTCGCGATGCCGATAGCGACCCCCGGCAGAACTCGTGAGAATGCAGATGCCCGGAATGCATCGCGAACGACGCCGCGGATCCCTCGCATCGCCGGGAAATCGGTCCGCCGGCGGATGGATCGCGTCGACAGGATCTCTTTAACCCTTAACGATTCATGGCTGCTGTGACTTCTACCCCCATCCAGTCCATCCTGATCGCGAACCGCTCGGAAATATCGATCCGCGTGATGCGTGCCGCCGCTGAGCTGAACATTCGCACGGTGGCGGTCTATTCGAAGGAAGACCGGCTCGCGCTGCATCGCTTCAAGGCGGACGAGAGCTACTTGATCGGCGAAGGCAAGAAGCCGCTCGCCGCGTATCTGGACATCGACGATATCCTGCGCGTCGCGCGGCTGGCGAAGGTCGACGCGATCCATCCCGGCTACGGCTTCCTGTCCGAGAACCCGGATTTCGCGCAGGCCGTGATCGATGCAGGCATCCGCTGGATTGGCCCGTCGCCGGACGTGATGCGTACCCTCGGCAACAAGGTGGCCGCGCGCAACGCGGCGATCGCCGCAGGCGTGCCGGTGATGCCCGCGACCGCGCCGTTGCCGGACGATCTCGATGCGTGCAAGGCACTGGCCGCGGAAGTTGGCTATCCGCTGATGCTGAAGGCGAGCTGGGGCGGCGGCGGGCGCGGGATGCGCGTGCTCGAGAACGAACGCGACCTCGAGACGCTGCTGCCCGTCGCGCGCCGCGAGGCGCTGGCCGCGTTCGGCAACGACGAGGTGTACGTCGAGAAACTCGTGCGCAATGCGCGGCACGTCGAGGTGCAGGTGCTCGGCGACCTGCACGGCACGGTCGTGCATCTGTACGAGCGCGACTGCACGGTGCAGCGACGCAACCAGAAGGTCGTCGAACGCGCGCCGGCGCCGTATCTCGATCACGACGGCCGGCAAGCACTGTGCGAATCGGCGCTGCGCCTGATGCGTGCCGTGGGCTACACGCACGCGGGCACCGTCGAATTCCTGATGGACGCCGACACCGGCCAGTTCTACTTCATCGAGGTGAACCCGCGCATCCAGGTCGAGCACACGGTGACCGAGATGATCACCGGGATCGACATCGTGAAGGCACAGATCCGCATCACGGAAGGTGGGCAGATCGGGCTGACGGAGGATGCGACGGACGGCGACGGCTCGCTCATCGCGCGCGCGGCCGGCGTGCCGGAGCAGCACGCGATCCCGCTGAACGGCAACGCGCTGCAATGCCGGATCACGACCGAGGATCCGGAGAACGATTTCCTGCCCGACTACGGGCGGCTCACGGCCTATCGCAGCGCGGCGGGCTTCGGCGTGCGGCTCGATGCCGGCACCGCCTATGGCGGCGCGGTGATCACGCCGTACTACGACTCACTGCTCGTGAAGGTGACGACCTGGGCGCCGACGGCGGCCGAATCGATTCACCGGATGGATCGCGCGCTGCGCGAGTTCCGGATTCGTGGCGTCACGTCGAACCTGCAGTTCCTCGAGAACGTGATCAACCATCCGGCCTTCATCGCGGGTGACGTGACGACGCGCTTCATCGACAAGACGCCGGAACTGCTCGAATTCGCGAAACGCGGCGACCGCGCGACGAAGCTGCTGCGCTATCTAGGCGAGCTGAACGTCAACGGCAACGCCGAGATGAACGGCCGCACGCTGCCGGCGCTGCCGCTGCAGAAACCGCTGCTGCCGAAGATCGATACGGCCGTGGCGATCCCGGCCGGCACGCGCGATCGCTTGCGTGAGCTTGGCCCCGAGAAGTTCGCGCGCTGGATGCTCGACCAGAAACAGGTGCTGCTGACCGACACGACGATGCGCGACGCGCACCAGTCGCTGTTCGCGACGCGCATGCGTACGGCCGACATGCTGCCGATCGCGCCGTTCTACGCGCGCGAGCTGTCGCAGCTGTTCTCGCTCGAATGCTGGGGCGGCGCGACCTTCGACGTTGCGTTGCGCTTCTTGAAGGAAGACCCGTGGGAGCGGCTCGCGCTGCTGCGCGAACGTGTGCCGAACATCCTGTTCCAGATGCTGCTGCGCGGCTCGAACGCGGTCGGCTATACGAACTACGCGGACAACGTCGTGCGCTTCTTCGTGCAGCAGGCCGCGAGCGCGGGAGTCGACGTGTTCCGCGTATTCGACTCGCTGAACTGGGTGCGCAACATGCGCGTGGCGATCGACGCGGTGGCCGAGAGCGGGATGCTCTGCGAAGGCGCGATCTGCTACACCGGCGACCTGTTCGACACGTCGCGTTCGAAATACGACCTCAAGTATTACGTCGGCATCGCGCGCGAGCTCCAGCAGGCCGGCGTGCACGTGCTCGGCATCAAGGACATGGCCGGCATCTGCCGTCCGCAAGCGGTCGCGACGCTCGTGAAGGCGCTCAAGGAGGAAACCGGGCTGCCCGTGCATTTCCACACGCACGACACGAGCGGCATCGCTGCGGCGTCGGTGCTCGCGGCGATCGGTGCGGGCTGCGACGCGGTGGACGGCGCGCTCGATGCAATGAGCGGGCTCACGTCCCAACCGAACCTGTCGAGCATCGCGGCTGCGCTGGCCGGCAGCGAGCGTGATCCGGGGCTTGACCAGGATCGCCTGCACGAAGCATCGATGTACTGGGAAGGCGTGCGCCGTTATTACGCGCCGTTCGAATCGGAGATCCGCGCGGGCACGGCCGACGTGTACCGTCACGAGATGCCGGGCGGCCAGTACACGAACCTGCGCGAGCAGGCGCGCTCGCTCGGCATCGATCATCGCTGGACCGAGGTGTCGTGCGCGTATGCGGACGTGAACCGTCTGTTCGGCGACATCGTGAAGGTCACGCCGACGTCGAAGGTGGTCGGCGACATGGCGCTGATGATGGTCGCGAACGACCTGAGCGTGGACGACGTGCGCAGCCCGGACAAGGACATCGCGTTCCCCGAGTCGGTCGTGTCGCTGTTCAAGGGCGAGCTGGGCTTCCCGCCCGACGGCTTCCCGGCCGAGCTGTCGCGCAAGGTGCTCAAGAGCGAGCCGCCGGCGCCGTATCGCCCGGGCGACCAGATTCCGCCGGTCGATCTCGACGCCGCACGCAAGCAGGCCGAGGCCGCGTGCGAGCAGCCGCTCGACGATCGGCAACTGGCGTCGTACCTGATGTATCCGAAGCAGACGGTCGACTACTACGCGCACGTTCGCGCGTACAGCGACACGTCGGTCGTGCCGACGTCGGCGTTCCTGTACGGCCTGCAGCCGCAGGAGGAGGTGGCGATCGACATCGAGCCGGGCAAGACGCTGCTCGTGTCGCTGCAGGGCCAGCACGCCGATGCGCAGGACGGCATCGTGAAGGTGCTGTTCGAGCTGAACGGCCAGTCGCGCTCCGCGTTGGTCGAGCAGAAGACGGTCGTGCACGCGGGCAAGGAGCGCCATGGGTTGCAGCGCGCCGATCCGGGCAATCCGCTGCACATCGCCGCGCCGATGCCGGGCTCGGTGGTGACGGTCGCCGTGCAGCCGGGGCAGCGCGTGACGGCCGGTACGACGCTGATCGCGCTCGAGGCGATGAAGATGGAAACGCACATCGCCGCGGAGCGCGACTGCGAGATCGCGGCCGTGCACGTGAAGCCGGGCGAACGGGTCGCGGCGAAGGATCTGCTGATTGAGTTGAAGGGGGGCGTGTAATGCCGGCTCGTTTGTCGGACCACGATTTCAGATTCGCGTTGCCGTCTGTCCCATCCCTTTGATTGGATCGATTTGATTAGGAAGTGATCGGTTGGACAAGCTTCAAGCAATGAAATTCTTCGTGCGCGTTGCCGAAGAGGGCAGCTTTACCGGCGCGGCAGAGCGTATGGACGTTACAACCGCGCTCGTGTCGCGTGCGGTTGGTGCGCTCGAGACGCATCTGAGGACGCGGTTGATCAACCGAACGACGCGGCGGATCGCACTGACGGAAGCGGGTGAACGCTATCTCGGTCGGTGCGAGCAGATTCTCGCCGGCATCGACCTGGCCGAGGCGGAGGCGGCCGACGCGCATGCGAGGCCGGCGGGTCGCCTGCGCGTACACGCGACACCGGGTTTCGGCCAGAGCTATGTATTGCCGGCCGTGTTGGCATATCGGCAATCCTATCCGAACGTGTTGGTCGAACTGACGCTGTCTCAGCATGTGCCGGACTTGATCGATGACGGCTATGACGTCTCGCTGCAGCTGAGTGCGGCTGACCTGCCGGATTCGGGGCTCGTGTCGAAGCGTCTCGGTAGGCTCAGCAGTGTGCTGTGTGCATCACAGGCCTATCTCGACACGCATGGCGTACCGCTCGATACGCAAATGCTTGCCGAACACGCTTGCCTGCAAATCGTCTCGTCCGTGTTCCCGAACAACCACTGGCAGTTGACCGGGCCGCATGGTGCCGAGCGGTTCGAACTGCCGCCGGCCCAGCTCCGGGTCAATACGGCAG
The DNA here is from genome assembly GCF_002223365.1 of Burkholderia sp. AU6039. Classification (NCBI taxonomy): domain Bacteria; kingdom Pseudomonadati; phylum Pseudomonadota; class Betaproteobacteria; order Burkholderiales; family Burkholderiaceae; genus Burkholderia; species Burkholderia sp. AU6039. The sequence goes on from NZ_NKFK01000008.1 coordinate 309,951, forward strand.
AGGCGCTGGCCGTGGCCTTGCGCGCTGGCGCCGGAATCGGCGCATTGCCCATGTCGACGGCAGTGCCGACCCTGCGAGGGGGCGGATTGGTACGGGTGCTGCCCGATTACACGCTGCAGTCGCTGACGGCTTACGCACTCTATCCATCACGCCAGTATCTCGATGCGAAGATCCGGACCTTCGTCGAGTCGCTGCAAGCATCGATTCCGACGGCCCTCGAAGCGGATATGGCCGCGCTCAACGTGACCTGACATTTCGAGCGTGCTCGGGAAATCGCTCGATCGCCGGCAATTCGTCGAAATGACTCGGTCTCGGCGGCCCTCGTTGTCAATCTCGAATTAACACTGATGTCGTCTCGTGTGTCTTGATGGCGATGCATCCCGCCCGCATCATCGTTGCTCCTGTATTCACGGGCTGCGCGACGAGCGATGGCCTCGCATTCAAATGACGAATGAGCATGCTTCCCTTTTCCGATCTCTTGTTTTTCGTAATGGCCTGACACTGCGCAATCGCGTGGTGATGGCGCCGATGACCACCTGGTCCGCCGACCCCGATGGCGCCATTTCAGACGCCGAACTCGACTACTACCGGCGCCGTGTTCAGGGCGTTGGCATGGTCGTGACCGGTTGTACGCACGTGACGGAGAACGGCATCGGCTTTACCGACGAGTTCGCCGCTTACGACGACCGTTTCATTCCCAGCCTGAGAAGACTGGCCGAAGCGGCCAAGAGCGGTGGCGCGCTTGCCGTCCTGCAAATTTTCCATGCTGGCAACAAAGCCGTTGTCGAGGCCGTCCCGAATGGCGAACTCGTGAGCGCATCCGCCGTCGCCGCGCTGGCGGGACCGTTCAACCGCGGTGACGTAACGCCGCGACCGCTGGCGTCCAACGAGATCGAAGACATGGTGCGGGCTTTTGGCGACACCGTTCGCCGGGCGATCGAAGCGGGATTCGATGGCGTGGAACTGCACGGCGCGCATGGCTTCCTGCTGCAAAATTTCTTTTCTCCGCGCTACAACCGGCGCTGTGACGAATGGGGTGGGTCGCTGGAGAACCGCATGCGCTTTCCGCTGGCGGTCGTCAGCGAGGCGCGACGTGTGATTGCCGCGTACGCGAAGCGCCCGTTCCTGTTGGGATATCGGATATCTCCGGAGGAGCGCGAGGAGGGCGGATATCGTGTGCAGGATGTCTGCGCGCTGGTAGACAAGCTCATCGAGGGCGGGGTCGACTACGTGCACGCGTCGCTCAATGACGTTCGAGGTGCACGGCCGTTGGGCGTGGATACCGGCCTCACGGTGAAATCGATCGTCGACCATGTCGGCGGCCGCGTGCCGGTGATGTCTGCCGGGATGCTTCGCACCCCGCGCGAAGCCGCGGACGCCCTCGATCTCGGGCTGTCGCTGGTAGCGGTTGGAAAAGGGCTCGTGATGAATCCGGATTGGGTGGCGATCGCCGAAACAGGTTGCGACGCACAAATTCGCCACGCAATCGATATGGGCGAGCAGTCGCAATTGTCGATTCCGGAGGGCTTGTGGGCGGCGATTGAAATGGCGCCTGGCTGGATTCCCGTGCATCGGCCAGAGGCGGTTGTCGACTGATCCGGGGCGATTGCGGATTTGTTCCGTACTATGATTGGTGGTACAGCAGGTGTTCCGATGCCTCAGTTGCGAAAAGCCGTCGATTCTCCGCCTCCGGGTGATGTGTTCGTTCTGTTTCGTCTTTCAAAGTACGGAATGAGTCGGCGATCCAATTGACTTGACGCTTCCCGGGTCCTGTAATGAATGCCATCGGATGCAGTCACGTTGCGCGCGCCGTTGATGCCGCGCGCGGTCCGTGGTTGCAGAACAGATAGTTCATGGCCGTTTTCAGAGCCAGATCGAGACAAACGGAGCAATCGATGTCGCCTCACGCACGCCAGGCAGAGACACTCGTGTCCGGACAGGAGAAGGCAACCTGGGGCGATCCATCGCTCGACGACGGCCGGAATCTGGACAGCGGATCCGCATCCCAAGCGATGGTCGTTCCATTGGCACGGAGTCTCGCGATACTGGCTGCGTTTTCCCCGCACGAGCCGTGGCTCGGCAACCAGGAACTCGTGGCCGAGACGGGTATTCCTGCACCGACGGTTTCACGGATGGCGCGTTCCCTGGTCGCGCTCGGTTACCTTCACTATTCGCCGCAGCGTCGAAAATACCGGCTTGCCGCGCCCGTGTTGTCGCTCGGCTATGCGGCAATCGCTCATTCCAACGTTCAACTGCTCGCGCGACTTGAAATGCAGGCATTCGCGAATGCGAGCGAAACCTATGTGGTACTCGGCACACGGGATCGTCTCGATGTGATCGTGCTGGAAACGTGCGCGAGCAAGCCGGCGTCAGTCGATCTGAAGCTCTATGCGGGTACTCGCCTACGTATCGCATCATCGCCGATGGGCTGGGCCATGCTCGCGGCACTGCCGGAACTCGAACGCTTTTACTTGCTGGGCAACATCGAACGCAAGACAGGGCGTGATTGGCCCAACCTGCGTCGCCGTATCAGCGAGGGCATTTCACAGGTGCACAACGTCGGCTATTGCGTGTCGCTGGGCGAGTGGGAGCCGGATCTCACGATTCTCGCGGTGCCACTGGTGGTCCAGGACCATACCCCGCTCGTGCTCGCCTGCATTGGCCGCAGCGCCCGGCTGGGACGTGCGCGGGTCGAGCGTGAACTCGGGCCGCGTCTCGTTGCAGCAGCCCGGCATTTGCAGGAGCAGGCGATCGTCGCCGGCTGATACGAATATGGAAAAGACCGACAGCCAAACAGGTGTGACGTTGACCGTCGAGCGAGGGCTCGAGGTGCTGCATGCGTTTCGGGCGGTACGTGCGCCCTTGTCGAATGCGGAGCTGGTACGGCGTACCGGTCTCCCGAAGGCGACGGTGTCCCGCCTGACGTCGACGCTGATTTCGACGGGTTATCTGCGCCGCGTGGGCGGCGGGCGGCAGTTCGAACTCAGTGCCGGCGCATTGAGCATCGGCCACGCGTACCTGGAGGCAAATCCGGTCACGCGTCTGGTTACGCCCGTGATGCAGAAACTTGCCGACAAGCTGGATCTGTCGGTAGCGCTTGCGGTCCCGCATCGGCTCGACATGGTGTATATCGCGTGGCGAGCAAGCCCGAAGATCGCGACCTTGCGGCTTGGCGTCGGCTCCTTGCTGCCGATGGAGTCGACTGCTGTCGGCCGTGCTTACCTCTACGGACTGCCTGAGGATGCGCGCGATGCATTGATCGCGGAGTTGCTCGAAGCGGCAGGAGACGACGCGGATGTCGTCCAAAAGAACCTTGATGCGGCGTTTGCCGACCTGGAGCAGTCGGGCGTGTGCATGTCGGTTGGCGAATATCAGCGGAATGCATACGGCATAGCAGTGCCTATTGTGGTCGGTCGTACCCACACGCTGATGGCGCTGAACTGCGGGGCGGTCGAGCTGGAGCCGGATAGGACTGCAATCCGTCGGCGCGTAGTGTCCGAATTGAAGGCCGCGGCGGAAACGCTGTCGTTTATTTTGAGTGATGTCGACTGCGAGCCCTGACGTCCGGCAGTTCCATGATCCGACGGACGTCAGGGCATCGCGGAGGCGATGGTTTTACAGTTCGCTCACGAGCTCCGGCACGAGCGAGAACAGATCGCCGACGAGGCCATAGTCGGCCACGCTGAAGATCGGCGCTTCCGGATCCTTGTTGATCGCGACGATCACCTTCGAATCCTTCATGCCGGCCAGATGCTGGATCGCACCCGAGATGCCGACCGCGATGTACAGCTGCGGTGCGACGATCTTGCCGGTCTGGCCGACCTGATAGTCGTTCGGCACGTAGCCTGCGTCGACTGCCGCGCGCGAAGCGCCGAGTGCTGCTGACAGCTTGTCCGCCAACGGCTCCAGCACCTTCGTGTAATTCTCGCCGCTGCCCAGACCGCGGCCGCCCGACACGATGATCGTCGCGCTCGTCAGTTCCGGACGGTCCAGCTTCGTCACTTCACGGCTCACGAACTGCGACTTGCCTACGTCGGCCGCCGCCTCGATCTTCTCGACTGCTGCGCTGCCACCTTCGGCTGCTACTGGATCGAAACCCGTCGCACGCACCGTGATGACCTTGATCGGGTCGCTCGACTGCACCGTCGCGATCGCATTACCCGCGTAGATCGGGCGCTCGAACGTGTCCGCGCTGTCAACTGCCGTGATGTCCGAGATCTGCGCGACGTCCAGCTTCGCGGCGATACGCGGGGCGATGTTCTTGCCGTAGGCCGTCGCCGGCGCGAGGATGTGCGAGTAGTCCTTCGCGATGTTCAGCGCGGTCGCCTCGACGTTTTCCGCCAGACCCGCTTCGAGTTGCGGCGCGTCGGCCAGGAAGACCTTCGACACACCTGCGATCTTCGCTGCTGCGTCCGCAGCCGCTTGCGCGTTGTGGCCCGCGACCAGCACGTGAATGTCGCCGCCGATCTTCGCCGCCGCTGCCACCGTGTTCAGCGTCGCGGCCTTGATCGACGCGTTGTCGTGTTCTGCAATCACCAGAATCGTCATTTCTTTCCGCTCCCTCTTACAGCACCTTGGCTTCGGTCTTCAGCTTCTCGACCAGCGTCTTCACGTCCGGCACCTTCACGCCGGCTGCGCGCTTCGGCGGCTCGACCACCTTCAGCGTCTTCAGACGCGGCGTAACGTCGACGCCCAGGTCTTCCGGCTTCACGGTTTCGAGCGGCTTCTTCTTCGCCTTCATGATGTTCGGCAGCGTCACGTAGCGCGGCTCGTTCAGGCGCAGATCCGTGGTGATGACGGCGGGCAGTTGAAGCGACAGCGTTTCAGCGCCGCCGTCGACTTCGCGTGCAACGGTGGCACGGCCGTCGGCGATCGTCACCTTCGATGCGAACGTCGCTTGCGGCAGGCCTGCCAGCGCCGCCAGCATTTGGCCGGTCTGGTTCGAATCATTGTCGATCGCCTGCTTGCCGAGGATTACCAACTGCGGCTGCTCCTTGTCGACCAGCGCCTTCAGGATCTTCGCGACGCCCAGCGGCTCGACGCTGTCGTTCGACTCGACGAGGATCGCGCGATCCGCGCCGATCGCCAGCGCCGTACGCAGCGTTTCCTGCGCTTGCGCGACGCCTACCGACACCGCGATCACTTCGGTCGCCACGCCCGCTTCCTTCAGGCGCACGGCTTCTTCAACCGCGATTTCGTCGAACGGGTTCATCGACATCTTCACGTTCCCAATGTCGACGCCCGATTGGTCGGATTTCACGCCGACCTTCACGTTCGCGTCGACGACGCGCTTGACCGGGACCAATACCTTCACTTTGCGTCTCCTTTTCCAATCAACAATCCAGCACCCACTGCACGGAATAATCTGCCGCACTGGCGTAGCGTCAACAGTGTCGGTTCTGCCATGGTCAGGTCAACACCGGCGGTTCAATGATTCCGTACTTCGGAAACCGCGAGGAGCGCGTGGAATTGACAATACGTGCCGGATGGTGCGGCACAGACGAAAAGCTGCGTTGTGGTTATTCCGACGTACGGAACAACACCTGGTCGTGCGTTGACGCTTCCAGACGCCGCGCACACGATTGGGATCAAAGCCCAGCGCATGCGGAAACCGCGTCGGCTTCGTTCGGATGGGTGGTCGCGCTGGGACTGTCGACGAGATCGCGGAGCTGTTCGTATTTCTTGCATCCGACAAGTCCGGCTATACGTCCGGAACGACTGTCACGGTGGACTGCGGGATCACGTCGCGCGGCTCGGTCAGTCAAACATAGAAAGGAAGAATCATGTCAGAGAGCGATCAGGAGACATCCGTATACGCGTCGTATTCGAGTCTTGCGTTCGATCGACCCGCGAAGGGGGTCTTACGCATTACGCTCAACCGTCCTGAGCGGCTCAACGCGCTCGACGCGCGCGGTCACGATGAATTGGCGCGAGTGTGGAGAGACGTCGACGAGGATCCGAGTGTCGCCGCCGTGATTCTGTGCGGTGCAGGCAAGGCATTCTCGGCAGGTGGCGACTTCGACATGGTCGAGGAAATGATCGATTCGTTCGACGCGCGGGTGCGCGTTTGGCGCGAATCCAAGGATCTCGTCTACAACATCATCAACTGTTCGAAGCCGATCGTCTCCGCGATCCATGGCTCGGCGGTAGGCGCGGGGCTCGTGGCGGCGCTGCTCGCGGATATTTCGGTGGCCGGCCGATCGGCACGCCTGGTGGACGGTCATACGCGGCTCGGCGTCGCAGCCGGCGATCACGCAGCGATCATCTGGCCGCTGCTTTGCGGCATGGCCAAGGCCAAATATCACCTGATGCTGTGCGAACCCGTGAATGGCGAGAAGGCCGAGCAAATCGGGCTGGTATCCGTCGCGGTAGACGATGCCGACGTTCAGGAGACGGCATTGTCGATCGCAGTGCGGCTCGTGAACGGTGCGCCGTCGGCGACACGCTGGACCAAATATGCGCTCAACAACTGGCTGCGCCAGGCTGGGCCGACTTTCGACGCGTCGCTGGCACTGGAGATGTTTGGGTTCGGCGGGGCCGAAGTACGCGAAGGCGTGAAGTCGTTCCGCGACAAGCGCGCGCCGGAATTCCCCCTCGAAACGCCGGTGTCTCCGACGCGGAGCGTATAAGCCGGAAGATCGGTGAAAGAAATGGGACCCGGCGTGCGCAGCATGTGCTCGCGTTTGCCGCTGTGACACATCCGCGATCACCGACTCCGCTTACCGATCGACCGGGGTAGGCGCGCGGTCGCACAGTGAGCGATTGAAAAAGGTCGGCTGGTCGTGACGACGAAGCCGAGTTCAACCCGCGATGGGAACCCGTCGCTTCTACCTGATTTGAATCAGCACATGTCCCAAACCAGTCTCATCGAGCAATACGGCCCGCGCGAATCGATGGAATACGACGTCGTGATCGTCGGCGGCGGCCCCGCCGGGCTGTCGGCGGCGATCCGGCTCAAGCAGCTGGCCGCCGAGAAAGGCACCGAGATCGGCGTGTGCGTGCTCGAGAAGGGTTCCGAGATCGGCGCGCACATCCTGTCGGGCGCGGTGATGGACCCGCGCGCGATCAACGAACTGTTCCCCGACTGGAAGGAACGCGGTGCACCGCTCGACGTCGAGGTGACGGAAGACCGCTTCCTGTTCCTGTCCGAGAAGAGCGCGGTCACCACGCCGAACTGGGCGCTGCCCGCCAACTTCCAGAACCACGGCAACTACGTGATTTCGCTGGGCAACGTCACGCGCTGGCTGGGGGCACAGGCCGAAGCGCTGGGCGTCGAGATCTTCCCGGGCTTTCCCGCTGCGGAGATTCTCTATAACGACGACGGCTCGGTCAAAGGCGTCGCGACCGGCAACATGGGCGTGGGCAAGGACGGCGAGCCGACCGAGAACTTCCAGCTCGGCATGGAGCTGCACGCGAAATACACGCTGTTCGCCGAAGGCTGCCGCGGCCACCTCGGCCGCCAGCTGATCTCGAAGTTCAAGCTCGACGCGAACGCGGATCCGCAGGCCTACGGGATCGGCATCAAGGAACTGTGGGAGATCGACCCGGCCAAGCACAAGCCGGGCCTCGTGATCCACACGGCCGGCTGGCCGCTGAAGTCGGACACCTACGGCGGCTCGTTCCTGTATCACATGGACAACAACCAGGTCGTGGTCGGCTTCGTGGTGGGCCTCGGCTACACGAACCCGTACCTGTCGCCGTTCGAGGAATTCCAGCGCTACAAGACGCACCCGTCGATCCGCGCGTTCCTGGAAGGCGGCAAGCGCGTGTCGTACGGCGCACGCGCGATCACGGCCGGCGGGCTGCTGTCGCTGCCGAAGACGGTGTTCCCGGGCGGCGCGCTGATCGGCGACGACGCAGGCTTCCTGAACGCGTCGCGGATCAAGGGCAGCCACGCGGCGATCAAGACCGGCATGCTGGCGGCCGACGCCGCATTCGACGCGGTGCAGGCCGGCCGCCAGAGCGACGAGCTCAACGCGTACCCGGACGCCTTCAAGCAGTCGTGGCTGTACACGGAGCTGTACCGCGCGCGCAACTTCAAGCAGTGGATGGCCAAGGGGCTGTACCTCGGCACGCTGATGGTCGGGCTGGAGCAGAAGGTGATGGGCGGCAACGTGCCGTGGACGCTGCACCACAAGCATGCGGATCACGAGATGCTGAAGCCGGCGTCGCAATGCCAGCCGATCGAGTATCCGAAGCCGGACGGCAAGCTGACGTTCGACCGGCTCTCGTCGGTGTTCATCTCGAACACGAACCACGAGGAGAACCAGCCGGCGCACCTGACGCTGAAGGATGCGAGCGTGCCGGTGAACGTGAACCTGCGCACGTACGCGGGGCCGGAGGGGCGCTTCTGCCCGGCGGCCGTGTACGAATTCGTGAAGAACGACGACGGCAGCGATCGCCTGGTGATCAACGCGCAGAACTGCGTGCACTGCAAGACCTGCGACATCAAGGACCCGACGCAGAACATCGTGTGGGTCACGCCGGAAGGCGGCGGCGGCCCGAATTACCCGAACATGTAAACCAAAGTACGGAACGCGGGCCGGGACCGCGTTGACCCCCACCCGTGGCGGTGCTGGAATCAAAACAGAGTGCCTCCACCGCTGCCCTGATCATCCCATTCCACATGGACCGTTCCGAACGCGGTGAGCAGCGTCGGAGTCGCGTCTCCGTGACTTTCGAGTTCGTCGACTCATGAACCATGCTGAACCCTTGACTCCGGGGCCTTTGAACGAAGCCGCCATGGTTGACTGCTGCGAGGCGCTCCCCACCATCGTTCGCCCCGGCGACACCGTGATGTGGGGCCAGTCACACGCCGAGCCGGTCACGCTGATGCGCGCGCTCGTTGCCCAGCGCGAGCAGCTGAAGCGGATCCGTATCTTCCTCGGTATCGGCCTCTCCGACGTACTTGCTCCCGAGCATGCCGACGCGTTCGACTTTCTCGCCTACTGCGGGAGCGGATCGAACCGAAAGCTGGCCCGCGCAGGCGTGCTCGACATTCTTCCTGTCCATTACTCGCAGCTGCCCGGGTTGATCCGTTCGGGCGGGTTGCGGATAGATGTCGTGATGCTCCAGGTCTCGCCACCGGACGACCAGGGACGCTACAGCCTCGGACTTGCGCGCGAGTATCTGGTCGAGGCGGTGAAGCACGCGCGCGCGATCGTCGCCGAGGTGCATCCGGACGTTCCGTGGACTCATGGTGGACCGTATCTTCGGGCTGACGATATCGATTTGTTGGTGGCATCCGACGCGGTGTTCCCCGAGGCGCCCGTCACGGAACCCGGACAGGTCGAGCGGGCAATCGGTCGGCATGTCGCATCGCTCGTCGAGGACGGCGCGACGATGCAGACAGGTATCGGCTCGATTCCCGATGCAGTGATGGCGGAACTGCGGGGCAAGCGCGACCTCGGCGTGCATTCGGGAAGTATCGGCGATGGTGTTGCAATGCTCTGCGAGGCCGGTGTCGTCACGAACGCGAAGAAGTCGATCGACACGGGGGTCACGATCGGTGGGGTCATCATCGGTTCCGCGCGGGTACGTCGCTTCGCGCATCGGAATCCCGCGCTCGAGTTGCGCGGTACCGAATACACGCATAACCCGGAGGTGCTCCGTGGGATCGACCGATTCGTCGCGATCAATTCGGCAGTGGAGGTGGACCTGACCGGACAGATCAACGCCGAGATGGTTGGTGACACGTACGTCGGCGCAGTCGGCGGTGTTGGCGACTTCCTACGCGCGGCACAGCTCAGCCATGGAGGCGTTCCTATCGTCGCGCTGCCGTCAACCGCCGGGCGGCATAGCCGGATCGTGACGCGATTGTCGGGGCCGGTCACGATACCGAGAAGCGACGGATGCGTGATCGTGACCGAATACGGGATTGCCGACCTGCGTGGCCTGTCTCTCGCCCAGCGCATTCCGAAGATGATTGCAGTCGCACACCCCGATCATCGCGAACGTCTCGCACGCGAAGCCCATCCGGGCAGTTGAATGACGCGACCACGGGCGACGTGCCGGATCGAGTCGAGGCGCGCCGCCGATAGCGGAGCAATGGAAGGAGAAACACACCATGCAGAAGCGCGCCAATCGCTCGCAGTTGAATGAACGGACCATGGCAGACGTGGAAACGATCCATCGTTTGTCATCGTCACGATTTACTTGTCGCGCCTATTTGCCGGACCCCGTTCTGGCGAGTGTGATCGGCAGCATCGTCGACATCGCTAAACGTTCTGCGTCGTGGTGCAATGTGCAGCCATGGCACGTGGTGGTGACATCCCGCGAGACGACTGATCGGTTCCGTGCTGCACTGGTCGACCATGCCGCGCGGCATACCGAGATGGATTCCGATATACCGTTTCCGGCCGAGTACCCCGGTGTCTATGGCGAACGTCGGCGCGAAATCGGATATGCCCTTTACGAGGCGCTCGGCATCGACCGCGAAGACCGCGTCGCTCGTGCCAGGCAGGCTGCGGAGAACTTCAGGCTGTTTGGTGCGCCGCACGTGGCGATCCTGACGATGCCCGCCGAACTCGGACAGTACGCAGCCGTCGACAGCGGGGCATTCGTCGCGTCGTTCCTGCTGGCGGCTCGCGCCTATGACGTTGCCACGACGCCCCAGGCGGCGCTCGCAAACCATGCCGGCTTCATTCGAAAATATTTCGGGATCGGAGACGAGCGGAAGTTCGTTTGCGGGATCGGATTCGGTTACGCCGATCTGGCGCATCCCGCCAACGGATTTCGCTCCACCCGGGCAGCGACGAAGGACGTGATGCGGATGGTCTGAGCAGTGATGCGGTCGCCTGCCTCGATTTTGGCCGCATGTGACGGCTCGACCTGCTGAGCCGATTCGATGACAACCGGGCCGCGCTAGACGGGGTGGATGTGGCGACCGAGGAACTGCGCTGCGACCTCTCCGAAGACGTCGTTGCGATCGCCAGCCACCATGTGCCCGGCGGCAGCAACGTTGACGTACTCGGCATGGGGGCACAGTTTGAGGAATTCGTGCACGCCCGCTTCGCTGACGATGTCGGAATTGCCGCCGCGCACCAGCAACGTCGGCAGCTTGAGCCTTCGCGCACACGCGGAATAGCGTGCGTGGCGTCGATCCAGGTCGCGGGGCCACGCGAGAAAATGCGGATCCCAGTTCCAGCGATATCTTCCGTCTCCGTCGTGACGCAGGCTGCGGCTCAGGTTGCTTGAAACGAACCCATTTTTTGGATTCCGGCGATATCGCCTGATCGCGTCGACGGCTTCGTCGGGAGATTCGAACCCGTCCGGCCGACGCATCAGCGACTGCAGACGGACGACACCGTGCGGCTCGACACACGGCGCAATGTTGACGAGCACCAGTGCAGCTGCATCAAGAAAGCCTTCCCCGACTGCGAGCAAGCTCGTGCCACCTCCCAGGCCGGCGCCGACGAGCATCGGTCGTCGGCCGTCGAAGAGCGTCGCGACGCGTTCGAGATCGCGGACCATCGCGATCTGACTGTAGTTGCCGGTCGGCGACCAATCCGATTCACCATGGCCTCTTGCGTCGAAGGCAACGGCATGAAAGCCGGCCGCGCCGAGCGCGTGGCCGATTCCGCTCCACGCATGACGCGTTTGCCCGCTGCTGTGCAGCAGGATGACAGGTGCGCCGAGCGGGTCGCCCCACGATTCGCCGGCGAGCCTCAGGCCGTCGGCACTTGTCCAGGTGTGAGTCCTGCCCTTCGAGCACGAAGGGCCGGTTTCCTCTTTCATCGAAATCGTCATGATTGCACCGCTTCAGCATTACGTAACCATTCGCCACCGATCAGGCATCGTGAGCCATCGAGGCCCGGAATCCGGATCGACTGCTATTGCCCATCGTGATCGCCGAGCACTCTGTAAGTTTGACGCCGTGGAAAGTTGCGTCAATCTCGGCGCGCGGAACGTTCCGTACTGCGGTCACGCCTGCGTCACTTTATCTGACGCTGAACGAGTGCAATGACGGCGCCGGCCAGGGAAATGATTGCAATCACGTATAAGCAGTCCAGTACGCTCATGAAGCTCGCCTGATGCGCTGCCATGCGCGCGAATTCTCCGAGGGCCGCACCTTCGGCCTGCGCGGTATTCATGCCGCGCTCGGCGAACGCATGAGCCATCGACTGCAGCGCGTTCTCGAAGACCGGGTTGTAAGGGGTTGCAAACTCCGCCAGGCGGGTTTGATGGAGCGCGAGGCGGTGCTGATCCAGGATGATGATGGACGCGGTCGATAGCGAGTATGCAAGCTGCTTGACGATATTCTTCAGTCGGTAGCCGTGCGTAAATTCGTGATCCGGGAAAATCTGGAACGCGACGTTTCCGTTCGGCAGAGCGATGAACATCAACAGGAAGCCGCGCACGATCAGCGGTGCCAGGAGCCACGACACACTCACATCGGGCGGGAGGTGGATAAACCACACGGCGATGAACGTAGCCATCAGGAATCCCGGAACGATCAACAGCTTCTTGCGCGTCACGAATTTCGCGTATCGGAAATACAAGAACGCCACGACGATCGACGACAGCGACGTGAATCCGACGATTCGGCCCGCATTCTCCACCGGGTAGCCGAGGCCACCTTCGAGCAGTCTCGATATCAGATAGCCGATTGCATTCGTGATGTAGTAGTAGAACGCATAGAGCACGATGGCGACTCTGAAGGGTCCTTCTCGCAATGCGCTCAACCGAATGAGCGGTTTGGGGTGGTTCCATTGCTGCCAGGCCACCCAACCGAGCGCGAGCAGGCCCGCTGCGGTAAGGAGCAACAGTATCGGCGACGTGCTGAACAGCTCGAAGCGGACCTGCTGAGCGACGATCTGCAGCGCACCGAGCGCGAGCGCGAAAATCAGGTAGGGCCAGAGATGCGTGTCGCTGCGCAGTGCCGGTTGGCGCTTGCCGATATGTGGGACGACCAGGAACGCAAATACGGACAGTGCGAGTCCGGCGACCGTCGTGCAGACAAAGAGCGCATGCCAGCCAAAGTTCGCAATGAGCACGCCACCGACTAGCGGCGCGAGGGCGCTCGCCAACAGGATGATCATCAGGAACAGGCGGGTCGCCGGCGGGCGATTCTTCGGCGAGAAGCCGGTCTGCAAGAGAATCCGGCATGTACCCAGCATCGGCCCGATGAAGTAGGCCTGAAAGCCTCGTGCCATCGCCAGTTGAAATGAAGTCACGCTGAGCGATGCCGCCAGTGAGCCGATCGCGAACATCAACAGGCAGCCGCTGAGATATCGGCGGAACCCGATTCGCTCGATCAACCATTGCTGTTGAAGAATGCCCAGTACCGATGCGACAGCATACGCAGACGACGACCACACCAGTTCGTCCGGCGGTACGTTGATCCCGCCGGCCACGTAGCTGCTGAAGAACGAGAAGGCGGTATTGTCGAAGTAGTCGAGTCCGACCGACAACGCAATGGCCCAGGGAAAAAGGTCATGACGAAGATGACGGTACGTCAGCGACCGTGCGCGGGAGAACGCCATGATCACGATTCTCCGTTGCCAGACCCGGACGCGGCGGAACGACGCTCGCGAGCGGCGAGACGTTCGCCTTCGAGCACTTCCGCAGGGGTACCGGCGAGTCGTCGCCGCAAGTACTGGAGGTCATCGTTCAGCTCGTTGCGCAGTGTCTCCGCGTCTTTCAATTCACGTCGGACCTGCACGATCCGGGCGTTCAGGCGGGCGATCTGCTCAGCAAGACCTGACGAGATCTCGTGCAACGACTCGGCGGAATACTGCCTGCGGCCGTCGGCCTCGATCGCCAGTGGCTGCTTGAGCATTTCGGTGATGCCGTGCAGCGAGAACCCGAGCGAGCGCAGTCGCAGGATCCGTCCGAGCTTGTCGAGATCGGCAGCGCTGTAGAGCCGGTACCTTCCGTTGCTCCTGGCTGGAATCACAAGGCCGAGCTCCTCGTAATACTTCAGGGTGCGGGGCGTCACGGCCAGTTGCCGGGCGGCCTCGCGAATCGCGACGAGTGGTGAATTCCTGGCTTGCATCGAATGAAAGAGGGGGAGGGCAGTTGCCCGAGCATGCGGATTCACGCGGCGCGCGTGGGCGCTGCATGGAACGTCAACGTATGCGTACAGGTTGGGCGAAAATGAAGCGCCGACATTCCGTCGGCGCTTCGCTGAGTCGAACTGGCGTGTCGAGAGGAGCGCGGTCGATCCGCCACGCGGAATCCGGGAGCCGCGCTACCAATCGAATCTGTTACCCGTGTCGATGTGCGATCCGAGCGGGAACAGCCGGTCCGTCAAGCCATGACGATGGTCTTCGATTCCATGAACGCGGTCAGCCCTTCGACGCCGCCTTCACGTCCGATGCCGGACTGCTTGAATCCGCCGAAGCCGATCGAAAAATCGGTGCGCGGGCCATTGTGGCCGACCGTCCCCGAGCGGATCTGGCGTGCCACGTGCAGCGCACGGGCGCTATCGTTCGTGAACACCGCGGCATTCAGGCCAAACGGGGTGTCGTTCGCCATCCGGATCGCGCTGGCTTCGTCGTCGGCGGGAATGACGCTCAATACCGGGCCGAAGATCTCGTCCTGAGCGATCGTCGAACGGTTGTCCACGTTGCCGAATACCGTCGGCTCGAAGAAGAACCCGCGCTGCAAGCCGGCCGGACGTTTGCCGCCGGCTGCCAACGTTGCACCGTCTGCGATACCCTTTGCAACGAATCGCTCGACGGTTTCGCGTTGTCGTGCGCTCGCAAGCGGGCCGGAGGTCGTCTCCGGCGCAAAAGGATCGCCGACGACGATCTGTTTGGCGATGTTCGACAATGCCTCGACCATCGCATCGTGCTTCGCACGAGGCACGATCACTCGCGTCAGGCTGTGGCAGATCTGCCCGGTGTTGTAGCCAAAATAGGACGGCCCGAGGATGTTTGCCGCAGCTTCGACATCGAAATCATCGAGGATGACGGCGGGCGATTTGCCGCCGAGTTCGAGCGTGACGCGCGCCACGCGATCGCCGGCAATGGAAGCGATCCGGCGGCCGGCGCCTGTCGATCCCGTGAACGTGATCTTGTCGACGCCGGGATGGCGAACCAGCTCCTCGGATACGTCCCGATCTGCCGTCACGACATTGATCACGCCGGGCGGCAAACCGATTTCTTCGCAGATCTCGGCGAACAGGTAGGCCGAGCAGGGCGCTTCGGGCGACGACTTGATCACCAGTGTGCAACCTGCGAGTAGCGCCGGCGCAGTCTTGTACGCCATCAACCCGGCAGGACCGTTCCACGGAATGATTTCCCCGACGACGCCGACCGGCTCGTAGACGCGATAGCCGAGATTGCCGGTAACCGACCGATGCTCCTCGACGAACGGGAAGGTCGACGCCATTGCCGCGTACTGGCGAAATGCGCCGCTGATGAACAGCCCGATACGCGGCTGGGCGATCTTGTACACGATCCCGGTCTCGATCGACCAGATGCGCGCGAAATCGTCGTTCAGCGCTTCCAGCCGTTCCGCGAACTTCTCGAGATAGACCGCGCGTTCCTGCGGCGTCATGCGGGGCCACGGGCCGTTGTCGAATGCGTCACGCGCCGCGGTGATTGCACGCTGCATGTCGGCCGACGCGGCTTTTGCCACGGTCGCCACGACTTCTTCCGTCGCGCAGTCGAGCACATCGAACGTTTCGGCGGTGGACGGTGCCACCCATTGCCCGCCGATGTAGAACGCTCGGGGATGCTTGAGGTCGATCGTTCTCTTGGTCATCTAATTCTCCATGGCCGTCTTCGACGGCGCTTTCCAAATTCCGGACGGCACGGGTGTGCGTGCCGTCAAAATACGATGACGCCCTTGCCACTCGTTTGTTGGTTGAAGTGTGCGTAGGCTTCACCGGCTTGCTCGAGACGCCACTCTTCGGTAAAGAGCTTGTCTACCTCGACACCGTGATCGGCGATGAAGTGGGCACAGTCCTTCATGCCGACTTCGGAGAAGGTGAAGGAGCCGATCAGCGTTCTTTGCTTGCCGATCAGGTCTTTCATTGCATCGATGGTCAGGTTCCCGCCGACCGCGACGAGAACGACACGCCCCCATACTTTCGTGCTGCGAATCGCCTGCGCGCGCGGCAGTTCACCACCGGCACATTCGACTGCACAGGACACGCCTTTTCCGCCCGTCAGCTTGTGGATCTCCTCGACCGGGTCGACCTTGCTGGCGTCGATGCCATGTGTGACGCCGAACGCTTTCGAGCGCTCGACGCGATTCGGGTTGATATCGATGCCGATCACCTCGATACCCATCGCTGCGGCGAGTTGAGCGGTGGAGAGGCCGACAGGGCCGAGGCCATAGACGGCAAGCGTGTCACGCGCGCTGATATCCAGACGCAGCAGCGCGCCGTATGCCGTGCCGGTGCCGCACGAGATGGCCGCACCGCCCTTGAACGACACTTCCTGCGGCAGATGGACCAGGGACGATACCGGTACCTTCATGTAGTTCGCATGCCCGCCGTGACTCAGCACGCCGTAGATGCGCGCGCCGCGATCGCACAGTTGGGTCCAGCCTGTCCGGCAGTGGTCGCAGCAGCTGCAACCCGCGTAATGAAAGACCATGACCCGGTCGCCGACCCGGAACGTTGCGGGATCGACGCCCGGGCCGACCGCGGCCACGACGCCGCACGGTTCATGACCGCCGATGACCTGGTCGGATTCCATCCGGTCGCGCATGCCTAGCATGCTCAACGATTCCGCCATCCCGTGGCGGTAATAGTGAAGGTCGGTCCCGCACATGCCGGACGCCTTCATTTCGATGACTGCTTCGCCGTATCCCGGAACGGGATCGTCGAAGTTGAGGACGTCGACCTTGCAATTTCCCTGAAAGACCATGCCGCGCATGATAGTTCTCCAAATCTGGTGCGTAGGCTCGGTGCGGGCGCTGCAGCGCTTGCGCGAGGCGTCAATGTTCCGATGCCGGCGCGGTAAGTTCACGCACGACCCGTGGCGCGATCAATGAATGGTCAGTCCGCCCGTCGGGCTCAGCGTTGCGCCTGTCAGGTAGGCCGATTCGTCCGATGCCAGGAACGCGACGACTTGGCCGATATCCGTGGGCGCCGCTACGCCGAGCGGGCAGCCGGCGACGACCTTTTCGTATTGTTTGCGGTGTTGTTCCGATACCTTGCTGTCGGCACCGAACACGGCGTCCCACGACGGGCTGTCGCGCACAACCGTCACGCAAACGCAGTTGACCCGGATCTTGTCGCGCGCCAGTTCCTTGGCGATGACTTTGCTGGCGCGAATCAGGCCGCCGGCAAATGTCGAAACGGCCGTTTGGCCCGGGGTGGGGACCCGGCCGCCTTCCGAGGTCACGAAGATCACGCTGCCGCCGCCACGAGGGCGCATGTACGGCAACGCAGCCTGCACCGGAAAGAGCTTGGCGGCCGTATTCTCGGCAACCAGCGCCGCAACGCGTGCGAGGTCGATATTGGCGAATGCGCCCCGAACCTGGGGAGACCGCGCCTCGTCGTCATTGCCGCCGGCATTGGCGACGACAATGTCGATGCCGCCATGGCGACGGGCGGTCTCCGCGGCTAACGCGTCCATATCGTCTTTCGATCGCACGTCTCCCGACAGGAAATCCGCAACGCCGCCAGCCTGTCGGAGCTCGGCGAGGACCGACTCTGCCTTCGCTGCATTTCGCCCACTGATCACGACTGTTGCGCCGCGCGCTGCGAGCTGCAACGCGATGCCTTTGCCGATCCCACCGGTGCCGCCGGTGACGATGGCTACTTTCCCTTCAAGGCTGCTCATCGAAATTGCCTTCAAATCATGGAGAAGTTCGTTCGAGCTCGCCTGTCGGTCGGATATGCACGACATTGCGATTCGTGCGAATCCGGCTGGCGGATCGAGAGGCCTGGCGGCGAGAGGTAAATGACCTCTGCGGCGCGCCGTATATCTGCCTGGGCAATAGTAGGTACGGAGCGGCGGTAATTCGAGTGACGTTTTTCGAATGAGGAGTTGCTCATTTTCGAATCCGACCTTCGTCGAGCCCTGGCATGGCAGACGAATGGCTGTCTGACCCATCGATCGATGTGTGAGGCATCGAGATGCTCGCAACTGGCAGTGCGGCACCGCGTTCGCGAAACCGCAACGCCGCTTTCGCGAATCTGCATTTGTACGAGGCGGTGGGCGCCCCTAGGATTGACCGAGCTGGCCGACTCCGTTCGTCAACGAGCAGGCCCGGCAAGTTGCCGACGCGCATGGCGCGTCGCTTTCCGAGGCAGGCAGTGGCTCGGATACAAGAGGCGGGGTAGCGATACTCGATCCCGCAAAAAAATCGGAGACAAATTTGCAACGCTGCAAAGGCCAGGGCCCGTTGGCGGGTCTCAGGGTGGTCGAGGTCGGCGGCATCGGGCCGCTGCCGTTCTGCGCCATGCTGCTAGCCGATCTCGGCGCCGACGTATTGCGAATCGACCGTATCGTGCCGTCGGACAGCGGTGTTTCGCTGGAAAGCCGGTTCGACCTGTTGCGTCGTAGCCGCCGCTCGATCGCGATTGATCTGAAGAATGGCGCGGCAGTCGAAGTGATCCTGCGCCTGGTCGAAAACGCAGACGCCGTCATCGAAGGTTTTCGTCCCGGAGTGGCCGAGCGGCTTGGTATTGGCCCTGACGACTGTCTAGCGGTCAATCCGAGGGTCGTCTACGGCCGCATGACGGGATGGGGGCAGGACGGCCCGCTCGCAGACGCGCCCGGCCACGATCTCAACTACATCGGGTTGACCGGTGCGCTCCATTCCATCGGCTCCGAAAACGGCCCGCCGGTGCCCCCGCTCAATCTCGTCGGAGATTTTGGCGGCGGGTCGCTTTATCTTGCGCTGGGCGTCGTCAGTGCGATGCTCGAGGCCCGGAGCTCCGGACAGGGGCAGGTGGTCGACGCGGCCATGGTGGACGGCTCCGCGTCGCTGATGACATTGATATACGGCATGCATGCCGGCAACGCATGGATCGACCGGCGGGGCTCGAATCGGCTGGATTCAGGTGCGCCCTGGTATCAGGTCTATGAAACGAGCGATGGCCGTTACATATCACTCGCATCCAACGAGCCGCGCTTCTATCGCGAGACGCTGACCCTGCTCGGCGTGGCCGACGAACCGCTTCCGAAGCAGCACGACACGGACGGATGGCCGCTGCTGCGCGCACGCTTTGCCGAGATATTCAGGCAGAAGACCCGGGACGAGTGGTGCAACCTCGCAGCCGGAACCAACGTGTGCATTGCGCCGGTGCTCTCATTGACGGAAGCACCGAAGCATCCGCACAACGTCGCACGAGCAACGTTTCAGGAAGTGGCCGGCGTGGTACAGCCTGGCCCGGCACCGCGCTTCAGCCGCACGCCAGGTGCGATCCAGAGGCCCCCCGCCCGGATCGGCGAGCATACGGACGAAGCGTTGCTCGACTGGGGGTTTGCTCAACATGAGATTGATGCGCTGCGCAATCGAGAGGCGATTCGGTGAGCGCGCGTGGACGATTCCAAAGATGAACGAAAAGGAGATGTGATGGAGGAGACAATTCATGATTCGCGTGTCGGAACGAAGATAGGTGGCGATCGGCCGTTGGCCGGCATTCGGGTACTCACCGTCGAAAACTTCATCGCGGCGCCGTTTGCTTCGATGTGGTTGGCGGATGCCGGCGCGGAAGTCGTCAAGATCGAGACGCGCGAGGGCGGCGATTTTTCCCGTAGCACGAATCCTGTCAAAAAGGACGCGGACGGCAAGCCGAGCGGCCTCGCCTTTTTACGGGCGAATCGAAACAAGAAGAGTGTCACGCTCGATCTCAAGCACCCGGAAGGCCGGCGCATCTTCACCGAACTCGCCGCGCAAGCCGATGTCGTGATCGAGAATCTGCGGCCGAACGTGATGGACCGGATGGGGCTCGGTTATTCGGACCTGAGCAAGATCAATCCACGCTTGATCTACGGCGCCATTTCCGGGTTCGGACACGACGACATACTGCCCAGTCCGTACGGTGACTTCCCGGCGTTCGATATCGTGGGACAGGCGATGAGCGGGCTGATGTATCGTCCCGAGCGGAGCGACGACCGACCGACCTATCTGGGCTTCTCGCTCGCCGATATCGAGTGCGGGATCCTGGCGCTCTATGGCGTCGTGCTCGCGCTTCTGCATCGGCATACGACAGGCAAGGGCAAAAAAATCGACATCTCGATGGTCGATGCGTCGTTGATCCTGAACGAAATCTCCGTCGCGATGTATTCGGCAACGAAGCGGACGTCGCCCCCCGGGGTACACGCAGTCACCGCGCCGTTCGGAACCTATCGTGCGAAGGACGGGTACATCGTCATTGCGGTACTGGGCGAACACATATGGAAGCGCTTCGCGGAAGTCATCGGCCGCCCGAATCTGCCGGATGATCCGAGATTTGCCGACGGCATGTTGCGCAAGCAGCATCTGGACGACCTGAATGTCGAGATCGACGCATGGCTCGCGGATCGATCACGCGAAACGGCACTGGCCGAGCTGCGCGCGGGCGGCGTGCCTTGCGCCAACGTGAACGACGTGCCGGACCTGTTCGAATGTCCGCACGTTGCTGCACGGAAGATGCTCATGACGCTCGACGACCCGGTATGGGGCCCCATTCAGGTGGCCGGCAACCCGGTCAAGATGTCGGATGTTCCGGAACCGGAAGCCAAGACGCCGCCGCGTCTGGGCGAGCACAACGCGAACGTCCTGCACGAGTGGTTGGGTATGGACGACGGTGAAATCGGAAAATTGCGGGAAATGAACGTGATCTGAATCCGGTAAACCGATGGCGCGTGCCCGCTTCGCACCGATCGTCTCATGCGCCGCACAACGTCGGGGCGACCTCGGCTTCTCGACTCCCCTGGGGATATGACCGATATCGCCGAGGCTGTCCCGGTCGCCTCTTCTTCGACTCCCAATTGACGCCCGATCACCCCCGGCTTAGTCTCTATGGCTCAATTCAGCAATCCAGCCGAGCGAGAAGACCAAGGAGAGGACATGGCCGGGCTCAGTCTCCACAATCTGACGAGACGCGTCGACCTTTTCACGTTGCGGTTGTTTCTCACCGTCGTGGAGGAGCAGCAGATGCGACGCGCGGCGGTGAGGGAGAACATCACGCCGTCAGCTGCGACGAGGCGGATCCAGGATCTCGAAGAGATTGCGGGCATCGACCTGTTCGAGCGATTGCCGACCGGCATGGTCCCGAGCGCTGCCGGCGAGGTGCTGGCCCGTCACGTGCGTTTGCTGTTCGAGAATCTCGACGTGATGCGGCGCGAGGTGGCCGAGTTCACCGAAGGCGTACGCGGTCATATCCGCATCGGCTCCACCAGCACGATCATCGTCCAGTTTCTGGCGCGCGAGATCGCCGAGTTCACGCGGGACTTTCCCTTCGTCGACATCGAGTTGCAAGAGGACGCAAATACCAACGTGGTGGGTGCCGTCGTGGCCGGCAAGGCCGACGTGGCGATGTTCTATGCCACCGACGACATCGACCGGAATGCGCTGGAGATCATCGAGTATCGTACCGATCGTCTCGTTGCCGTCGTGCCGAAAGGGCATAGCCTCGGGGAGCGCGCCAGCGTCACGACGAAGGATCTCATCGAGCAGAACGTGATCGGCATCTCGGCGACCACTTCGATGATGACCCAGCTGCGAAATGCAGCCGCCGCGCTGGGACGCGAACTGGATGTAAAGTATCGGGTCAGCACGATCGAGGCGGCTCGCAGCCTGGTCAAGGCAGGGCTGGGCGTGATGATCCAGCCCGAGAGCATGCTGCCGGTCGAGGACCTCAACAAGGTGACGCTCGTGGCGCTGGACGAACCATGGGCATTGCGCCGGCTCTGCATCGGGACGAGGCGTGGCGATTCACTGACGGCAGCAACGAGGGCGTTCGTTGCCCGGTTCACTGACTGATAGCGGCGGTTCCAATGACACGCAGCACCGACACTCGCGCGGTGCGGCGTGCTGTGCCGTTCGTGCGATGTCCCCTCACGATTTGCCCGGCAATATCTCCCACACCGCTGAATAAAGCATTTCCTTCAATAGGCCGTGTCGTCGAGACGGTATCGTCGCGACCGTCGACAAGACTAGTCGTGCTGCTTCCAATCGATGAATTCGTCCATCGGCACGTTGCCATATACCTGCCGTGCCTCGCGCGCACGGCGCTTTTTTTTATCACACGAAAGTTGATTCGAATCCGCCGAATCGCCGCTTCGAAATCCGTCACTTGGTCGATAAATTTCGCATCCCTATAGTGGGCGAGAAGATAAAAAAACCCGGTCGTGAACGGGAATTCGTGAGTAAAAAGGAGACAACGTGAACGCATCATCCATTCGGACTCGCAGCAGCCTGTTCGTAGTCGTCTTGTGCTTTCTAACGATCGCCGTCGACGGTTACGATCTCATCGTCTACGGCGCAACGGTGTCGTCCCTGTTCGCGGAGCCCGGATGGGGGTTGAGCGCATCCGGTGCGGGAATGATCGGGAGCTGGACACTGGCCGGGCTGATGCTGGGCCTGTTCGGCGCCGGCTCCCTGTCCGATCGCATCGGCCGCCGGAAACTGATCATGGCCGGCGTGCTCTGGTTTTCCATCGGTTCGCTGCTATGCGCAGTGGCTCATTCCCCGACGCAACTGGGTTTTGCCCGTTTCCTCACGGGCATCGGGTTGGGGAGTGTGGTGCCTTCGTCGGTGGCACTGAGTATCGAGTACGCGCCTCGCAATCGCCGCCAGCTGTATAGCGCACTCGCGCTGACGGGCTATGCGATCGGCGGCGTCGTGTGTGCGCTGCTGGCGATGTCGTTGCTGCAGAGTCACGGCTGGCGGGTGCTCTATGCCGCCGGCGCGGTGTACGTCGTCATCCTGCCGGTCATGTATTTTTTCCTGCCGGAGTCGGTCAATTTTCTGGTCGACAGCAATCGAATGGACGAAGCGCGAGAACTGGCGACCCGCTATTCGATCGATTTCGAGCGTGTCCTGGCTGACAGCGCCAGCCAGCGTCAGCTTCAATCCGCATCCAGCGAACTGCGCGGCTTCAAGCTCGCGATGTCGTCGGACTGGCGGTCCGCGGTGCTGCTGTTCGCGGTCGTGTGTTTCTGCGGCCAGATCGTCGTCTATGGAATGAATGTCTGGCTTCCGACGCTGATGCGCAAGGCCGGGTATCCGCTCGGATCATCGCTGCAGTTTCTTCTGGTGATGCAATTCGGCGCCGCCGTGGGCAATCTGTGTGGCGCGTGGCTGGCCGATCGTTTCGGATCCCGCAAGATACTGATTTCCCTCTTTGCCATTTGCGCAATTTCGTTGCTGGTCATGAGCCAGAAGCCGGATTACATCTGGTTGATGCTCGCCGTGTTCGGTTCAGGTCTGGGTTCGATCGGATCGACAACGCTCGGCTACGGCTACATTGCCGCGTACTTCCCCGCATCCTGCCGCGGCTCGGCCATCGGCACAGCCCAAGGTCTGGGGCGGATCGGCTCGGTGCTGGGGCCGATGATCGGTGGGTGGGTCGTCGGGTCGACCCTGGGACATCAGTGGAATTTCTACGTGTTCGCGATTCCGTCCGTGATTGCCGCCATCATGGTGACCCAAATACCGAAAAAGACGCGTGTAGACGTGTCGTTGGCGAAGGCCTGATCCGACGTTGCCGTCTCGACGCGCGGCCGCGCACGGCGGCGTATGCACGCCCCGTCGACTGCAGGCTCGGCGACAGGTGCATGCTCGGTAGCGTACCGCCGCCGGAATGATCGCGAACGTGCCCGACGATTCCAAAACAGGAACGTCGGGCACGTTTCATTTGGAGCGCGCGGCGGCCTCACGCGATCGAACATGACCGTCCCTCGAAGCAGATCGCCCGACGCGAAGGTGTCGCTTACCGTCTTCGCCATTTTCGAATTGCCGCTTCGAAAATGACCAGTTGGATCGCTTCCGACGTGGCCCTAACCTGAAGGTCATGACGAACAAGGCCGATGCGCGAGCAGACGCCACACAACTGGAGCGAAGACAAATGGCAAACTTTCTCGACGAATCGCAAACGATGTGGCTCGACACCGTGAACAAGTTCATGGACAACGAGATCACCGTCGAATACGTGCGCAAGTGCGACATGAATCGCGACTACCCGTACGAGGCGTACGAAAAGATCGCGAAGCAAGGGTGGCTTGGCATCCTGATTCCGGAAGCCGAGGGCGGCTCGGGCGGCGACATTTTCGACTACTCGCTGATGGCCGAAGGCCTCGGCAAGTTCGGCTTCGACTTCGCGTGCTCGGTGCTCGTGCCGACGTTCACCGCGATGAACATCATCAAGTTCGGCACGCCCGAACAGAAGAAAAAATACGTGCAGCCGTTCATCGACGGCAAGATCCGCTTCTCCGTGTCGATTTCCGAGCCCGATGCCGGTTCCGATGCGGCGAACACGAAGACGCGCGCCCGCCGCGACACCAACGGCGACTGGATCGTCAGCGGCCAGAAGCTGTGGTGCAGCGGCGCGGCGGCGAAGGACACCGTGATCGCGATGCTGGTGCGCACGAGTACCGAAGACAAGCACAAAGGCCTGTCGGTGCTGCTGATCCCGAACAACACGCCGGGGATGGTGATCAACAAGCTGCCGACGCTCTCGCGTCACGCGACCGGTACGACCGAGATATTCCTCGACGAGGTGCGTGTTCCGGGCGACGCGCTGCTGGGCGAGGAAGGGCAGGGCTGGAAGATCATCACCGAACACCTCGAGCTCGAGCGCTGCGCAGTGGCCGCCGCTTATACGGGTAACGCCCAGCAGGCCGTGACGACGGCGACGCGCTACGCGCACGACCGTATCCAGTTCGACCATCAACTGTACGACTTCCAGGTGATTCGCCACCTGCTCGCCGACTGCCAGACGAAGGTCGACGCGGCGCGCCTGCTCTGCTATCGCGCGGCGCGGATGGCGGCGGACCATGTGCCGTGCAGCCGCGAGGTGTCGATGGCGAAGCTGTATGGGTCCGAGACGCTGAAGGAGTGCGCGCTCGCCGGCATGCAGATCCTGGGTGGCTACGCCAACCTGCCGGAAGCCGACATGGAGCGCTACCTGCGCGAAAGCATTCAATCGACGATCGGCGGTGGCACGTCGCAGATCCAGCGCACGATCATCGCGAAATCGATGCGCCAGTAACGTCGTATCGCTTCATCCGAACGGAGCGCGCGGGCAGGACCGCGCGCCGTTACCCCGAATTCAACAGGAGACACCGTAATGAGCGTTATCAACAACA
Source organism: Burkholderia sp. AU6039 (assembly GCF_002223365.1). Lineage (NCBI taxonomy): Bacteria > Pseudomonadati > Pseudomonadota > Betaproteobacteria > Burkholderiales > Burkholderiaceae > Burkholderia > Burkholderia sp. AU6039. Next base: position 335,156 of record NZ_NKFK01000008.1, read on the forward strand.
GCATCAACATTCCGCTCGACGAGCTGGAGGTGGGCACCAAGTTTCGTTCGCCTGGCCGTACCGTGACCGAGAGCGATGTCGTGATGTTCTGCATGTTCACGGGCAACTGGATCGAGATCCACTCGAACAAGGAATACGCGGAGAGAACGCGCTGGGGCGAGCGCATCGTGCAGGGCATGCTGACGTTCTCGCTGATCTCCGGCCTGCTGCAGTTCGGCCCGGCGATCCAGGCGAACTACGGCGTCGACAAGATGCGCTTCCTGAATCCGGTGAAGATCGGCGATACGGTCTACGCGAGCGCCGAAGTCATCGCCAAGAAGGAGAAGGACGACAAGTTCGGCGTCGGCACGATGCTGATCCAGGCATACAACCAGCGCGGCGAAGTCGTGCAGCGCAGCGAATGGAGCCTGCTGATGCTGCGCAAGCGCGCGGATCTCGAGGCGCTGATCGCTGAAGCGCAGCCCGAGTTCAAGGTCTGAGGAGCGCGGTCATGACTCCTCGTCCGGTTGCGGCGATCGTCGGCATGGGTGACGCCTATGCGTCACGTGCGAATCGCAAGGACCCGCTGCAGTTGGCCGCCGAGGCAACGCTCAATGCGCTTGCCGACGCGGGCATCCGCAAGGACCAGGTCGATGCGGTATTCACGGGACGCTCGCCGTGGGCCGACAAGCGTTCGCAGTGGAGCAACATCTTCATCTCGCACATGCAGATGCCGGTGACGCTCACGAGCGAGCTGACGATGCATGGCGCCGGCCTCACGTCGACACTCGCGATCGCGTCGCAGATGATCGCGGCCGGCCGCGCGGAATACGTGCTGTGCCTGCAAAGCGATGCGACCGAGCTGTTCGTCGACGCGGTCGCGATGGGCGCGGAAGCCGACGCGGACCCGCAGTTCGAAATCCCGTACGGCCCGACGATTCCGGCGTTGTATGCGCAGGCGGCGCAGCGCTACTTTCACGAGTTCGGCATCACCGAGGACGATCTCGCCGATGTCGCGATCGCGAATCAGCGCTGGGGGCGCCATCATCCGCACGCCGCGAAGGCGAAGTTCGGCGAGATCGATCGCGCGGCCGTGCTGTCGTCGCCGTATGTGGCGACACCGCTGCGCCGCTGGATGTGTTCGACGTGGGGCGGCGGCACGGGTGGCGCGCTGGTCGTGACCTCGCCGGAAAACGCGCGCAATGCACGTGATCCGGTGTACCTGCTCGGTTACGGATCGGCCACGACGCACGAATACCTGACCGACCGCATGAACATGCGTCGATGCAGGTTCGACAGTCTCGGCGCATTTCCGAACCTGACGACCACGGCAACGGCCGAGGCGGCGCGACAAGCGTATGCGATGTCGGGGCTGACGCCTGCCGACATCGACATGGCGCAGATCTCGGTGAACTTCGCGCACATGGGGCCGATCGTGATGGAGGATCTCGGTTTCGCGAAGAAGGGACACGGCATCGACCTCTATCGAGAAGGTCGTACGAGCGTCGACGGCGATCTGCCGACCGATACGAACGGCGGCTGGCTGTCGTTTGGTCAGCCCGGCATTTCTTGCAACATGGACAGCATCGTCGAGGCCGTTCGCCAGTTGCGCGGTGAGCCGCTTGGACTGGCGCCAACGCGCCGGCCGAAGACCGCGCTCGTGCAGGGCGCCGGAGGGATGCTCGCCGCGGGTGCGGTTCTGCTCCTGTCGTCCGAGACCTGATACCCGATCGAGAGGATCCCATGACGGAAACCCATTTGCCGAACAGCTGGCCGCAACCGTACCGGTTGCTCGATGCGCAGCCTTACTGGGACGCGCTGGCCGACGAAAAACTGACGTTCCAGCGCTGTACCGCATGCCGCGAATCGGTATGGCCGGCGCACTCTTTCTGCACGCACTGCGGTGCGAAGTCGCTGGACTGGACGCAGTCGTCCGGCCGCGGCGAGATCTATTCATTCAGCACGATCACGCGCGGGCCGACGCCGGTCTGGGCCGGCATCGTTCCGTACACCGTCGGCTTCATTCGCATGGACGAGGGCTATTTCCTGTTCTCGCAGATCGACGAAGCACCGGAGGCGATACGGATCGGTCAGCGTGTCGAAGTCCGGTTCGTGCAGCGTGGCGAACAGAAGTTGCCGGTTTTCGTGTTGTCGAAACAATAACGCTGACTGCGTGATCAGGCATCGCGCGTCGGCACGTGGCCGAGTCCGTATCGATGCAGCTCCGGCCGATGCCGCGACGACCTGATCGAGACATTGAAGTGGAGGAGCGACATGTTACGAGATCTACCGCTTTCGAACGTGGTGGTGGTTGAATTGAGCGACAGCGCGTCCGCGCCGTTCAGCGGGAAAATACTCGCGTCGCTCGGAGCAGAAGTATGGAAGGTCGAACGGGCGACGGGTGATTCCGCGCGCGGGTGGGGGCCAAGCATGTGGAAGGGCAGCGGCGCGGCCTATCATGCATTGAATCGCGGCAAGCGCAATATCTGCATCGACATCAAGGACAAGGAGCAGCTGGCGACCTTGCATCGGCTGATCGCCGAGCGTGCCGACGTATTCATTCACAACCTGCGGCCGGGGGCGGCCGCGGATTATGGGCTCGACGCAAACAGCCTGCGAATTACGAAGCCGGAGTTGATCTGCTGCGAGATCGGTGCATTCGGCCATGTCGGACCGATGAATACGCTTCCCGGTTACGACCCGCTGATGCAGGCGTTTTCCGGGATCATGAGCATCACGGGCGAAGAAGGTCAGGCACCGGTGCGAGCAGGGGTGTCGATCGTCGATTTCGGCGCGGGCATGTGGGCTGCCATGGGCATTCTGGCAGCGCTGTACCGGCGCCAGATGAAGCATTGCGGGGCGACCGTCAATGCCTCCCTGCTGGAGACTGCACTGGCGTGGATGTCAGTCGGCATCGCGAACTACAACGCCGACGGCGAACCGGGTGGCCGGCATGGGTCGGGCGTCGCGTTTATCGTGCCGCACCGTGCGTTCGCGACCGCGGATGGCTTCCTCATCGTGAGTTGCGCGAACGATCCGCTCTTCGCGCGGTTGTGTGCCGCGCTCGACCATCCGGAATGGGCGACGGACGAGCGGTTCGCGACGAACGCGGGGCGCCTGAAGAACCGCGCCGAGATCGACCGCCTGATCGGCGACCGGTTGTCGACGGGAACGCGGGAGTTCTGGACGGAACGGTTGCAGGCCGCCGGAATTCCGGTTGCGCCGATTCAGACGACCGCGGAAGTGCTGGCGCACGAGCAGACGCAGGCGCTCGGCATCATCGAGAAGCCGTCGGACGACGAGATCGGTATCGTCGGCCTGCCGCTTTCGTTCGACGGCAAGCGCTCCCCGCCGCTGCATCTGGCGAAGGATACCGGTGCCGACAATTCGCTGCTCGACAGTCTGCTGAAGGTCAGTCATTAGCCGCCTTTCCCGAGGCAGAAAACGATGCGGCATGGCGGATACGGTGCCGTTCGAGTCGTCTGTCGACGCTTGATTCGCCCGCCAGCCATGCGATTTGCGTCGGGTTGGCGGGAGCATTTATTGACGTACCGGACAGATGACGTTGGTGTACGATCAGGGGCAACGTCAGTCGACGAGGAAGCACATTTCGCTGCCATCGATGCGTTATCGTGGTGAGGCGTTCGAGAGTGGAAGTGCACGCCGTGTGACATGACGCCTGACAACGTCATGAAGACGTGCACGTGAGGAGACATGAGTACATTCAACCGATTGCACCTGATTCGTCAGGTGGATTTGTTTACGCTGAAGCTGTTCGTGTCGGCGGTTGAGGAGCAGCAGATCGGCCTGGCCGCGATCCGGGAGAACATCGCCGCATCCACTGCAACCAAGCGTATTCAGGATCTCGAAGATATTGCCGGCGTAAAACTTCTCGAACGAGGCCCGAAAGGCGTCTCGCCCAGCCCGGCCGGTGCAGTACTCCTGCGCTATATCCGCAAGATTTTCGACGATCTGGACGATATGCGATCCGAGATCGCGTCCTTTACAGACGGCATGCAGGGCGAGCTGACGATCGCATCCGCACGGTCGATCATCGTTCCGTTTCTTTCGCGCGAAGTCGGCGAGTTCAGTCGGGAATACCCGCTCGTCGAACTCGTGATGCAGGAGCTCGAGAATGCCGAAATCGTGCAGGCCGTTGTTCGGGGCGAAGCCGATGTCGGGGTGTTCGCCGCGACACACGAGCTGGACCTCGGCGGCGTCGATGTCACGCCGTACCGGGAAGACCGGCTGATTGCCGTCGTCCCGAAGGGGCATCGCCTGAGCGAGCAGGCCAGCGTGACCTTCAAGGATCTCCTGCCCGAGAATGTCATCGCCGTCACGGCGATGCTTGGGGCGGTACGTGCGGCCACGCGGCGGCTGGGCGAAGAGTACAAGCCGCGCTACAGCGTCCGGAGCGCCGGTGTTGCAGTGAGTCTGGTGCAGGCCGGGTTGGGCGTCACGATTCAACCGGAATGCCTCGTCAGTCATGAACTGTTCAGCCGGGTTGCCGTGCTGGAATTGGCCGAACCATGGGCGTTGCGACGCATTCATATCGCCACGGCGCGCGGCCGAGACCAGAATCCGATCGTTCGCGCGCTGATCAAGCAACTGCTGGACCGGCCCCGCGACTGAGTGGCCGCGTCGGTGCTGGATGGCCACGTTCTCGCACTTTCGACCCGGAAATCACCACGACAGACAAGGAGACGCTACGATGCAGCCCATTGTGCTTGGCAGGTTGGAGATTCAGAAGGTTGTCGAGATGGAAACGAGCCTTCCGATCGAAGTGCTGTTTCCGGGCGTCACTGCAGGCGACCTTTCGCGGCTGAAGGGCTGGTACTGGGACGATGTGCTTTCGCTCGATCCGGCTCAAGCGGGGTGCGGCCTGAGCATGCACAGTTACCTCGTACGTTTCGGCGGAAAGACGATCCTGATCGACAGTTGCAACGGGAACGACAAGGATCGTTCGACCGAAGCCTTTCATCGGCTGAATACGCCATGGCTCGACCGGCTGCGGAAACTCGGCATTGCTCCGGAAGATGTCGACATGGTCATGTGCACGCACCTGCACGTGGATCATGTCGGCTGGAACACGCGTCTCGACAACGGGCGCTGGGTACCGACGTTTCCCAATGCGCGCTATGTCATGAATAGGCGCGATGTCGACCATATCAGTTCGCCGAGCACCGATGCGATGATTCGCGAGCCGTGGCTCGATTCCGTCTCGCCGGTGATCGATGCCGGGCAGGCCGATCTCGTCGACGGAGACGAGGTCATTCTCGGGAAGGTCGGTGACGGCATGTGGCTGCGGCCGGCGTATGGCCACTCGCCCGGCAGCTGCATGATCCAGGCTTGCTGCGGCGGTTCGCCGGCGGTGTTCTCCGGCGACGTGGTGCATCATCCGGTTCAACTGATCCGTCCGGATCTTCATTTCGCGTATGACTGGAACGGCGATCTGGCGGAACAGGTGCGCATCGCGCTGCTCGAGGAAATCGCGGGAACCGATACGATGCTTTTCCCGGCCCATTTCAGGTATGGATCGGGCGGGCACGTCGAGCGGGATGGCGACAAGTATCGCTTCCGCTTCACCCAGGTCTGATGAGTCGGTCCCGTACGCCGGTTCATCGAGTGGTACCGATGCCCACTTGATTCGTATCGGCGTACGGCGTCAGACGAAGGCGGGTTTGACGCCGTCGGTTCCCGGTTTGTTGACGCCCACGTTGCCGCGCATCAGCTTGTCGGGATGTTCGACGAGCTCGGTAACCAACGCAGCGACGCTTTTGCGCGAAACCTCGGTTCCCTTGAACGGTTCGTTCCGTGCCGTGACCTCATAGGCCACTTCATCGTTGTCCTGAAGCCAGGCCGCGCGGAGGATCGTGTATTCCGAGTCGGAGGCTTCGATCAGATCGGCAGACCTGCGATAGGGTGGCAGATACTGCCCGATCTCCCGACGGTTCCACTCGCCGAATTCGCCCGGTACTTCATCGTAAATGCCGAGCGAGTTGATGAAGATCAGCCGTTTGACGTTCTTGGCTTTCATGGCAGCCAGGATATGTTCGGTCTGGGTATCCACGTCACCGGCCAGGTTGGCATAGACGATGTCTTGTCCTTCCATGATCCGCGGCAGGAGTTTCTTGTCCAGTACGTCGCCGATTACGACGCTCGCGTTGGCCGGCTCGTTGCCGGCCAGTTTCTTGGGGTCGCGGATGAGGAGGGTCTGTTTGACGTCCTTTTTCTCGCCCAGCATCTGTACGACCCAGCGCGCGATCTGTCCGCTGGCGCCGAGGATCAATACCTTGGTCATGGTGTTTATTCCGGATTGGGAAAGTAGGCTTCGCGCGAGAATGCAGGAGCATGGTCGACGAGCGTGACGAAACCTGCGCACGAGCGGCCGAGAGGCCGCGGGCGCCTCCACGCGTGAAACGTGGGGCAACGACGCCAGGGAGACGCGTGTCGGCTCCCAGGCGCGAGACGTGGCAATCGCGGCGACGGGATTACAGGTTTTCCTTGTAGAACGGGACCAGCTTGGCCAATGCCTTGCCGACCGGCTCGGGCTTGTCGTACAGGTCGTAGTGCGACCAGCCTTCGACCACCACGAGCTCCTTCTTTTTCGACGCCGCGCGACCGATGATTTCGCAGCCGTCGCGGTATGCGCCGAAGGCACCGACCTTGTCGCCTACCACGACCATCAGCGGCTGGGTGAGCAGGGTTTCACACAGATGGAACGCGTCCCAGCCCACGGCGACCGCCTGGTGGGAAAACAGCGAGCGGTTGACGCCGTTCGGCGCGCGGCCGCGGTCCGAACGGTAGTATTCGGTCGCACCATACAGGTCGACTTCCGTGAGACCGGCTTCCTTGGCAGCTTCGGGCGACGGCGGCAACAGGTCGTCCACCCGCAGGGCTGCACCGCGCGCTTCAGCCGTACGTTGCTTGGCCATTGCCTCGAGTGCGGCAATGGGGTTGTAGTTGCTGAAACCTTCACGCATCAGGCGACCATAGTTGGCGCCGGTGACCGTGCCGACCGCCTTGATGCGGCGCTCGGTCATCGCTGCATTGATCGAGTAGCCGCCGCCACCGCAGATGCCCAGCACGCCGATACGCTCTTCGTCGACGTACGGAAGCGTCACGAGATAGTCGCAGACCACGCGGAAATCCTCGACGCGCAGCGTCGGATCTTCGATGTAGCGGGGTTCGCCGCCGCTGTCGCCCTGGAAGCTGGCGTCGAAGGCGATGACGACGAAACCTTCCTTGGCCAGCGCCTCGCCATACACGTTCCCCGATGTTTGCTCCTTGCAGCTGCCGATCGGATGCGCGCTGATGATGGCGGGATATTTCTTGCCTTCGTCGAAGTTCGGCGGGAAGTGGATGTCGGCTGCGATATCCCAATACACATTCTTGATCTTGACGCTTTTCATGACAGCTCCGTTCAGGGAAGGGGGTAAGTTCGCCAGGCCGAATCGTGGGTAGCCAAGCGGCAACGACTCGAATATAGAGAGCCGATTGGAATTCCGTAAGATCGCAATCTGGACTACAGTGGTATCTTCAAATTGACAATGGCACCTGCATGGATCCCTCACTGCTTCCGTCTCTCGCGTGGTTCGCCCATGTCGCACATCATCGTAGCTTCACGAAAGCGGCTGCGGAAATGGGGGTTTCTCGAGCGAACCTGTCGCAGAACGTGAAGGCGCTCGAACGCCGGCTGAACGTCAAGCTGCTGTATCGAACGACGCGCGACATGTCGCTGACCGAAGAGGGGCAGCGGCTCTACGAGGTGTGGTATCCCGCGCTGGTCGCGGTCGAGCGGACAGTCGACGCGTTACATGAGGCGCGCGACGAGCCGTCGGGGTTGATTCGTATGAATACTTCGCGTGTCGCGGCGAAGACATTGATCGAGCCACACTTCGAGGAGTTCAGCACCCGCTTTCCGAGACTGGGTCTCGAGTTGGTGATGGATGACGGTCTTGCCAACATCGTCGCCGACGGGTGTGACGTTGGTATCCGGATCGGTGAGAGCCTCGCTCAACACATGGTTGCCGTGCCGATAACGCCGAATCTGGAGATGGCGGTGGTCGGCACGCCGGCCTACTTCAAGCGCTACGGCAAGCCGGTGACGCCGACCGATCTGGCGCAGCACAATTGCTTGCGCTTTCGGCAAGTGAGTGGCGCGATTCATCCGTGGGAATTTACGTCGCCGGAAGAGTCGGGCCACAGTTTCATGGTGGAGCCGCGGGGCAGCATTACCACCAATGACGACGACGGGATGATCCGCGCGGCGTTACAGGGTGTCGGACTCATCCAGCACATCGACATCGCCGTGCAGCAACATCTGGATTCCGGCGCACTGGTGCGTGTGTTGCACGCGTGGTGCAAGCCCTTTGCGGGCTTTTATGTCTATGCGCCGACCCGCGCGCAGATGCCGGCCAAGGTCAGAGCGCTCATCGATTTCCTGGTGGAGAAGCGCGAGGCGATTGTTGCCTCCCGCGCCAGATAGGCTGAGCGGCGTTCGATGCCGGCGAACTTTCATGTTTTGACGTATTGCATCCATGGGCCTCGCCGGCCCGTTGACGCACGGGGTACAGGGCAGCTGTTTTTCGGTCCTGCATTTGTCGACCTGTTTCCGGGGATGACCGAGGTAAGGGCTTCTGCGCTGCATGGCATACACGCTATAGTGGCTTTCGCCTGCCAATCGGGTCGTCTGCGCCGGTGCTCTCCCAGATGTCAATACCGTTTGCTAAACCGTGGCGGCGGGTGGAAGGGCGATCCGAACGTAGCAGAGATCGTTGGGAGGTGTGCGCGGTGGTTCGAGTCCACTGACTTCCACCATCGTTCGCCACAAGCTATGTCCGCCTTTTAGTGCTTATTTGGTGTTCGCGCGGGACGACGGAAATTTTGTAAGGAGGGGCGCAGCGGAAAGCCGTGCGGGCATTGGCTCAGATCACAGTCTCAATTCAAAGTTAAATGAAATGTGATCACTCGCCGCCGAAAAATTTTGCACAATGGCGGCAGCGCGGCCCATGGCCGCGATTCCCCCCGGAGAACCCGGCCAGCCGGACCGGGGCCGGCCCGAACCGATACCCGGCACCGACGTGCCGCCGCCCGCCGCCATGGACCAACCGAAACGCATCCTGATCGTCGAGGACGACGCCGATATCGCCGACGTTTTGAGCCTGCACCTGCGCGACGAGCGCTACGAGGTCGTGCACAGCGCGGACGGCGCCGAGGGGCTGCGCCTGCTCGAACAGGGCGGCTGGGACGCGCTGATCCTCGACCTGATGCTGCCGGGCGTCGACGGCCTCGAAATCTGCCGACGCGCGCGCGCGATGACGCGCTACACGCCGATCATCATCACCAGTGCGCGTTCGAGCGAGGTGCACCGGATCCTCGGCCTCGAGCTCGGCGCCGACGACTATCTGGCCAAGCCGTTCTCGGTGCTCGAACTCGTCGCGCGCGTGAAGGCGCTGCTGCGGCGCGTCGATGCGCTCGCGCGCGATTCGCGGATCGACGCGGGCACGCTCGACGTCGCGGGGCTGGCGATCGACCCGATCGCGCGCGAGGCGAGCGTGGACGGCGCGCGCATCGACCTCACGCCGCGCGAATTCGACCTGCTGTATTTCTTCGCGCGGCACCCGGGCAAGGTGTTCTCGCGGATGGACCTGCTCAATGCCGTGTGGGGTTACCAGCACGAAGGCTACGAGCACACGGTCAACACCCACATCAACCGGCTGCGCGCGAAGATCGAGGCCGATCCGGCCGAGCCCGTGCGGATCCTCACCGTGTGGGGCCGCGGCTACAAGCTCGCCGCGCCGGGCCAGCGGGACGCATGATGAAGCTCACCCTTACCCAGCGGCTGTCGCTCGTGTTCTCGGTGCTGCTGCTTGCGTGCTCGGGCGCGTCCGCGTGGCTGCAGATCCGCGCGAACGACATGCGCGAGCAGGAAGTCGTGCAGGGGCTGTCGCGCGACCTGGCCGCCAACATCGTCAACAGCGTGACCCACAGCGCGCCGCTGATGGACGCGAACGGGCTGCGCCCGGACGCGGTGCGCACGCTGTTCGGGCAGTTGATGGGCGTGAACCCGAGCGTCGAGGTGTACCTGCTCGACAACGCGGGGCGGATCAAGGGCGACGATGCGCCGCCCGGCCACGTGAAGCGCGACCGCGTCGATCTCGCGCCCGTGCAGCGCTTCATCGCGGGCGAGCCGTTGCCGATCCTCGGCGACGATCCGCGCAGCCCCGATGCGCGCAAGGTGTTCAGCGCCGCGCCGCTGCAGCTGGCGGGGCAGCCGCCGTCGGGCTACATCTACGTGGTGCTGCTCGGCGAGGCGCACGACCAGCTGGCCGCGCGCGTCGACGCCGGCAACGTGCTGCGCACGACGCTGTGGTCGATGGCGCTGGTCGCGCTGCTCGGCCTGCTCGCGGGCCTCACCGCGTTCAGCTTCATCACGCGTCCGCTGCGCCGGCTGACGGACGCGATGCGCCGCTTCGACGCGAACGGCACGCCCGACACGCAGCCGCCGGTGCCGCGCTCGCGGCCGGGCCGGCGCGGCGACGACATCGTCGTGCTCGAATCCGCGTTCGCGCAGATGGCCGACCGGATCGGCGACCAGTGGCGCGCGCTGACGCACCAGGACCAGCAGCGGCGCGAACTGATCACGAACATCTCGCACGACCTGCGCACGCCGCTCACGTCGCTGCACGGCTACCTGGAGACGCTGTCGCTGAAGTCGGACACGCTCGCCGAGAACGAGCGGCGGCGCTACCTGTCGATCGCGCTCGCGCAGAGCGCGAAGGTCGGCCGGCTCGCGCAGGCGCTGTTCGAGCTCGCGCGGCTCGAATCGGGCGGCGTGCAGGCCGAGCGCGAACCGTTCTCGCTCGTCGATCTCGTGCAGGACGTGTTCCAGAAATTCGAGCTGACCGCGCAGGCGCGCGGCGTCGCGCTGCATGCGCGGATTCCGCCGCGGGTGCCGGTCGTATCGGCCGATCTCGGGATGATCGAGCGCGTGCTGACCAACCTGCTCGACAACGCGCTGCGGCACACGCCCGCGCACGGCGAGGTCGAGGTCGCGCTGGAGCCGCGCGGCGACCGCGTGCTCGTGACCGTGGCCGATACCGGCGAAGGGATTCCGGCGGCGCGGCGCGAAGGGCTGTTCCAGCGGCCGCAGCGGCCGATGAGCGGCGGCGCGGTGACGAGCGGCGGGCTCGGGCTGCTGATCGTGCACCGGATGCTGGCGCTCAACGGCAGCCGTATCCGGCTGGTCGACCGGGCCGGGCGCGGGGCGGTGTTCGAGTTCGCGCTGGCGGTGGCCACGCCCGCGGCCGGCGACGGGCGCTGATCGTCGCCCCTGCAATGCCGGTGTTCAACCGCCGCGCTTGCGCCGCACGTCGCTCGGCGTCATGCCGGTCCAGCGCTTGAACGCGTGGCGGAAACCCACCGCGTCGCTGAAGCCGAGCGTCGATGCGATGTCCTCGGTGCTGAGCGTGGTCGTGCTGAGATAGTCGATCGCGAGCGCCTTGCGCACGCTCGCCAGCAGTTCGCTGTACGACGTGCCTTCGGCTTCGAGCTTGCGGCGCAGCGTGCGCGACGTGATGCACAGGATCGCCGCGATCGCGTCGATGTCCGGAAACTGCCCGGGCGTGCGCGTGAGTTCCTGGTACACGCGCCGCGTGACACCGGCCTGGCTGCGCAATTCGTCGAGCAGGCTCGCGCAATGCGACGACACCTGCGCGGCGGTAATCGGATTCGCGAGCTGCGGCGCGCGCGTGAGCCACGCGGCCGGGTAGCTGAGCACATGATGCGGCTGGTCGAAGGCGATCGGGCACTCGAGCGCATCGGCCAGCCGCGCCGCGTGCGCCGGCTGCGGCTGCGCGAACTGCGCGCGCGCCGGCACGCACCACGCCCCCATCACGTCCTTGATGATCGTCACGTGCAGCGCGAACTGCATATCGATCAGGAAACAGTACAGCGGCTCGTCGAGGTCGGGGAGCGCGACTTCGTGCCGGTCGGGAAACTGCCACGACACGATGTCGCCCTGTTCGACCCAGCGGATCGCGAGCATGCCGTTCGCGAGCCGGTGATATTTGACGGCGGATTCGAACGCGTGCGCGAGCGATTCCGAACACAGCATCGCGTAGCCGTACATCCCGTAGCTCGACGCGTGCAGCCGGTGGCCGACGCGCACGCCGAGATCGGTGCCGTCGTAGCGGCCGATCGCGTTGCGCGCGGCCGTGAGGAACTGCAGCGGTGACGTGAGCGTGAACGGGTCCGCGACGGCGGCCGGCGTGAGGCCGGTGCCGTCGAGCACCGCGACCGGGTCGAGGCCGGCTTGCGTCGCCACGTCGAGCAGCACGGCCAGCTTGGCCGGCGTGAAGCGCTGCTGGCGCAACGCGTGGGTCGGCTCGACGTCCGGCAGGCGGGCTGCGCGGGCGGTCGTCGGGTTCAAGAGCGCACTGCGCGGCATGGGAGCATCCTGCGTCCGAATCGATATCGTTGACGGCACGCAATTCTGCTCGGGATCGGTCCCATGCGCCACAGGGTTCACCCTGATGCGCGTGCCGGTGCGACCCGGCGCAGCGGGCTTCGGTGGCACCCATGCCGCCGCAGCCGGCCTGGCGCGTGCCGGCCGGCCCGGTCGGCGGTGTCCGGCGAAGTTACCTGGACAGGTGCGGCCCGTATGTCCGTTTCGATCATCTTTTCGGCCGCCGGGATCATTTTCAAAGTGCGCCGCGCGGGCGATAGTCGCCGATCAGGCGATGGTCCGCGCTTCTCCGGCGTGCAGGCCATCGTGCGAACGGCGCGGCCGGCGCGCCGTCCCCCGTGGAGTGAGACATGACGAAGAGACACTGGACCGGGTCGTATGGCTCGATCCCCGCCGAGATCGATCCCGATCGCTTTCCTTCCATAAGCGCGGTGCTGGACGACGCGATGCGCCGATTCGCCGATCGCCCGGCGTTCCACTCGTATGGCCGCACGCTGACCTATGCCGACGTCGACCGCCTGTCGACCGCGCTGGCCGCCTACCTGCAGCAGGTCGTGGGCGTGCGCAAGGGCGATCGCGTGGCCGTGATGCTGCCCAACGTGCTCGCGTTTGCGGTTGCGTTCGTCGCGGTCGCGAAGATCGGCGCGATCCAGGTCAACGTGAATCCGCTCTATACGGCGCGCGAGCTCGAGCATCAGCTCAACGACGCGGGCGTCGAGGTCGCGCTGGTGTGCGGCGGGTCGATGGGCACGTTCGCCGAAGTGGTCGGCGGCACGCGCGTGCGCACCGTGCTGAGCGTCGGGCGTGGTGATCTCGGTGTCGTCGATGCGCCGCCCGGGACCTGCGACGCGCTGCCGCCCGGTTCGATCCCGCTCGCGCGCGCCATTGCCGCCGGCGAATCGCTCACGTTCGAACCGGTTGCGCTCGGCGGCGCGGACCTGCTGCTGCTGCAGTACACGGGCGGCACGACCGGCCTGTCGAAGGGCGCCGCGCTGTCGCACCGCAACCTCGTCGCGAACATCGAGCAGTTCGGGGCGATCGTGCCGGCCGCGCGCGTGCCGGGCGAGGAGGTCGTCGTCACGGCGATCCCGATGTATCACATCTTCGCGCTGACGGTGAACTTCCTGTCCTACTTCGCGATCGGCGCGCAGAACTGGCTGATCGCGAACCCGCGCGACATGGACGGCTTCATCGACGTGCTGAAGGCCGCGCGGCCGACGGTGTTCGTCGGCGTGAACACGCTGTACGCGGGGCTCGCCGGCCATCCGCGCCTGACGGAAGTCGACTGGTCGCGGCTGAAGCTGTCGGCCGGCGGCGGCGCGGCCGTGATCGACGTGATCTCGTCGCGCTGGAAGGCCGTGACGGGCAACTTCATCCGCGAGGGTTACGGGCTGTCGGAAACGTCGCCGGTCGTGTCGTTCAACCCGCAGTCGATCGACTCGTTCACGGGCACCACGGGCCTGCCGCTGCCGTCGACCGACGTGAAGCTGCTCGACGACCAGGACAACGAGGTGGCGATCGGCGGCGCGGGCGAGATCTGCGTGAAGGGGCCGCAGGTAATGGGCGGCTACTGGCGGAAACCGGAAGCGAATGCGGCCGCGTTCACGGCCGACGGCTATTTCCGCACCGGCGACGTCGGCGTGTTCGATGAAGCCGGGTTCCTGCGGATCGTCGACCGCAAGAAGGACATGATCATCGTGTCGGGCTTCAACGTGTATCCGAACGAGGTGGAAGCGGTCGCGACCGCCGTGCCCGGCGTGGCCGAGTGCGCGTGCATCGGCGTGCCGGACGTGCGCACGGGCGAGGCCGTGAAACTGTTCGTGGTGCTGGCGCAGGACGCCGACGTGACGGAGGAGCAACTCGTCGCGCATTGCCGCGAGAGCCTCGCGGCCTACAAGGTGCCGAAGCTGATTCGCTTCGTTGACCGGCTGCCGAAGTCGACGGTCGGCAAGATCCTGCGCCGGGAACTCAGCCGCACCGACTGATGGCGTCGGCGCGCCGCGCCGCGCAGTGTCCGGCGTGCCGATAGCCCGGAAGCCTCCGCGCGGGCCGCTCAAGTACAATGCGAGCGGTTCGATCGACGGGGACGCGATGACCGGTTCAGATTCACTTTCCGCCCAGCCCGGGCCCGCACCCGGGCGTGCGCTGCCGTCGCCGAGCGCGACGGTGCCGATCTCGCTCGTCAACGGCTTCCTCGCGAGCGCGGCCGTGCAGCGCGACGTGGTCGAGCGCTACCTGGGCGGGGCCGGCATCCCGCTCGAGCTGCTCGGCGAACCGCATGCGCGCGTGACGGAGGAACAGTTCTCGACGCTGTACCGCACGCTCGCGATCGAGCTCGACGACGAGATGCCCGGCATCTTCTCGCGCCCGCTGCGCGGCGGCACGCTGAAGTACCTGTGCCTGAGCCTGCTCGATGCGCGCAACCTCGAAACGGCGCTGCATCGCTTCGGGCAATTCTTCCATATCCTGCTCGACGATTTCTTCGTCGAATCGAAGCGCGACGGTCTCGTCGCGCAGACGGTGCTGCGCCCGAACGACGCCATCGGCCCGATCGGCGCGCTCGGCCAGGAGCTGATGCTCAAGCTCGTGCACGGCGTGTGCTCCTGGCTGATCGGGCAGAAGATCCCGCTGCTGCAGATCGAGTTCGCGTGCCCGCGGCCGCGCCATGCGGTCGAGCACCTGTACTTCTTCACCGGCGCCGTGCAGTTCGACTGCGAGCGCACGCTGATGCGCTTCAGCGCGGACTACCTCGACGCGCCGATCCGGCAGAGCAAGCGCAACCTGCGCAAGTTCCTCGCGCGCGCACCGGGCGACTGGATCTTCGAATCGTTCAGCGAACAGCTCGTGTGCCATCGCGTGCGGCAGTACCTGTCGGAAGCGTTGCCCGATCTGCCGGTGATCGACCAGGCGGCCGAACACCTGCATTGCTCGGTGCGCACGCTGAGCCGCCACCTGGCCGCCGAAGGGACGACGTTCCAGGCGCTCAAGGACGAACTGCGGCGCGACATCGCGATCCAGCGGCTGACCGATACGCCCGACACGATCGCGGCGATCGGCGCCGACATCGGCTTCGACGATCCGAGCGCGTTCCATCGCGCGTTCCGGCACTGGACAGGGAGCACGCCGGGCACTTACCGGCGGCGCGTGTAACGCGTCACGCGTGTTGCATCGCTTCAAGGTAGTCGGTTCCCATAACCGGATACCTTCGCGCGCTCCCATGGACGGCTCCCCTGGCGGAACGGTTTACGAATCGGCGGGACAGGCAGGGCGCCCGTTGCCGAAGCTGCGCACGGTGCTCGCGATCCGCGTGGCGAACTGCTCGATCATGCGCTGTTGCACCCGCACCATGTCCGCGTAGCCGCCGGGCGCCGCTTCGTTGAGCCGCGTGCTGCACGAAATGCGCGGGCCCGGCGTGCCCGGCGTGTCCTGCTGCACGCCGACGACCCAATCCGCTTCGAACTGGGCCATGCTCCCGGGCCACGCATCGAAGCGGCGCACCTGCGTGCGGATGCTCATGACGGTCTGGTTCGACGGACGCGGCAGGCCGGTGACGTTGCGCGCGCCCAGCTGCTCGACGAGCGCCGACGAAAGCGCCGCGCGCAGCTCGTCGCCGAGCGGCGCGACCCAGCGTTCGTTGTCGAGTATCCGCGCGGCGCCGGTCCCGCTGCGCACGACCATCTGCTGCTGGTCGAGCTGGGCGGGGATGCCGACCGGCAACACGTTGATCGCCAGCGGCGCGGCGGCGCGCGCGGTGGTCGACGTTGCCGTTGTCGTCGCGGACGTGGCCGGCGAGACCAGCGTGTAGTAATGCACCGGGTTCGACGCGCAGGCGGTCAGCGCGATGACGGCGCCGGCGCCCAGGGCGATCGTCCTGGCGCGAATCGGGAAGCTCATGGTTGTCGTGGCTCCTGCTGGACAGGCGAGGTGGAAGGGGCGACCGGCGCGATCGGCGCATGATCGGCGCCGGTGCCCCGGAGCAGCGCGTCGGGACGGCGGCCCAGCATGTCGGTGAGCGTGCGCAACGAGCGCGCGGTACGCTGGACTTCGGTCAGCGTGTTCGTCAGGTTTTCCTGAAGCGGGCCGTCCTCGGCGATGCCCTGGCGCAACGCGCCGAACGTCTGGTTCGCCTGGTCGAGCGCGCGCGTCGTCGACGGCAGCAACTGGCCGTTGACCTGCCTGAGCGTCGCGTCCAGGTTCGTCAGGCTCGAATCGACATGCTTGCCGATCGACGCCAGCGGCAACTTGTTGATCTTGTCGACGATGTCGGCGAGCTGCTCCGGCAGCTTGTCGAAGGTACTCGGCACGGTGGGCAAGGTCAGCGGCGTGGCATTCGCGTCGAACGGCACCTTCGGCGCGTTCTTCACGAAATCGAACGAAATGTAGAGCTGCTCCGTCAGCAGGTTGCCGGTACGTGCCTGCGCACGGAGCCCATGCTCGACCAGGCCGGCGAGAAACTGGGCCGCGCGCGGATTGCCGTTGCCTTCGGTCTTCTGCAGCTTCTCGATGACGGGGCCGAGCCGGTACGGATAGACCTTGACCATGACGATGGACTGGAAGCGTCGGGTGGTGCGGTCGAAGTCGAGCTGGGTCGAGACCACCTTGCCCATGTTGACGCCGGAGAATTCCACCGGCGCCCCGACCGCGAGCCCGCGCAACGGCTGCTCGAAACGCAGCCGGATGAGTTGGGATGGCCCGTCCGGCGCCGCCATCGCGGACGTTTCGTTGTCGGCGAGCGTAAACAGGTGGTTTGCACGGGCCGCCGCCGCATCGCTGTCTTCCGGCGTCGCGAACGCGATGCCGCCGCCCACGATCGTCGCGACCGACTGGGTCTTCAGCTTCAGGCCGTTCGCGTCGAGCGACAGATCCATCCCGCTCGCGTTCCAGAAGCGCGTATCGGTCGTCACCAGCCGGTCGTACGGCGCATCGATGAACACCTGCAGATTCATGTCGTGGCGCTGCATGTCGAGCTTGTACGACGCGACGTGGCCGACCATCAGGTGGCGGTAATAGACCGGCGAGCCGATATCGAGCGAGCCGAGATCGGTGGCGCGCAACGCGAAGCTCGTCCCCGGCATGCCGTTGATGACGGTGGGCGGCGTCTCGAGCCCGGTGTAGGCCTTGCGCGATTGCGTCGAGCCGCCCGTGTCCATGCCGATGTAGGCGCCGGAGAACAGCGTATCGATGCCCGATACGCCGCTCATGCCGACGCGCGGCCGCACGACCCAGAAGCGCGTGTCGTCGCGAATGAGGTTGCGCGCATTCTTCACGAACGACACCGTCGCGACGACGTGCGAACTGTCGTCGCTCAGCGAGATGGCGGTCACGGTGCCGATCACGACGTCCTTGTACTTGACGGGCGTCTTGCCGGCCTCGAGGCCTTGCGCGGTGTTGAACGTGATCGTGATTTCCGGTCCGACGGACAACCACGCGTGGATCACCATCGACAGGCCGATCAATGCCGCGACGAGCGGCACGAGCCAGACGAGCGAAAGCCGCAGGCGGTTGCGCGTCACGGGCGGGTCGTGGGGTTCGAGGCCTTGCGGGCCGGATGGAGGATTCATGCTTCTTCGGCGTCCCAAATGAGGCGTGGGTCAAAACTCATCGCAGACAGCATCGTGAGAATGACGACCATGCCGAAAAACAAAATGCCGGCGCGCGGCTCGATCTCGGACAGCGGACCGAACTTCACCAGCGCACAGATGATCGCGACGACCAGCACGTCGAGCATCGACCAGTAGCCGACCAGCTCGACCGCGCGATACAGCACGGCCCGCTCGCGCATGGCCGACACGCTGCGCCGGCCCGTCGTGACGAGCAACATGCCGAGCGCGAGAAACTTCGTGCACGGCACGACGACGCTCGCGATGAAGATCACCGACGCGATGCCGTACGAGCCGGCTTTCCAGAACACCACGACGCCGCTGAGAATCGTCGATTCGCTGTGGCTGCCGAGCAGCGTGGTGCGCATCACCGGCAACAGGTTGGCCGGGAGATAGAAGATCAGGCTGGCGATCAGCAGCGCCCACGCGCGCACGAGGCTGTCCGGGCGACGCGCGTGCAGTGCCGACCCGCAGCGCGGGCAGCGTTGCGCTGCGGCGGCATGCGCGTGCGCATCCTGCGCGGCGCAGGCGGGGGGCCGGCAGACGAGGCCGCACGCATGGCACCCGACCATGCCTAGCTCGCTGGCGCGCACGGGCAGGCTCACGGGCGGCCTCCGGCGGGTTTCACCGGCACGACCCAGTCCCACAGCTGGCGCGCATCGTGGCCCGCGATCAGCGGGATCAGCACCATCAGCACGGCCGTGGCCCACAAGCCGGCGCCGGGAATGATCTGCATGAGGCTGGACAGCTTGATGATGGCGATCAGGATGCCGAGCAATCCGACCTCGATCATGCTCCACGGCCGCAGCGCGACGAGTAGCCGCATCAGCGGGCCGAATGCCGGCGCGCGATGCCCTGCACGGGCAAAGGCCAGCAACCAGATCAGCGTGGCGATCTGCAGGAACGGCACCACCACGATGGCGAGCGCCGTCGGAATCGCGATCGGCGCGGCGTAGCCTTTGGCCAGCGCGAGCGCGGATTGCCACAGCGTGGCTTCGCTGTGCAGCCCCTGCACGCTGATCCGCATGATCGGGCAGAGGTTGGCGATGGCAAACACCACGCCTGCCGCAATCGCCAGCGCGAGCCACCGGTCGATATCGAGCCAGCTCGAGCGAAACAGCACGGCCGAACAGCGCTCGCAACGCGCGACCTCGTGCGGCGCCAGCGCGCGGCGTCGGTAGACGCTGTCGCAATGCTCGCAGGCGATCAGGGCTGGAAACGTGTCCATGGGTTCGTGTTGCTCGCGCATGCGGTCTCGTTGATGGGCTTCGCAGTGTGCTGGGCGTCGATGGACGCTTTTGTGCGGTTTGATGGAGAAATGATGGAGCCGGAGCGGGCTCGAAGGCGTTGCGTCTCCATCGATGGCGATCGCGTCACGCCTTCGCGGAAATGGCGCGGAGTTCCTCGAGATCGAGGTCGCGCGTCAGTTCGTGCAGCGTGTGCTCGTCGATGTCGCCGGCGCGATAGAGGCGCATGAGCTCGGTCCGACCCGCCGCGATCAATGCCAGCACGGTGTCCGAACGTGCAACGAGGTGGGGCTTGTATTCGTCGGCGTGGCGCGCGTAGCGGGCCATGTCCTCGGCCTTGTGCCGGTGAATGTCCAGGAGCATCGGGTGAACGAGTTCGCCTGCCGCGTTGTAGGCCCGTTTTGCCATCAACTCGTACTGCACCTTGGCAATCACGGCCTGCGCCTCGCTCATGCTCAGGCGAGGCTGGTCGCTTTCCGGCGCCGCGAGCCCGGTCCAGCGGATCAGGGCGCCGAGCGACTGCCCCTGCACCAGCACGGTGGCGAGGATGACGGCAATGGCGGTGACGAGGATGAAGTCGCGCCCCGGAAAACTGTCCGGCAGGCTGGCGGCGAGCGCCAGGGTGATCACCCCTCGCATGCCGGCCCAGCTCAATACCGTGGCATCGGCCAGCCCGAGCGGATGGAAGCGCGTCACCCCCAGCTTCCGCAGCAGGATGAGCGCGACGTCCGACACATACACCCAGGCAAACCGCGCGAGGATGACGGCCAGCACGACGATCAGCACCGGCACGCCCATCTCCGCGAGCATCGAGTCGAGCCCGTCGCCCCGCTGGATCAACTCATGCAGCGAGGATCCGATGATCAGGAACACGAACGCCTCGAGAATGAAGATCGTGACGGACCAGAAGCCGGTGCCGTACAGGCGCGCCGACGCGCCGAGCACGCGGTGCTGGAACCAGGCGCAGATGAGGCCCGTCGTCACCGTGGCGATCACCCCCGACACGTGGAAGCGCTCGGCCAGCAGATAGGCGCCCCACGCACACAGCGGGCCGGCGGCGATGACCAGGCTGTCTTCGTCGAGATGGCGCATCAGGATGACCCACGCGCCCCCCACGAGCGCGCCGACCAGTACGCCGCCCAGCGCGAGCAGGGCGAAGCTGCCGAGGGCTCCGGCCGGACTGAACAGGCCCGTCACGCCCGCTGCCACCGCGAAGCGGAACAGCACGAGGCCCGTTGCGTCGTTGAACAGGCTCTCGCCCTCCAGGAGGATCAGGAGGCGGCGCGGCAGTTTCACCCGCTGCAGCGCGGCGCGGGCCGACACCGCATCCGGCGGCGCGACCAGCGCGCCCAGGGCCGCGCAGGCGGCCCAGGGCAGGGCGGGCACGAGCCAGTGCGCGACGAGGGCCACCACGACCGTGGTGAAGAGCACCGCCCCGATCGCCAACGCCCCGACGCCCAGCATGTGCCGGCGCAGATGGTCGAGCGAGATGCCCAGGGCGCTGTCCATCAGCAACGGGGGCAGGAAAATCACCAGCACCAGTTCCGGATCGATATGCACCTCGGGCAGGCCGGGCAGGAAGGCGATGAAACCGCCGCCGATGATCAGCGCGACGGCAGGGGGCAGCCCGAGCTTGTGCCCGACGTAGTGCAAGACAAGGATCGCCAGCAGCAGCGCGATCATCAATTCGAAAATAGCCATGGTGAGGGTTCTGTAGTCGGCGCTTCAGCGCTTCGGTGGTGAGCGGCCCATGAGCGCTTCGGCCGGATGGAAGGCGCACTGAGTGGCCCGGTTTCCAGGAGCCTGGCAGCGTCGGCGCCCGGCCGGGAGCGGGAAGGGCGCGACGTCTATGTCGTGATCCGCGCAAAGTCGATGCAGGCGATGTGAATCGCGAGAATCATCGCGGACGCGTTCGTCGGTCGGCCATTTCGCACGCTTGGCCGAAATATCTCGTCGCCGGGGGTGATGGGCATACCGCTCATCGCGCATATCCCTGCCCGTCTGGCGAATCCCTTGTGCCAGTTTTGATAGCCGTAATGTCCGCCCGTCGAATCCCGCCACGAAAGCACCACCGTGCTGGACGTCGGTCGATCCAGGATGTCGATCGTCGCGCTGCACCTCGATCGATCGCCCGAAGTCATTTTTCTGCGTGAATCAAGTGCGCCGTCGTTGCGCTGCCGGTTGATTCGCGCGCCGTCGCTGCATGCGTTGAGTGAGTGCATCATGTGGCGCCAGCGTTCCTCCGGTTCGATTGCGCCGATCGGGATCAACGTTACGCGGCCGATCCGTGCATCGCCGCTGCTTTCCCGTTCGCGAGCATCGCCATCGATCGACGAAGCGACATTGCCCTGATTGCTCATTTCGACCCTCGCTGCGCGCATGCGGTTGATCAGATCTCTGGAAAAGACGTTTTTCCGATGACGATTCGAAAACAACGGAATCGCAGCGTGGTGGCCGGCGTGCAATGCGCGTCGGCCTGTTGCTATGAGCCCGTTGCGCGCGCCAGTCTGACGAGATCGACGATCGTCGCGACCAGCGCGGCCAGCAAGACGGCCGCCAGCATCAGATAGCTCGGCGTCTCCCGGATCACCACCGCGATCGGGTTGTCGGTCGCGGGAGACGACACGGCCACGAGCAGGCCGTAGGCGACGAACCATCCGGTCGCGATCGTCAGCACGACTGCGACCGTCAGGAGTCCGACGATCCGCGCCATGTGCCTTGTGCCGCCGCGATCCGTGACGCGCGTTCACTGGCTGCTGCGCAGCCGGTAGCCGACTCCGCGCATCACCTCCGGCACCCCGGATGCGCCCGCGCATTCGAGCTTCTTGCGCAGCCGGCTGATGTGGCTGTCGACGGTGCGCTCCAGCGCATCGACGTCGGCAAGGCAGGCGTCGATCAGTTCGCTGCGCGTGAACACGCGGTTCGGCGAGCCGGCCAGGTGCGCGAGCAGCCGGAATTCGGTCAGCGTCAGCGAGACGCCGGTTTCTCCGGTGTCGGTGCGGACCGTGGTCAGATAGCTTTGCGTGTCGATTTCAAGGTTGCCGACCTTGAGGAAGCGCCCGGACGTGGCCGTTTCGACACGACGCAGGATCGCGCGGATGCGCGCGACCACCTCGGCCGGATTGAACGGTTTCGTGATGTAGTCGTCCGCGCCGAAACGCAGCCCCTGCAAGCGATCGATCTCGCGGTCGAGCGCCGTGATGATGACGATCGGCGTGTCGCTGCGGCGGCGCAGTTCGACCAGGACTTCCCAGCCGTCCTTCTTCGGCATCCTGACGTCGAGCAGGATCAGGTCGGGCTTCAGGACGGGCTCCACGTCGAGCGCGGCCTGGCCGTGATCGACGCGGTAGGTGCGAAAGCCGTCGTGGGCGAGGTACGCGTCGAGTATGTCGGCGATTTCCGGATCGTCTTCGGCAATGAGTATCAGAGGGTTCATCGGGTTCACTGGAAGTGAGCGTGTTGGCGATCCGGCGGCGCGGCACGTGCGCCGCCGGACTTCACCGTGCTTTCAGGCGTCGCGAACGCATGGGCGACGGCCCATTGCTCAGTTTTTTGCCACGCTGTTGGCGGGAGGCACGTCGGTGTCGGTCAGCCCGCCACCGAGCGCCTTGTAGAGCGCGACCGCGTTGCCCAGTTCGGCGTTGCGCAGATCCAGCAACGTCTGGCGCGCGGCATACAGCTGGCGCTGCGAGTCGAGCAGTTCCAGCCGATCCTCGATGCCGGCGCGATAGCGCAGGTTCACGAGATCGGTACGGCGCTCGGCGCTCTTGACGACCTTGGTCTGCGCGTCGATCTGGCGGCTGAAGGTCTCGCGCCCGGCGAGGCCGTCGGCCACTTCGCGGAACGCGGTCTGGATCGAGCGTTCGTACTCGACGACCGCGCTGGACTTGCGCACTTCCGCGAGATTCAGCTCGGAACGCAGCCGGCCGCCCTGGAAGATCGGCAGCGTGACCTGCGGCGCGAAGCTCCACACGCGCTGGCCGCCGTCGAACAGGCTGCCCAGCCCCGGGCTGAGGAAGCCGATCGACGACGTCAGCGACAGGCGCGGGAAGAACGCCGCGCGCGCCGCGCCGATGTCGGCGTTGGCGGCGACGAGGTTCTGCTCGGCCTGCTGGATGTCCGGCCGGCGGTACAGCAGTTCCGACGGCAGGCCGGCCGGCAGCTTGGTCATCACCGGCTGGCGTTCCAGCGACAGCGGATCGGGCAGGTTCTTCGGCAGGTCGGTGCCGACCAGCAGCCGCAGCGCGTTGCCCGCCTGCTCGACGGCGCGCGAACGCGCCTCGAGATCGGCACTGGCGCTCGCGACCTGGCCTTCGGCCTGCGCGATGTCGACGCCGCTCGCCTGGTCGGCGAGCTTGAGGCGCCGCGCGAGGTCGAGCGACTGGCGCCAGTCGTTCAGCGTGCGTTCGGACAGCGCGCGCTGCTCCTGGGCGAGACGCTCGGCGAAATACGCGTTGGCCACGGAGCCGACGAGCGCGATCTGCACCGCCCGGCGGCCGTGATCGGTCGCGAGGTAGCGCGCGAACGCGGCATCCGACAGCGACTTCACGCGGCCGAACAGGTCGATCTCGAACGCGCTGAGACCGATGTTCACGCCGTACTGGTTCTGCGTGTTCTCGAGCAGCGGCGGGTTCGATTGCGAGTCGGCGGCCGTGCGCTGGCGCGTGAAGCTTGCGCCGGCGCCGATCGACGGCAGGCGCGCGGAACGCTGGATGCCGTACTGCGCTTCGGCGGCCTGGACGTTCAGCGCGGCCAGGCGCAGGTCGCGGTTGTTCTCGAGCGCGAGCTCGATCAGGCGCTGCAGGCGACGGTCGCCGAACATCGAGCGCCAGCCGAGATCGGCCGCGTTCGCGTGCTGGTCGGCCGCGACAGCGGTCGTATAGGCGGTCGGCACCGGCAGCTCGGGCTTGACCAGCTTCGGCGCCATCGAGCACGCCGACAGCGCGAGCGCGGCGGAAACCGCTGCGGAAAGAATGAGTAATCGCATGGCATCAACCTTCATGTTCGTGGGTCACGGCGGCGGGCTTCTTGCCGGATGCGCGCCAGGCCGAGATGCGTTCCTGGATGCTCATCACGAACACGTAGAAAACCGGAACGAAGAAAATGGCCAGCACGGTGGCGGTCACCATGCCGCCGAACACGCCGGTGCCGATCGCGTGCTGCGTTTCGGCGCTGGCGCCGGTCGCGATCATCAGCGGGACGACGCCGAGGCCGAACGCGAGCGAGGTCATCAGGATCGGGCGCAGACGCAGCCTGGATGCCTGCACGGCCGACTCGATCAGCCCCATGCCTTCCTCGCGCAACTGCTTCGCGACTTCCACGATCAGGATCGCGTTCTTCGCCGACAGGCCGATCACGGTGATCATCCCGACCTTGAAGAACACGTCGTTCGGCATCCCGCGCAACATCACCGCGGCGAGCGCGCCGATCAGGCCGAGCGGCACCACCAGCATCACCGACAGCGGAATCGCCCAGCTCTCGTAGAGCGCCGCGAGCACCAGGAACACGACGACCATCGACAGCGCCATCAGCATCGGCGCCTGCGAAGCCGACTCACGCTCCTGCAGCGACTGGCCGGTCCACGCGACCGTGAAGCCCGGCGGCAACTGCGCGGCCAGATGCTCCATCTCGGCCATCGCCGCGCCGCTGGAGTAGCCGGGGGCCGAGCCGCCGGAGATCCGTGCGGACGGGTAACCCTGGAAGCGCACCAGCTGCAGCGGGGTTTCCGACCAGACCGGGCGCACCACTTCGGACAGCGGCACCATGCCGCCGGTCGCGTTGCGCACGTAGAGCTTCATCACGTTCTCGATCTGCATGCGGGCCGGCGCATCCGCCTGGATGATCACCTGCTGCATGCGGCCCGCGTTCGGGAAGTCGTTCACGTAGGTCGAACCCATCGCGGCCGACAGCGTGTCGCTGATGGTCGTGAACGACACGCCGAGCGCTTCGGCCTTGTCGCGGTCGATGTCCAGCTTCACGCTCGTGCCGGCCGGCAGGCTGTCCGGATAGACGCCGGTCACCACCTTGCTTTGCGCGGCCAGTTCGAGCAGCCTGGCTTCAGCCGCCTTGAGTGCCGCGTAGCCCTGGTTCGCGCGATCCTGCAGGCGCATCGTGAAGCCCGAGCTGGTGCCGAGCCCGTCGATCGCGGGCGGCAACAGGCTCATGACCGTGCCTTCCGTCACGCCGCCCATCGCGGCCTGCGCGCGCATCGCTTCGTCCATCGCGTTTGCCCCTTCGCGCTTGTCCCAGTCCTTGAGCACCGCGTAGTTCAGCGCCGCGTTGGAGCCGAGGCCCGAGAAGCCGTAGCCGATGATGGAGATGCTCGACTCGATGCCCGGACGCGACGCGAGATGCTTCTCGAGGGTCTTGACCACGTCGCCCGTGCGCTCGACGGTCGAATCCGACGGGAGCAGGAAGCCGGTCATGAAGTAGCCCTGGTCTTCCTCGGGCAGGAACGACGACGGCAGCATGCGGAAGCCGAACACCAGCGCGGTGGAGATCGCGACGAACAGCAGCATCACGCGGCCCGTGCGGCCGACCAGCTTGCCGACGCGCGTTTCGTACCAGCTCGTCATGCGGTCGAAGCGGCGGTTGAACCAGCCGAAGAAGCCGCGCTTCTCGTGGTGGCCATGCTCGACCGGCTTGAGCATCGTCGCGCACAGGGCCGGCGTCAGCGTCAGCGCGAGCAGGGCCGAGAACATGATCGACACGGCCATCGACATCGTGAACTGCTGATAGATCACGCCGACCGAACCGCTCGACATCGCCATCGGCAGGAACACGGCCGTCAGCACCAGCGTGATGCCGATGATGGCGCCGGTGATTTCCTTCATGGCCTTGATCGTCGCGTCCTTCGGCGACAGGCCTTCTTCCACCATCAGGCGTTCGACGTTCTCCACGACGACGATCGCATCGTCGACGATGATGCCGATCGCGAGCACCATGCCGAACATCGTCAGCACGTTGATCGAGAAGCCTGTCATCAGCATGACCGTGAAGGTGCCGAGCATCGCCACCGGCGCGACGATCGCCGGGATCAGCGTGTAGCGCACGTTCTGCAGGAACAGGTACATCACCAGGAACACGAGCACCATCGCTTCGATCAGCGTGTGGATCACCTTCTCGATCGAGATCTTCACGAACGGCGCGGTATCGAACGGGATCGAGTAGGTCATGCCGGACGGCATCGTCTTGGCGATCATGTCCAGTTGCTCGCGCACGGCCTCGGCGGTCTTCACCGCGTTGGCGCCCGGCGCCAGCTGCACGCCGGCGAAGGTCGCGGGTTTGCCGTTCTCGCTGTTGACGAAGGTGAACGACTGCGGGCCGAGCTCGACCCGCGCGACGTCGCCGAGCACGACCTTCGAGCCGTTCGCGTTCGCGCGCAGCACGATCTTCGCGAACTGCTCGGGCGACGTGAGCTGGCCTTGCGCGGTGAGCGGTACCGTCACGCGCTGGCCCGGCAGCGCGGGCGCCGCACCGAGGCTGCCCGGGGCGATCTGCACGTTCTGCTGGGCGACGGCCGTCGTCAGGTCGTTCATCGACAGGCCGTAGGTGATCAGCTTCTGCGGATCGACCCAGATGCGCATCGCCTGTTCGGAGCCGAACAGCTGCACCTTGCCGACGCCTTCGACACGGCGCAGGTCCTCGACCACGTTGCGCGCCATGTAGTCGGCCAGCGCGTTTTCGTCATAGCGGCCGCTGTCCGATTTCAGGCCGACGAACAACAGGAAGCCGGTGGAGGCAGACTCGACGATCACGCCGTTTTGCCGCACGACGGGCGGCAGGCGCGGCTCGACCGACTTGAGCTTGTTCTGCACCTCGACCTGCGCCATCGCCGAATCGGTGCCGGGCTTGAAGGTCGCGGTGATCTTCGCCTGGCCGGACGTATCCGACGCCGATTCGAAGTACAGCAGGTTGCGGACGCCGGACAGCTCGCGCTCGATGAGGCTCAGCACGCTGTCGGTCATCGTCTGCGGCGTGGCGCCCGGGTAGGTGGCGGTAATGGTGACGGTCGGCGGCGCGACCGACGGATAGCGCGCAACCGGCAGTTCGGGGATGGCGATCAGGCCCAGCAGGATGATGAAGAGGGCGATCACCCACGCGAAGACCGGGCGCCGGATGAAGAATTGGGACATGACTGGATGCTCCCCGTGACTCAGTGCGACGAAGCGGTCTTGACCGCTTCAGGCGCCTTCCAGGCGGTCGCCGTCACGGGCGCACCGTCGCTCAGGCGCTCCATGCCTTCGACGACGATCTTCTGGCCCGCCTGCAGACCCGACTTGATCCGATAGCTGCGGTTCGTCAGCTCGCCCACCTCGATGGCCTTCAGGTGCGCCTGGCTCTTCGCGTCGAGCACCCAGACCTGCGGCTTGCCGCCCGCGCGGACGATCGCCTGTTGCGGCACGGTCAGCGCGTTCTCGAAGTGCCCACGCGGGATGCGGGCACGCACGTACATGCCCGGCAGCAGCTCGCGCTTCGGGTTGTCGACCAGCACGCGCAGCAGCACGTCGCCGGTGCCCGGATCGACGTTGACGCCCGAGAACAGCATGCGGCCCTTCACGTCGTAGCGCGAGTCGTCGTCGCGCAGCACGTCGACCGGCAGCCCGTTGCCCGCGGTGTCCGGCTGGGCCGCGAGCGCGCCGCGCAGCGCTTCGAGCGACGCGGCCGGCTGGCGCACGTCCACGTAGACCTGGTCGATCTGCTGGATGCGTGCCATCGGCTGGCTGTCGCTGCTGGCGACGAGCGCACCCTCGGTCACGAGGGCCTGGTCGATGCGGCCGGTGATCGGCGCTTCGACGGTCGCGAACTTCAGGTCGAGCTGGCGGCGGGCGAGCGTCGCGCGCGCCTGCGCGACGTCGGCGGCAGCCTGGTCGCGTTGCGACACCGAGTCGTCATACACCTGGCGGCTGATCGCGTCGGCCTCGACCAGCGGCTTGAGACGGGTGGTCTGCACCTTGGCCCGCGCGAGCGCGGCTTCCGCGCGTTGCAGGGCCGCCGCGGCCGTGTCCATGTCGGCCTTGAACGGCGCCGGGTTGATCTGGAACAGCGGCTGGCCGGCACGGACTTCCGTGCCCTGCTCGAACAGCCGCCGCTGCACGATGCCGCTGACCTGCGGCCGGATCTCGGCGATCCGGACGGCCGCGACGCGGCCCGGCAGGTCTTCGGTCAGGTCGAGGGGAGCGGCCGCCAGCGTCATCGCCGCAACCGGGGTGGCCGGCGCGGCGGCCTGCTGTTCGGTGGGCCCGCAGCCCGCCAGCATCGCCGCCACCAGCGCGCACACGGCGCCGTAGCAGGCTCGTTTCTGATTTTTCATGTGGACTCCATAGACGCAGGCACCCAGCGGCCCGCATTTTCGGATCGAAGTGTGCGTGCGCCCGATGGAGTTTTTTGTGCGGAAAGATGGAGGTTTGATGGAGCGGGTGAAAGATTGGCCGATGGGCGATCGGCAGGCGGGGCGAGCCGGAAGAGGACGGGCGCCGGGGCGGCTTGTCGTTATCCGGATGCGGGGTGGGCATCCCGGAATGCCGCAATCATCTGATGAAATGCCGGTCTCCGTGCGTGCCATTGGCATGCACGGGCCGGTGCCCGGGGGATGCTATTGAGAGGTTCGCTTCGGCCGGAGCGGCGTGCGCTTCGCGCGGGTCACGGGCGCCCTGGTTCAGCGGTGGAGGGCGTGTGCGCCGCGCCGCTGGGCGGCAGACCGGCGCACGGGGCGTGTCGACCGCTTGCGGCGAGGCTTACCGCGGGTCGGCATCGAGGGTGCGTTGCGGGGCGAGCGCCGCATCCTTCCGATCCGATGCCGCCGTGCGCCCCGACGCGGGGCTGTCGGGCCAGCGCAACGCGAACGACGTGCCGCCGCGCGCGGTTGGGCGACACGATGCTTCTCCGTCGTGCGCCTGCGCGATGGCCGCCACCACGGCCAGCCCCAGGCCGCTGCCGCCCTTCTGGTCGGAATGCGTATCGTCCACGCGCCGGAAGGCATCGAAGATCCGGGCTGCGCAATCGGCGGGGATGCCTGGGCCGTCGTCTTCGACCACCAGCTGGCACGTACCGTTTTCGACCCGGGTGTGAATGCGGATCGCACCGGGCACCGCGTAACGCCGTGCGTTCTCCAGCAGCGCGAGCAGCGCCTGGCGCATCCGGAACGCGTCGCAGCGCACGGGCCGCGTATCGAGATCGAGCACCATGTGTTGACCGGCCGCGGCCAGCGAATCCTCGAACATCTCGACGACCGCCTTGACGTGCGTCGCCAGGTCGGTCTCCTGGATATTGACGCTCAGATGCCCGCTTTCGGCGAGGCTGATCACGCGCAGATCCTCGATCAGGCGCGTCAATCCTTCCGCCTGGGTCAACAGGCTTCGGAACAGCGCCTCGCCCGGCTGGAAGACGCCTTCGGCCAGACCCTGCAGCCGACCGCGCAGGACCGTGACCGGCGTACGCAGTTCGTGCGCGATCGCGGCATTCCAGAATGCCTGCTCGTCCGTCATGCGTTGCAGCTGGGCGGCGAGCGCATTGAAGTCGTCCGCGATCAGCGCGGCTTCGCGAATCGATCGATCGCCGGCGACGGCGCGCGCGGTCAGGTCGCCCCTGGCGACGCGGCGAATACCGTCCGCGACCGAGTTGAGCGGCACCAGGATCCGATGCGCGAGCCGGGTCGACACGACAATGGCGAGTATCAGGCCGATCAGCAGCGTGATGCCCAGGCATATCCACTCGGGGGGGGACGGAATCCAGCTTGCCTGGTGGCAGAACTCGCCCCAGTGCCGGAGCATCACGTAGTAGAACACATAGGTCATCAGCACGACGATCAGCATGATGCCGAGCGCCAGCTCCGCCATCGACACCGCAATCTTGCGGCCCAGACCACCGAGTTTCATTTCGTGCTCCCAAGCGTGGCGTTGCGTCGATTCACGACGGGAAGGTTGTGCAGTGTGATTGCCGTGGTGTCAGGGGAGAGGGGGGATCGGGGCGGGTGAGCGGCGGGCCGGTCAGGAGCGGCCGAAGCGGTGCGGAAAGTCGCTGCGTGCGTCGGTGCGTCGAGGGTTCCGGTGGCAGGGGCGCCGGAGGCGCCATGTGGCCCAGGAGCGGAAAAGGTCGCACTGGTGTCGACCGGATCGCTCCCGGCCGACAGAGACAGCGGCCGAACAGCTCGATTAGTGCGGGACAGTTGGGATGCTTGCGTCATGGTGTCCGCTTTGGATTCTGCTAGTGGCTCCATCGAGTCGCAATGTTACCGCACGAAACGCGCTGCCCGATGACACGGCGGGTCGGCATGCATCGGGAGGTGGGCGATGGTGATGTCGTCGCGTGGTACGCGCCGGTATGGGCGGTACGCAGGGCCCGACGTCGCCGGAATGGCAATTCGGCGATCGGTGCGCAACCCGCTTGCGTAGGGGGGGCCGCCGCCTCGGCGCAGGGGCGGGTCGCCAACGGTATGCAAAGCGGACGGGAATGATCGGGAGTCCCGCTGAGGTTCTTCAGGGCGATGGCGATTGCCCGTCATCCCACAAAGGAATGAATGGCGCAGATGGCTCTTTGCGGTCGTGTTCGTTCCGGAATTCGTTCAGGAACGCGAAGTCTGGGCGAATGCAAGCGAGACCGCCGTCATCCGCGTGTTGCGGTGGAGGACGATTGTGACTGGGTCAGCAATCGCCGGGACGTGCGGGCAAGCGCGCACAAGCGGGTGCGATGGTCGCCGGATAACGGATCGCAGCAACATGGCGGCTCGGCTGGGCGTCGATCACGGGCATGCCCGGTACGCACATTGAACCGTCACCTTGCTCCAACGCCGCCGGCTCCCATAACCGACAACCTTTGTGCGGTCCCATGAACGGCTGCCATCGATGATGTCGACGCCGGGAGTGGCGCAAGCATGCGACAAGAGGATGTCGACCCGGTCTATCCGGCCGCGACGCTAGCAGCCTCACCCCGCCCCTTCGCCGCCCGCAGATGCCGATCGCGATCGGCCAGCCAGTCTTTCCGCTCGCCGCGCCAGCCCACCGCGTGGATCCGGTCCATCCGGCGAGCGGCCACGGTCGCCGCGCAGGCCAGGCCGGAAAGCGGGATATCGAGCAGGCGCCAGCGGCCGGCATGCGGCGTATCGACCTCGCGGAATGCCCCCGCGAGCGGCGCCAGTGAACCGAGCGTCGCGCCGTGTCCGGTTCCGCACGCATTCGAGAGGCTGTCCAGCCGCAACTGGTCGCGCGACACCGGATCGGCGAGCGCGCTGGTCTGCGCGATGCCCAGCCCGATCGGGCCACGGGCGATCGCGATGACGATCCAGATGCCGGCATGGCCGATCACGACGTCGAGTCCGTCCAGCAAGTCGCAGCCGGCGACCGCGATATGGTCGGCATCGCGGTCGATCAGCGTCAGCGCGTCGGCCGCGCGGCCGGCCAGCGTCCCCAGGATCGCGCGCAGCGCCGACCGGCCGATCGCGAAGCGGCGGCCGTGCGCGCGATTCGGATGCGTGCGGGCACGCCGCAGTTCCGCTTTCGACAGGTAGAGATGGCCGCGCTCGCTGGTGACGAGCTGCCATTCGCCGCGCAGTCGCCACAACAGGATTTCGCCGGGTTCGGGGAGCCGCGACGGACAAGACGCCAGCGTGTGCGAGCCCGTGATCGTCAGGTTTGGATAGCGCATGCCGGCCCTCGTGTCGGGGGTGAATGCAATGCGGCGTGGCGCACCGGCATGCGTCATGCCGGTTGTCCGGCCTGCCGCGCGTCCTTCCCCGAAGGCTGCCGCGTGAGCCGTGCGGCGAGCGAGACGGCCTGCTCGAACGACGCCACCGCATGATGCGGAATCCCGAATGCCTTGACGGCGACTTCACCCTGCGCGGCCACTTCAGCGCGCCGGTCGGGATCGGGTTCGACGCTGATGAGCGCCTTGCAGACGGCACCCAGCGCTGCCTTGTTCTGCTTGAGCCAGACCGCGCGATGCTTGCGGTCGTCGTGGCTTTCGTCGGAATCGAGTTCGACGTAGACGATCACGAACGGCTCGCCGTGGCGCATCAGCGTGTCGATCTCGCCTTCCCAGCGGGGCGCGTAGCCCGGCGTCGCGTGTTCGGCGCGAAACACGCAGACCGGAAAGAGATGGATGTCGTGTAACGCGAAATCATTCGGATTGAGAGCGGGCATCGGGATTTCTCCGGTGGATGAGCGACGCCGAAGCGTCGGGGCGCCGGGTGGCGGCGTTCACTGCGCATTCGCTTGCGGCGCGCCGGCCTGCGCGACCGGCGGCGCGTCGCGCCAGCCGACGCCGAGCGACTTGTAGAGCGCGATCGCGCCTTGCACCTGCGCGAGCCGGCTGAGTGCGAGCGCATCGCGCGCGCGGTACGTCGCGCGCTGCGCGGTCAGCACCGACAGGTATTCGCCGAGGCCGTTGCGGTACAGCCGCGTCGCGCGCGACTGCGCATCCTGGCTGCTGTCGACGGCCGCGGCGAGCATGGCCTGCTGGTCGCGCGCGGCGCCGATCGCCACCAGCGCGTCCTCGACATCGCGAAACGCGCCGCGGATGCGTTGCTCATACGCGAGCCGTGCGGCTTCGGCGGCCGCGCGTGCGGCGTCGACGCCGGCTTTCGCGCGGCCGCCGTCGTACAGCGTCTGCGTGCCGTCGAGTGCGACCGACCACGCGACGCTCGCGCCCGAGAACAGGTCCTGCACGAGGCTGGCCGTCGTGCCGAGGCTCAACGGAATCGCGAAATGCGGAAACTGCTCGGCGCGCGCGACGCCGATCTGCGCGGTCGCGGCGGCCAGCCGCCGTTCGGCGGCGCGGATGTCGGGGCGCTCGCGGATCACGTCCGACGGCAACGTGACGGGCAGCGCGGGCGCGACCGGCAGCGTCGCGCCGGGCGCGCTCAGCGTGGCGCGCAGCGTTTCCGGAAAGCCGCCGACGAGCACGCCGATCGCATGGGCGAGCCGCGCGACGTCCTGATGCAGCGGCGGCAACGTCGCCTGCGCGAGCTGCAGCTCGGCCCGCGCCTGGGCGACCGCGAACGACGTGCCGAGGCCGCGCCGGTTCGACTGCTCGGTCAGCCGCCGCGTGGCGTCGAGGCTCGCGACGTTGTCCGTCGCGATCCGCAGCCGCTCCTGGGTCGCGCGCAGTTCCGCGTAATCCGACGCGAGCTCGGCCAGCAGGCTCACGAGGATCGCGTGGCGATCATCGTCGAGCGCGTCGATCTGCGCATCGGCCGATTCGACCGCGCGCCGCGTGCCGCCGAACAGGTCGAGTTCCCACGACGCATCGAAGCCGAGCCGGTAGGTGCGCGACTGGCCGATGCCGGGCGGCCAGTCGAGCGCCCGCGACGAACGGATCGCATCGGCGTTCCCGCCCGCCGTCACGGTCGGGCCGAGGCGGCTCGCGATCTGGTCGCGTTCGGCGCGCGCCTGCAGCAACCGCTGGCGCGCGATCGCGAGATCCTGGTTGTGCGCGATCGCTTGCGCGACCAGCGCATCGAGCTGCGCGTCACCGAACGTGTGCCACCAGTCCTGCAACTGCGCGGGATCGGCGGCTACCGTGTCGCGCGACGCGATCCAGCTGGATGGATGCACGGGCTGCGGCGCCGCGTAATCGGGGCCGACCGTCGTGCATGCGGCCAGCGCGCACGTGCAGGCCGCGATGAAGGTGCGCGCGTAGCGTGTCGGACGCAGTGGGGGAAGCGGGCATCGCATCGTCGCCCCCTTCACATCCACGCGTGCAGCCACGACGCGAGCCGGCCGCGCGGCGTGCGTTCGCGCCCGCGTTCGCCGACTTCGACGCTGCACGTCATGCCTGCCGCCAGCAGCACGCCGGCCGGCACCCGGTCGATCTCGATGCGCACCGGAATGCGCTGCGCGAGCCGCACCCAGCTGAAGGTCGGATTGACGGCCGGCAGGCCGAGTTCGTCGAGCGTGCCGTTCTCGTCCGCGATGCCGCGGCCGATGCTCGTCACGTGCCCGCTCAGCAGCGGATCGAAGCCCATCAGCCTGATCGTTGCCGGCGCACCCGTCGTGATGCGGCGCAGCTTGGTTTCCTCGAAATAGCCGGTGATCCAGAAGCTGTGTGCGTCGAGCACCGAGATGCCGGGCTTGCCCTCGACCGCGTAGTCGCCATGACGCAGGCGCAGCTGCGTCACGTAGCCGTCGACCGGCGAGCGCAGCGTCGTGCGCTCGAGGTCGAGCTTCGCGACGTCGAGCGCGGCCAGCGCCTTGCGGTGCTCGGCCTGCGCGATCGACACCGCGCGGCTCGAACGCTGGATGTCCTCGCGCGGCACGAGATCGTCGAGGCCGGTGCGCCGCTGCGCTTCGTCGCGCTTCTGGCGCATCGACTCGGCGGTCGCGGCGACCTGCGCTTCCGCCTGTTCCACTGCCAGCGCGAAGCGTTGCGGATCGATCCGGTACAGCACGTCGCCTTTCGCGACGCGCTGGTTGTCGACCACCGCGACGTCGACGACGGTGCCCGACACTTCGGGCGCGATCCGCACGACGTGCGCGCTGACACGCGCGTCCCGCGTCCACGGCGCGAGGACGTACGCATGCCAGAGCGCGGCGACCAGCACGATCGCGACGGCCACCGTGGCGAGCGTCAGCAGGGTTCGGGTGAGGGGTTTGAGCGACATGACGCGATACGTTCCGACGAGAGACTAGAAATAGAGGATCAGCGTGGCGACCAGCACGAGCGAAATCGCGAACTCGAACAGCGCCGGATGCCACACGCGGCGCAGCACGCCGAGCCGGGCGAGCAGCGCACGCACGGCCATGTAAAGCGGCACGGTCGCGCACGCATAGACGAAAAAGGGCGGCAGGTAGATGCCGGCCAGCGGGAATTCACTGAGCATCGCGGGTGCGCTCCGGAACGGCGGTGAAATAGGCGGCGTACGTGTGCAGCAGCACGTGGACGTCGGCGAACGCGGCCATCAGCCACTTCAGTTCGGTGTTGCCCGGCTGCGCGGCGGCGAGGCCGGCGAGCGCGTGCGCGGCGCGCCGCGCATGCCGGGCCGCACGAGTCGGGGCGGCCGCGTGCCGCGCGAGGCCGGCGAGCCCGGCGCGCACGCGGCGCCGCGCGATGTCGGGCAGGCCGTCACGCTCGGCGCCGCGACGAATCCGCAGCAACTCCTTGCCGACGTGCAGCGCCGCGAGCGCTTCGATGCTCGCCTGCGTCATCGCGGCCGGCTGGCCGGCGAGCAGCGCGCCGAGCTGCGCGATGCGGTGCTGCTGGCGCTGCTGCCAGCCCGCCGCCACGACACGCTTCCCCGCCACGACTGCGAGCGTGTCGTCGCGGATCGTGCGGCGCAGCCGCGTGGCGTCGGTGGCCAGGTTGCGCGGCAGGATCAAGCGGAACGTGAGCAGCGTGAGGAAGGTGGCGAGCACCCACGCGACCGACTGGTTCAGGAACAGCGCGACGTCGGGGCGGAACGGATTGGTCGCGCCGGTCAGCGTGTTGAACGCGACGAGATACGCGAGCCCCGCGAGCGCGGTCTTCGGCACGCTCGTCGCATAGATGCCGGGCATCCAGAACAGCGCGAGCGCGACGACGAGCAGCGGAAAGCCTTCGATGCGCGGCAGGATGCCGAACGCGCACACGAACGCGGCCGGCACGGCCAGCACCGTGCCCTTGATGAACGCCTGCGCGCCGGCGGCCGGGTTGCCGGCGGTCGCGAGCAGCGCGCAGTACGGCGCGACGACGAGCAGCATCATGTCGCCCTGGTTCCAGCCGGTGACGAGCCAGAACGCACCGGAGATCGCGATCGCGCAGGCCGAGCGCACGCCGTTGCGCAGGGCCGCCCCCGTGTCGCGGTGAAAGCGCACCCGTGCGGGCCGATAGCTCGGCCGCGGGCGCTGCAATTCGACGAGGCCGTCGAGCGCCGCGCAATAGTCGTCGATCTGTTCGATCAATCGTTCGCCGGCGATCAATAACGCCGCTTCGTCGCGCGGATCGCCGAGCGCGATACCGTCGAGCGCCACACGCAGGCGTTCGCGCGCATCGGCCAGCCGCGCAAGCGCGTGCGCCGCACCGCCGGGGCCTTCACCCAACGCATCGGCGGCGGCCTGCCACGCGGCCGCGAGACGCGGCTGCAGCGACGCGACCGCTTGCGCGCCGGGGCTGTCGGCCGGCAGCGGCGGTGTGCCGCCCACGAGCGCGCCGAACAGCGACGCCATCCCGTGCCGCACGGCGGCCGCGCGCTGCGCGAGATCTTCCGATTCGGCCTTGCCGAGCGCGAGCAGATCGTCGATGCCGTAGATGCCGGCGAACAGCGCGTGCCGCTTGTCGTCGGCGGGCGCCGCCGCGAGGCCGTTGCGCTGCGCGGCGATGACCCGCGCGACGTCGGCCGTGATGCGCGTCACCAGCGCTTCGAGTTTTGCGTGGACATCGCGCGTGCCGAGCAGCATCGACACGAGGCTCAGGCACAGCACGCCGATCGCGACCGTCGAGCCGCGCCCGATCACGTGCTCGAAGGTCAGCTCGGGATGCTGCATCGCGCCGTAGGTCGCGAGGCCGATCGTGTAGCCGGCCACCACGGTGCCCGACGCGCGGAAGTGCCGCAGCAGCGTCATGCCGGCGACGCAGACGCCGAGCCAGAACGCGAAGCCGAGAATGAACAGCAGCGGCTGCTGCGCGAAGCCGCCCATCAGCACGAACGCGACGACCATCCCCGCGATCGTGCCGACCACGCGCCACACGCCCTTGCCGATCACCGCGCCCTGCACGGGATTGATCACGAGCAGCACCGTCGATGCCGCCGAGTACGGCGTTTCCAGTTCGAGCAGGTACGCGACGCCGAGCGCGAGCGCGGCGGCGATGACCGAGCGCGCGACATACGCACCGCGTGGCGTGAAGATGTCGATGCGCGCGATCAGCGCCGCGGCCGCGCGATTCAGGCGGCGGGGCGGCGCCGCGACGGCGCGCGTCTGATCGGCTGCGTCATGCACTGCGCTTGCTCCATGAGAAAGGACGAAGCCAGTCTACGGTCGAGCGATGCATGCGGAACAGTGACGTCTTTGCACTCGACGAGTGCGTACGACGCATGCGTCATGCGTGCGCCGGATGCAGCGCCGGCTGGCCGGTACACAGCCCGCGCACGACACGCCGCAGCCACTGGTGCGCGGGGTCGCTCTGGAAGCGCGGATGCCACGCCTGCGTGATCAGCACGGTTTCGAGCGGCACCGGCAGCTCGAACGCGCGCACGCCGAGCCCGGCCCGCACCGCGCCGCGCGCGAGATGCTCGGGCAGCGGCAGGATCAGGTCCGATGCCTGCAACGCGAAGATCGCCGCATACGGCGTCGGCACGACGAGCAGCACCTGCCGCGCGAGGCCGCGCGCGGCGAGCGCGTCGTCGATCGGCCCCGCCGA
Organism: Burkholderia sp. AU6039; assembly: GCF_002223365.1. Classification (NCBI taxonomy): domain Bacteria; kingdom Pseudomonadati; phylum Pseudomonadota; class Betaproteobacteria; order Burkholderiales; family Burkholderiaceae; genus Burkholderia; species Burkholderia sp. AU6039. The sequence continues at coordinate 372,778 of NZ_NKFK01000008.1, forward strand.
CTTGCCGCGCCGCGACACGCCGATGTGCGGCCAGCGCGCGAAGCGCTCGGGCGTGATGTCGTCGTCGAAGATCGGGTGATCGTCGCGCGCGAGGCCGACGAAGGTCGTCGTGAACAGCGGCTGGACGCGAATCTCCGGCCCGAGGCGGCGCGACGCGCTGATGAACAGGTCGATGCGGCCGCTGCGCAACGCGTCGTCGTCGATGTCGTCTTCCTCGGGCATGAAGCGCAGCATCGCGCGCGGCATCCCGCGCGCCATCTCCTCGAGCAGGCGGCTGCTGTGCAGGCCGACGAAGATGTCGTTCGCGCGCACGTTGAACTGCTTGTCGAGCGTGCCGAGATCGATTTCCGCGGACGGGGCGAGCAACTGCGACGCGCGCTCCACGGCTTCGCGGACGGCGCCGCGCAGTTCGAGCGCGCGCGGCGTCGGCACCATCTTGCGGCCGGCCTGCACGAAGATCGGGTCGCCGACCGTTTCGCGGATGCGCGCGAGCGTGCGGCTCATCGCGGGCGGGCTCAGGTTCATGCGGCGTGCGGCGCCGACGACGCTACCCTCTTCGAGCAGCGCGTCGAGTGAAATCAGCAGGTTCAGGTCGGGTGCCATCGGCTTCTCCGTGTCATCGCGTGCATGCGGCGCAATGGTAGTGCGGGATCCGCGCGCGCAGCGTGACTGCAGCGCACGCAACGATTGCGCGCGGCATCACGCGTGACGCACGCATCGGGGTGTCATTGGCCGGCGCCGGCATCGGGCGGCAGCGAGCGGACGGCGGCGAACGCGCCGTTCACGTACATCAGCGGGTTCACGTCGTCGGACATCGCAACGCGCGTGACCCGTCCGACCAGGATCGAATGCGAACCCACCTCGACCTGTTCGAGCGTGTCGCAGAAGAACGACGTCTGCGCGTTCTCGAGGTAGGGCAGCCCGGTCGCCGCGTCGGTGCGCCACGCGTCGTGCGCGAAGCGCGTGTCGGAGCCTGTCGTGCTGCACGCGAGCGCGAGCGGCACGTGGCAACTGCGCAGCGCGTTCACGCAGAAGCGCCGGCGGCCGGTGATCGACGCGTGAATGCTGGCGCGCCGGTTGATGCACACCAGCACGGTCGGCGGATCGAGCGCGACGGAGGTGAACGAGCTGGCGGTCAGCGCACACGGGGCGGCGGCTGCGCCGTCGCCACCGGTCGTGACGATCGTGACGGTGGCGGCCACGCCGCGCATCGCCTGTTTCAGTTGCTGCGCAATGTCCACGGTGTTCGTCATGATGCGGTCCTGTCACGAGGAGCCCCGGTGCCGCGGGTCGTACCACGCGGCACCGGGACGGGCGTCAAAGCTGGTACGCGTCGGCCCAGGTCCAGTGGTAGGACTTGAAGTCGGCGCGGCGCGACTTGAGCTCGGCGTCGCGCGCCTGTTGCTCGGGGCCGTCGGGCAGGTGGAACACGCCGCCGTTGCCGGCCGACGCGAGCTGGATCCGCGCGCTGCGGTCGATCCGCAAGCGCTGGTACTCGACCAGCGCGGCGCCGAGGGCGTCCTTCGACGCGAGCCCCGTCACGCACCGGCCGAGCACGACCGCGTCCTCGAGCGCCTGCGCGGCGCCCTGCGACTGGTACGGCAGCATCGGATGGCACGCGTCGCCGAGCAGGCATACGCTGTCCCACACCCAGCGCGTGAGCGGCTGGCGGTCGTGCAGCGACCAGCGGCTCAGGTCCGACGCGCAGCGGATCAGCCCGACGAGGCGCGGGTCCCAGCCATCGAGCTCGGCCTCGAGCGTCGCGCGGTCACCCTTGCTGCTCCACGATTCGCGCGTGCTGCCGTCGCCCGGCACGATCACGACGAGGTTCAGCAGCCGGCGCTCGCGCACCCAGTAATGGATCGCGTGCCGGCCGGGCCCGAGCCAGATCGTCACCTGCGGCTCCTTGACGATCTCGAACACGGGCGAGTGCGGATCGATCGCGTCGACGTCGATCAGCGCGCGATACGCGTCGTCGCCGCTGTAGTGCGGCGCATCGTCGCCGAGCAGCGCGTGGCGCAGCGTCGAGTGAATGCCGTCGGCCGCGACGACGAGATCCGCGCGCCAGCGCGTGCCCGCCGCATCGACGACGGTCGCGCCGTCCGGCCCGCACGCGTCGAGCCCGCGCACCGCGATGCCGCCGAGCACGGCGACGGGCGGGCCGGCCGTGTCCGGGTCGCGCACGGCGTCGAGCAGCGCGGCATGCAGGTCGGCGCGATGCGCGTTCCAGTAAGGCGCGTTGAAGGCGGCCTCGACGTCGTGGCCGAGCGGGAAGGAACCGAGCAGGCTGCCGTCCTGCCAGCGGCGGCGGATCGTCGCGGTCGGGGCGACGGCGGCCAGCCGCTGCCGGTCGAGCACGCCGAGCGCACGCAGCGCGCGCGTGGCGTTCGGCACGACCTGCAGCCCCGCGCCGACTTCCCGGAACGCCCGGCTTTGCTCGAGGACGGTGACGCGATGGCCGGCGCGGCGCAGCGCGAGCGCGGCGGCCAGGCCGCCGATGCCGGCGCCGACGACGATCGTGTCGAGTGACAGGGACGGTGTCATGGGCGAGTCCGCCGTGGGTCCGGAAGAGATCGGCATGGCGTCATAGCCCCGGCAGCACGTCGCGGGCGAACACTTCCAGGTTGTTGCTCATCAGCTCGTACGGCTGCGCACCGTAGTCGATGTGCCACAGGATCGCGTCGAGCCCGAGATCGGCTTCCAGCGCGCGGATGCGCTGGCGCACGGTGTCGGGCGTGCCGAGCACGGCGGTCGCGTCGAGGTCGGCCGTGTCCATGCCGCCCATCTTGTTCTTCATCGCCTCGTTGTAGCCCTGGTAGGCCGACGACTGCACCTGCTCCCACGACTTCGCGGCGTCCGCGAAATAGCGCCAGTGATGGCGCAGGCGCGGCTCCGCGAGCGCCAGCGCGTGCGCGTCCGACGTGCCGATCATCAGCGGGATGCTGATCGCGACCTGCGGCCGGCGGCCGGTGTGGCCGTGATGGCGCTCGAACGTCTCGCGATAGAGGGCCACCATGTCCTGCGTCTTCGCGAGCGCGTCCTTGCGCGGCGGCGCGGCCATCAGCAGGTTGAAGCCGCGTTCGCCGATCCACTCGAAGCTGGACGGCGTGAGCAGCGCGGCGACCCAGACCGGTGGACGCGGCTGCTGCGTCGGGCGCGGCAGCGATTGCGCGTCGCGGTAGCGGAAGAACGGCGTGTCCTCGCTGACCGATTCCTCGGCGAGCAGGCGCACCGTCGCGTCGATCGTCTGCTGGAAGCGTGCCTTGCTCGAATCGAGGTCGATGCCGAACGCCTCGAATTCGTACGGCAGGAACGCGCGCGCGAAGCCCAGCTCGAGCCGCCCGTTCGAGATCGCGTCGAGCTGCGCGGCCTCGGCCGCGAGCTGGATCGGATGATGGAACGACGCCTGGATGCCGCCCGTCATCAGGCGGATCGACTTCGTCTGCGCGGCCGCGGCCGCGAGGAACATCAGCGGCGACGGGCTGTAGCCGCCATACGGCTTCAGGTAGTGCTCGGTCATCTTCACGTACGTGTAGCCGAGCCGGTCCCCCAGCGCGCTGAGCTTCAGCGCGTTCGCGTAGTAATCGGCCGCCGGGCGGTCGGCCGGGCCGGTATCGGGCAAAAAGGACACGCCGAACTTCATAGACACCTCACAGGTTGATGTGCTGCCGTTGTCTGCAAAGGGGAACCGATGCCACGTCGAATGCGTCCCCCGGTCGGGAAACAGGATCGCTCGCAATGTACTTGCAAGGATGATCCAATCATAGGATGATTGGGTCTATGCAAGTCTTACACGACGCAAGATTTGCTGCAAGCGTTGCTCGGTTGTTGCTCCAGTTCCGCCCGCAAGCGGGCACTCCGGGGGCAGGCTGAAGTCGCACGGGCCGGCCTCTCCATTTCTGGCGAGGAATCAAGGATGGACGCTCTTCTATCGGTTTCTGGCAAGGCGCTCAGGATGCGGCGGGTGGTGCGTGCCGCGTCGGGCAAGTGTCTGATGGTGCCGCTCGACCATTCGCTCGCGGACGGGCCCATCGCCCCTCCGCAGCAGTTGCGGCAACTGGTGGGCGACATCGCCGCGCACGGCGGCGACGCGATCGTCGTGCATCGCGGCCGCGCACGCTTCCTGTCTCCCGACGTGCTGAGCGATCTCGCGCTCGTCGTGCACCTGAACGGCTGCACGCGCTACGCGGAGGACGTGAACGCGAAGACGCTGTTCGCGAGCGTCGAGGATGCACTCGCATGCGGCGCGGACGCGGTCAGCGTGCACGTGAATCTCGGCTCGAAGACGGAAAACCAGCAGCTGCTCGACCTGAGCCGCATCGCGACCGAGTGCGCGCGCTGGTCGTTGCCGCTGCTCGCGATGATCTATCCGCGCGGCCCGGGCCTCGGCGATCGTCCGCAGACCGAACTGATTGCCCACGCGGCGAACGTCGCGGCGGATCTCGGCGCCGACATCGTCAAGCTGCCGTACAGCGGCGACGCCGCGAGCATGGCCGACATCATCGCCGGCTCGTCGCTGCCGGTGCTGGTCGCGGGCGGCGCGAAGCTGCCGGAAGACGAGTTCGTCGCGTTCACGTCGCGCGTGATGAACGCGGGTGCGCTCGGCATCGCGGCCGGTCGCAACGTGTTCGCCGCGCCGAAGGCCGCACCGCTGATCCGCCGCCTGTCCGACGCCGTGCACGGTGTCGAGCGGCGTGCCGCGCACCTGGCCGCCTGAGCCGGTGCGCCGGGCCGTCGCGCCCGGTTCATTCCGACCGTAGAGGATTTCCATGCATCGCTATCCGTGGATCGACCTGCGCGCGCTCGGCGCGCAGGCAGGCACCGTCGCGGCCGACGCAGCGAGGGCCGGCGCGTGCCGTTTCGTGGTGGCCGAGGCCGAGCGCGACACGTGCGCGCCCGGCGCGGCGGCGCAACTGTCCGTATCGACGCCGGGCGTCGCAACGCTGGTCGACGACGTGCATGCGCCGCTCGCAGGCGTTCGCGTGAGGATTGACGGCGCGGCCGATTTCGATGCCGTGCGCACCGCGATCGCGCGGCACGCGCTCGTCCTGATCGACTACGCGCTCGCGACCACGGTGCCGCTCGAGCGCCTGCTCGCGAGTGTCCGCGAGGCCGCGTGCCGCATCGTCGTGTCGCTGGCCGATCCGCACGGCGCGGCCTACCTCGCGCGCAAGCATGCGCAGTCGCCGGTCGACATCGCGTTCGCCCCGCGCGACGCCGCCGCGTTGCGTGGCGTGCTGGCCGCATGCGGCGAGCTGCGCGCACGCGAGCCGCTGAAGCTGAAGACATTCGAGGTGCAGCGCGTCGAGCCGCTCGGCACCGGGCTGCATGCGGTGATCGACGGCTGTTCGCAGCTGGACGGCGAAGAGTGCGTGCTGGCCGGCGCGAGCGCGACCAGCATGCTGCTCGTCGTCGCGGCCGGCGCCGCGCACCCGCTGGGCCGGCCGCTCACGTTCGGCATCGACGCGGGTTCGGCCGAATCGTTCGTGTTCTGCGGCGGCGACCGCGCGCGCCAGCTTTCGCTCCTGCGTTCCGGCGAGCGGATCCTGACGGTCGGCGCGGCCGGCGACACGCGCGCGATCGTGGTCGGCCGCGTGCGGATCGAATCCGCGCCGCTCGTCGCACTGCACACGCGCAGCGCGTCCGGCGCGAACACGCGTGTCGTGATGCGCGGCGACCGCGCCGTACGGTTCCGGACCGACGACGGCGCGCGCGTCGGTCTCGCCGATGTCGCGCCCGGCGTCCGGCTTGCCGGCTACGAACCGGGCGCCGGCTGGGTGGATTGCCGGATGAGGGCCGCCGCGTCGCGTTCGGTCGTTTCCGTCAGCCGCTAGTTTCATCCTGTCACTCAACCTGCGTTATCCCCTTCGAAGGAGATTGGCCTTGAAGAAGCTTTCCTGGATTGACCTGCGCAACATCGGCGAGCTCGCGGACGAGATCACCGAGGAAGCGCTGCATGTCGGCGTGTCCGCATTCGTCGTGAAGGATGCGGCGCAGGCCGGGCGGCTGCCGCCCAGCGCGTGCAAGGTCGCGGTCGTCGATCGGCAGCCGGCCGATACCGCGCTGCTCGAGCAGGTGCAGATCATCCTCGTGAAGGATGGCCTGCCCGTCGATTTCGCGGTGCCGGATGGTGTCGAACTCGGCGTGTTCATCGAGGTGACGGGCGAGGCGACGCTCACGCGCGCCTGCGAGCTGTCGACCACGACGCCGTGGCTGCTCGTCGAATTCCTGCAGGACCCGAGCAAGATCCCGCTCGAGATCCTGCTGGCCGCTGCCGATCAGGCGTCGGGCGAGCTGATCACGGTCGTCGCCGACCTGGAGGATGCGGAGGTCACGCTGAACGTGCTGCAGCGCGGCCCCGAAGGCGTGCTGCTCACGCCGACGCAGGTCGGGCAGGCCACGCAGCTCGTGTCGATCTGCAGCGACACGGTCGAGGATCTGCAGCTCGAGGAAATCGAGATCGTCGGGCTCACGCACCTCGGGCCGGGCGAACGCGTGTGCGTCGACACCTGCTCGCGCTTCGAGCAGGACGAGGGCATCCTCGTCGGCTCGTATTCGACCGGCATGATCCTCATCAGCAGCGAGACGCACCCGCTGCCGTACATGCCGACGCGCCCGTTCCGCGTGAACGCGGCCGCGCTCCATTCGTACGTCGTCGCGCCGGACAACCGCACGCGCTATCTCGCCGAGCTCGAATCGGGCGCGGAGATCCTCGCCGTCAACGTGCAGGGCAAGGCGCGCCGCGTCGTGGTCGGGCGCGCGAAGGTCGAGACGCGGCCGCTGCTGCTGATCGAGGCGAAGAATGCCGCCAATCGCGCGATCAACATCATCGCGCAGGACGACTGGCACGTGCGCGTGCTCGGGCCGAAAGGCAGCGTGCACAACATCACGGAGCTCAAGCGCGGCGACCGCATCCTCGGCTACACGCTCGATGCGCAGCGCCACGTCGGCTACCCGATCCGGGAATTCCTGCACGAGCAGTGATCCGCATGCTTCATTGACGATGCGATCGCCCGGTGCGTCACGTGCCGGCGCGGTCGGCTCATGTTCAGGAGTACTTTATGGAAAATGCGGCAAAACAGGTGCTGGATACGCTGTTCGGACGGTGGCGCAGCCGGATCCTGTATGCGGGCACGCGGCTCGGCGTGTTTGATGCGGTCACCACGGATGCGCCGGTGTCGTCGGCCGCGCTCGCGGCGAAGCTCGATGTCGACGAGCCGCTGCTGTACCGGCTGCTGCGCGCGCTCGCGTCGCTCGGCCTGCTCGACGAGGACACGCGCCGCGGCTTCCGGGCCACCGCGTCGGGGGCGCTGCTGCATGCGGACGCCCCGAGCACGCTGCGTGATTTCGTGCTGCTGCAGGAAGGGCCGGAGCATTACGCGATCTGGGCGCATCTGCCCGACATGGTGCGCGAGGGGCAGCAGAACGGTTTCGTCCGCGAGTTCGGCGCGATGGCGTTCGACTATGCGAAGGACCACGAACGCTACCGGACCGATTTCAAGCGCGCGATGTCGAGCTTCTCGACCGTACAGTCGGAACAGGTGGTCGATGCGCTGCGCGACGTCACGTTCGCGCCGGGCACGCATGCGTGCGACATCGGCGGCGGCCAGGGGCACATGCTGTGCAGCCTGCTGCGGCGATTCCCGTTGCTGACCGGCGTCGTGTTCGACCTGCCCGAAGTGATCGACGGCGATGCGGACGACTGGGCGCAGCGCATGGGTGTGAGCGCACGCTGCAGCAAGACGGGCGGCAACATGTTCGACGCGGTGCCGGCGGCCGACGTCTACTTGCTGAAGCTGATCCTGCACGACTGGAACGACGCCGAGTGCGTGGCGATCCTCAAGCGGGCACGCGAAAGCGCCCGGGACGGCGCACGCGTGTTCGTGATCGAACGGGTCGTGCCGGCGCCGGGCGTCGCGCATTTCTCGAAGCTCTACGACATCCACATGATGTGCTGGGGCAGCGGCCGCGAGCGCACGCGGGACGAATACGACGCGCTGCTCGGCGCCGCCGGCTGGCGGCCCGCCGGAGTCCGCTCCGCGCCGGACGGGCAGATCGACGTGATCGAGGCCGTCGCCTCGTAGCGCGCTGGGTGCGACGGGCGCGTCAGGCGGCGGGCGTCTCGCGGGTTTCGAGCCAGGTCATTTGCGGCTTGAGGATCGCGAGCGTCGCGCGAACGGCCTTGTTCTCGTCGCGCTGTTCGATCGCGTCGAGCACCGCCTGGTGCGCTCGCATGTCCGGTTCGGGGATCTCGGCCTCGTCGAGTTCGACGAGGATGTCCTCGACGTTCGCGAGGATCGAGCCCGAGAAGTAGCGATACAGCGCTTCGAGCGCGTGATTGTGCGATGCGGCGGCCACGGCGATATGAAACGCGCGGTCACGCTCGACGAACTTCTTCACGTCGCGCGACGCTTCGCGCTCGCCACGCGCCTTCAGCAGCTTGCGCAGCGTCGCGAGATCCTCGTCCGTGCGCCGGCGCGCCGCGTAGCGCGCGCATTCCGTTTCGAGCATGCACTGCAGCTCGAGATGGTCGCTGCGCGCGGCGCGATCGACGTCGCGCATCGTCTCGGCCGGATCGACATTGCGGCGCACGTAGGTGCCGTCGCCCTGGCGCACTTCGAGCACGCCGGAATACGCGAGCGTGCGAACCGCCTCGCGCACCGTGTTGCGCCCGACCTCGAGCTGTTTCGCGAGATCGAGCTCGGTCGGAATGCGCTGACCGACGCGCCAGATGCCGGAAGTGATATTGGATTTGAGGATATCGATCGCCGAATCGACGAGCGAGTGTCGGGTGGCCGGGGGCAGGCTTGACATTGCGTGTTTCGCTTGAAGCTTGAGGGTGTCGCTATCCTATCATCCGATCAATCGTTTAGTCGTTCAGGATAACGACATTCAAACGTGACATTTTGTTAACGTCAGACGAATAAACCTGCGGCCGTCAGTTGCGTGCCGCGCATTCGTTGATTGCTTCCGCCGGCATTTACCTGCGCTGCGTCGGCGTAAATGATTCCCATTCGCTGTTCAGTCGAGGTCGCCGTTGCAAGAGCGGCCCGTCTTCCGACTCGAGGGCGCGGCATATCCGCCGACGTCCGTCTCCGCTTTCCGGATAACCCGAGATGAATCGATCACACACCGGCCGCCGTGCGCGGCCAGGATTTCCGTTGCCGCGCGCGGCGTGGCGGCGCGTACCGGGCTGGGCGGCCGCACTGGCCTGTGCGACCGCGATGCCGGTTGTTGCTTCGGCGCAGGATGCGCGGGAGGCGGGCGAACCCGCGGCGGATGCCTCGCTGCTCGCGCCGATCGTCGTTGACGGGCGACGCGAGACAGGTGTCGGCCCCGTACAAGGCATCGCGGCCGACGTGTCGCGCGCGGGCACCAAGACCGACACGGCGATCGTCGAGGTGCCGCAGGGCCTGTCGGTCGTCACGCGCGAGCAGATGGACCGGCAGGACGTGCACAGCGTCGGCGACAGCCTGCGCTATACGCCGGGCGCCTACGCGGATTCGCGCCCCGGGGGCGTGCTCGAAAGCGTGTTCCTGCGCGGTTTCGGTGGCTTCGCGGCGGCGGCGATCAATCCTCAGATGCTCGACGGCCTGCCGTTGCCGAAAGGCGTGAACTGGGCCGCGAGCGTCGTCGATCCGTGGACGCTCGAACGCATCGACGTGCTGCGCGGCCCGGCGTCGGTGCTGTACGGGCAGGCGAGCCCGGGCGGCATCGTCGACATGGTCAGCAAGCGGCCCACGCGCGATGCGCAGCACCTGCTCGCCGTGCAGACCGGCAACCGCGATCGCGATCGCGGGCAGCTTGCATTTGACTTCAGCGGGCCCGTGACGAAAGACGGAACATGGCGCTACCGGATCGACGGCCTCGCGCGCCGTGCCGACGAGCAGATCGATTATTCGCGGCAGCAGCGGATCGTCGTCGCGCCGTCGCTGACGTGGCAGCCGAACGCCGATACGCGTTTCACGCTGCTGGGGTCGTTCCAGCGCGATCCGCACAACAACTTCGCGGGCTGGCTGCCGGCCGTCGGTACGCTTTGGCCGGATTCGGGACGGCGGATTCCGACGCACTTCTTTCCGGGGCTGCCGGGGTTCGATACGTACGACCGAACGCAGGCGATGATCGGCTATGCGTTCGAGCATCGTTTCAATTCGACGTGGAAGGTTCGGCAGAACGTGCGCTATACACATCTCGATGTCGACTTCGCGGGTGCGGCGGTCAATTTCGTCGCGCCGTATCTGGCGTCGGGCGTGCTGAACCGTTCGCTGTCGTGGTCGCGCGAGCACGTCAACCATCTCGCGCTCGACAACCAGGCCGAGATGCGCGTGATGGCGGGGCCGGTCGAGCATACGGTGCTGGCCGGGCTGTCGTATGAGCATGCGGTGGCGAATCTCGTCGGCTCGGGCTTCGGCGCGGCGCCGCCGCTCGATACGCGGGCGCCCGATTACGGGCAGCCGTATGCGGTGCCGCCGGTCGCGCAGCAGACGCGGCAGACGCCTGACCGGATCGGCGTCTATCTGCAGGATCAGGTGCGTTGGGATCGGTGGGTGTTCACGCTCGGCGGCCGCGAGGAGTGGTCACGCACGACGACCGACGACCTGCTGCGGTCCGCGAGCGTGCGGCAGAGTACGCGGGCGTTCACGGGGCGCGCGGGGGCGGTCTATCTGTTCGATAGCGGCTTTGCGCCGTACATGAGCTATTCGACTTCATTCGAGCCGGCGCTCGGCACGCGTTTCGATGGTCAGCCGTTCACGCCGACGAAGGCGAAGCAGTTCGAGGTCGGGTTGCGTTATCAGTCGCCGGACCGGCTGCAGAACGCGTCGATCGCGGCGTTCGATATTCGCCAGCGCAATGTCCTGACCGCTGATCCGGAGCATCCGTTCTTCAGCGTGCAGACGGGCGAGGTGCGATCGCGCGGGATCGAGCTGGAAGGGCGGGCGCGTGTGTGGAAGCAACTGGATGTGATTGCTGCGTACACCTATCTTGATACGACGGTGCAGGCCGATACGGATCCGACCGTGGTCGGCAAGCGCGTGGCGGCGGTGCCGCGCCATCTCGCGTCGCTTTGGCTGGACTATGCGGTTGAGCGGCCGGGGTTGCGCGGGTTGAGGGTCGGTGGTGGTGTGCGTTATGTGGGGCGCAGCGCGGGTGACAACGTCAATACGTTCGATGTGCCGGCTGTCGTGCTTTTTGATCTCGGGCTGTCGTATGACCTTGGAGTCGAAAGGTCCGCGTGGAAGGGATGGCGCGTTGCGGCGCATGTGAACAACCTGTTCGACCGGACTTATGTGTCGTCGTGTTTTTCAGCGGGTGGGTGTTTCTATGGCACGCGGTTGATGGTGACGGGGGATGTTAGTTACCGGTGGTGATCGGACGGTGGGTGGGGGTGTTGCGATGCTGGTGCGGGCTGTGCACGTGCGATTGGCCCGGCCGCACTGCCGCCCGGATACACTGACGCCTTCGCCGTAGGCATCGCGGCTGCGTAGGCCGTCGGCTGCGGATTCGTGGAGAGATCAACCATGAGCATCGTCGTTCGCCGAAACCGGATCGCCGTTCATCTGTGCCGGGTGCTGGCCTCGGGCGCGTTGATCGCTTCCGTCGTCGGCTGTGCGGCGACAGCGGTCGACGACACGTCCATCGCGCCGGATCTGCATGAAACCGTCGTCAAGGTTCCTGTAGATGAAGGGGCGAGCACGCGCGACATCGTCGCCACCACCTACATGCCGGACGGCCCCGGACCCTTTCCGCTGATCGTGCTGAGCCACGGCAGCCCGCCCGATCCGCGCGACCGGCCGAAGGTGCGCCGCTATCGCGCGTTGCCGCAGATCCGGACGTTCGTGAAGCTCGGCTTCGCGGTCATCGTGCCGATCCGTCGCGGGTACGGAGCGACGGGCGGGGTCGATGAAGAGGATGCGGGTTCGTGCCGGCATCCGGATTATCTTGCTGCGGGGCAGCAGGCGGCGCGCGATGTGTTGGCGGCGGTGCGGTATGGGCAGACGTTGCCTCAGGTGGATCGAAACCGTGTCGTGCTGGTCGGGCAATCGGCGGGCGGCTTTGCTTCGCTGGCGGCGGCGAGCTACGCGCCGCACGGGGTGGTCGCGGTCGTGAACTTCTCGGGTGGGCGTGGGGGGAACCCGACGACTCATCCCGGCATGCCTTGCGATCCGAAGCAGATGGCCGACACGATCGGGCATTTCGCGAGTACGACACGGGTGCCGGTGCTGTGGCATTACGTGCAGAACGACAAGTATTTCGCGCCGGAGGTCGTGGCGACGTGGTTTGCCGCGTTTCAAGGGGCGGGTGGGCGCGGGCAGATGGTTGTCGAGCCGCCGTTTGGCAAGAACGGGCACGGGATGTTTGCCGTTAAGGAGGCGATACCGATCTGGTTGCCGCACTTTGAGGCGTTTGTGGGGCCGTTGGTGGTGGTGAAGTAGGGGGATCGGGTAAGTGGCCGATTTGATTCAAAGGTGACCGAATCGTACTGCAGTGAACCGGCATCACCCAGTTGTGGTCTCGACCGTTGGTCGAACAGAAGACGTCACGTTGGATGTCGGGACCGCTGGAAAACTCGTGCAGCCAAAGTGGGAGGGTTTCCTGCGCAAGCCTCGCAATCTGCGTGTCGCTGGACCATATAATGACCTCGCGGCTTGGCAGCTTCGGGGGCTCGACTTTCTGAATTGTCACGGCAATAATGCAAGACGACGAAATTGAAGAAGATGGCTTTCGCTGTGACCGCCCTTGGGGCTCGGGTATGTTGCACGTAAAATGAATTGTCGAAATCGATGATCTACGAAAATCAGCGATTTGTTCGCGAATCAGATCGTTCGGCAGGAGACGCTGGACCGAACTAATGGTTTGATCTCACGCTGTTCCTCAAAAGTAAACGAATTGACAAGAGGAAGTGCATGCAACCACAGTACATTCCAATTGGAGTTCTCTTCGCGCATGGTATTCGCCACACAGTTCCGCTTTTTCAGCGTCCTTATGTTTGGGATGAGGAGAACCAGTGGCAACCGCTGTGGGAAGATATTTCTGGATTGCTTGACAGAATCGAGCGCGGAAGCGGCAAATCCGCAATTCCTGGGCACTTTCTCGGCACAGTCGTTCTCGAGCAAACGCCAAATGTGACAGGCAGTCTTCCCAGGCGAGAGGTCATCGATGGACAGCAGAGGCTGACGACACTTCAGATTGTGTTGAAGGCCGCAGAGCATGCCTTCGAAACTATCCTTGCAAGCGTCGAAGACGCATCGAAACGGGCCGTGGAAGCTGCTCATCGGCAAATCTCCGCCCTGACGATCAATCCCGGTTGGGTTGAGGAAGAAGAGCAGTACAAGGTTTGGCCCACCAACGAAGACCGTGCTCCTTTCGTCGCCGTGATGAGTTCGTCCGCGTCAGACGACTATTCTGCTCCCGTAACGCAGATGGCAAGAGCATATGCTTTTTTCAGGCAGACGTTCCAAAGTTATCTCACTGAATCCGAACGCGTTCCGCGCGTGCAACGACTGGCTGCTGCGCTCAAGGATCATCTTCGCGTCATCGTTCTCGATCTTGACAATAGCGACGAGCCCCAAGCGATATTTGAGACGCTGAATGCGCATGGCACGCCGCTTTTGCCCGCCGATCTGATCAAGAACTGGGTACTGTGGGAAGCTAACCGTCAAAATCTGGACGCCTCAGCGCTATATGAGAAACACTGGAGAATATTCGATCGGGACCATGAATATTGGCGCAAGGTAGTTGGTACCGGACACGCTGCGAGACCTCGGGTCGATACTTTCCTGCAGAACTGGTTGACGAAAGAGACGCTGACGCCGATATCGACTAAGCACTTGTACGACAAGTTTCTGCAGCACGTCGAAAGTTTGAGGGTGGCTTCGCCAGATCAGAAGGTCGACATTCCAAAACTTATGTCAGGGATCCACGCGGACGCACTTCGTTATCTGCGCATCTCCGATCCACAAGGAAGCTCGCGTTTCGACGAATTTTTGCGGCGCCTTCGTGCTCTAGACGTTGTGGTATTCCATCCCCTCCTGCTAGCTCTTCTGGGTAGACCCGGCATTACAGACTCGAATCTTGACGAAGCTGCAATCGTGCTTGAAAGTTATCTCGTTAGACGCATGATATGTGGATATCAGACGCGAGGTTATGGTGGTCTGGTCACTTCTTTGATGCTATCCCTTCAAGTTGCAAATGATGGAGACGTTGTTACCGTACTGCGTCGCGATCTTGCAGTTGGTGACGGATGGCCCAGCGATTCAGAATTTAAGCGGGAGTGGTTGAACAGAAAGTTCTACGGCATGTTCCGTCGCGATCGCGTTGTTATGATCCTCCGGGCCATTGAGGAAGCGTATCAGCATCGCAATTCCAGGGCTGAGCCGGTCTTATCCTTCAATTTTGCGAAACTCGAGATTGAGCACATCATGCCCCAGAACTGGGTGGAACATTGGCCTCTTAAAGCCGGGGAGAGTCTGGATGAGCGAGCGCGCGTAATACAAGGAATCGGAAATCTCACCCTCGTAAGTCAGAAACTTAACGGAAGCTTGTCGAATGCACCATGGAATAAGTTGCCCGGCAACGATGTCAAGACGAAGCGTGATGCTCTGGAGGAGCACAGCAAGCTGGAACTGAACCGATTGCCGCTGAAGACATACGTTGACTGGGACGAAAAAGCGATTGCAAAGCGTGCCGAAGTACTGTTCGAAGAAGCGCGTGCTATCTGGCCACTGTAGGATCTCCCTTCTAATCGTTCAGCGATGCCTTCGACGCTTGCGATCGTGATGCTGCGGCCGTTCGGCCGCAGCATCACATGTGACAGTTTGGGGTTGATCATTTTCCGATTTTATCGAACATAGACGACCCAATATTGTCTTTTTGGTTTTCTCGTTATCCGATTTCTGGATAGCGATAATTTCCGATTCACATGTGGTTATGACTTTTTTCCTATTGAATCGATCAATGGTCACGCGTCCTGCTCGGCGCCACGAATTTTCGCGACGCTAGTTGGTCGTAGTAGTGGAACTCTGTCGCGCAATGATTTCTACCTTGGCGAGGTAAATGAACGTGGGTCTTTAAAATAAAATATACCATATTATCATGCTAAGAATTAGGAAAGGAGTGTTGCTGATTTTGTAGCCATATCCATTGCAAGACGACCCAGAATAACCAGCACAGCACTACAAGCCAAAGAAGCGTAATGTTCTTTCCATAGTAACAAGCGGCCGCAGAGAGTGAACCCGCATTGAGAGCGAAAGATCGAAGTTCGTCAAAAAATTGCCTCTTTAAGTACTGTGGAGACTTGCGACCTTTTCTTCTTTTGGGCGGGCGAATACTTAACAACCAAGCTATGAAGAAGAGCGCTACTGCTGCGAGGACAGGCCAAAATACAGTGCGACTGTCTGCCAGGGCAAGCAATGCTTGACCTTCGTGCGAAGGTAATGGTCCGAAAAGAAGAGCGGGGTTTTCAATCACCCGGCTCACAACAACAACGCTAACAGTAACTGCCCAGATGGCGGCATTTGCAAACAAAGGAATAAGTAAATCTCTAATCCAAGGGTCGGGATCTTCGTTTTCGAACATATAATATTGCCTTTTATTTTATTAAAAAATAAACGTTAAATTTTAAACTGTGACGATCGCCATGTGCTCGTCTGATTTTACCTTGGCATCCAAGAGGCGAGCAAGGTGATCGGAATGCGTGTTGGTTGCATGACGGAGTCGATCATCTGGATTTTACGTAAACTATTTGCTGGATGGGGCCTCGAGATGGGATAAGAAATTTTGCTCATAAACTCTCGAAATACGCAGGCGCGCGCGAGGGAATCGCGATGAAACGTGCGCTCGGCCTCAAGCTCTTCGAGAAGTACCGTCTAGCTTGACTGCGGGGTCGGATCGCCTGAATTCGATCACCTCGTGTAGCCGCGGCCCGATTGGCTTTGATTTAGGCTTCGCCATCGACTGTTCTCTTGTGGTCGATTACCGTTCTTTGCCAATGATTCCCGAAATCGATGAAAACCGGAAACTCATTCTCCGAGGCGGGATCCATACGATGAACATAAAAGCCGTGTTCTTCGACGTAAGCGAAACGTTGGTCGATGAAACTCGCGATTGGAGCGAGTGGGCCGACTATCTCGGCGTTTCGCGTTTCGCGTTTCGCGACTCGCGTTTCACGCGTCTCTCCGGGCAGTGATTGAGTGCGGTGAGCATCATCGTCGGGTGTTCGATCTCGTGAGACCCGGTGTCGACTTTGCCGCGTTGCGCCGGGAGCGCGAGTCGACCGGCAACGTTTTCGCAGTGACCACGGAAGATCTCTACGCCGATGTCGTGCCTTGCCTGAAACGGTTGCGCGAAGCCGGAACTCCGGTCGGCATCGCGGGGAATCACCCCGTCGAAACGGAACACGCGCTCCGCGCACTCGGCGTGCCGGCCGATATCGTCGCGTCGTCCGTATCCTGGGGTGTCGAAAAACCGGACACACGCTTTTCGAGCCCATGATTGCCGAATCGAACGGGCTCGATCCGTCGCAGATCACCTACGTCGGCGATCGGTTCGACAACGATGTCGAACCGGCGCGGCAGGCAGGCATGGTTTCGGTGTTTTCGCGGCGCGACCGGTGGCACAGATCCAGAGTCGCACTCGGGACGGTTTTCGACCCCGACCCACGTCATAGACGATCTTTCTTCACTACCGGGTGTGTCGCGCGGGATCCAAGCACTCACCGACCTCCGCGCGCTAGTTTCCACATCAGGTGCTTCCCAACTTCGCGCCGGAATCGCTTACCGGCGCGCAGCCCGCATCGCGGCTCAAGGTAAACCCGCAGCCCCGTAACCCACCGCACAAACCTGGCCACTTCGACCGCACCATCCCGCCAACGCGGCACACCGTTTGCTCGCCAGTCCCCCGAATCGCCAAACGAGATTCCGCCCAAACCCCCACCCAGCCAGCCTTCCCCCGCCCAACCCCCAAATCCCGTGGCCGATTTTGTCACCACATGGGCCGGATATGACAATAAGAATCGCCTGCCCTAGGATTACGATGCCTTACGTCGTCGCCCGGGCCTGAGCCGGTTTTCCCGCCACTCGCCCCGTAGCGCCCCACATACCCCGTCTGATTGGAACATCGACCATGAGCTATCACGCCCCCGTCAAGGACATGCTGTTCGTGCTGAAGGAACTGGCCGGCATCGACGCCGTTGCGCAGTTGCCGGGCTTCGAGGATGCCGGTTACGACACGGCGCAGGCCGTGCTCGACGAGTCCGCGAAGTTCTGCGGCGAGGTGCTGGCCCCGCTGAACGTCGAAGGCGACCGCAACCCGAGCAGCTGGAAGGACGGCGTCGTGACCGCGACGCCGGGTTTCGGCGAAGCATTCCGCCAGTTCGTCGAAGGCGGCTGGCAGGGCCTGCAGCACCCGTCCGAATACGACGGCCAGGGGCTGCCGAAGCTGATCGCGACGCCGTGCATCGAGATGCTGAACGCGTCGAACCTGTCGTTCGCGCTCTGTCCGCTGCTCACCGACGGCGCGATCGAAGCGCTGCTGACGGCGGGCACCGACGAGCAGAAGCAACGCTACGTGCCGAAGCTGATCTCGGGCGAATGGACCGGCACGATGAACCTGACCGAGCCGCAGGCCGGCTCCGACCTCGCACTGGTGCGCTCGCGCGCCGAGCCGCAGGGCGACGGCACGTACAAGGTGTTCGGCACGAAGATCTTCATCACGTGGGGCGAGCACGACATGGCGGACAACATCGTCCACCTGGTGCTGGCGCGCACGCCGAACGCGCCGGAAGGCGTGAAGGGCATCTCGCTGTTCATCGTGCCGAAGTTCATGGTCAACGACGACGGCTCGCTCGGCGCACGCAACGACGTGCACTGCGTGTCGATCGAGCACAAGCTCGGGATCAAGGCGAGCCCGACGGCGGTGCTGCAGTACGGCGACCACGGCGGCGCGATCGGCTACCTGGTCGGCGAGGAAAACCGCGGCCTCGAATACATGTTCATCATGATGAACGCGGCGCGCTTCGGCGTCGGGATGCAGGGGATCGGCGTGGCCGACCGCGCCTACCAGAAGGCCGCGGAATTCGCGAAGGAACGCGTGCAGAGCCGCCCGGTGGACGGTTCGGCCAAGCAGTCGGTGACGATCATCCATCACCCGGACGTGCGCCGCATGCTCGGCACGATGCGTGCGCTGACCGAAGGCGCGCGGGCGCTGGCCTACGTGGCCGCCGCGCACAGCGACATTGCCCACCGCCATTCGGACGAGGCGACGCGGGCCCGTCATCAGGCAATCTACGAGTATCTGGTGCCGGTCGTGAAGGGCTGGAGCACGGAGATGGTGAACGACGTGGCGAGCCTGGGCGTGCAGGTGCACGGCGGGATGGGCTTCATCGAGGAGACGGGCGCGGCGCAGTATTACCGCGATGCCCGTATCCTGGCGATCTATGAAGGCACGACGGCAATCCAGGCGAACGACCTGGTGGGCCGCAAGACGATGCGCGACGGCGGCGCGGTGGCGAAGGCGCTGATCGCGGAGATCGGCGACACGGTCGCGGCGCTGGGCAAGCTGGACGGCGCGGCGGCTGCGTCGGTGAAGGCGCAGCTGGAGAAGGGCGCGAAGGCGCTGTCGTCGGTGGTCGATTACGTGGTGGCGAACGCGAAGCAGGACCCGAACGCGGTGTTCGCGGGCAGCGTGCCGTACCTGAAGCTGGCGGGCGTGGTGCTGTGCGGGTGGCAGATGGGCCGCGCGCTGGTGGCGGCGCACGCGAACCGCGCGAGCGACCCGGCCTTCTTCGATGCGAAGATCGCGATCGCGCAATGCTATGCGGAACACGTGCTGGTGCAGGCAGGCGCATTCGAAGCGTCGATCGTCGGCACGAAGGGCAACGAGGGCGTGCTCGCGTTGACGGAAGACCAGTTCTGACCGCTGAAGGTCGGGACGCAGGAGGAGACAGGATTTTGACCACACAGGACTTGCTCGCGCAGTACGGCCCGCGCGAATCGATGGAATACGACGTCGTGATCGTTGGCGGCGGCCCCGCCGGGCTGTCGGCGGCGATCCGGCTCAAGCAGCTGGCCGCCGAGAAAGGCACCGAGATCGGCGTGTGCGTGCTCGAGAAAGGTTCCGAGATCGGCGCGCACATCCTGTCGGGCGCGGTGATGGACCCGCGCGCGATCAACGAACTGTTCCCCGACTGGAAGGAACGCGGTGCACCGCTCGACGTCGAGGTGACGGAAGACCGCTTCCTGTTCCTGTCCGAGAAGAGCGCGGTCACCACGCCGAACTGGGCGCTGCCCGCCAACTTCCAGAACCACGGCAACTACGTCATTTCGCTGGGCAACGTCACGCGCTGGCTGGGGGCACAGGCCGAAGCGCTCGGTGTCGAGATCTTCCCCGGCTTCCCGGCCGCAGAGATCCTGTACAACGACGACGGCTCCGTGAAGGGCGTCGCGACCGGCAACATGGGCGTGGGCAAGGACGGCGAGCCGACCGAGAACTTCCAGCTCGGCATGGAGCTGCACGCGAAGTACACGCTGTTCGCCGAAGGTTGCCGCGGCCACCTCGGCCGCCAGCTGATCTCGAAGTTCAAGCTCGACGCGAACGCGGATCCGCAGGCCTACGGGATCGGCATCAAGGAGCTGTGGGAGATCGATCCGGCCAAGCACAAGCCGGGCCTCGTGATCCACACGGCCGGCTGGCCGCTGAAGTCGGATACGTACGGCGGCTCGTTCCTGTATCACATGGACAACAACCAGGTCGTGGTCGGCTTCGTGGTGGGCCTCGGCTACACGAACCCGTACCTGTCGCCGTTCGAGGAATTCCAGCGCTACAAGACGCACCCGTCGATCCGCGCGTTCCTGGAAGGCGGCAAGCGCGTGTCGTACGGCGCACGCGCGATCACGGCCGGCGGGCTGCTGTCGCTGCCGAAGACGGTGTTCCCGGGCGGCGCGCTGATCGGCGACGACGCAGGCTTCCTGAACGCGTCGCGGATCAAGGGCAGCCACGCGGCGATCAAGACCGGCATGCTGGCGGCCGACGCCGCATTCGACGCGGTGCAGGCCGGCCGCCAGAGCGACGAGCTCAACGCGTACCCGGACGCCTTCAAGCAGTCGTGGCTGTACACGGAGCTGTATCGCGCGCGCAACTTCAAGCAGTGGATGGCCAAGGGGCTGTACCTCGGCACGCTGATGGTCGGGCTCGAGCAGAAGGTGATGGGCGGCAACGTGCCGTGGACGCTGCACCACAAGCATGCGGACCACGAAATGTTGAAGCCGGCGTCGCAATGCCAGCCGATCGAGTATCCGAAGCCGGACGGCAAGCTGACGTTCGACCGGCTCTCGTCGGTATTCATCTCGAACACGAACCACGAAGAGAACCAGCCGGCGCACCTGACGCTGAAGGATGCGAGCGTGCCGGTGAACGTGAACCTGCGTACGTACGCGGGGCCGGAGGCACGTTTCTGCCCGGCGGCCGTGTATGAGTTCGTGAAGAACGACGACGGCAGCGATCGCCTGGTGATCAACGCGCAGAACTGCGTGCACTGCAAGACCTGCGACATCAAGGACCCGACGCAGAACATCGTGTGGGTCACGCCGGAAGGCGGCGGCGGGCCGAATTACCCGAACATGTAACGTAACGCATCCCCGCGCCTGCGGGCGCGAACGAACCGGAGTGAGACGATGAGCAATGCAGCGAAAGAAGTCGTGGTAGTGAGCGGTGTTCGTACCGCGATCGGTGATTTCGGCGGCAGCCTGAAGGATTTCTCGCCGACCGACCTCGGTGCGAAGGTGGTCGCCGAAGTGCTGTCGCGTGCGAACGTGCCGGGCGACGCAGTCGGGCATGTCGTGTTCGGGCACGTCGTGAACACCGAGCCGAAGGACATGTATCTCGCGCGCGTCGCGGCGATCAATGGCGGCGTGGCGCAGCACACGCCCGCACTGACCGTGAACCGCCTGTGCGGTTCGGGCCTGCAGGCGATCGTGTCGGCCGCGCAGACGATCATGCTCGGCGACGCCGACATCGCGATCGGCGGCGGCTCGGAAAGCATGAGCCGCGCCCCGTACACCGTGCCGGCCGCGCGCTTCGGCCAGCGCATGGGTGACGGCAAGCTCGTCGACATGATGCTCGGCGCGCTGCATGACCCGTTCCAGACGATCCACATGGGCGTGACGGCGGAGAACGTCGCGGCGAAGTACGGCATCTCGCGCGACGCGCAGGATGCGCTGGCGCTCGAATCGCATCGTCGCGCGGCGCGCGCGATCGCGGAAGGGCGCTTCAAGGATCAGATCCTGCCGGTCTCGATCCGCACGAAGAAGGGTGAAGTGGCGTTCGACACGGACGAGCACGTGCGCCTCGAAGCCAGCGCGGATGATTTCACGAAGCTGAAGCCGGTGTTCCAGAAGGAGAACGGCACCGTGACGGCCGGCAACGCATCGGGCATCAACGATGCGGCCGCGGCCGTGCTGATGATGAGCGCGGACGCCGCGCGCGCGCAGGGCGTGAAGCCGCTCGCCCGCCTCGTCGCATATGCGCACGCGGGTGTCGATCCGGCGTACATGGGCATCGGCCCGGTGCCGGCCACGCAGAAGGCGCTCGAACGCGCGGGCCTGAAGATCAGCGATCTCGACGTGATCGAGGCGAACGAGGCGTTCGCGGCCCAGGCATGCGCGGTCACGCAGGAACTCGGCCTCGATCCGGCGAAGGTCAACCCGAACGGCTCGGGCATCTCGCTCGGCCACCCGATCGGTGCGACCGGCGCGCTGATCACGGTCAAGGCGCTGTACGAGCTGAAGCGCATCGGCGGGCGTTACGCGCTCGTGACGATGTGTATCGGCGGCGGCCAGGGGATTGCTGCGATCTTCGAGAACATCTGATAATCGAACGCTCAGCACCCGAACACACAGGAAATTTCATGGCCATCGAAATCGTCGGCGTCGTGGGCGCCGGAACCATGGGCAACGGCATCGCGCAGACCGCCGCCGTTGCGGGTCTCAACGTCGTGATGATCGACGTCAGCGACGCGGCGCTCGAGAAGGGCATCGCGACGCTGAAGGGCAGCCTCGAGCGGCTCGTGTCGAAGGACAAGCTCGACGCCGCCACGCGCGATGCGGCGCTTGCGCGCATCACGACGTCGACCGACTACGCGAAGCTCGCAGCGGCCGATATCGTGATCGAAGCGGCGACCGAGAACGTCGAGCTGAAGGGCCGCATCCTGAAGCAGATCGAGGCCGTCGCGCGGCCTGAAGCGATCATCGCGACCAACACGTCGTCGATCTCGATCACCGCGCTCGCGGCGCCGCTCGCCGATCCGGCGCGCTTCGTCGGCATGCACTTCTTCAACCCGGTGCCGCTGATGCCGCTCGTCGAGATCATCCGCGGGCTGCAGACGAGTGACGCGACCGCGTCGGCGGTGCGCGAGCTGACCGAGCGTTTCGACAAGTCGCCGATCGGCGTGCGCAATTCGCCGGGCTTCGTCGTGAACCGGATTCTCGTGCCGATGATCAACGAGGCGTTCTTCGTGCTGGCGGAAGGCATCGCGTCGGCCGAGGAGATCGACGCGGGGATGAAGCTCGGCGCGAACCACCCGATCGGCCCGCTCGCGCTGGCCGACCTCGTCGGCCTCGACGTGTGCCTCGCGGTGATGGACGTGTTCGTGAAGGACTTCGGCGATCCGAAGTATCGTGCATGCCCGCTGCTGCGCGAGATGGTGACGGCCGGCAGGCTCGGGCGGAAGACGGGGCGTGGGGTGTACGACTACAGCAAGTAAGCAGAAGGCTGGAAAGGCTTCAACGCGGGTGGTGAGTCGTGCCGGATGGTGTAATTCATCCGGTGCGGCTCGCCACCCGCGTTTTTCATTTTTGGAAGTGGCTCGCCGAATACTGTCTGCTGGTTGGATTATTTCGAAAATCGATTTTAATCGTTAAATAATTAAGTCAATTAACGTGGAGTTATCTTTCATATCGATTAAATTGACGTTTCAATATGTAATGTTATATCGTGATTGCCCAAAAACAACCGAGAGAAAATAAAGTGGCAATAAACGAGGGGCTTCAAAAAAGATGCCGCTGGTCGGCCATCGTCGCGTGGTCGGTATTCGCCGGACTGGCCGGCGCCGCATCGGCCAATACCGAGCCGGCGCAGCAGACGCAACCCAGGCAGGCGCGCATGCCTCGCGTGCCGCAGAATCTGCCGGTGTCGCCCGAGCAGGCGCAGTACAACCTGCCGCTCAGCGAACAGGATCGCGCGGCGCTGACCCGGCCCTCGCCGCTCAAGCAGCCGGCCACGCGCAGCAAGCGCAGCACGTCGGGCGCCGATTGCCGCGACATGTCGGTGATGACCCAGTATCGCGGGGCGGCACTCGCCGATTACATCGCGAATCTTCCCGATTACGAATGCCATTACGGCCTGTTCTCGGTCGATAAAGCGCAGGCTACGCAGATATTCAATGCCGAAAACGTACACGCTGTCGCGGGTCGTTTCGTGCAGGAAATCTATCAATACGATGCGAGCAATTTGATCCTGGTCAATTTGCTGATTTATCTGCGTGCCGCTTATTACCAATATGATGTATCGGCCATCACGAACCCGATTCCGAATCTCGCGGTGTCGCTGCGCCCGTATATCAAGCAAAGCCTGGAGGGTGATGCGCTCTATCGCGACAATTCGCGTGCGCCGAGCACCGCGAACGAGCTGATGAAGCTCATCACGAACATGCGGGACGAAGCGTACTACCTGCCGACGCTGAAGAACCGCATCGCGTCCTACACCGTGAGCGCGGCGAATCCGCAGGCAGCGGCGCCGTTGCTGCAGCGCAGTGCGGCGGGCGGCTTCACCGGCTTGCTCACGGTGTTCTTCTACGCGCACCAGCGCAGCGGCGCGCAACCGATGCTCGACAGCGATGCGACGCTCCCGGAGACGCTCAACCGCTTCGTCACCGCGAACCGCGCGAGCCTGTCGAACACGAGCGCCGCCTATCAACTGGCCGACGCGGCGCGCGAAACGTTTCGCTTCCTCCGTTATCCGACGCAGAAGCCGCGTGTGAAGAAAATGATCCAGGACATGCTGGCGTCGACGAGCATGACGGGCGCGGACAGCGACCTCTGGCTCGCGGCGGCGGAAGCGGTCGACTACGGCGATTCGGGCAACTGCGCGGACTACGGCACGTGCGACTACAAGAAGCGGCTGACCGACGCGGTGCTCTCGCATCGCTACGCATGCAATGCGGGCGTGCGCATTCTCGCGCAGGACATGACGATGCCGCAGCTGCAGTCGGTCTGCACGGCGGTCGCGCGGCAGGACGACTACTTCCACCGGATGATGAAGACCGGGCGCAAGCCGGTCGCGGGCGATCGCAACGACACGATCGAACTCGTCATTTTCGATGACTACGCGAACTATCGAAAATACGCGTCGGTGATCTACGGCATCAGCACCGACAACGGCGGCATGTATCTCGAGGGCGATCCGTCCGCGCCGGGCAATCAGGCGCGCTTCATCGCGCACGAGGCATCGTGGCTGCGGCCCGAGTTCAAGGTGTGGAATCTCGAGCACGAGTTCACGCACTATCTCGACGGCCGCTACGACATGGCGGGCGACTTCTCGGTGAGCACCGCGAAGCCGACCGTGTGGTGGATCGAAGGTGTCGCCGAGTATCTGTCGAGAAAGAACGACAACCCGGAGTCGATCGACGCGGTGCGCACGGGCGCGTACCGGTTCTCGGACGTGCTCGGCACGCGTTACACGTCGAGCGACTACGTCACGCGCGCGTACCGGTGGGGCTACATGGCGACGCGCTTCATGTTCGAGCGCCATCGCGCGGACGTCGACACGATCGTGTCACGCTTCCGGGTGGGCGATTACGACGGGTACGCAAACCATGTCGCTTACATCGGCAATCGCTACGATACCGAGTTCGCCGACTGGGCGCGCAGCGCGACGACGGCGGGCGAGCCGCCGGTGCCGGCGAAGCGCTGACCGGCACGGGCCGGCGCCGCGTGATCGGATGCCGGCCTTCGATCGTCACCTCCGTTCTGCCCGGGTGCTCCGCGCTGGCTTGCGCGAACGGTTGCGCTGCTCCGATGTCAGTCACGCGCCGTCGGCATCGCGCGCGTCTATCGCGCGCCTTTCTTCCATCGTCGGGTTCACGTTCACGCAGCTGGTGGTGCATTTGCCGCTGGTGATCTTCATGCTCTGGGCGCTTGCGAGCACGCTCAGCTACCATCCGCCCGTCATGCAGTGACGAAGGTCGGGCTTGCTTGCCGCCGGCGGAACGCGTATCCGGCAGGCGCGGCGTGAAGTCGGTACCGGCCGCGTACTGCGTTGGACACGACTACGCGCCCAGCACCGACAGATCGCGCGGCAGCGCACGCTTGAACATCGCGAGAATCTGCTGCGCCGCCTTCGGCGGCAGTGTGATCGCATGGCGCACGGCCGCCGCGATCTGGATCATCATCAGCTCGGCGAATGTGCTCCGTTGCGCATGCGGAATATCGGGCGCCACTTCGCCCAGCGCATCCGCGAACAACCCCGCCAGAAACTCACCGTCTGCCCGGTCGAGTGCCTGCAGCGCGCGGTCGGCCTGCGTGGCCCGCCAGATGTCGCGCATCAGCGGCTCGTCGACGAACATCCGGTAGTAGCTGTCCGTGATGCGGGCGAGCGTGGCGTGCAGGTCGTCGAGCGTCTGCATCGTCGCGAGGTCGCGTCGCACGCAGACGTGTCCGGCTTCGTTGTAGCGCTCCGCAAGCGTGCCGATCACGGCCGCCTTGTCCGGAAAGTACTGGTACAGCGAGCCGAACGAGATGCCCGTGCGTTCGACGATGTCGCTCATCCGGAACGCATCGCAGCCTTTCTCGATCATCACTTCCGACGCGCACGCGAGGATGCGCTCGAACCGCTCGCGGCTGCGCTGCTGCGTCGGCACCAGCCGCGCGCGCGCCGGCGCATCCGCCGTGTCCGCCGTTGTTGCGGGCCCGTCGTTCTGCCCCGATTTTTGTCGGCCCATGCCGCCTCCAGAAAAACTTGACGTTGCTAATGCGAGAGTCTATCGTGTTTTAGAAACGCGAGAAATTCTCGCATTTTAGCCAAAGGAGACGGTCATGTCGGCACTTCCCACCCTCATCGTCGGCGGTTCGGGCAAGACGGGCGCCCGCGTCGATGCCCGGCTGCGTGCGCGCGGCATCGCGACCCGCCCCGTGTCGCGCACGTCGGCCGTCCGCTTCGACTGGACGGCGTCCGACACGTGGCCGGTCGCGCTCGACGGTGTGTCGGCCGCGTACGTGACCTATCAGCCCGACCTGGCCGTCGAAGGCGCGGTGGATGTGATCGCCGCATTCGCGCGGCTTGCGCGGGAGCGCGGTGTCGAGCGGGTCGTGCTGCTGTCCGGGCGCGGCGAGCCCCGCGCGCAGGCCGCCGAGGCCGCGCTGCAGGCGTCGGGCGTGGGTTGGGGCGTGGTGCGCGCGAGCTGGTTCAACCAGAACTTCTCCGAGGGCTACCTGATCGACGGCGTGCTGGCCGGTGAAGTCGCGCTGCCGGCCGGCGCGGTGCGCGAGCCGTTCGTCGACGCGGACGACATCGCGGACGTCGCCGTGGCCGCGCTCACCGATGCGCGCTTCGCGAACCGCGTGATCGAGGTCACGGGGCCGCGCGCGCTGACGTTCGCCGAAGCGGTCGCCGAAATCGCACGGGCTGCTGGCCGGCCGGTCGTCTATCGCGAGATTCAGGCCGATGCGTTCGTCGCCGGATTGCGCGAGGCGGGCGTGCCGGAGCCGGTCGTCGCGCTGCTCGACGATCTGTTCGGCGTGGTGCTCGACGGGCGCAACAGCGCGGTGACGCACGGTATCGAAGCGACGCTCGGGCGGCCGGCGCGCGATTTCGCCGACTATGCGCGCGCGACGGCCGCCACCGGCGTGTGGAGCGCACGATCATGATCGCGTTCGCGACCGCCGCCTTGCTGTGGGGCTCGGCCATCGGCTGCGGGCTGATGGCCGGCGTGTATTTCGCGTTCTCGACGTTCGTGATGACGTCGCTCGGACGGATCGCGCCGCAGGCCGGCGTGGCCGCGATGAACGCGATCAACGTCGACATCGTGCGCTCGCCGTTCATGCCGCTGTTCCTCGTCACGACGCTGATGGCGCTTGCCCTAGTCGTGCTCGCGCTGTTCGATCGCGAGCAGCCGGGCGCGATGCTGGCGGTCGCCGGCGGCGTGCTGTACGTGGTCGGGATGTTCGCGGTGACGATGGCCGTCAACGTGCCGCTCAACGATGCGCTCGCCGCGGCCGATCCGTCGACCGCGCAGGGCGCGGCGCTGTGGACGCGTTACGTGCACGACTGGACGATGTGGAATCACGTGCGCACGGTGGCGTCGGCCGCCGCGTGCGTGTGCTTCATCGGGGGGATCGCGGCGCGCTAGCGGCGGGCGTCATGCGGTGGGCGCGGCCTGTGCGGGCAACCGGCATTCGACGAACGCGCCGCACAAGAACCTGCCCTACGCATAAAACGCCGACGGCGACACGCCGAAATGCCGCTTGAACATCGCGGAGAACGCGCTCTGGCTGCTGTAGCCGTGATCCATCGCGACGGTCAGTACCTTCTCGCCGTGCGCGAGGCGCTTGAGCGCGAGCAGCAGCCGCGCCTGTTCGCGCCAGCGGCGGAAGCTGAGCCCCGTCTCGCGCCGGAACGCGCGATGGAGCGTGCGGACCGACAGCCCGAGCCGGTCGGCCCATTCGGCGATCGTGCGCAGGTCGTCGGGCGCGGCGACGAGCGCGTCGCAGATCGTGCGCAGGCGCGGGTCGTGCGGCCACGGCAGGTACAGCGGCAGCAGCGGCGCGACCGTCACCTCGGCGAGCAGCAGGTGCATCAGGTGGTCGTGGCGCGAGCCCGGCGCATAGTCGAGCGGCACGTCCACCGCGGCGAGGATCAGCTCGCGCAGCAGCGGATGCACTTCCACGACGCAGCTCCGCGCGGGCAGGTGCTCGACCGCGCCCGGCTCGACGAACACGGTGCGCATCTGCACGTCGCCGCTCATCTGCACCGTGTGGTCGAGACCGGCTTCGAGCCACACGCCGCGCGTCGGCGGCACGACCCACGACGCGCCTTCGGACTGCACGTGCATCACGCCCTCGATCGCATAGAGCAGCTGCGCGCGGCGATGCCGGTGCGGCGCGATCGACGTGCCGTGCGCGTACGTCGCCGCCATCGCCGAGACGGGCATCGGCGTCGATTCGAAGCGCAGGTGGGCACCGGGCGGAGTGGACTCGAGTGTCCGATTGGCGACAAGTCGTGACATTTTGGCGTGAGACAGGCAGGTGGACGGGCGGGCACGATGGCGTTCCCATCCACGCCAACCCCCTGCCAGGATATTAATCCGTCGAATGCGATGAACAAGTCTCCTTTTCTGTTTCCCTTCTGCGCGATCGCGCTGTGGGCCGGCAACGTGGTCGTGTCGAAACTGTCGGCGTCGACGATCGACCCGTCGGCGATCACCTTCTACCGGCTGCTGCTCGCCGTCGCGCTGATGAGCGTGTTCACGCTGCGCCCCGCGTGGCGCAATCGCGCCGCGCTCGTCGCGCACTTGCCGAAGCTTGTAGTGCTCGGCTTTCTCGCGATGGCGCTGTTCCAGAGCCTGTCCTACGAGGCCGCGAAAACGACCAGCGCGACCAACATGGCGATCATCACGGCGCTCGTGCCGCTGATGACGATGGCGCTCAGCTCGCTGCTGCTCGGTGATCCGCCCAGCGTCGGCATGATCGGCGGCGGGGTGCTGTCGCTCGCGGGCGTCGTCTACCTGATTGCCGAAGGGCACCCGACGACGATCGCCGCGCGCGGCGTGCATACGGGCGACCTGCTGATGCTGGCCGCGTCGGCCGCCTATGCGCTGTACGGTGTGCTGCTCAAGCGCTGGCGCATCGGTGCGCTGCCGGCGTGGCAGTCGACCTACGTGCAGGCGCTCGCCGCGCTCGTCTTCATGGTGCCGATGCTGCTGCGCTTGCCCGCGCAGGCGGCGTGGCCGACGCGTGCGAGCGTGCCGCTGATCCTGTATGCCGGGGTGCTGGCGTCGGTGGTGCTGCCGTATCTGTGGATGCAGGGCGTGCGGCTGCTCGGCCCGAGCCGGTGCGCGATGTTCATGAACCTGCTGCCGGTGATGACCGCCGGCGGCGCGATCGTGCTGCTCGGCGAATCGCTGAAGCTGTATCACCTGATCGGCGGCGGCGTGGCGCTCGTCGGCGTGGCGATCGCGCAGCGGTTTCCGTTCCAGGCGAGCGCATCGCAAGGGGCGCGGCAATGAGCGGCGATCGCGACATGCAGCACCTGATGGCCGCGCTGCCGGACGCGCTTGCATCCGTGGAGGGCCCCGCGCTCGCGCAGCAGCTCGAACGGATCGCGATCGCGCTCGAAGCACTGGCGGGCACCGGCCAGCCGGCACCCGTCGACTTCGACGCGGCCGTTGCATTCCGCTGGCGCGGCTTCGACGGCGGGCCGCGAGCGGCGCCGCTCGAACCGGTCGCGGCGCCCGCGCTCATCGCGTTCGATGCGCTGCGCAACGTCGAGCGGCAGGTGGCGATCGTCGAGCGGAACACGCGGCAGTTCGTGCGCGGCTTCGCGGCCAATCACGTGCTGTTGACCGGCGCGCGCGGCACCGGGAAGTCGTCGATCGTGAAGGCGTGCCTGCACGCGTTCGCGCCGCACGGGCTGCGGCTGATCGAGGTCGGCAAGGAGCAGTTGAGCGACCTGCCGGCGATCGTCGAGCTGGTGCGGGCGCGGCCGGAACGATATATCGTGTTCTGCGACGACCTGTCGTTCGAGGCGGGCGAGACCGGCTACAAGGAACTGAAGACGGTGCTCGACGGCTCGGTCGCGAGCGACCTGTCGAACGTGCTGGTGTACGCGACGTCCAATCGCCGCCACCTGATGCCCGAGCAGGCGAGCGACAACGCGAACGTGTCGCGCGCGGAGAACGGCGAGCTGCATCCGGGTGACGCGGTGGAGGAGAAGATTTCGTTGTCCGAGCGATTCGGGATCTGGGTGACGTTTTACGGGTTCACGCAGGACGCGTATCTGGCGGTGGTCGACAGCCGGCTGAGCGAAGCCGGGTTCGATACGGAGCAGATTCGTGCGGCGCGCGAACCGGCGCTGCAGTGGGCGCTGGAACGCGGTGCGCGGTCGGGGCGGATTGCCGTGCAGTTCGTGCGGGATTACATCGGGCGGATGGCGGACGAAGGTGACGCGGATGAAAGCGCCCGCGCATTGCGAGCGGGTTGAGTGGGGCGTTACAAGACCCGCTCCGACAACACCCTGAACGCGACGTCCGGCACGACGAAGCACAGCGGTTCGCCGGTCGCGCCGATGCGCGCGAGGAATTCGCCGCCGCCCACCGGTTCGACCGGTTTCAGCGGCCGAACCGCGTCGACATCGATCGGCAGGTCGATCGACGCATGCGCGAGGCGGTCGCAGTCCGCGACATGCGCGACGGCCGCGTGCTGCAGCGACAGGTAAGCGACGGCGTCGCGCCAGCTTTCGAAGAACGGCGCGAATGCCTCGGGTAGCGTGGCGTCATCCGACATCGCCGCCGAGCAATGAAAATCGGGCGCGCTCCCGCTACCGCCCGACAGCCGCGTCCGATACCGTCCATCCTGCACTGCATGCGTGAAGCGCTCGGCGAGATGCGACGGCAGCGCATCGCTGAAGAGTCGGCTGCCGAGTGCATAGAGCGGATGGTCAAACACGTTCTTGACGAACAGCACCGTGCGATCGGCCGGCACACCACCCGGCAGCGCATCGACGTAAAGCCGCCAGTTGCTTTGCAACGGCGACGGGAATACGCGCCGCAGCGGGCCCGCGATACGCGGGCCGAAATGGCGGTGCGCATAGGTGAGGATCGTGAACGGCGTGCGGCCGTCGCGGCTCGCGAGCGTGACGCCGTGCGGCACCAGATGCGCGACCGCCGCGACATCGACGAGCCACGTGCAGTACACGACGTTCTCGACCTCGCTCGCGAGCTGCAGGAATGGTAGGCGCGACAGCAGCGCGCGGCGTGTGCGCAGCAGCGGGCGACTCGCGACGAGCCGGTTGACGAGGCGGCCGACGGGGCCGGCGGACGGGGAAACGAAGGCGTTGTCCTGGAGCATGAGCGGCATTGTGCCGGTGGCGCGGGGCGAGGGGAAGAGGTGCTGTTCGCGCTCGTCGAAATGGCCGGTTTATGTCGTCGCCGAGGCGCGCCCGAAAGTTCGGCATCGTGGTGCGCTTCTCGGGATTCGCGAAGACTTCCGCGCGACGCGCGCGAATCTCGAAGCGCTTCGGTTCAGTAGCCACTTATATCTATGTTCGGGATAGCGATATTTATCTTGAAAGGTGGCGCACGGGTGCAACTTTGCATCTCGACTCGTCATTCTGCCGAGTATTTTTTGAGATGGTCTTTGCGGATAGCATGCCTTCCATTGCGGACGGTCGTGTTTCGCGGAATGGGATTGAAGGAAGCCGCGCTGGGAACGAACGTTGTCTGCTCCAGCATCTGCGTTGTTTCAATCGAGATTGGAGAATCAGCGCAAATTCGCCGATTGCGCCCCGGTGAAAGGAGCCGGAGCTGTGCGCTAGCCGAGACGAGGAAGTCATGTATTCACCCGCGCAGTCCCGTGTTGTGTCGATATCCGGCGTTGCGCTACCCGAATTTGCCGGGCAGCTGATTCTTCTGCCGATCAAACCTCTTGGCGATGAAACACTTGACAAGCTTTCTGCGGTCGCGCTCGAGCTCAGTACGCTGAGCGTGCCGGCGCTATCCGTCTACAAGGAGCGTGATCGTGTCTGGTCCGAAAAGCTGCTTGGTACCGATCTGATCATTTCGAGTGCGCCGGACCGACCACGCCCGACGTGCGTACCCCCGGTTTCGTATAGCGGGCGCGCTTCGCCGCCGGCTTCCGCATCGCATTCCCCCCAATTCCTGAATTTCTTCTCGATTTCTCGCCATGACCGGATCTTCGACTGCTGTCGCTCCCCGTCCCCCGCAGTTGGCTGTCGCACCGCTGAACACCATTCACCCGGAAGACATTGCTGCCGCCTCACGCAAGTTTGATCAGTGGCTGCGGGAGATCAGCGGCGGCGTCGTCACACTGGAACGGGTGAGTAACGTCGCGCAGGGGCTGCCGGTGATCGGTAACGTCATTGCCCTGGTGAGCGTGGCGCTGGGCGTGAAGGCGTTGTACGGCAAGCCGAATGCCGATGCGATGGACTGGGTGGACATCGGTATTGACCTGATCGGCGTCATTCCTGTACCGCCGACTCTGGCAGCGGCTCGCATGAGCCTCAGGCCGATGCTGGTAGAGGCGCGCCGTGAGCTGGCAGTCCAGTTGAAAGCGGCGGCAAAGGGTGCGGTGAAAGTCGAAGCCAACGACGTGCTGGTCGGGCTGCTGGCGTCGCATCTGAATGCGACCATCGTCGGGGACCTGGAAAAATTCGTGCAGGAGGCGCAGGTTCGACTGGACGCGATGCTCAAGGACGCGGGCGAGTTGCTGGAAAAAATGCTGCTGGACATGGCCCACGGCATGAAGAAGGCGGCGTTGGGTCAGTTGAACGCAGACGGCAATGCGGCGTTGGCGGCCAAGGAGGCGACTCAGGCCGCGGAGATTTTTGTCCGCGACCCGGAGGCCAGCCTCAAGAAGGGGCTTTGGTCGATGTATCACGCGATCAAGGCGAGTGTTGAAACGGTCTCCAACGAGGTGGTGAACGTCACCACGACCAAACAGCAGCGGGAGCAGATGGCCGCTGACGTCGACCGGAAAATTCGAGAACTCGCCGGGATGTGCAAGAGGGCACTGGTCACACTCGCCGATCCACGCATCGGTGCAATCGCCAAACTGCTGACCTTGCTGCTGGCGGTGGTTCAAGCCTCTCGAAAGAAGCATGCCCGCAAGGGCCAGGGCGCCAACGTCCCTGAAAACAGGCGTGGTCAGGCTTCCAAAAACCATGGCCAGGGCGCCGTCGACGGTATTCCCGTGCAGGCGGGAGCCAGACAGGATGGCGGCTGCAAGGAGTGTGCAGGGACCATCGGCAGTATCAGCTTCGCACGCGGCGCCGAGCGTATCGATCAC